>NZ_CP050177.1:3355000-3955000 GCF_011694815.1 Streptomyces liangshanensis
GTGGTGCGGAAGAAGGTCATGCGGGCGGTGACCGACAGCGGCTCGGAGGTGGCGTACGACCGCGAGAACAGCCCGGGTGTGGCGAATCTGTTGGAGATTCTCGCGGCGTGCGGGAACGCGGATCCGGGCGAACTGGCCGGTGCGTACGCGTCGTACGGGGCGCTGAAGAAGGACACGGCGGACGCCGTGGTCGAGGTGCTGCGGCCGTTGCGCGAGCGGCACGCGGTGCTGGCGGCGGATCCGGGCCAGGTGGACGCGGTGCTGAAGGAGGGGGCCGAGCGGGCGCGGGAGAGGGCGCGGCCGGTGGTCGACGCGGCGTATCGGGCGATCGGTCTGCTGCCGGCGGGCTGAGGGGGTTGGGGGGATGGCGGGGGCCGGCCGGTCCGGGGTGGGGTGCGGCGGGGATGGCGGGGGCCGGCCGGTCCGGGAGGGGATGGTGTGGAGCCCGGCCGGTCCGGGGTGGGGTGGGGCCGGCCGGTCCGGGGTGGGGTGGGGTGGGGTGGCAGGAAGTTGTCGGTGAGCGGCATCGCTTCCACTGTCGGCGGGCGGGGGGACGTCGGAGGATCGGGGGCATGGAGATCCGGGAGAACGCAGCGCTGGTGGTCGTGGACGTGCAGAAGGGATTCGACGAGGAGGTCTGGGGGCGGCGGAACAATCCTGACGCGGAGGGGAACATCGCCGCGCTGATCGACGTGTGGCAGTCGAGCGGGCGGCCGGTGGTGTTCGTACGGCACGACTCGGCGCAGGGGGAGGCGTCGCCGTTGCGTCCGGGGTACGTGGGGAACGACTTCAAGGACTTCGTGGAGCAGCGGCGGGGGAAGGGGAGCGGGCCCGAGCTGTTGGTGACGAAGAACGTGAACTCTGCGTTCTACGGGGAGCCGGATCTGGACGCGTGGCTCAGGGGCGCGGGGGTGGGGCAGGTCGTGGTGGTGGGGATCCAGACGAACATGTGCAACGAGACGACCGCGCGGATGGGCGGGAATCTCGGGTACGAGGTGTTCTTCGCGCTGGACGCGATGCACACGTTCGATCTGGAGGGGCCGTTCGGCTGGACGCTGACGGCGGACGAGCTGTCGCGGGCCACGGCTGTATCGCTGCACGGGGGTGGGTTCGCGAGGGTGGTGACTACGGAGGAGTTGGTGGGGGTGGCGGGGTGAGGGGGAGGCCGGGCGGGGCCGGTTGGGGCCGGAGGGGGTACGCCCGGGGGTGGTTGGGCCCGGGGGCCGGTTGGGCCCGGGGGCGGTTGCGCCCGGGGCCGGTTGCGCTGGCCGGGGGGTGCGTCCGGGGGGTGGTTGGGCCCCGGGGGTGCGCCCGGGAGGGGGTGCCCCCGGGGGCGGTTGCGCAGGGCGGGGCAGGCCCCGGGGGCAGGGGCCGAGAGGTCCGCAGGGGCCGAGAGCCTGGGGCCCGGGCCCCGGAGGGCCCGGAGGCCCCGGAGCCCGGAGGGCCGGGGTCGGGGCCGGGGCCCGGGATCCGGGGCCGAGGGTCGGGCCCGAGGGCCCTGGAGCCCGAAGGGCCGGGGCCCGGGGTCGGGCCCCGGGGTTAGCCGTTGCCTGAGGCGAGTTCGCGGCTGCGGTCTCGGGCTGCTTCGAGGGCGGCGATGAGGGCCGCCCGTACCCCGTGGTTCTCCAGTTCGCGGATGGCGCTGATGGTGGTGCCGGCCGGGGAGGTCACGGCTTCGCGGAGCTTCACCGGGTGTTCGCCGCTGTCACGGAGCATCACGGCGGCGCCGATGGCGGCCTGGACGATGAGGTCATGAGCCTGGGCACGCGGCAGGCCGAGGAGGATGCCGGCGTCGGTCATCGCCTCGACGAGGAAGTAGAAGTAGGCGGGGCCGGAGCCGGAGAGGGCGGTGGCCGCGTCCTGCTGGGACTCGGGGACGCGGAGGGTCTTGCCGACTCCGCCGAAGATCTCCTCGGTGTGGGTGAGGTGTTCGGCGAGGGCGTGGCTGCCGGCGGAGATGACGGACATGCCTTCGTCCACGAGGACGGGGGTGTTGGGCATGACCCGTACGACGGGGGTGCCGGTCGCGAGGCGTTCCTCGATGAAGGCGGTGGTGATGCCCGCGGCGGCGCTGATGACGAGTCGTTCGGGGGTGAGGTGGGGGCCCAGCTCGTCGAGGAGCTTGCCCATGTCCTGGGGTTTGACGGCGAGGATGAGGGTGTCGGCGCGTTTGGCGGCGTCGGCGTTGGTGACGGCTTCGACGCCGTAGCGGTCGTGGAGTTCCTTGGCCCGTTCGGGGCGGCGGGTGGTGACCAGGAGGTGCGCGGGGCGCCAGCCGGCCCGGATCATGCCGCTGAGCAGGGCCTCGCCGATCTTGCCGGTGCCGAGCACTGCCACTGTCTTGCTCATTACGGGGGTCACCTCGCCGGTGGGTGCGTGGGTGGGGCGGTCGTACGTGACCATCCTCGCACCGGGGGTGGGGGGTAGGGGGGTGGTGTCCGAGGGGCGGGCGGGGGGCGGGGGTGGGCCTCGGGGGCGAGTCCGGGGGCGGGGGCTTGTCCGGGGCCTGGGAGCATCCGCCGGGGGCCGGGGGGCGGGGTCCCGGGGGTAGAGGCCCGCCCGGGCCGGGGCAGGGCTCAGGCCGGGGGCGGGGTCCCAGGGGCAGAGGCCCGCCCGGGCGGGGGCAGGGCTCCCGGAGGGACGGTTGGGCCCGGGGCCGGAGGGCCGGTTGGGCCCGGAATCTCCGGGGGCAAGGGCCCGAGAGGCCTGCGGGAGTCCGGGAAGCCCGGGGCCTGGGGCATGGGGCCAAGGGCCTGGGGCCGGGCTGGGTCGGTTGGGCCGGGAGGCCCGGAAGACCGGGAGCCCGAGGCCGGTTGGGCCCGGGGGCCCGTGGGGGCAGGGATCCTGAAGGCCCGGGCCCCCCCGGGGGGGCCCGGGGGGGGCCCGGGGGGGGCCCGGGGGGGGCCCGGGGGGGGGCCCGGGGGGGGCCCGGGGGGGGGCCGGGGGGGGGCCGGGGGGGGGCCCGGGGGGGCCCGGGGGGCCCGGGGGGGCCGGGGGGCCCGGGGGGCCGGGGGGCCGGGGGTTCAGCCGTTGCCGGAGGCTAGTTCGCGGCTGCGGTCTCGGGCCGTTTCGAGGGCGGCGCGTACGCCGTGGTTCTCCAGTTCGCGGATGGCGCTGATGGTGGTGCCGGCCGGGGACGTCACGGCTTCGCGGAGCTTCACCGGGTGTTCGCCCCTGTCGCGGAGCATCACGGCGGCGCCGATGGCGGCCTGGACGATGAGGCCGTGGGCCTGGGCGCGGGGCAGGCGGTGTCCGCGGGCGGGCGGCAGCCCCGGGAGGGGCGCTGGGGGTGTCCGGGGGCGGGTGGTGTCCGGAGACGGGTGGTGTCCCGGGGCGGTTGCGGACGGTGGACGGTCGACGGTCTGCGACGGCAGATGGACGGCGGTCCGTAGTCGGTGGGGGGGTGGTCTGCGACAGCGGACGGTCGGTGGTCCGTAGTCGGTGGGGAGGTCTGCGACAGCGGACGGTCGGTGGTTGGGCGCCAGGTCGTGGCGGATGGACGCCGTCAGGCGGACGGTGGCGGACGCCGGGTCGTGGTCGGTGGAAGGTGGAGGGTCGGCAGGCAGCGACGGCGGACGGACAGCGGTCCGTGGTCGGTGGGCGGTGGTCTGCCACAGCGGACGGTCGGTGGTCGGTGGTTGGGCGCCGGGGCGGTGGCGGACGCCAGGTCGGCGGACGGGTGGCGGGTCGATGGCGGGCGGTAGGTGGCGGCGGGTGGGGTCAGTGGACGACGGCGGGCCTTGGCTCGCAGGCGCGGTGGACGGTTGGCGTCGGCGGACGACGGGCGGTCGGTGGAGGGCGGTGGGTCGGTAGCGGGTGGTGGGTCGGTAGGCGCTGGCGGGTGGGAGGCGGGGGAAGGGGGACGGACGGCGGGGCGTGGCGGGTGGCCGGCGGGGGGCTGGGGGTTGTTGGTGGGAGTGGGGTGGGGTTAGGGGGTGCGGCGGGGGAGGGTTGCGGCGCCTAGGGCCAGGACTACTAGGGCGCAGCCTGCGACGATCAGGGTGTCGCGGACGAAGTCGCCGGTGATGTCGGTGTGGCGGAGGACCTGGTTCATGCCGTCGACGGCGTACGACATGGGCAGGACGTCGGAGATCGCCTCCAGGACGGGTTGCATGGCGGAGCGCGGGGTGAACAGTCCGCACAGCAGCAGCTGGGGGAAGATCACTGCGGGCATGAACTGGACGGCCTGGAACTCGGACGCGGCGAACGCGGAGACGAAGAGGCCGAGCGCGGTGCCGAGCAGGGCGTCGAGGAGCGCGACGAGCAGGAGGAGCCAGGGCGAGCCGACGACGTCGAGGCCCAGGGCCCAGACGGCGAGGCCGGTGGCGAGGGTGGACTGGATGACGGCGAGCAGGCCGAAGGCGAGGGCGTAGCCGGCGATCAGGTCGCCCTTGCCGAGGGGCAGGGCGAGCAGGCGTTCCAGGGTGCCCGAGGTGCGTTCGCGCAGGGTGGCGATCGAGGTCACCAGGAACATGGTGATGAGCGGGAAGATGCCCAGCAGTGAGGCGCCGATGGAGTCGAAGGTGCGCGGGCTGCCGTCGAAGACGTACCGGAGCAGGACGAGCATCACGCACGGGACGAGGACCATCAGCGCGATCGAGCGCGGGTCGTGGCGGAGTTGGCGCAGGACGCGGGCCGCGGTGGCGAGGGTCCTGGCGGTGGAGATCGTGCCGGTGAGGCGGGAGGGTCGGGTGGGGGTGCTTCCGGGGGTTGGGGGGCTTCCGGGGGTGGTGGTGCTGCCGGTGGCGGCGTTGCCCGAGGTGGTGTTGCCGGTGGGGCTGCTGTCGGAGGTGCCGGGCTGGGGGGTCGTGGTGCTCATCGGGCGCTCTCCTGGAGTGCGTTGGCCTCGTCGACCAGGTGGAGGAAGGCTTGTTCGACGTTCTCGGAGTCCGTACGGGTCCGGAGGGCGTCGGGGGTGTCGTCGGCGAGGATCTCGCCATCCCGCATGAGGAGCAGGCGGTGGCAGCGCTCGGCTTCGTCCATGACGTGCGAGGAGACGAGGATCGTGGCGGCGCGCTGGGTGGCGATCCAGTGGAAGAGCTCCCAGAGGTCGCGGCGCAGGACGGGGTCGAGGCCGACGGTCGGTTCGTCGAGGACGAGCAGTTCGGGTGCGCCGAGGAGGGCGACCGCGAGGGAGACGCGGTTCAGCTGGCCGCCGGAGAGCCGTCCCGCGAGGGAGTCGGCGTGGGAGACGAGGGCGACGTCGTTGAGGGCGCGGGCGACGGTCTCCTCGCGGGCGGCGCGTCGGGCGCGTCCGGGGTCGAGGACGGCGGCGAAGTAGTCGAGGTTCTGGCGGACCGTGAGGTCCTCGTAGACGGACGGGGATTGGGTCACGTAGCCGACGCGGGAGCGCAGGGTGGCGTGGCCGGCGGGGTGGCCGAGGACGTCGAGGGTGCCGGTGACCTGGGCCTGGGTGCCGACGACGGAGCGCATCAGGGTGGATTTGCCGCAGCCGGAGGGGCCGAGGAGGCCGGTGATCTGGCCTCGCGGGACGGCGAAGTCGAGTCCGCGCAGGACGGTGCGGTCGCCTCGGCGGACGGTGAGGTCGCGGGCCAGGATGGCGGCTCCCGAAGAATTCATCATGTGATGAATAATGGGAGGGTGGGGGTGGCGTCGTCAAGGGGGTTGGCCTGGAACGGCCGTGGGGGCGGCCTTCGCGGCGAGGGAGAACTCGGCTGCGGGGGGCCGTGGTTACGTCATGCGGGGGGGCGTGGGTCCCCGCCCCCTGACACCCGGTCGGCCGAGCAGGCGGCCGCGCCCGGGGCGCCGAGGGCGCGCCGGTACCGCCGGCCTGGGTGGGCGGGCCCGGGGCGCCGGTACCGCCGGGCGCGCACAGGACGCCGGGGTTGAGGCCGTCGCACACGGCGCCGCCGAGGTTGAGGCCGTGGCACCCGGCTCCGCCGACGTCTGCCGCGCCACCGGCGGCCCCGCCGGGCGGCCGATACCGCCACCATCCCGGGCGCACCCGGGTCGCCGGGGTCGAGGCCGTCACACCCGGCTCCGCTGTCACCGCCCGCAGGACCGGCGGCCCCCTCGCCTGCGCCGCAGTCACGACCACCACCGGGGCCGTTGTGACCAAGGCAGAACCGCCACGGTCGCCGCCGCTGCGGACGCGGCCGGCGCCGTCGCGGCTCTCAAGACCCTCACCGCGGCCCTGGCCGCCGTCACCGCCTCGGCTGTGATCGCCGCCTGCGAGGTCTAGGCGCGGGCGGGGCGGTTACGGCGAACGGCATCGCGCACCCGGCGGCTTCACCCGGGCCGGTCCGCGCCTAGGAGTCGTTCGGCCGATCTTGCTGCTCGTTAAGGTGCTTGTGTGGCGAAGACGAGCGTGAGTAACGAGACCGACAGCATGCTCTGTCTGTGGGTGGAGCCGTGGGGAACCGATCACTGGATGCGTCCGGGTGAGGAGTTCACCGTCGTGACGCGGACAGCGCCCGAGGAGTCCCCGTTCAATGTCGTCGTTCACAGCCAGGGCATCACGGTGTGGGTGAATTCGGCCAACGATTCCGAGGTCTTCGACAAGAACGGCAACCCGGCTCCATGTGGGCACCAGCGGCCTGCCGGCGAGGGCTTCTGAGGTCACTCGGGGTCACTACGGCTCAGGCGCGGAGCCAGATGACGAGAGCTGCCGCCGTGGCCGTACCGAGGTCGGCATGCCCGCGCTTGTCCAGTGGTCGCCGCACGGCCTGTTGCTGTCAGCCTTGTCGGCCGTCAGGCTGTGCGGCTCCCTGCGGGGCCTTGCCAGCCCGACGCGGGGGATGTGGCTCTTCTCCAGGACGGGCATGAACCGCCCGATGTCAGGTGGAGCTTGCTGGTGAACCCGCACCGTGAGCGGCCCAGGTCCACCCCCACCAGGCGGACAACCGGGCTCTGGTGTTCCACCCCCGAGGCTCCCTTTGATCCAGGGGCCGGGGGTGCGGCGGTGTGGGCGCCGATCGGGTGCTGATGCGCGGGCGATGGTCTTCCATGGCCCGAAACGTTCGGGTCGCTTGCGCCGCTGCACCCCGGTCCGCCGTCGGTCGCCTGACGGTGCTTCCGCTACCTGCCGCAACGGCCTGTTGCTGATGGGCGGGAACGGCCGCAGCCGTTCCCACTCGACATCACCCAAACGGGAACTATTCGGGCATGGGGCGGTCCCATGGTCGGCTGGACAAGTCCTAGCCGATGCCGGGGACGTAGCGGAGGGCGGAGGGGTGGCGGGAGGCCAGGTGGAGCATGCGGACGGTCGAGAGCACGATCTGTTCCTTGACGTATGCGGCGGGGCGGCCGGTGAGGATCCGCGCGCGGGGTGAGTCGTCGGCGCGGACCGGCTGGATTACCCCGTCCTGGCGGCCGAGGCTCACGCACTGGAGCAGATAGCCGAAGCGCAGCGGTGGCGGTTCCTCGCCGCGCAGGTCGGCGGTGATGGCGACGGCGGCGTGCGCGCCGGTGGGTAGCGCGGTGGCGCACGCCATCCGCAGCGGGCCCGCGGCCTCGGTGTGGGCGGCAGCCGAGTCGCCCACGGCGTAGACCTCCGGGTGCGACACCGAGCGCAGTGCCGTGTCGACCGTGATCCGGCCGGCTCGGTCGACCGCGATGCCGGCGGCCGTGGCCAACCCTGTGGCCGGGACCATCGAGGCGGCCCAGAGCACTACGTCGGCGTCGACCGCGTCCGGGCTGGCGACGCGGTGGCCCTCCTCGGTCCGTACGCCCCGGGCGGCCAGCGCCGTACGGACATGGGCCCGGCCGCGGTTCGACAGGCTCGCGCCGACGATGCCTTCGGTGTGCAGTCCGATCCGCCAGCCGGGGTGGGACTCGGCGAGCTCGGTGGCCAGTTCGACGCCGGTGAGGCCGCCGCCTACGACGGCGAGGGTGCCGGGGCCTTCGAGGAGGCGCTTGTGGAGTTCGGCGGCGGACTCGGTGGTGTAGGCGCGGCCGCCGTTGGAGGGGGTGCCCTCGACCGGGGTGGGGGCGGGGGCGGTGCGGCTGCCGAGGGCGTGGACGAGGCGGTCGTAATGGAGGACCTGACCGTTGTCGGTGTGGACCTCGCGGGCGGCGAGATCGAGCCGGGTCGCGCGGGCGGCGACGTGGATGATGCCCGTACCGTGGAGGAATCCGTCGAGCGGGTGTGTGACGTCGGGGCGTCCGGAGGCCCGTTCGTGGAGGCGGACGCGTTCGGTGAAGTGGCCGGCCGGGTCGACCAGCGTGACCCGAGTGTGCGGCGCGAGGCGGAGGGCGGTCATCAGGCCGCCGTATCCCGCGCCGAGGACAACGACGTGGTGGGTGGAGGGGAGGTTCTTGTCCGGGGTCCGTGGAGGTGTCATGCAGGGTGGACGAGGTAGCCCCTGCGTTTTGTGACACCCCGTGTCACGTGGGGGGAGGAGGGGGGACGGGTGTGGAGGTGGGCGCGGGAACGCGGGGCGGCGCGGGGTGGGCGGTCGGGCTGGCTCGAAGGCGGGCGCGGGGCAGGCGCGGGCGGGTGTGGGCGGGTGTGGGCGGGGGCGAGCGGGTGTGGGGGGATCGTTTTGTGGGGTGGGCTCTTGTTGGGGGGTGGGTCTATGGGGTGGACGGGCCGGTGGGGCGGTATGTGAGGGTCAGTTCGACGACGTATGACTCCTCTACCGTTCCGTCGGGGAAGAGTCGGAGTAGTTCGGCGCGCTCTCGGGTGAGGAAGGCGGTTGTGGCGCGGTCGCCCAGTACGCGGAAGACCGAGTGGCTGCCCAGGTTGTCCAGGTGGGTGTCGAGCGGAACGCGGCGCGACCAGGGGATGCGGCGTTCCACGGTCCGGGGGTCCGTCGGCAGGTGGCGGTCGCGTGTCCCCGTGCCGTGGGCGCCGTGGGCCGGGCCGCCCGCGTCCTCGCGCAGCCGGGCCTCCTGCTCGGCGATCCAGGGCACGGCGCGGTCCGAGACGTTCCACCAGAGGGCGAGCGCGCCGCCGGGGCGCAGGACCCGCATCGCCTCGGGGAGGGAGCGGGCCGGGTCGGTCCAGTGCCAGGCCTGGGCGTACGTGACGAGGTCGGCGGCGGCGTCGGCGAGGGGCAGGGCGTCGCCGAAGCCCCGTACGAGCGGTACGTCCGGGGCGGAGAGGCGCAGCCGGGCCGCCATGCCCGGACCCGGTTCCACGGCGACGACATCGGCCCCGCGCTCACGCAGCAGCCGGGTGGCGATCCCCGTACCGGCGCCGACGTCCACGACGCGGGAGCCGCGCAGCGGGCGGCCGGTCAGGGTCTCGATCGTGTCGAACAGGGCGGGCGGGTAGCCGGGGCGGGCGGTGTCGTACTGCTCGGCGACGGCGTCGAAGGAAAGTGCGCGCTCGGTCATCTGGCAGACACATCCTGTCCGGGGTGTGGGGGGTGTGGGGGTGTGGGGGTGGGGGGATGCGCGAGGAGGTGCTCAGCGGCGTTTGGGGCGGCGGGTCTTGGGGGTGGCGCGGGAAGCGGGGTTTCCGGTACGGGCTGCCCTGCGGCGTTCGTACTCGGTGACCGCCGTCTCGTACTCACGGCGCCGCAGGCCCTCCCCCGGCGCCTCGGTCAGCGAGCGGACGAAGTACGCGAGCAGCGAGCCGACGAAGCCGATCATCTTGAGGCTGCGCAGGGACGCGTCGCCCTCCGGGTCGGCCGGGCGGCGGGAGAAGCCCTCCCAGGTCCGGCGGAACGCGATCGCGCCGCACACCGCGAACATCACCACGACCACGGCGTCCAGGAAGCCGCCCACCCCGGCGATCTCCAGGCCCTGGTACGCGAAGCGCAGTACGAAGCACGCGGCGACGGCGGCGGACAGCGAGCCGACGGACGCCCCGGCGCGGCGCAGGCCGTAGCCGCCGTCGTGGCGGAGCCAGGTCGTGCCGAAGAGGGGCAGCGCCTCCGGCTCGGGGCCGGGGACGGACGCGGCGGGGGTGGGGGTGCCGGGGGCCGTCCCGTTCCCGGTGGCCGCCGCGCCGTTCGCCGCGGTGGTGTCGGGCGCCGTCGCGGAGTCGGTCGCCGTCGTCGCGTTCGTGGTGCGCTCGGGTCGTTCGGTGTGCTCGCTCACGGGATCGAGTATCCCTGGCCGGATCCCGCCGTGCGCACGGTGACCGCCGTGTCACCGTGCGCACGCGCCGGAATCACGCGGCCGGGATCAGGAGCAGTGCGGCGCCACGTACCCGTCGGAGCCCGTGTGGACGTACGCGTCGGACACGAACTGGCCGTTGGCGATGCAGTCCCAGAGGTTGCTGGTCCCGTACGGTCCCGAGATCCACTCCCCCGGCTTCTGGCAGTTGATCGGCACACTCGTCCCGTACGCCAGCACCCGGACGATCTGGTAGTTCGTCCCCGGCCCGCTGCGCACGTTCACCTGGTAACCGGGCGCGATCGGGTAGCGCTTGGCCGCCGCGAGTGTGGTGACAGCGAGATCCGCCGCCACTTCCGCGGACGCTTTCGCGGACGGTTCCGCCGCCACCGGAGTGTTCTCCGCCTCTTCGACCGACATGTGTCCTCCCCCATTGAAGGTGCGCACCCTGCGCGCCGCGCAGGCTAGCAACCCGTGGCTGGATCGCACGCATCATCGACTAGGCTCCGTGCGTCGCGCTTGCGCACGAACACACGGGGGTGGGCTGTGCCACCACTGCGCAACACCGGGCAGGCCCCGGAAGCGGAGCGTCCGGAATACGCCGGTCGCTACCTGCTCGAATCCGACCTGGGTTCGGGTGGCATGGGTGCGGTCCATCTGGCCACATCCGCTTCGGGGTTGCGCCTGGCCGTCAAGATCATTCACTCCAACCACGCCTCGGATCCCGAGTTCAGGGCCCGTTTCCGGCAGGAGATCGCGGCCGCCCGCCGGGTCAGCGGCGCGTTCACCGCGCCCGTCGTGGACGCCGACCCGGAGGCCGAACGGCCCTGGATGGCCACGCTGTTCATCGACGGCCCCACCCTGTCCGAGCGGGTGAAGCGGAGCGGGCCGCTGGGTACGGACGAGCTGATCCAGCTCGGGGCGGGCCTCGCGGAGGGGCTGCGGGACATCCACCGGGCCGGGGTGGTGCACCGCGACCTCAAGCCCAGCAACGTCCTGCTCGCGGCGGACGGCCCGAAGGTCATCGACTTCGGCATCTCGCGCCCCTCGGACAGCGATCTGCACACGGAGACCGGCCGGTTGATCGGCACGCCGCCGTTCATGGCGCCGGAACAGTTCCAGCGGCCGCGTGAAGTCGGCCCGGCGGCCGACGTGTTCGCGATGGGCGCGGTCCTCGTCCACGCGGCGACCGGCCGGGGGCCCTTCGACTCCGACAGCCCGTACATCGTCGCGTACCAGGTCGTGCACGACGAACCGGACCTGTCGGGCGTCCCCGAGGGCCTCCTGCCGCTGATCGCCCGCTGTCTGGCGAAGGAGCCCGCCGACCGGCCGACGCCCGACGAGCTGATGGCCGCGCTGCGTACGGACGCGAGGGGAGTGGACCGCCGGGGCGCGGACGCGACGAGGGGTACGGTGACCGCGCTCGTCCCGCCGAGCCGGGCGCACCGCACCGGCGGCGGTGACCCGACCCCCACCACCCATCCCAAGGCGGGCCGGTCCCGGGCCGGGCGGCCGTGGACCGTGCTGTCGCTCACCCGCCGTCGCCCGCGCGCCCGTTGGGCCGCGATCGGCGTCGTCCTGGCCGTGGTGACCGGTGCGGGTCTGGTGGGGATGCACGCCGCCGGTGACGGGACCGGGGCCGCGCCCGCGAAGGCGCGCGCCGACCGAGTGGGCGCCGCCGGACGGGAGTTCCGCCCCTGGGACCTCCAACTGCGCGGCGGTACGGGCGAGAACCGCATGTCGGTGTGTACGGCGGACGGTACGGGCGTCTACTGCGCGGCCCCCGGCATCAAGGCGGCCCGGCTCGACCCGGTGAACGGCCGCCTCGCCTGGTCGTCCGGGGACACCGCCACGGCGAAGACCGGCGTGGGCGGCGCGGCGCCCTTCCTGTCGGGCGGCCTGCTGCACGTCATCACCGCGAACGGCGGCCGCCTGGAGGCGCTCGACCCCGCCTCGGGGAAGAAGCGCTGGGGCGCCGACCTGTCCGCGTACCCGGTGGTGCGCCATGCCGGCGACTCGGTGCTGCTGGTGTCCCCCGGCGGTGTGGTCCGCTCGCTCGACAGCGCGACGGGCAGGGAACGCTGGAAGGCGTCGAGGGGCGGACCCGGCTCGCTCTGGGTGGCTACACCGGCTACACCGGCGACACCGGCGACAGCCGCGGCAGCCGCCAGGGCCACGACAGCCGCGACACCGGCAGACGGTGACAAGAACCGGGCCGGCGCGGGCGGCGAGCTGTTCGCCGTGAGCGGGTCCTCCGACGGTACGTCCACCCAGGTCACCTCGGTCGACCCCGCGACCGGCGCCACGCGCTGGGAGCAGCGGATCACCGGCACGCTGACCCCGGTGTCCGCGTCGGACGGCGCGCTCTACCTGCTCGCCGGCGATCTCGACAGCATGACCGTCGGAGTCGTACGGCTGGACACGGCGACCCGTGACGTACGCCGCGTCCCGCTGTCGTCCCCGCTCGACCAGGCCCAGGCCACCGTCGACGGGGGCACCGTCTACCTCATCGGCTACTCGGGGTCGCTCGTCGCCGTCGACACGGGCGGGAAGGGCGGGAGCGGGGCCGCCGAGCGCTGGCGGCTGGAGACCTCGGTCGCGTGGACGTCGGCCCCGGTGGTCCTGGACGGGCGGCTCTATCTCAGCGCGGGGGACGGCCGGCTGCTCGCGGTGGACGCGCGGCGCGGGGTGCTGGTGGGCGAGACGAAGCCCCGGATGGACGACGGGCGGCACACGTTCACCGCGACGCTGGCCGCGCCGGTCGCCGTACCGGGCCGGGTGTACGCGAGCGCGCCCGACGGTTCCGTCTTCGCCGTGGACAGCCGCGACCCGTCGCGCTGGTGACGTACGGCGGCTGATCTTCCCGGGACATCCGGCGCGACGACCGTGGGCCCCGTACCCCCGGATCCAGGGGTACGGGGCCCACGGCCGCCTGCTGCGAAAGTCAGCCCGGTCGAGGTCAGCCCAGTCGCGAGACGTCGCGCACCGCGCCCTTGTCCGCGCTTGTTGCCATCGCCGCGTACGCGCGCAAGGCCGCCGAGACCTTGCGTTCGCGGCCGACCGGCGCGTACACCCCGCCCAGGGTCTCCCGGCGCGTCTCCAACTCCTCGTCGGGGACGAGCAGTTCGATCGAGCGGTTCGGGATGTCGATGCGGATCCGGTCGCCGTCGTGGACCAGCGCGATCGTGCCGCCCGAGGCGGCCTCCGGCGACGCGTGGCCGATGGACAGGCCCGAAGTCCCGCCGGAGAAGCGGCCGTCGGTGACCAGCGCGCAGGCCTTGCCCAGGCCGCGGCCCTTCAAGTACGAGGTGGGGTAGAGCATTTCCTGCATACCGGGGCCGCCGCGGGGACCCTCGTACCGGATGACGATCACGTCACCCTCGGCGATCTCCTTGCGGAGGATCTTCTCGACGGCCTGGTCCTGCGACTCGCAGACGACGGCCGGGCCCTCGAAGGTCCAGATCGACTCGTCCACGCCGGCCGTCTTCACGACGCAGCCGTCGACCGCCAGGTTGCCCTTGAGGACCGCCAGGCCGCCGTCCGCGCTGTACGCGTGCGCCACGTCGCGGATGCAGCCGCCCGCCGCGTCCGTGTCCAGGGTGTCCCAGCGCTCGGACTGCGAGAAGGCCTCGGCGGAGCGGACGCAGCCGGGCGCCGCGTGCCACAGCTCGACGGCCTCCTCGGAGGGGGAGCCGCCGCGCACGTCCCAGGTCTCCAGCCACTCCTTGATGCTCGGCGCGTGGACGGTGTGCACGTCCTCGTGGAGCAGGCCGCCGCGGTACAGCTCGCCGAGGATGGCGGGGATGCCGCCGGCGCGGTGGACGTCCTCCATGTAGTACGTGCCGCCGGGGGCGACGTTCGGCGCGACCTTCGCCAGGCACGGGACGCGGCGCGAGACGGCGTCGATGTCGGCGAGGTCGTAGTCGAGCTCGGCCTCCTGCGCGGCGGCGAGCAGGTGCAGGATCGTGTTGGTCGAGCCGCCCATGGCGATGTCGAGGGCCATGGCGTTGTCGAAGGCCGCGCGGGTGGCGACGGCGCGGGGCAGGACGGACGCGTCGTCCTGCTCGTAGTAGCGCTTGGTGATCTCGACGACCGTACGGCCCGCGTTCTCGTACAGGGCCTTGCGGGCGGTGTGGGTGGCGAGCACAGAACCGTTGCCGGGCAGCGACAGGCCCATGGCCTCGGTCAGGCAGTTCATCGAGTTGGCGGTGAACATGCCGGAACAGGAGCCGCAGGTCGGGCAGGCGTTCTCCTCGATACGGAGGATGTCCTCGTCCGAGACCGACTCGTTGACGGCGTCCGAGATCGCGTTGATCAGGTCGAGCTTGCGGACCGTGCCGTCGACCAGGGTCGCCCGGCCGGCCTCCATCGGGCCGCCGGAGACGAAGACGGTGGGGATGTTGAGGCGCAGCGCCGCGTTGAGCATGCCCGGCGTGATCTTGTCGCAGTTGGAGATGCAGATCAGCGCGTCCGCGCAGTGCGCCTCGACCATGTACTCGACGGAGTCGGCGATCAGGTCGCGGGAGGGCAGGCTGTAGAGCATGCCGCCGTGGCCCATGGCGATGCCGTCGTCGACCGCGATCGTGTTGAACTCACGGGGCACGGCGCCCGCGGCCTTGATCGCCTCGGAGACGATCCGGCCGACCGGGGCGAGGTGGGTGTGCCCGGGGACGAACTCGGTGAAGGAGTTGGCCACGGCGATGATCGGCTTGCCGATGTCCGCGCTCGCCACCCCGGACGCCCGCATCAGGGCACGTGCGCCCGCCATGTTCCGTCCGTGGGTGACAGTGCGGGACCTCAGCTCGGGCATCGTCGCTCGCTCCTTCGGTGAATCCTCGGATCCGGGGTCGAAAATGACTGTCTACGAGCGTACGCCCCGGCTCCAGGATCTGGACGGGTTGTCCGCAATACGGAACGACTGCCCACTTTCCGGGCGCGCCCCCGGTCAGGCTTCCGCGTCCGTCAGGTACCGCTGGAGCGTGGGCGCCACCATCGCGACGATCTCCTCGGTGGGCACGGACGCGAGGGGCTCCGCCTGGATCACGTACCGCAGGACCATGATCCCGACCATCTGCGAGGCGGCCAGCTCCGCGCGGAACGTCGGGTCCGGTACGTCCAGCTCCTCCGCGATCCGCTCCAGGAGGCGTTGCAGGACGAACGTGCGCAGGATCTTCGCGGCGGCCTCGTGCGTCAGCGCGGACCGGACGATCGCGAGGAGCGGGGCCCGGCTGACCGGGTTCTCCCACACGCCGAGGAAGAAGCGGGCGAGGCGCTCGCCGAGCCCTTCCGCGCCGCCGGCCAGCAACTGGGGCAGCAGGAGGGCGGGCTCGAAGGAGACCTCGACGGCGGCGGCGAAGACCTCGTCCTTCGTACCGAAGTAGTGGTGCACGAGGGCCGGGTCGACGCCCGCGGCCTTGGCGATGCCGCGTACGGACGTCTTGTCGTAACCGCTCTCGGCGAATTCGGTACGGGCCACCGCGAGGATCTTCTCGCGCGTGCCGGGGCCGGTCTCGGACGCGTCGCGCGCGGGGCGGCCGCGGCGGCGCGGAACGGTGTCCGTCATGGCCGGCGCGCTCCCGCCGAGGAGGACGGGGTGCCGGGGGCCGCCGAGGGCGACCCGGTCCCGGTGGCCGACGACGCCAGGTGCAGGCGCGTGAACGCCAGCGCCTCCGCCAGATCCGCCTCCCGCTCGGCCGCCGACATCGCGCGCCGGGTGTTGACCTCGATCACCACGTGCCCGTCGAACGCGCTGCCCGCGAGGCCCTCAAGCAGCGCGGCGCACGGCTGCGATCCGCGCCCCGGCACCAGGTGCTCGTCCTTCGCCGAACCGTTGCCGTCGGCGAGGTGGACGTGCCCCAGCCGGTCGCCCATCCGCCCGGCCATCTCCAGGGCGTCGTTGCGGGCGGTCGCGGTGTGCGAGAGGTCGAGGGTGAAGTGCCGGTAGTCGTCCTTGGTGACGTCCCAGTCGGGGGCGTACGCGAGCATCTCGCGGTCCCGGTAGCGCCACGGGTACATGTTCTCGACCGCGAACCGTACGTCCGTCTCGTCCGCCATCCGCCAGATGCCCTCGACGAAGTCGCGCGCGTACTGGCGCTGCCAGCGGAACGGCGGGTGGACCACCACGGTGGACGCGCCGAGCTTCTCGGCCGCCGCCCTGGCCCGCTGGAGCTTGACCCACGGGTCGGTCGACCAGACCCGCTGGGTGATGAGCAGGCAGGGGGCGTGCACCGCGAGTATCGGGACGCCGTGGTGGTCCGAGAGGCGGCGCAGCGCCTCGATGTCCTGGCTGACGGGATCGGTCCAGACCATGACCTCGACGCCGTCGTAGCCCAGGCGCGCGGCGATCTCGAAAGCCGTCGCCGTGGACTCGGGGTAGACCGAGGCCGTCGACAGGGCGACCTTCGCATCCGGGATGCGCACCACTGGTTCTGCCACGGAGACAGCCTACGGGCCGTTACCGGGTGGTCGGGAGATGATCCAGCCGGTTCAGGATCACGCCCTCGCGCAGCGCCCAGGGGCAGATCTCCAGCACCTCGACCCCCAGGAGATCCATCGCGCCCTCCGCGACCAGCGCCCCGGCCAGCAGTTGCGCGGATCTGCCGTCGGAGACGCCGGGCAGGGCGGCGCGGCGGAGGGTGGTCATGCCGGCGAGTTTCGGCACCCACTCCTCCAGTGACGAACGACTCAGTTCGCGCTGGACGTAGAGCCCGTCGGCGGAGCGCGCCGCGCCGGCGATCCTGGCCAGCTGGCGGAAGGTCTTGGAGGTCGCCACGACGTGGTCGGGCTTGCCGAACCGCGCGAACTCGCCGACGGTACGGGCGATCTCGGCGCGTACGTGGCGGCGCAGCGCCCGTACGTCCTGGGGGTCGGGGGGATCGCCGGGCAGCCAGCCCGCGGTGAGGCGGCCGGCGCCGAGCGGCAGCGAGACCGTGGCGTCCGGCTCCTCGTCCAGGCCGAACGCGATCTCCAGCGAGCCGCCGCCGATGTCCAGGACCAGCAGCTTCCCGGCGGACCAGCCGAACCAGCGGCGGGCGGCGAGGAAGGTCAGCCGGGCCTCCTCGCGGCCGGTGAGCACGTCGAGGTCGACGCCGGTCTCGGCCTTGACGCGGCCGAGCACCAGGTCCGCGTTGCTGGCCTCGCGTACGGCGGAGGTCGCGAACGCCAGGACGTCCTCGCAGCCCTTGTCCTCGGCGGCCTGGAGCGCCCCGGCGACGGTCGTCACGAGGCGGTCGAGGCCGACGGGCCCGATGGCGCCGTCGGCGTCGAGGAGTTCGGCGAGGCGCAGCTCGGCCTTGTGCGAGTACGCGGGCAGGGGCCGGGCGCCGCGGTGGGCGTCGACCGCGAGCAGATGAACGGTGTTCGAACCGACGTCGAGGACTCCGAGTCTCATGGACCGAACGCTACTGCCGCCGCGGCATACGCTGGACCCGTGCCAAAGACGAAAAAGGCGAAGCCGGGCAAAGCCACGGTCAAGGTCCGGGACACCGTTTCCGCTGAGAACGCGCGGACGGCCTCCGAGACGCACCCCGACACGAAGTACCAGCAACTGGAGGCGCACACGGACCCGGCGGGCGAGCGGGGCGCCGACGGGGGTGTCCGTCGGGGCGTTCCCGACGACGACGAGAAGGGCATCGACTTCGCCCGGGCGTGGGTGGAGTTCCCCGACCCGGCGGACGAGGACCAGGTCTTCCGGTGCGATCTGACGTGGCTCACCTCACGGTGGTCGTGCGTCTTCGGCAGCGGCTGCCAGGGGATCCAGGCGGGCCGCGCCGACGACGGGTGCTGCACGCTGGGCGCGCACTTCTCCGACAAGGACGACGAGAAGCGGGTCGCGAAGCATGTGGCGCGGCTGACGCCGGAGCAGTGGCAGTTCCACGAGGAGGGCACGGCGGGGGGTGGCTGGACGCAGACCGACGAGGACGGCGAGCGTCAGACGCGCCGCTGGAACGGGTCGTGCATCTTCCAGAACCGGCCCGGTTTCGCGGGTGGCGCGGGGTGCTCGCTGCACATCCTGGCGCTGTCCGAGGGGCGGGAGCCGCTGGAGACCAAGCCGGACGTGTGCTGGCAGCTGCCGGTGCGGCGTACGTACGACTGGATCGAGCGGCCCGACGACACGAAGGTGCTCCAGGTGTCGATCGGGGAGTACGACCGGCGGGGGTGGGGGTCGGGGGGGCATGACCTGCACTGGTGGTGTACGTCTGCGACGTCCGCGCACGGGGCGGGGGAGCCGGTTTTCCGTACGTACGGGCCTGAGTTGACGGAGATGATGGGGGCGGAGGGGTACGCGGAGCTGGTGGCGTTGTGCGAGCGCCGGCTTGCGAGCGAGTTGCCGCTGGTCGCGCCGCACCCGGCGGACCCTTCGCCTGCCGGCGGGCCTCGCGTCTGACGGCGCCTGCCCGGTGCTCGGGCGCGGCTCACTGTGTCCTCAATCGCCGGACGGGCTTGATGTGGCTCGCCCCCGGTGCCGGGTGCGGGTCAAAGATGTCCTCAAACGCCGGACGGGCTTGATTTGTCTGGACGTGCGCCTGGAAGGGGGGCGGGCAGTGCAGGACGCGGCCCCTGCCCGACCCCCGGCGACGAGCCGCAGGTCAGATCCGGGCCGCAGCGGGCACACCCAAGCCCGTCCGGCGATTGAGGACAGCCGCGACTCGGGTGCTCAGGTCGGGGTGGGGGACGGGTCTGGGGGTGTGGGGTTCTCGGAGGTCGGTGGGGGGTTCGACGGGGGTGGGTCCGTCGGGGGGTCCGGGGACGGTGGGGGTGTCGGGGGGTCGGAGGACGGGGGCGGGGTCGTCGGCGGCGGCGTTGACGGGGGTGGGTCCGTCGGGTGGGTCGGGGACGGGTGGGTCGGGCGCGGGGGCGTGCGGCCGTAGCCGTCGAGTTTCACGACCGCCCCGGACGGGTGCAGCAGGACACGCGCCGACCACGCCCCGGCGGGCTCGTACCGCTCGACGATCAGCACCCGGAGCGTGATCGAATCGCCCGGAGCCAACGTCCCCGAGCTGCTGCTCAGCCGCAGCCACCGCGCACTCGTCCCCGCCGACCACGTCACCGGCGTGCCCCCGTACGCCCGCAGCGTCAGGGTGGTCGCGCCGCCGTACGACCGGGCCTCGACCGCGAGCCGGCCGGGAGCCGGCTGTCCCGGGCGGGCCGGGGGCGGGGGCGGGCCGTCGCTGATCACCTCGACCGAGACGTCCGGCGTACGGCCCCCGGGTCCACCCCGGCCGCCCGCCCCGCCGGGCCCGGCCGGGCCGAAGCCCTCCTCCGCCCGCACCTGGGCGTTGCCCGCGTTCTCGTACCGCTCGTACGCGCCGCCCTCGTCGTCCGGCCGCCCCTCGCCGTCCCTGGCGCTGATCGACGGGCCGTCCTGCCCCTCCCCCGCCTGCGGGCCGCCCCGGTACGCCGCCCACAGGGCGAGCACCGGCGCGGCCACGACCGTCGCCACGACGGTGGTGGTCACGGCGCGGGCGCGCAGCCGGTCGCGGCGGGCCGCGCGGTCCTTGGGGTCCATCGGGAAGCCGTTGCGCCCGAAGCGCGGGGCGCTCGCGCGGCCGCGCGGGGCGCGGATCATCGCGGTGTACGCGGCGGCCCTCGGCGCCTCGACGAGGGGCAGGACCGCCGGTGAGGTACGCGTACGGGCCGAGGGTGTCGTACGGGAACCGGGCCACGGGGCAGACGCCTCGGCGCGCTCGGCGACCCGGCGGCACAGGGGGCAGTCGTCCACGTGCCGGACCAGTTCGCGGCGGAGCGTGGCGGAGAGCAGGACCTGGTGGTCACCGGTGAGGCGGGCGACCGAGGGGCAGCTCCCGGTCTCGACGACCGCGAGGGCGGCGCGGGTGCGTTCCACCTCGCACGCGGCGGAGGCGAGCAGCTCGCGGGCCGCCGTCAGCTCCATCGACAGGACGGCGGCCACCTCGTGCGGGCCGAGCTGGTGCCGTACGGCCAGCTCCAGGATCTCGCGCTGCTCGGGGGTGGTGCCGGCGGCCTCGGGCCAGGCCAGCTGGGCCAGTTCGTGCCGCCGGCGCTCCTCGGCGGCGGCGGCCGGGACCGGGTCGGCGGCGGAGTACGCGGCGGGGGCGGAGTACGCGGCGGAGGCGCCCGCGCCACTCCCCCGGACCGGCGCACCCGCGTTACCCGGCGCGCCCCGCGTGGGCTCCGGCTCGCGGTGGGGCGAATGCGCCCCCTGGCGCTTGCGGCGCTGCGCGGTGAGCTTGCGCAGGCACGCCCAGCGGGCGAGCGCGTACAGCCACGCCTTGCGCTCCCCCGCGTCGGACGGCGAGCGCCCGAACTGCCGCTCGGAGAGGGCGAGGACGTCACCGAGCACCTCGGTCGCCGCGTCGTGGTCGCAGAGCACGGAGAGGCAGTAGGTGAACAGGCCGTCCAGATAGGGCTCGTACCGTACGGGGGGCCGCCGCTCCGGGGAGCGGGGCGCGCGACGGGGCGCGCGATGTGCGCCGGTGGTGTGCGGGGAGGTTTCCGGACTGCTGCTGGTCACCCGGTGACGTTAGACAGAGCGGCCCGCGCCCATCTCACTCCTTGAGCCCATTTAATCCTAACGAGTGAAGGTATCCCTCAAAAGGGGACAGGAATGCTTGATTCCGGCGGCCGGAAGGCGAGCACGGTGTTGTGGCCGCCGAATCCGGCCGACGCGCTGAGCGCGAGCCGTACCGGATGCTTGTGCACCCCGCCGGTGACCAGGTCCAGGCCGCCCGTCCCGCTGTCCGGGCGCCTGAAGTTGGCGGTGGGGGGCGCCAGTTGGTGGGAGACCGTCAACGCGGTGAGCGCGGCCTCGATCGATCCCGCCGCGCCCATGGGGTGCCCGATGACCCCTTTCGTGGAGGTGACCGTCGGCGGGCGCGCGCCGAAGAGACGGCGCAACACCCCCGCTTCCCGGGCGTCGTTGAGCGGGGTGCTGGTGCCGTGGGCGTTGATGTGGTCCACGTCGGCGGGCCCGGCTCCCGCCGTGGCGAGGGCTCTCAGGAACGCCTCGCGCAGTCCCCGGCCCTCGGGATGGGGGGCGACCGGGTCATGGGCGTCGGTGGTGGAACCGTGCCCCACGAACAGGGCGTGCACCGGCGCACGCCGGGCGGCGGCCTGCCCCGCACGCTCCAGCACCAGGACCCCGGCGCCCTCCGCGATGACGAATCCGTCCCGGTCGGCGTCGAACGGCCGCGACGCGGCGGCCGGTTCGGCGGCGCGTCCGGACAGCGCGCCCATCTGGGAGAACGCCGTCACGCACAGCGGGGTGACCATGGCGTCGGTGCCGCCCGCGACCGCGATGTCGCAGGCCCCCTCCCGCAGCAGCATCGCGGCGACGATCAGGGCGGTGGCCCCCGACGCGCAGGCCGTGGAGGTGTGCAGGGCCGGGCCCCGCGCGTCGAGGGCGATCGCGGTCTGCCCGGCGGCCATGTTCGGCAGGAACGCCGGGAGGGTCAGCGGCGAGACCGAACGCGGCCCGGTCCTGAGCAGCCGGGAGTGCTGGCTCTCGTACGTCGTGACTCCGCCGGCCGCCGACCCCATGACCACCGCGACCCGGCGGCCGTCCCAGGACAGGGGGTCGAGCCCGGCGTCGGCGACCGCCTCCCTGGCCGCCGTGATCGCGAACTGCGTGGCGCGGTCGAGGCGCCACGCCTGCCGCACGCCGACGTGGACCCGGGGGTCGAAGCCCGGGACGCGGCAGGAGAACGGGACGGGCAGGCCCGCCAGTTCGGGGTCGGCGGCGGCGGTGGGGACGCCGGCGCAGACCCGGTCCCAGGTCGCGCGGGTGCCGAGGCCGGCGGGGGTGACGAGGCCGATGCCGGTGACGGCGAGGGGTTCCGTACGGCGGGTGGCCGCGTGACCGGTCATCGCGGGGTTCCGGGGTCGGTGGCCTCGACGGGCCCGCTGTCGTCGGGCAGTTGGTCCGCGACCAGGCGCGCCACGTCCTCGACCGTCAGGTCGGCGGCCGAGTCGCTGTCGTCGAGCTCGACGCCCCACTGCTCCCGGACGGTGACGAACAGCTCGACCACCGCCAGGGAGTCCAGCTCCAGTTCGGCGAGGGTGGATCCGGGCTTGACGGCGTCGGGGTCGACGTCGAACTTGTCGGCGAGCAGGGTCACGAGGTACTGGCTGACAGCTTCCATGGCTGAGGACTCCGGTTCGTGAGGGCATCTGTGAGGGCGTCCGGGGGGACGTCGGTGAGGGTGTGGGAAGGGGGGCGGGGTGCCGGCGCGGCGGTGTGCGGCAGGACGGCGGGCCAGGTGAGCGCGATCGCCCCCCAGGTCAGCCCGCCGCCGAAGGCGGTGAGCAGCGCCCGGGCGCCGGGCCTGACGAGCCGCCGGGCCGCCGTGTCGGCGAGGGCCAGCGGGATGGAGGCGGCGGCGGTGTTGCCGACGTCCGCGATGTTGCCGAAGCGGTGGTGGGCGGGGACGCCGAGCCGTTCGGCCACGGAGTCGAGGATGCGTTGGTTGGCCTGGTGGCCGATGAACGCCTCGATGCTCGGGGCGGGCCATCCGGCCCGGTCGAGGGCGCTGTGCGCGGAGCGCGTCATGTGGGTGACGGCCCGCGCGTACACCTGGCGTCCCCGCATCCGGAAGTACCGCTCGTCCCGGTCGAGTCCGGCCGTGTCGGGCAGCCGGGAGCCGCCCCCGGCGACGGCGATCAGGTCGCTGCCCGCGCCGTCCGCGCCGAGGTCGGCGGCGACGAGGGCGCCGGGTTCGTCGCGGTCCCCCGGGCGCAGCAGGAACGCGCCCGCGCCGTCGCCGAAGATCGGGGCGGTGTCGCGGTCCCGGGGGTCGACGATGGCGGAGTACTTCTCGGCGCCGATGACCAGGGGGTTACGGCATGTCCCTTGCGTGATCAGGGCGTTGGCCGTGGTCAGGGCGTACAGGAATCCGGAGCAGACGGCCGCGAGGTCGAAGGCCGGCACGGTCCCGAGGCCGAGCCGGTGGGCGACGTCGGGCGCGGTCGCGGGGCAGGGCCGGTCGGGGGTGGTGGTGGCGATCAGCACCAGGTCGGGCCGGACGCCGGGGGCGGACCGCATGGCGGCCTCCCCGGCGGCGAGGGCGAGGTCGCCGGTGCTGACGTCGGGGGCGGCGTGGCGGCGGCGGGCGATGCCGGTACGGGACCGGATCCACGCGTCGGTGGTCGCCAACTCGCCGCGGGCCACGATCTCTTCGTTGGTGAGGGAGCGCGGGGGCAGGCAGGAGCCGATGCCGCAGACGACGGCGGTGGCGGTGGCGGCCCGGCCGGGGGTGCGGGTGTTCATCGGGCGGCATCCGCGGCCGCCAGCGGCCCGGCGTGCGGTGAGGGCGCCGGTACGGGGGCCGGGGCGGGCGCCACGAACGGGGACGGCGGCTTGGGGGTGCCCGCCAGGCCGCCGTCCGGTACGGACATCCCGCCGTCCAGCACCAGCGCGTGGCCGGTCAGGTACGCGGACGCCGGCGAGGCCAGGTAGAGCGTGGCCGCCGCCACGTCCGTCACCTCGGCCCAACGCCCCAGCGGCACATGCCCCATCAGCCAGTCGGAGAGCGGCCCGCTGCCGTACGCGAACGCCGTCATGTCCGTGCGGGTCCAGCCGGGGCACAGCGCGTTGACCCGGATCCCCTGGCGCGCCCAGCCCGTGGCGAGACTCCGTACGAGCGAGATCTGCGCCGCCTTCGAGGCGGCGTACGCCTCCATGCGGGGCGCGCCGACCACGCCCGCGACGGACGACATCAGTACGAGGCTGGCCCGGGGGGAGGCGGCGAGGTGCGGGTGCGCGGCCCGGCACACGGCGGCGGTGGCGCCGAGGTTGACGTGCAGGACGCTGTCCCAGTCCCGCTGGAAGGATTCCTGGAGGGGCAGGACGACCGGGGACCCGTCCTCCTCCATGGGCAGCACGCCCGCGTTGTGGACGACGATGTCGAGGCCGCCGAGCGCGTGGGCCGCCTGGTCCACGACGTGCGCGGCCCGGGCGGTGTCGGCGAGGTCGCCGGGCACCAGCACGGCCGTGCGCCCCTGGTCCTGGACGAGCGAGGCGGTCTCCTTGAGCGCGTCGCCGGTACGGGCGGAGAGGGCGACGTCGGCGCCCGCCTCGGCGAGGGCCCGGGCGACGGCGCGGCCGATGCCCCGGGAGGCGCCGGTGACCAGCGCGCGGGCGCCGTCGACGCGGAAGGTGGACAGGACGGTGGTGCCGACGCGGGAGGGGCGCGCGGCCGGGTCGGTGGTCCCAGGGCCGGGGGTCGCGGGGCCGGCGGTCGCGGCGCCGGGGGTTCCGGTGCCTGGGGTTCCGGTGCCATGGCTTCCGGTGCCATGGCTTCCGGTGCTGGTCGGGCTGGTGGTCACTGGTGGCTCCTTCGCCGGTCCGTGGGAAGCGGTGCGGTGGGGATCCCGGCGCCGGGGGCGCCGGTCCAGTCCAGGAGGGCGCTGCCCCAGGTGAGGCCCGCGCCGAAGACGGTGATGAGGACCCGGCCGCCGTCCGGCACGAGTCCGCGCGCGGCGGCGGTCGCCAGGGCGTACGGGGCCGAGGCGGCGCCGATGTTGCCGACCTGGTCCCCGACGACGACCAGGCGGCCGGGCGGGATGCCCATCTCGGCGCCGAGGCGGCGCAGGAGGACGGGGTTGGGCTGGTGGACGACAAACGCGTCGATGTCGTCCAGCACGAGGTCGTTCCGCTTGAGCGTCTCCTCGACCAGGCGGGGGAAGACGTCCACGATGAAGTCGCGGACGGCCCGGCCGTCCATGTGGATGAAGTGGGCGCCGCTGTCGAGCGTCGCGGCGGTGGCGGGCCGGCGGCTGCCGCCGGCCGGGATGAGGACGTGGTGGGCGCCGCGCCCGTCGGATCCGAGGCGGAACTCGCGGAATCCGCGCCCCTGTCGGACCGGCCCCAGGATGGCCGCGGCGGCGCCGTCGGCGAAGAGCACCGCCGTACCGCGGTCGGTGAGGTCGAGGAACTTGGAGTACGCCTCGACGCCGACGACCGCCGCGTACCGGACGCGGGGGTCGCCGCGCAGCCAGTCGTGGGCGACCTTGGCGGCGAAGAGCCAGCCGGAGCAGGCGGCGCTGACGTCGAGGGCGACGGCGTGGTGCGCGCCGGTGAGGGCCTGGACCCGGCAGGCGGTGGAGGGGCCCAGCTCGTCGGGGGTGGAGGTGGCGGAGACGAGGACGCCGATCTCGTCGGTCCGGATGCCGGCCGCGTCGGCGGCGGCGCGGACGGCCGCCGCCGCGAGGTCGGAGGCCGCCTCGTCGGGGGCGGCGACGTGGCGGACGCGGACGCCGGTGCGTTCGGCGATCCACTGCGGGGTGACCCCGGTGGAGCGGGCGACCTCCTCGTTGTCCCGCCGCCGGGCGGGGAGGTGGGCGCCCATGCCGAGGATGCCGATGGCGGGTTCCGTACGGGCGCTCATGTGGTCCTGCCTCGGTCGGTGGCGGGGTCCGGGGTGCCGTTCGTACGGACGGCCGTCTCCTCGACGAGCGCCGCCGCGTAGGCGTCGGCGCCCAGCGGCGCGGGGGCCAGTCGGTCGGGCAGGGCCATGGCCCGCGCCAACAGCGGGAGGTGGGGGGTCAGCTCGTCGCACCGGTCGTCCGTGAGCGCGGGGAGCGCGGTGACGGTGGAGGCGTCCAGGACTCCCGCCGACTGGAGGACGCCGGACAGGCGCTCGGCCTGGAGGAGTCCGTACAGCGCGGCCAGCGGGGGCAGCGCCTGTTTCACCTCGGGCTCCTCGGCGGCGTCCACGACGGCGGTGAGGTTCTCGGCCGCGAGGCGGTGCGCGTACACCTCGCCCAGCCGTTGCGCCCGCCCCAGCAGCGGGTTCCACAACTCCAGCCCCTCCAGGCCCTGTTCGGTACGGGCCCGCAGCGCGCCGCGCAGGTCGGCGGTGAGCCGGCGTTGCAGGGCGCGGGTGACGGCCGGCCACCAGGCGGGGTCGGCCGGGGAGAGGGCGTGGTGCGGGGTGCCGGGTCCGGGTTCGGGGTCGGCCGGTGCGTCGTCGGTGGCGAGGGCGCGGCCGGTGTCGAGCATGATGAGCGTGCTGTCGCCGCCCGCGCTGTCGAAGGCGTGGGCGAATCCCTGCCAGGACTGGAGCCGGTTGACGTCCAGGAACCCGGCGAGGCCGCTGCGGTGCTGGCAGGAGGCGGCGAGCCGGGCGGTCTCCCGCACGGTGAAGGCCTTGTAGGCGGCCAGCGGCCGGTCGACGGCGGACCAGGGCGCGAACGTCATCCTCGCGCCGGCGCGGGCCCGGGCCGGGAGCGCCCCCGTCCCTTCCGGGGGCCGGTGGGCCGCGCGCCAGGTGTCGCGGGCCGTGGCCGCCGTACAGCTCAGCGCGAAGGCCTCGGCGACGGCGCCGAGCACGGCGTGCTGCTGGGTGCGGTACGTGAGCACCGGCGCGCCGGGCGCGAGCCTGCCGTGGGAGCGGCGGTGGGCGGAGTGGCGCAGGGTGGTGACGGCGGCGCCGCGCGCCATCGCGGCCATCGCGGTGGGCAGGGTCGCCCAGAGCGCCTGGCCGACGGACAGCGTCCGCCGGAGCCTCGCGTCGGGGGTGCCGAGCGGGTCGTGGGGGATCCCGTCCGCGTCGAGATCGGCGCTGTCCCGCAGCCAGTCGGCGTACGGGACTCGGACCTGGTCGAAGCGGACGACGGCGTACGCGAGGGGCAGCGCGTGCGCGGAGAGCGGGGCGGAGATGTGCACGCCGGGCACCAGAACGCCGTCGTCGTCGCTCAGTTCGACGGCGAAGGAGAAGACTCCCGCGTCCCGGCCCCCGGTGAGGACCCGCGCGCAGACGACCGCCGTCTGCGGGAGGCCGAGCACGGCGACGGCGGAGAACTTGGCGGCCCGGGCGTCGGGGGTGTGCAGGACGAACTCGCGGCGCTCCGGGTCGAAGGTCGCGGTGGTGCGGATCGCGAGGTGGCTGCTGGCGTCACCGATCTCGGTGACCATGAACACGCCCCGGGCGCGGGCCCCTTCGAGCCGAGCGAGGGCGGGGGCGGGCCGGTCGCCGCCGGAGAGGGTGAGGACGGAGCCGGCGCACAGGATGTAGTGCGAGAGCGCCGCCATGTAGAGGCTGGGGTCGGCGGCGCCGACACACGCGCCGACCTCGGCGAGCAACTCGGTGTCGGAGAAGACCTCCTGGAGGCCGGGCAGGGACTCGGCGAGGCGGCGCAGCCTCAGGTGGACGGCGTGGTCGTCGGAGAGGCCGGCCTCGGCGGGGAGCGGGGCGGGGCCGCCGGCGAGCGCGGTCACGATCCGCTCGCGCAGGTCGGGCGGGCAGGCGGTGCCGGTGAGGCGGGTGAGTTCGGCGAGGGCCGCCTCGGGGATCTCGCGGGCCTCGGGGGCCTCGGCGGCTCCGGAGGCGTCGGAGGCTTCGGGGGTGGTGGCGTGGGCCGGGGTGGGCGCGGTGACGGGCGGGTTCATCCGACGGCTCCGGGGTGGGATACGGGTACGGGGGGCGCCGACCAGCGGAAATCGGGGTCGACGAGGGGCGCCCGGGCGAGCGCGCCGGGCAGGATGTGCCGGGCGTTACGGGTCAGCGCGCCGCCCGTCCCGGCCTCCAGCAGCAGTACGGGGCCGGGGGCCGCGCGCCGCAGGGTGCCGGGCAGCCGGGCGGGCCGGGTCAGGCAGTGCGCGAGCGCGGCCGGCAGGTCCGTACCGGGGCCGTGGACACCCTGGGCGACGGCCGAGTGGACGGGCAGCCGGGGCGGCCGGGCCGGCAGGGTCCGGACGAAGGCGGCGAAGGCGGTCGCGGTGCGGCCCAGCGACGGGTGGTGGGAGAGGAACGGCAGGCGCAGCCGGGTGGCCGGGAGCGCGCGGGCGCGGGCGAGCCGCTCCACCCGTTCCAGGGCGGGCAGCGGGCCCGCGAGCACGGTCTCGCGGGAGTCGTTGACACAGCCGACGACCACCCGCGCCCGGGCGGGGCCGAGGGCCACCCCGGCCGTGCGCAGGAGCGCGTGGGCCGCTTCCTCGCCGGCCCCGAGCAGGGTCAGCCCGCCGGGGCAGTGGTGCAGCAACTGCCCCAGTCTCAGGGCGATCCGGGCGCCGTCGGCGACCGTGAAGCAGCAGGCCGCGACCAGCGCGGGGATCTCGCCGAAGCTCACGGCGAGCAGCCGTTCGGGCGCCTGTCCGGCCGCGCACAGCGCCCGGTGCACGGACAGAGAGGCCCCGAACAGCGCCAACTGGGCGGTCCCCGGGGGCCCTTCGGCCAGTTCGCGCCCGCTGGGCGGGGCGTCGGAGACCAGGCGCGGGCCCAGCGGGGCGAGTCCGTGCTCGACGGCGACCCGGTCGATGTCCTCGAACACCCCGGTGACCGCGTCGCGCAGCGGCCGATGGGCCCGCAGTCCTTTCACCAAGGGGGTGAGAGCGAAGTCGCCCTGTCCGGGAAAGAGGTGGAGCGTGGCACGCGGAACGGTATCGCGGGATGAGGCGGGCATTGCCCTGTGCCTCCTGTCGAAAGGAAAGGGAAACATGCGGTCGGCGCGCCGGTGAACGGGCCGGCCGACCGGCGATCTTTTCCAGAGTGGACCAGGCACCCGACCCTCAAGACATTTCCTGGAGCGTGACCTGTTAAATGTTCGCGGCTGTCAAAAGGCAGCGGAAGTCGCGGCTCCGCCCGGGCCTCACATGTGATCCACAGGCGGTTCAAGAGGCGTGTGGGGCAGATCGACACTCGGTCCCGCCGCAGACCACAGGGGTCGGGAAGCGCGAATCGGACACCGGTGGGCGGATGTCCGAAAACACGGTTGTGAATATCGGACGGGAGGCGGTTCCCTGTCGAATGTGAGGATCACGGGGAACGAGGGACACACGCTCCGGGCGCATTCCGCAATACGGCCGGCGTTCGGCGCAATACGTCGGCGAATGAGTCCGAAAGGTTTCCCCTGATGGCACGGCGTCCGCCGAACGGGATGTTCCGGGATCTCCTGGCCGAGACGGGCTGGACCGGTGAGGAATTGGCGCGGGCCGTCAATCGCCTCGGCGCCGAGTCCGGCCTGACCCTCCGCTACCAGCGCGCCTCGGTGTCCCAGTGGGCGGCCGGGATCCGCCCCAGACCCCCGGCCCCGGAACTGCTCGCCGAGGCGTTCTCCCGCCGCCTCGGCCGGCGCGTCACGGTGGCCGACGTGCTGCCCCCGGCGGCCGCCGGGGGCGGTTCGGCGGCCGAATCGCCCACCCCCGCCCGGCAGTTGGTCGACCTGGGCCGGCGGGTCGCCCAGCGTTACCGAGCGGCGGCCGCGCTCGTGTACGAACACGATCCGCGCCCCTCCCCGCCCGCCCCGCACCCGTTGCCGCAGGCCGTCCCGCAGCGCCTCACCCCGGCCGCCACCGCGGCCGTCGCCGCCATGATCGACGTCTTCTCGACGGCCGACCGGACGCACGGCGGAGGCTTCGCCAGGGTCGCGCTGGCCGCGTACCTGAGCCAGAGCGTGGCGCCGCTGCTCCGCGCTCCAGGACCCTCCCCCCTGCGGCGCCAACTCCTGCTCTCGGGCGCCACGTTGAGCTACCTGTGCGCCTTCATGCACTTCGACGACGAGCTGCACGGACCGGCCCAGCGGTACTACCGCACCAGCCTGGAGCTGGCCGAGGCCGCCGGGGATCCCACGGCCCAGGCCCTCGCCCTGCGCGCGCTGAGCATCCAGGCGCACGCGCTCAAGCACCACCGCCGCGCCCTCGACCTCGCCGAGGAGGCGCACCGCCGCGTGACGGCCCGTACCCCTCCGCAGGTCCGCGCGGGGATACTCGGGCAACTGGCCGTGGCCGAGGCGGCGACCGGCTCGGGCCCCGCCTCGACCCGCCGACTGGACCAGGCGGCAAGGGAGTTGGAGAGCGCCGACCGGAACGAACCGGCCGTCGGCGCCTATCACGGCGCGTCCCTCGCCCATCAGCACGCGACGGTCGCGGCCCACCTCGGCGACGGGTCCCGGGCCGTCTCCGCGCTCCAGGCCTCCCTGGACCGGCGCCCCGACAGCGAGCCGCGCTCGCGCGTCATCACCTGCGCGGCCCTGGCCGAACTGCACTTCGCCCGCGGCCACCTGGAGGCCGCGTGCGCGACCTGGCACGCCTTCCTCGACGGCTACCCGGCGGTGTCGTCCGCCCGCGCCGACACGGCGCTCGCCACGATGAGGTCGCTGACCCGGGTCCACCGGCGCCAGCCCACCGCGCTGGCCCTCATCCACCGGGCGGCGTCACTGCAACGCCGCTGACCGCCCGGCCTGGTGGGGCAGGTGCCCGGTCCCACCGGGGCGGACCACGACCCGGCGGCGGGACTCCTGGCGCACCACGCTGTAGGGCCCGAGGCCCGACAGCGCCTCGGTGACCCCGGCCAGCAGACCGGCGGGGGTCTCCGGTCCTGCGGCCACGCCGACGGTCGCGCTGCCCGCGAGCCACGCGCGGCGGACGTCCCGTACCGCCGCCACCGGACGGACGGCCGCCGGGCCCGGCGGGCCCGCCAGGAGGTCCGGGTCCGGCCGGCCGAGCAGCAGGACGACGTCACTGGCCGCGGCGAGGGCCCGGACGGCGTCCCGGCGGTCGGCGGACCGGTAGCACCACTGGTCGGGATGCTGTCCGCGCAACCTGGGGAAGGCCTCGCGCAGCGCCGCGACCACCGGCACGACGTCGTCGACCGGGGTGCAGGGCCGTACCGCGAAGGAGACGCGGTCGGGGTCGGCGACCGCCCGCAGCCGGGCCAGCTGCCGTTCCACCGGCCGCCCGGCGTCGAACGCGACAAGCCGCCCAGGCCCGTCCCCCGCACCGTCTCCCGGGCCGTCACCCGCGCCGTCTCCCCCGCCTTCACCCGCGCCGCCACCCGCACCGGGCCCCACGCCTTCACCCGCGCCAGGCTCCGCGCCGGGCCCGGCGCCCTCACCCGCGCCGTCTCCCGCTCCGTCTCCCGCGCCGAGCTCCGCCGCACCGCCCCCGCCCCCGCCCCCGCCTCCACCCGGGCCCCCCGAACCGATCCGCACCACCGTGTCGCCCCGCCGCAGGAACTCCGCCACCGTCTCCCGGGCGCGCGCCGCCGCCGCGCAGGACGCCGCCGCCCCCTCCGTACCGGCACACGTGCCGGCCGTCTCGGCGACCAGCACCCGGCGGGTACGGAAGAGGGCCGCCCACTCCCGTACGGACCGCTCGGCGGCCTCCAGGACGTCCGCGCCCAGGTCCGGGCCGCCCGCCACCGCCACCCCGGCCACCGTGCCGTCGACGTCCACGTACGTCGCGGCGAACACGACAGCGGACCCGCTCCCCGCCGCCCCGCCCCGCCGCGGCGGACGCACGACCGGCGGCCCGAGGAGCAGCGCCCCCAAGCCCGTGGGATGCCCCAGCCGCTCCAGCTCGGCCGCGACGAGCGGCGCGGCCGGACAGCGCACCGGCCCCCGCACCGGATGCACGGCGGAGACGGCCACCGTCAGACGGCCCGGACGGACGGCCTCCGCGGCCCACCGCTCGTACACCAGGGTCCTGTTCACCCTCACAGCCTGGCCGGTCGGGACGGCATATCGGCGCTCATCCGGCGCTCGTCCGGCAGAAGTCGCCGGACCGGACCGGGGCCCGCCCCCGTGCCGGACGGATTGTCAGTGGGGCCCTATACGGTGGCGCCATGGCAACCGCCCGTACGAAATCCACCAAGGACAGGCCGTCCTACCGCTGTACCGAGTGCGGCTGGACGACCGTCAAATGGCTGGGGCGCTGCCCCGAATGCCAGGCGTGGGGGACGGTCGAGGAGTACGGCGCCCCGGCGGTACGGACCACCGCGGCCGGCCGGGTGTCGACCGCAGCCCTCCCCATCGGCCAGGTCGACGGGCGTACGGCGACGGCGCGCTCGACCGGGGTGGACGAGTTCGACCGGGTCCTCGGCGGCGGGCTCGTGCCCGGGGCCGTGGTGCTGATCGCGGGCGAGCCCGGCGTCGGCAAGTCCACGCTGCTGCTGGACGTGGCGGCGAAGGCGGCCGACGCGGACCACCGCACGCTCTACGTGACGGGCGAGGAGTCCGCGAGCCAGGTGCGGCTGCGCGCGGACCGCATCAAGGCCATCGACGACCACCTCTACCTCGCCGCCGAGACCGACCTCTCGGCGGTCCTCGGCCATCTCGACGCGGTCAAGCCGTCCCTGCTCATCCTGGACTCCGTGCAGACGGTCGCCTCGCCGGAGATCGACGGGGCGCCGGGCGGGATGGCGCAGGTCCGCGAGGTCGCGGGCGCGCTGATCCGCGCCTCCAAGGACCGCGGCATGTCCACGATGCTGGTGGGCCACGTCACCAAGGACGGCGCGATCGCCGGGCCCCGGCTGCTGGAGCACCTCGTGGACGTGGTGCTGTCCTTCGAGGGCGACCGGCACGCGCGGCTGCGCCTGGTGCGCGGGATCAAGAACCGGTACGGCACGACCGACGAGGTCGGCTGCTTCGAGCTGCACGACGAAGGGATCACCGGCCTCGCCGACCCGTCGGGGCTCTTCCTGACCCGCCGCGCCGAGCCCGTCCCCGGCACCTGCCTGACGGTCACCCTCGAAGGCCGGCGCCCGCTGGTCGCCGAGGTGCAGGCCCTCACGGTCGACTCGCAGATCCCCTCCCCCCGCCGCACCACGTCGGGGCTGGAGACGTCCCGGGTGTCGATGATGCTGGCCGTGCTGGAGCAGCGCGGCCGGATCACCGCCCTCGGCAAGCGGGACATCTACTGCGCCACCGTCGGCGGGGTGAAGCTCACCGAGCCCGCCGCCGACCTGGCCGTCGCGCTCGCCCTGGCGTCCGCCGCCAGTGACACCCCGCTGCCGAAGAACCTGGTCGCGATCGGCGAGGTGGGCCTCGCGGGCGAGGTCAGAAGGGTCACCGGGGTCCAGCGCCGGCTGGCCGAGGCGCACCGCCTGGGCTTCACCGAAGCCCTCGTACCGACCGACCCCGGACGGATTCCCCCCGGTATGAAGGTCACAGAAGTCGCCGACATGGGGGATGCTCTGAGGGTGCTGCCGCGCCGAGGTCGTGCGGACGCCCCACGGGACAACAACGCTCGCCGGTAGACTTTGCCCTGGTCTCGCCCATCCGTACGAGCCGGAGGAGTGCAGTGGCAGCCAACGACCGGGCATCAGCACCCGGAAAGTCCGGCGCGGGCTCCGGCAACGAGGCGCTCATGCGCGCCTCCCTGAGCGCCGTGGCGCCCGGGATGCCGCTGCGTGACGGCCTGGAGCGGATCCTGCGCGGCAACACCGGCGGTCTGATCGTCCTCGGCATGGACAAGACCGTCGAGTCGATGTGCACGGGCGGCTTCGTGCTGGACGTGGAGTTCACCGCGACCCGCCTGCGCGAGCTGTGCAAGCTCGACGGCGCGCTCATCCTCGACAAGGACATCACCAAGATCCTGCGGGCCGGCGTGCAGCTGGTCCCGGAGTCCTCCATCCCCACCGAGGAGACGGGCACCCGGCACCGGACCGCCGACCGCGTCTCCAAGCAGTGCGGGTTCCCGGTGGTCTCGGTGTCCCAGTCGATGCGGCTGATCGCGCTGTACGTGGACGGGGAGCGCCGGGTCCTGGAGGAGTCGGCGGCGATCCTGTCGCGGGCGAACCAGGCACTGGCCACCCTGGAGCGCTACAAGCTGCGCCTGGACGAGGTGGCGGGCACGCTCTCCGCGCTGGAGATCGAGGACCTGGTCACGGTCCGGGACGTGACGGCGGTCGCGCAGCGCCTGGAGATGGTGCGCAGGATCGCCACCGAGATCGCGGAGTACGTGGTCGAGCTGGGCACCGACGGGCGTCTCCTCTCGCTCCAGCTGGACGAGTTGATCGCGGGCGTCGAGCCGGAACGCGAGCTGGTGGTGCGGGACTACGTGCCCGAGCCGACGGCGAAGCGGTCCCGTACGGTCGACGAGGCGCTCGCGGAGCTGGGCTCGCCGAGCCACGCGGAGCTGCTGGAACTGGCCGTGGTGGCGCGGGCGTTGGGGTACAGCGGTTCGCCCGAGACGCTCGACTCGGCGGTCTCGCCGCGGGGTTACCGGCTGCTGGCGAAGGTGCCGCGGCTGCCGGGCACGATCATCGAGCGGCTCGTGGAGCACTTCGGCGGACTCCAGAAGCTGCTCGCGGCGAGCGTGGACGACCTCCAGACGGTGGACGGCGTCGGCGAGGCGCGGGCCCGCAGCGTCCGCGAGGGCCTGTCCCGGCTGGCGGAGTCGTCGATCCTGGAGCGGTACGTGTAACTCGGCCCGTCCGGCGCCCGTCCGGCGTTGGAGGGCACCCGGCGGAAGGCCGGGCCGTACCGCCCCCGGGGTCGGTCAGTCCTTCTCCAGCCGGATCGACTTCTGCCCCTGCTGCACCGACGCGCCCGTCGTGGTGATCTCCACCAGGTACGTCCCCGGCGCCACCGCCCCCGCCGGCGCCTTCGCGCACTTCGGGGCGCTCTTCGCGCGGTCCCACTGCACGGTGCGGGTGATCGTCGCGCCCGCCGGGACCTCGAACAGCGCCCGGCCCGTCCTGGGGCAGTCCTTGGAGGACCACAGCTGGTCGTCCTCGGCGTCGGTGACCGTCAGCACCATGGCCTTCGGCCCGAAGTCCGCCTTGCAGGCGGTGGTGGAGGTGTTGGTGGCGATGAGCCGGAACGCGGGCTTCTCGCCGGGCTCGTAGGCGTTCTTGCTGACGTCGAGGCGCAGGATCAGCGAGCCCCTCACGCAGGTGGGGAGGGAGGAGTTCGCCGGCACCTGCCGCCCCGAACTGGCGCTCCCGGCGCCACCGGTGCCCGCCGTTCCCGTACCGCCGCCGCTCGTCCCGCCGCCGCCCGTACCGCCGTTCGCGGCTCCGGTCGTGCCACCGGTACCGGCACCGCCGGAACCGGCGCCACCCGTACCCGCGCCGCCCGCGCCCGCTCCGGCACCGCCGCTGCCCGCGGGGTCGCCGTTCTTGCCGCTGTCGCCCGCGCCGCCGTCCGTACCGCCGTCGCCGCCGCTGCCGCCCGTACCGCCCGACTCGTCGCGCCCGCCCGGCTGTTCACTGATGGCGGGCCCGGACCCGGAGGGCCCCGGGGTGATCGACGTGGCCGGGTTGGCCCCGTCGGACCGGTCGTCGCTCTTCTTTCCGCCGCCGTCGCCCGAGGTGACGACCCACACGACCAACAGAGCCAGCAGCGCGGTCAGCGTCGCCGCTACTGCCCTCCGTCGCCAGTAGATGGTGGAGGGGAGCGGACCGACCGGATTACGCAAAGATCCCACGTCGCAAACTGTACGAGAGATCTCCGCCAACTCCCGCCCCCATGCCGTCCGTCTTCCCAAGTTTTACGGATCATCAGCTTGCGACGCTCCCGACGGCCGCCGGACCGTGATCGGTCACCCGCGGAAGGCACCCCGCCGCACACGCGTCCGATGCGCCGTCCGCGCGCCGGGACATGCCAGGATCGGAGGTGCCATGACTGCTACCTCTCCGACTCCCGAGACCTCCGCGACGCCGCCGGCCCCGGCCCCGGCGTCCGCCGCCGCCCTCCACGCCCCTGTCATCGAGTGGTTCGACACCCACGCCCGCGACCTGCCCTGGCGCCGCCCGGAAGCCGGTGCCTGGGGGGTGATGGTCAGCGAGTTCATGCTCCAGCAGACCCCGGTGAGCCGCGTCCTCCCGGTCTACGAGGCGTGGCTCGCGCGCTGGCCGCGCCCCGCCGACCTGGCGAAGGAGCCGCCCGGCGAGGCGGTCCGGGCGTGGGGGCGGCTCGGCTACCCGCGCCGGGCGCTGCGCCTGCACGGGGCGGCGCAGGCGATAACGGAGCGGTACGGCGGGGATGTGCCCAGCGAGCACGCCCAGTTGATCTCGCTGCCCGGGATCGGCGAGTACACGGCGGCGGCCGTCGCGTCGTTCGCGTACGGACAGCGCCACGCCGTCCTGGACACGAACGTGCGCCGGGTCTTCGCGCGGGCGGTGACCGGTGTGCAGTTCCCGCCGAACGCGACCACCGCCGCCGAACGCAAGCTGGCCCGCTCCCTCCTCCCCCCGGACGAGCCGACCGCCGCCCGCTGGGCCGCCGCCTCCATGGAGTTGGGCGCGCTGGTCTGCACGGCCAAGGGCGAGGAGTGCGTGCGCTGCCCGATCGCCGACCGGTGCGCGTGGCGGCTGGCGGGCAAGCCGGCGCACGACGGCCCGGCCCGGCGCGGCCAGACGTACGCGGGCACCGACCGCCAGGTGCGCGGCAAGCTGCTCGCCGTCCTGCGCGAGGCGCTCACGCCCGTACCGCAGGAGGCGCTCGACGCGGTGTGGGACGAGCCGGTGCAGCGGGCCCGGGCGCTGGACGGCCTGGTGGCCGACGGCCTGGTGGAGCCGATGGAGAACGGCGTGTACCGGCTGCCGCTGAGCTGACGGGCGGGACTCCGGACCGGCGCGGGCCCGTGGGGTGCGGAACTCCACGGGCCCGTTCCGCTTTCCGCCGCACCCCTCCACCCCGTACCCCTCCACCCCGTACCCCTCCAACCCGTACCCCTCCCACCCGTACCCCTCCTCCCCGTGCCCCTCCGCCGCCGTGCGGATCTCCGTTACACAACCGATGGGCAGCCGTGCGTTTGCCGACGGCTGCCCCGCACAACCCCGTGACAACCGCTCCGTAATTTCGGTGGCGCAAGGGGAACACAAGGACGGTCACGGGGTCGGAGGCGGTTGTCATGACGCAGGGCGAGGTGCTCGGAGAGGTGCTGGGGTTCGAGGAGTACGTACGGACCCGGCAGGACGCCCTGCTGCGCAGCGCCCGGCGGCTCGTGCCCGACCCGGTGGACGCGCAGGACCTGCTCCAGACCGCGCTGGCCCGGACGTTCGGCCGGTGGGACGGCATCGCGGACAAGTCCCTCGCCGACGCGTACCTGCGCCGCGTCATGATCAACACCCGTACGGAGTGGTGGCGCGCGCGCCGCCTCGAAGAGGTGCCCACGGAGCAACTGCCCGACGCGTGCGTCGAGGACGGCACCGAGCAGCGTGCCGACCGGGCCCTGCTGATGGACATCCTCTCCGTCCTGGCTCCCAAGCAGCGCAGCGTGGTGGTGCTGCGACACTGGGAGCAGATGAGCACGGAGGAGACGGCGGCGGCGCTCGGGATGTCGGCCGGTACGGTCAAGAGCACGCTGCACCGGGCGCTGGCCCGGCTGCGCGAGGAGCTGGCGAGCCGGTCCGCCGACGAGGGGTACGGGCGCATGCTGGAACGGGCGGAGCACGGCGGCGGCCTCATCGGCCGCCAGGATCGGGGGCGGGAGCGGTGCGTGGCCTGAGGGGCCCGGCCCGGCCGGTGACGGCGGGACAGAGCGCGGCGGGTAGGGGACGGCTCACGGTGCGTGCGGCCCGTACGGCCCGTACGGCCGGACCGTGCGCGGCGGGTACGGCGGCCCTGGCCGGCGTGGCCGTGCTGTGCCTGCTGGCCGCCGGGTGTTCGACCGGCGGTACGGGCACGCGGGACGAGGGCGCGGCCGTCACCGCGCCCCTGGAGCGGGGGGTGCCGACACCGGCGACCTCGGCGGCCCCGCCGGTGAGGACGGTGGACCCGGCGTGGCTGCTGCGCCGCGACCCCAAGGTCAGCGCGCGGATCAAGGCCGCCCTGAAACCGTGCCCCGAGGGCGCCTACCCGGTGGACACCTCGTACGGGAACCTGACCGGCGGATCCGTACCGGACGTCGTCGTGAACGTGATGACCTGCGGGGACGCGGTGGGCATCGGCACGTTTGTGTACCGCGAGACGGACAGGACGTACCGATGCGTCTTCGCCGTCGAGGAACCGGCCGTCTATGCCACCATCGACCGGGGCGAGCTGGTCCTCACCCAGCAGGTGTACGCGAAGGGTGATCCGGTGGCGTACCCCTCCGGGGAGGACGTGGTCACCTACAGCTGGAGCGGCAACCGGTTCACCGAGCGCTACCGCGTGCGCAACAACTACAGCAGCGCCGTCGGCGACGGCGCGGTCCAGGCGCCCGACGGCGTGGACCCGACGGTGCCGCGGCAGAACTGAGTCCGCGGCCCGGCCCCTGTCCCGTCCTCTGTCCCCCGTCCCCACTCCCCCCCACTCCTCATTGATCGAGAGCAGAGAGAGCCGCGCGATGGCCGAGACCCATGTGCTGTTCGTCGAGGACGACGACGTCATCCGCGAGGCCACCCAGCTCGCGCTGGAGCGGGACGGCTTCGTGGTGACCGCGATGCCCGACGGGCTCTCCGGTCTTGAGGCGTTCCGCGCCGACCGCCCCGACATCGCCCTGCTCGACGTGATGGTCCCCGGCCTGGACGGGGTCAGCCTGTGCCGCCGTATCCGCGACGAGTCGACCGTGCCCGTGATCATGCTCTCGGCGCGCGCCGACGCGATCGACGTGGTGCTCGGCCTGGAGGCCGGCGCGGACGACTACGTCACCAAGCCGTTCGACGGGGCGGTGCTGGTGGCCCGGATCAGGGCCGTCCTGCGCCGCTTCGGCCACGCGGGCCGGGCGGCCGGGGACCCGGCGGGGCGGCAGGGCCCGGACGAGCGGGGGGTGCTGACCTTCGGCGAGCTGGAGATCGACACGGAGGGCATGGAGGTGCGCAGGGGCGGGGTGCCGGTCGCGCTGACGCCCACCGAGATGCGGCTGCTGCTGGAGTTCTCGACCGCGCCCGGCACGGTCCTGTCCCGCGACCGGCTGCTGGAACGGGTCTGGGACTACGGCTGGGGCGGGGACACCCGGGTGGTGGACGTCCACGTCCAGCGGCTGCGTACCAAGATCGGGCAGGACCGGATCGACACGGTCCGCGGCTTCGGCTACAAGCTCAAGGCATGAGGCTCCGCGCATGAACGGCATGAGGCTCCGTGTGAACGGCATGAGGCTCCGCGGGTACGGCACAGGGCTCCGCGCATGAGGCGCCTGGCGTTGCGGACCGGGGTCCGCTGGAAGATCAGCATCGCGATCGCGGCGGTCGGCGCGCTGGTCGCGGTGGCGCTGAGCCTGGTGGTGCACAACGCGGCGCGGGTCTCGATGCTCGACAACGCGCGCGAGGTGCAGTTGGAGCGGCTGCTGTTCGCGCAGCGGATGTACGACACGACCAAGGAGCCCAAGTTCGGCACGAAGGTCAACGACCCGGCGCTGCCGCACGACCTGCGGCGGAAGATGGCGGAGGGCCGGCGCGCGACGTACGTGCAGGACGTCAGCGAGGGCGTGCCGGACGTCTGGGCGGCGGTACCGCTCGGGAACGGCACGGTGCTGTCGTTGCACAACAAGTTCGCCGACCGCAGTACGACGATCATGAAGGACCTGGACCGGGCCCTGATCATCGGCTCGGCGTCGGTGGTCTTCGGCGGGTGCGCGCTGGGCGTGCTGATCGGCGGCCAGTTGTCGCGCAGGCTGCGCCGGGCGGCGGCCGCGGCGGGGCGGGTCGCGCAAGGCAACACGGACGTGCGGGTGGGGGACGCGGTCGGCGGGGTCGTACGGGACGAGACCGACGAGCTGGCGCGGGCGGTGGACGCGCTGACCGACGCGCTGAACGAACGGATCGAGGCGGAGCGCCGGGTGACGGCGGACATCGCCCACGAGCTGCGCACGCCGGTGACGGGCCTGCTCACGGCGGCGGAACTGCTGCCGCCGGGCCGCCCCACCGAGCTGGTACGGGACCGGGCGCAGGCCCTGCGCACCCTGGTCGAGGACGTGCTCGAAGTGGCCCGGCTGGACAGCGCGTCGGAGCGGGCGGAGCTCCAGGAGATCGAGCTGGGCGAGTTCGTACGGCGGCGGGTGACCGCGCTCGACCCGGCCATCGAGGTGCACGTGACGCACACCTCCTGGGTGAACACCGATCCCCGCCGCCTGGAACGCATCCTGGGCAATCTGCTGGCCAACGCGGCGAAGCACGGCGGGACGCCGGTGGAGGTGACGGTCGAGGGCCGGATCGTACGGGTACGGGACCACGGGCCCGGCTTCCCCGAGGCGCTCCTGCGCGAGGGCCCGAGCCGGTTCCGTACGGGCGCGAGCGACCGCGCGGGCCACGGCCACGGCCTGGGCCTGACGATCGCGGCGGGCCAGGCCCGCGTCCTGGGCGCCCGCCTGACCTTCCGCAACGCCGAACCGGACGCCGCAAAGGCCCCGGAGCCGGCGTCCGGCGCGGTGGCGGTCCTCTGGCTCCCGGAACACGCCCCGACCACCACGGGCAGCTTCCCGATCCTGCGCCTGCCCGACCCGGAGTGAGCGGGCGGACTCAGCCGGCATCGCGGTCGGCCGAAGCGCCCCAGCCACGGACGTAGGGGTCAGGATCGTCCCGGGCGGACGCGCGCGTACGGTCCAGCAACGCACGCAGGCGCGGCGGATAGGCCTCGCGGGAGGTGGGCAGCCACCGCACGACACGTCGCCGCGTACCCGGATCGGCGACCTCGGCGAACACCCGCATCGAGGCCTCCAGCCAGTCGTCCTGGACGTCCCGCGACGCGTCGAGGGCGGGATCCCGTACCCCGCCGGGCCCGTAGGCCGGCGACCGGTCCGGGCGCACGGGCACATGGGCGCAGTACCAGGCCCGTTCCGCACCGGCCCGCTCGGCGTCCGTCCCGGTCCGCAGGTACGCGACCAGCGCGGCCATCACCCGGCGGCGTCCGTATCCGTAGACGGCCGGCTCGACGAACCAGCGGCAGAAGCTGGGATCCGGGTCGTGCACCGCCGCCGCCATCAACGGGGCGAACAACTCCTCGCCCAGAGCCGCCCGTCCGAGCAGCGGCCCGCGCAACGCGTGCGCGAGGTGCCGGACCTGCCGGTCCCCCGGCCTGACGGCGACCTCCTCGTACCCCAGAAGCCGAGCCACCTCCGTCACGGCCTCCAGAAAGTCACCCGCCCCGCCACCACTCCGCACCTCGTCACCCATCCCCGCATTCTCCCCGGCACATACGAACGCCCCCGGCGCGGTGAGTGCGCCGGGGGCGTTGCGTACTAACAAGGGAGCGGAGGGTCAGGCCGACTGCGGGATCCTGCCGTCCGTCGGGGCCGGGGCGTCCGACGGCTTCGGGCCCGCGCCGCGCAGCGGGACCTCCTTGACGAAGAACGCCGCGACGAAGCCGATCACGGCGATCGCCGCGCCCAGGGTGAAGGCGCCGTGGATGCCGGTGGACACCGCGTGCTGGTACGCCTCGCGCACCGCCTCCGGCAGCTTCGCCAGGCTGGCCGCGTCGAGCTGCGCGGACTGGAGGCCGCCGGCCGTGCTGCCGCCCCGGGCCGCCATCTCGTCCTGGACGCGGGAGTTGAACAGCGCGCCCATGATGGCGACACCGAACGAGCTGCCCAGCGTGCGGAAGAGGGTCGTCGAGGAGGACGCGACGCCCATGTCCTTGGGCTCGACGCTGTTCTGCGCGACCAGCATCGTGATCTGCATCAGGAAGCCCATGCCCGCGCCGAGCACGGCCATGTAGACGCCGGACGTCAGCCGCGAGGTCTCGGTGTCCATCTGCGCGAGCAGGAACAGGCCGACCGTCATCAGGGCGCCGCCGATGATGGGGAAGATCCGGTACTTGCCGCTGTTGGTGGTGACGCGGCCCGCGATCAGCGAGACGACCATCATCGCGAGCAGCATCGGCAGGAGCAGCAGACCGGAGTTGGTGGCCGAGGCGCCCTGCACGGCCTGCTGGTACAGCGGCAGGAAGAGCGTGGCGCCGAACATCACGAAGCCGGTGAGGAACCCGATCACCGACATCAGGGTGAAGTTGCGGTTGCGGAAGATGTGCAGCGGCAGCAGCGGCTCGACCGTCTTCTTCTGGACGACGACGAAGCCGATGAGCGCGACCACACCGAGCGCGATGAGCTCCATGATGATCGCGGAGCTCCAGTCGTACTCCGTCCCGCCCCAGGTCGTGACCAGCACGATCGAGGTGATGCCGACGGTGAGCAGCCCGGCGCCGAGGAAGTCGATCCTGACCTTCGACCGGTCCTTCCTGGGCAGGTGCAGGACGGCCGTGACCATCGCCAGCGCCACCGCGCCCAGCGGGAGGTTGATGTAGAAGCTCCAGCGCCAGCCGAGGTGGTCGGTGATGGCGCCGCCGACCAGCGGTCCGCCGATCATGGCGAGGGCCATCACGCCGGCCATCATGCCCTGGTACTTGCCCCGCTCACGGGGCGGGATCAGGTCACCGATGATCGCCATCACGCCGACCATCAGACCGCCCGCGCCGAGGCCCTGTATCGCGCGGAAGCCGATCAGCTGGCTCATGTCCTGGGCCATCCCGCTCAGCGCGGAACCGATCAGGAAGATCACGATGGAGGTGAGGAAGACGCCCTTGCGGCCGTACAGGTCGCCGAGCTTGCCCCAGATCGGGGTCGAGGCGGCGGTGGCGAGGGTGTACGCGGTGACCACCCACGACAAGTGCTCCAGGCCGCCCAGCTCCCCGACGATCGTCGGCATCGCCGTACCGACGATCATGTTGTCCAGCATGGCCAGCAGCATCGCGATCATGAGCGCGAGGAGCACGATCCTCACGCTGCGCGGCTGCGGCTCCGGCTTGCCGGGCGTCGGCGTCCCGGCCGACAGGTCCCCGGGTCCCGCGGCCTCTCCGGCCTTCCCCGTCTTCTGACTCATCTTCCCCTACTCCCCTGACTTACTTGCCGCCCGGCAAGCTAGCATTACACTGAGGAAGGTAGACGGCTAACTTGCCGGGCGTCAAGTAAGTTTTTCCCCAAGGAGAGCACCGTGGGCAGCACTCAGCACCCCCGACGGGGCAACACCCGTCAGCGCATCCAGGATGTCGCGATGGAGCTCTTCGCCGAACACGGGTACGAGAAGACCTCCCTGCGGGAGATCGCCGAGCAGCTGGACGTGACCAAGGCGGCGCTGTACTACCACTTCAAGACCAAGGAGGACATCCTGATCAGCGTCTTCCAGGACGTGACCCGGCCGATCGACACGCTGATCGAGTGGGGCAAGACCCAGCCCGCCACCCTGGAGACGAAGCGCGAGATCCTGCGCCGCTACAGCATGGCCCTGCGCGGCGCGTCCCCGATCTTCCGCTTCATGCAGGAGAACCAGGCGACGATCCGGGACCTCAGCATCGGCGAGACCTTCAAGGACCGCATGTTGGCGCTGATGGAACTGCTCCTGGACCCCGACGCCACCATGGCCAACCGGGTCCGCTGCTCCAGCGCGCTCTTCACCATGCACGCGGGACAGTTCGCCCTCAAGGACATCGCCGGGGACGACGAGGAGAAGCGCCTGGCCATCCTGGAGGTCTCGACGGACCTGATCACCCAGGCCCATCACGTCGACCTCTGAGGACCGGACAGGCCCTACGGCTCAGACCGTGACGCCCATGTGCCGCAGGAAGGTGAGCGGGTTGACCGCCGACCCGTAGTTCGGGGTCGTACGGATCTCGAAGTGCAGGTGGGGGCCGCTGGAGTTGCCGGTGTTCCCGGAGTACGCGATCCGCTGGTCGGCCTTCACGTGCTGGCCGACCCACACCTTGACCTGGGACAGGTGCGCGTACTGCGAGTACGTCCCGTCGCCGTGCCGGATCACGATGGCGTTGCCGTACGCGGGTCCGTCACCGGCGCCGTTCGGTCCCGCCTTGACGACCGTGCCGCTGTGGGCCGCCTTGACCGGGGTGCCGGTCGGTACGGCGAAGTCCTGGCCGGAGTGCTGGTGCGCCCACATGCTGCCGCCCCGGCCGAACGTCGCGCTCAGGGTGTAGCGGTCGACCGGGCCCGTCCAGCCGTGCGCCTTCCTGATCCGGTCGGCCTTCGCCTTGGCCCTGGCCTGGTCCGCCTTGGCCTTCGCGGCCCGCTTCTTCGCCTCGGCCTCGGCCCTCTTCGCCTCCGCCGCCGCCCGCTCGGCCTCGGCCTTCTTGGCGTCGGCCGCGGCGCCGGCCTGCGCGGCCGCCTGCTCGGCGATCGCGCCGGACGCCGCGGAGGCGGTCACGGCGGTCGCGCCCCGGGCCGGCCCAGCGTCGGCGCCCCCGTCGCCCCCGGTCGCGGCGAGCGCGGCGCCCGCCCCGCAAGCCATCGACACCCCGAGCCCGGCGGCCACCAGGCCGGCCCGGGTGCGCAGGGCGGACGGGAGGCGGGAGAGACGGAACTGCTCGCGCTGGAACATGCGGGGAAAACCTCCGGGCATGAGGAGACCCGGCAGGGCTGCCGGGCGGTCCTCACCTTGGTAACCCGAACGCCCATCCCGCCCCAAAGCACCCATCTACGACATCGCGTCGTAGAAGTCGGAACGGCATAAAGCCCCTTGACCCACCCCCCACCCGCCCCGCCCGGGCCCTCCCGCCCCACCCCACGCGCGCACCCGGCACTACGCCCCCTAGTAGCCCCGAAACCCCCTGTGCGGCTTGTCACCCCCACCGAACACCCCCCGGACCAAAGCCCTGTCCGTTTCAGGACCAACGGCGGGCGCCGCACGACGCATCCGCGCGCACACGCCAAAAGGGGCTGCCCCGCACCGTCGGAACGGTCCGGGGCAGCCCCTTCGTGCGTGTGTGCTTCCGAGGACTAGACGTCCTTCGTCAGGTTCGGGCCGCCGCCCGCCGCCTGCTCGATCGGCGGGGCGTCCGGCAGGGCCGACTTCTCCTCGCCGCGGAAGGTGAACTTCTTCGCCTCACCCTCGCCCTCGGTGTCCACGACCACGATGTGACCCGAGCGCAGCTCGCCGAAGAGGATCTTCTCCGACAGCATGTCCTCGATCTCACGCTGGATGGTCCGGCGCAGCGGCCGGGCGCCCAGCACGGGGTCGTAGCCCTTCTTGGCGAGGAGCGACTTCGCGGCCGGGCTGAGCTCGAGGCCCATGTCCCGGTCCTTCAGACGCTCGTCCACCTTGTCGACCATGAGGTCGACGATCTGGATGATGTCTTCCTCGGTGAGCTGGTGGAAGACCACCGTGTCGTCGACACGGTTGAGGAACTCGGGCCGGAAGTGCTGCTTGAGTTCTTCGTTGACCTTCGTCTTCATCCGGTCGTACGTGCTCTTGGTGTCGCCCTGCGCCGCGAAGCCCAGGTTGAACCCCTTGGAGATGTCCCTGGTCCCGAGGTTGGTCGTCATGATGATGACCGTGTTCTTGAAGTCGACGACCCTGCCCTGGGAGTCGGTCAGACGACCGTCCTCCAGGATCTGGAGAAGCGAATTGAAGATATCGGGGTGGGCCTTCTCGACCTCGTCGAAGAGGACGACGGAGAACGGCTTCCTGCGCACCTTCTCGGTGAGCTGGCCGCCCTCTTCGTACCCCACGTAACCGGGGGGCGAACCGAAGAGACGCGAGACCGTGTGCTTCTCGCTGAACTCCGACATGTCGAGCGCGATCAGCGCGTCCTCGTCGCCGAAGAGGAATTCGGCGAGCGTCTTCGACAGCTCGGTCTTACCGACACCGGACGGGCCGGCGAAGATGAACGAGCCACCGGGACGCTTCGGGTCCTTCAGACCCGCTCGCGTACGACGGATCGCCTGCGAGAGCGCCTTGATGGCGTCCTTCTGGCCGATGACGCGCTTGTGGAGCTCGTCCTCCATGCGCAGCAGCCGCGAGGACTCCTCCTCGGTGAGCTTGAAGACCGGGATGCCGGTGGCCGTCGCCAGGACCTCGGCGATCAGCTCCTCGTCCACCTCGGCGACGACGTCCATGTCGCCGGCCTTCCACTCCTTCTCCCGCTTGGTCTTCGCCGCCAGCAGCTGCTTCTCCTTGTCACGGAGAGACGCCGCCTTCTCGAAGTCCTGGGAGTCGATCGCCGACTCCTTGTCGCGGCGGACACCCGCGATCTTCTCGTCGAACTCGCGGAGGTCCGGCGGGGCCGTCATCCGGCGGATGCGCATCCGGGAACCGGCCTCGTCGATCAGGTCGATCGCCTTGTCCGGCAGGAAGCGGTCCGAGATGTAGCGGTCGGCGAGCGTCGCGGCGGCGACCAGCGCGGAGTCCGTGATGGACACGCGGTGGTGCGCCTCGTAACGGTCGCGCAGCCCCTTGAGGATCTCGATCGTGTGCGGCAGCGACGGCTCCGCGACCTGGATGGGCTGGAAACGGCGCTCCAGCGCCGCGTCCTTCTCCAGGTGCTTGCGGTACTCGTCCAGCGTGGTCGCACCGATGGTCTGGAGCTCGCCGCGGGCCAGCATCGGCTTCAGGATCGAAGCCGCGTCGATCGCGCCCTCGGCGGCACCCGCGCCCACGAGGGTGTGGAGCTCGTCGATGAACAGGATGATGTCGCCGCGGGTGCGGATCTCCTTGAGCACCTTCTTGAGGCGCTCCTCGAAGTCACCGCGGTACCGGGAACCGGCGACGAGCGCGCCCAGGTCGAGGGTGTAGAGGTGCTTGTCCTTGAGGGTCTCGGGCACCTCGCCCTTGACGATGGCCTGCGCCAGTCCCTCGACGACCGCCGTCTTGCCGACGCCGGGCTCGCCGATGAGCACAGGGTTGTTCTTCGTACGGCGGGACAGCACCTGCATGACCCGCTCGATCTCCTTCTCGCGCCCGATGACCGGGTCGAGCTTGGACTCGCGGGCGGCCTGGGTGAGATTCCGGCCGAACTGGTCGAGGACCAGGGACGTGGAGGGCGTGCCCTCGGCAGGACCGCCGGCGGTGGCGGCCTCCTTGCCCTGGTAGCCGGAGAGCAGCTGGATGACCTGCTGCCGCACCCGGTTGAGATCGGCGCCCAGCTTCACGAGGACCTGGGCGGCGACGCCCTCGCCCTCGCGGATCAGGCCGAGCAGGATGTGCTCCGTGCCGATGTAGTTGTGGCCCAGCTGAAGGGCCTCGCGGAGCGACAGCTCCAGGACCTTCTTGGCACGGGGAGTGAAGGGGATGTGGCCGGACGGGGCCTGCTGCCCCTGCCCGATGATCTCCTCCACCTGCTGGCGGACCGCCTCGAGCGAAATCCCGAGGCTCTCCAGGGCCTTAGCGGCGACACCCTCACCCTCGTGGATAAGGCCCAGGAGGATGTGCTCGGTGCCGATGTAGTTGTGGTTGAGCATCCGGGCTTCTTCCTGAGCCAGGACGACAACCCGCCGCGCGCGGTCGGTGAACCTCTCGAACATCGTTAATCGCTCCTCAGAGCGGTCAGGCAGTAAAGGGGTCGGTCCCCTCCCTGTCCTTCCGCAGCTTAGTCCCGCAAGCGGGGACCGCTCATTCCAACTGCCGGGTCCCGCGTCCTCGGCCGTGAGCCCCGGACGCCGTCAACAGCTCCAACCTGATGGTGCGAGACGATGTTCCCGCAGGCCAGGCAGATACCCTCATCGGCAGTACGCCGATGGCGAACGTGAGACGCCCGAAACCGCGTGTCGCCCCTCCCCACTAGGAATGTCTTACCCGCAAAGACTGACAGTCCATGCGGCGCACGCCGATTCCCTCCGCTACGGGCGAACAACCTTGCGCTCCGCAATGCGCCCGTACGCCCACAACTCGGACACGCAGCGCGACCACCCGTACACATTCCGTAACTCCGGGTCGCTCCCGGGAGTTCCCCCGGGTATGACACCGACCGTCCCCCTCCCCCGCGCACCCCTGGAGGGCGCTCGCGTCCGGTGGGGCCGCCGGGAGGCGTGGGACCGGTACGCACCATCATCCCACCGGGCGTCCTCATGGGCGCACTGGTACGGGGACGGTCCTGGCGGACTCGGCTGGCCCACGGACGAGGGACTCCCGCTCCACGTGCTGACGGGGGTGCGCTTCGACGTGCTGGAGATGCCCGCGGGCGCCGGTGCGGCCCTGCTGCGGCGGATCGGCCGGACGGGCCCCGTGGCTCTCGGCGACGGGCGCGTACGGCTGCTGGTGGCCGCGGGGAGCGCGGAGGAGCTGCCGGGGCTGCTCGACTGGCTGGAGTGGGGCGCGATCGGCTCCGCGGCGCTCGGCCTGACCGCACTCGGCGAGGGGGGCCGTACCCCCGCGCCCGTACCGCCGTGGTGGCCGGCGGAGGGCGTCGCGCGGGGGGCCGCCGTATGGCTGCGGCCCCCCGAGCAGGGACGCGAGGTGGAGACGACACTGCCGGCGCTCGCCCCGTTCGGGCGGGCGACGGGCAACGGGGGCAGTGGGGATGCCCCCGATCTCGTACGCCTCGTGGACGCGGCGGCCACGGAGTGCCACCGGGCCCGGCTGCTGCACAGAATTACGCTCCGTACGAATGCTCAGCCGTTGGCGTTCTCGTAAGCCTCGCGGATGTCGGCCGGAACGCGGCCGCGATCGTTGACGCTGTAGCCGTTCTCCTTCGCCCACTTGCGGATTTCCGCGGTGTCCTTGTTACCGCCCGCCGCGACACGGCCCTTGCCACGGCTGCCCGCGGCACGGCCGCCGGTACGCCGACCGCCCTTGGTGTACGGATCGAGGAGACCCCGCAGCTTGTCCGCATTGGCGGTGGTGAGGTCGATCTCGTAGGTCTTGCCGTCGAGAGCGAACGTCACCGTCTCGTCTGCCTCGCCACCGTCGAGGTCATCGACAAGAAGGACCTGAACCTTCTGTGCCACCGGATTTCCTTTCATCGAAAATTGCAGTACGCGGAAAGGAAACCGCTTTTCTCAGGAAAACACAAACCCTCGGCAGAGGTTCAGCGGCACGGGAAGACGGGAAACGTGCGCGATTCGGACATAGGGCTCTGCCGCATCGGACGCTCTCATGGGACGCTCACAGGTGCAGAAGCATCCGGCTGTTGCCCAAGGTGTTCGGCTTCACCCGTTCGAGACCGAGGAACTCCGCAACACCCTCGTCATAGGAACGCAGCAGCTCCCTGTACACATCTCGGTCGACCGGTGTCCCCCCGATCTCCACGAAGCCGCGCTTCGCGAAGAACTCGACTTCGAAGGTGAGGCAGAATACGCGCCGCACTCCCAGCCACCGGGCGGTCTCCAGGAGCTTGTCCAGCAGGAGATGGCCCGCCCCCAGGCCTCTGACCGCCGGATCCACGGCCAGGGTGCGCACTTCGGCGAGGTCTTCCCACATCACGTGCAAGGCGCCGCAGCCGATGACCCGCGCGTCCTCGTCGCGTTCCACGACCCAGAACTCCTGGATGTCCTCGTAAAGCGTCACCGGCGCTTTGTCGAGGAGGATGCCTTGACGTACGTAAGGGTCCACCAGCCGGCGGACCGCGGGCACATCACCGGGCCTGGCCCGGCGGACCGTGAGGGCATTCGCGGGCGCATTGGGAAGCGGTACGGCTGAGGACATGCCCGGACGCTATCGCCCCGCCTCCGCGGTCCCGTCGGCGCCCTCGTCCCGCCGTTCCCCGGGACGGCCGTTCCCCGGGGAGCCTTCCGGGGGCGCCGCTTCCGTACCGCCGCCTTCCGCACCGCCCTCTTCCGGGCCGTCGCCTTCCGGACGATCCCCTTCGGGTTCGGGGCGATCGCCTTCCGGGCGGTCGACGCGGACGATACGGACGGCGTCTTCGAGAGATCCGCGCTGCTCGGGCGACATCATGCCGAAGAACGCGACAAGGGCGGCGGCCGGGTTGTCACTCTTCGACCACGCCTCGTTCATCAAGGCGGCGGCGTAGGCGGGGCGGGTGGAGACCGCCGTATATCGATAGGCGCGGCCGTCGACTTCCCTGCGTACCCAGCCCTTCTGATGGAGATTGTCCATTACGGTCATGACGGTGGTGTAGGCGATGGACCGTTCCTGCTGAAGGTCTTCGAGGACTTCCCGGACGGTGACCGGGCGGTTCCATTGCCAGACGCGTGTCATGACGGCGTCCTCAAGGTCTCCCAATTGGCGGGGCACAGCGCCACCATAGTAGGAGATGTCCGAATGGCCGGTTATTGACGTAACAAAAAGGACGTACGACGAGGAATCAGCCGTACGTCCTGGTCACGGGCGGTGAGGTCGGGGCGGTGCGCCGGCCGGGCGCCCGCCGGGACCTCAGACGCCGTGGGTGTCCGGCGTACGCCCCTGCTGGGCGGCCTCGGCCCGGGCGAGCGCGGCGTCGACGGCCGCGTCCTCCTTGGCCTTGTTCGCACCGCCCTGGCTCTTGACGATGGTCCGGACCAGCGCGATGAAGAAGGCTGCCATCACCACAGGGGGCACAAGCGCGGATACGTAGTCCATGGCGACCAGACTAGCTACCCGGCCGCCCGCTCCTCGGGCGGGGGCTTCGGGCGGCGGCGCGGCGGGAAGACCTCGGACGGCTTGGGCATGGGACGGGCGGGCTCGCCGGGCTTCCGCGGCTCGCGGGGGTCGCGGGACGGCTGCGGCTGGGCGGGCTGCGCGGGCCGCGGCTCGCGGGGCTGCTTCGGCTCGTCGGCGGCGCGGCCGCCGGGGAGCGAGAAGAGCCGGGTGCGCGGGGCGGGGGTCTGGTGGGTGACCTCGCCTCCGGGGTACGAGCCCTGGGCGTACGCGCTCCCCGTACCGCCCCACCTCGCCCGTACCGCGCGCTCCGCGAGGTCCTGGCAGCGGTCGAGCAGGGCGGCGGCGACGGCGTTGCCGCGCAGGGCGCGCAGGGCGGCGAGGTCGTCGGGCCCCGGCGCGTAACCGGTGGCGAGGGCGTCCTGGAGCAGCTCCAGGTAACCCCCGACGGAGCCGGGCAGGGCGGCGCGGTACCGGGCGAGGTCCGCGAGCAGGAACGCCCGCAGACGGCCGGCCTCGGCCTCCGCCTCGTCCACGGACTCGGCGAGCCGCAGGCAGGCCCGGACGTCCTCGTCGGCGAGCGGGGCGGGACGAAGGGCGACGGCGAGGGCGCGTCGGAGCACACGCAGCTCGTCAGCGCCGAACACCATGCCGCCGCGGGATCCGTATGGCGTGGGCATGCGGCGACCCTACGCGCTGGGGGGACAAAATCCGCTTAACACCCCTTCCCGGGCGCGGCCCGGGCGGCCGGGCGGGGACCCGGGCCGCGGTGGGGGTGGGGGTGGGGGTGTCACATGCGGGAGACGTTGCGTTCGTAGACCAGGCGGAGGCCGATCAGGGTCAGCCACGGTTCGTGTTCGTCGATCACCGAGGCCTCGCCCAGCACCATCGGCGCCAGGCCGCCCGTGGCGATCACCGTGACCTCGTCGGGGTCGTCGGCCAGCTCGCGCTTCATGCGGGTCACCACGCCGTCGACCTGGCCCGCGAAGCCGTACACGATGCCGGACTGCATCGCCTCCACGGTGTTCTTGCCGATCACGCTCCGGGGGCGGGCCAGCTCGATCTTGCGGAGCTGGGCGCCCTTCACGCCGAGCGCCTCGACCGAGATCTCGATGCCGGGCGCGATCACCCCGCCCGCGTACTCCCCGCGCGCGCTGACCGCGTCGAACGTCGTCGCCGTGCCGAAGTCGACCACGATGGCGGGACCGCCGTAGAGGTCGACCGCCGCGACCGCGTTGATGATGCGGTCCGCGCCGACCTCCTTGGGGTTGTCCATGAGGATCGGCACGCCCGTCTTGATGCCCGGCTCGACCAGGACCGAGGGGACGTCCCCGTAGTAGCGGCGGGTCACCTCGCGCAGCTCGTGCAGGACGGACGGGACGGTCGAGCAGATGGCGATCCCCTCGACGCCCTCGCCCAGTTCGTCCCCGAGCAGCGGGTGCATGCCCATCAAGCCCTGGAGCAGCACGGCGAGTTCGTCGGCGGTCCGGCGGGCGTCCGTGGACACCCGCCAGTGCTCGACGATGTCCTCGCCGTCGAACAGGCCGAGCACCGTATGGGTGTTGCCGACGTCGATGGTGAGCAGCATCAGGCGCCCACCCCGTCAGGACCGTCGTCCGACCCGGCGTCCGCGCCGAGGTCGTCCGTGTCGAAGTCGTCGGCGTCGTCGGCGTCGAACGGCTCGGCCTCGCGCAGGTCCAGGCCGATGTCCAGGATCGGCGACGAGTGCGTGAGCGCCCCCACCGCGAGGAAGTCGACGCCCGTCTCCGCGTACGCGCGCGCCGTGTCGAGGGTGAGGCGTCCGGAGGACTCCAGGATCGCGCGTCCCGCGACGATGCCCACCGCCTCCGCCGTCTCGCCCGGCGTGAAGTTGTCCAGCAGGATCAGGTCCGCGCCCGCGTCCAGCACCTCGCGCACCTGGTGGAGGGTGTCGACCTCCACCTCGACGGCCACGCCGGGGAAGCTGTCCCGTACCGCCTTGAAGGCCTCCGCGACACCCCCCGCCGCGACCACGTGGTTGTCCTTCACGAGCGCCGCGTCCGACAGCGACATGCGGTGGTTGACGCCGCCGCCGCACCGGACCGCGTACTTCTCCAGGGCCCGCAGCCCCGGCGTGGTCTTGCGGGTGTCGCGCACCTTCGCCGACGTCCCCTCCAGGACGTCCGCCCACGCGCGCGTGGCCGTCGCGATGCCGGACAGCCGGCACAGGAGGTTGAGCGCGCTGCGCTCGGCGGTGAGCAGGTCGCGGGTACGGGCGGTGACGCTGAGCAGCTTCTGCCCCGCCTCCACGCGGTCGCCGTCCGCGACGTGCCGTTCCACCGCGAACTCGTCGGTGGCCACGACGGACAGGACGGCCTCGGCGACGTGTATCCCGGCGACCGTGCCGCCCTCGCGGGCCGTGAAGTCACCGGTGGCGACGGCGTCCTCGGGGACGGTCGCGACGGTCGTCACGTCCACCCCGTGGTCGAGGTCCTCCTCCACGGCGACGTGCGCGACGTCCTCGACCTGGACGGGGTCCAGGCCGGACTCGGCGAGCAACTGGGCGAGTTCGGGGTCGAGCCCGCACTCCAGGTCGTCGGGGCCGAAGCCGTCGGAGCAGCCGCAGCCGTCGCCGCAGCCACCCCCGGCGGACGCCGCGGCCGGGGCGCCGATCTGGATCAGGGGTACGTCCACGGCCTCGGGGCGCGGACTGTCTTCGGGCGTGCTCACGGTTACGGCTCCCTGGGGACGTCGGGTTCTGCATGTACGTATACGGGGTCGACGGGCGGGAACGCAGCCGTTCCCGTACGACGGACCGTCAAACTGCGGTCGCGCGACAACCGCGCGACCAGGTGCCGGCGCCAGTCGGCGTCGTCGCGCTCGGGCCGGTCCTCGCGCCAGTGGCAGCCGCGGGTCTCCTCGCGCTCCAGAGCGGCGGCGACGAGGACGCGGGCGACACAGAGGAGGTTCGAGGTCTCCCAGGAGTCCACGCCGGGGACGGCGGCCTTGACCTCTCCCTCCCCCTGCTGCTCCTCGGCGCGCAGGGCGTCCAGGTGAACGGCTTCGAGGGCCTGGGCGGCGGCGCCGAGACTGCGGGCCGAGCGGAGGACCCCGGCGCCCTCGGACATGATCCGCTGGATCCGGATGCGGGCCTCGGGGTCGATGAGGGGGAGGGGACGGGAGGCGGGCGGGGCGAGGTCGGAGGGGCGGACGGCGGCGTCGGGAATGGCGCCCTCGGATGAGACGCCTTCTTCCGAGGGAACGACACCCGCTTTAGGAGAGCGGTGCTCCCCGCTTGCGCTGTGCAGCCGCTCCGCCACGTCCGCCGCGATCCGCTCCGCGAACACCAGCCCCTCCAGGAGCGAGTTCGACGCCAGCCGGTTCGCGCCGTGGACGCCCGTGCAGGCCACCTCGCCGCACGCGTACAACCCCGGGACCGTGGTGCGCCCGCGCAGGTCCGTCCGGACACCGCCCGACGCGTAGTGGGCCGCCGGGGCGACCGGGACCGGCTCCGTCACCGGGTCGATGCCGTGGGAGCGGCAGGCCGCCAGGATCGTGGGGAAGCGGGTCTCCCACATCTCCGCGCCGAAGTGCCGCGCGTCCAGGTACATGTGGTCGGCGCCCTGCTCCCGCATGCGCCGCGTGATCGCCTTGGCGACGATGTCGCGGGGCGCCAGCTCGGCCAGTTCGTGCTGGTCGAGCATGAAGCGGACCCCGCCGGCGTCCACGAGATGGGCGCCCTCGCCCCGTACCGCCTCGGACACCAGCGGCTGCTGGCCCTCCGCGCCCACGCCCAGGAACAGCACGGTGGGGTGGAACTGCACGAACTCCAGGTCCGACACCTCGGCGCCCGCCCGCAGCGCCAGCGCCACGCCGTCGCCGGTGGACACCGCGGGGTTGGTCGTGGCGGAGAAGACCTGGCCCATGCCGCCGGTGGCGAGGACCACCGCGGGCGCGTGGACCGCGCCGACGCCGTCGTGCTGGCCCTCGCCCATCACGTGGAGGGTGACGCCCGACGTACGGCCGTGCTCGTCGGTCAGCAGGTCGAGGACGAGCGCGTTCTCGACGGTCGTGAGCGCGGCGGCGCGGACCGCCTCGACGAGCGCGCGGGAGATCTCCAGGCCGGTCGCGTCACCGCCCGCGTGGGCGATACGGCGGCGGTGGTGGCCGCCCTCGCGGGTGAGCTGGAGCTCGCCGCCCGCGCCGGTGTCGAAGTGGGCGCCGGTCCCGATCAGGCGGCGTACGGCGTCCGGGCCCTCGGTGACCAGCGTGCGGACGGCGTCCTCGTCGCACAGGCCGACGCCCGCGACGAGGGTGTCGGCCAGGTGCTGATCCGGGGTGTCGCCCTCGCCGAGCGCGGCGGCGACGCCGCCCTGGGCCCAGCGGGTGGAACCGTCGTCCAGGTGGGCCTTGGTGACGACGACCGTACGCAGTCCGGCGGCGGTGCAGCGCAGGGCCGTGGTGAGCCCGGCGACGCCCGAGCCGACCACGACGACGTCCGCGTCCAGGGCCCAGCCGGGGGCGGGGGCGGCCAGCCGTATCCCGGTCGCGACGGCGCCGGGTATCTCCTGGGAGGGCGCGGATCCCGGCGATCCGGGGAGCGTCCCCCGGGAGGACTCTGCGGTCACTGGGGAGCTCCGAAGGTCAGGGGGATGTTGTCGATGAGGCGGGTGCCGCCGACCCGCGCCGCGACGGCGAGGATCGCCTCGCCGGTGTGGCCGTCGGGGACTTCCGTGAAGTCGGCGGGGTCGACCAGCGCGAGGTAGTCCAGCGTCAGGGGCGGTACGGCGCGCGCGGCGGGCACGAGGACCGTGCGGGCCGCGGCCCGCACGGCGTCGGCGCCGCAGGGGCGGGCCTGCCCGCCAGCGCGGGCCACCGCGTGCGCGTCCGCCGCGAGCCGGGGCTCGCCGAGGGCGGAGAGTCCGGCGGCGCGCGCGTCCGGCGCGGGCGCCGACTCCGCGCGGGCGCGCAGCGCGTGCTGGGCGCCGAGCCGGTCGCGGGCCGCGAACAGCGCGCGGGAGAGGGCGAGGGCGGTACGGCGCTCCGCCGCGGACAGGAAGCGGTTACGGCTGGACAGGGCCAGGCCGTCGTCCTCGCGGACGGTCGGGACGCCGACGATCTCGACGGGGAAGTTCAGGTCGCGTGCCATGCGGCGGATCAGGGCGAGCTGCTGGGCGTCCTTCTGTCCGAAGAACGCGAGGTCGGGGCGGGTGAGGTGGAGCAGCTTGGCGACGACGGTGAGCATGCCGTCGAAGTGGCCGGGGCGCGAGGCGCCTTCGAGCAGCTCGCCCATGGGGCCCGCGGTGATCCTGACCTGGGGCGCGCCGCCCGGGTAGACCTCGTCCACGGACGGGGCGAAGACGGCGTCGGCGCCCGCGTGTTCGGCGGTCTTGAGGTCGGCGTCGAGGGTGCGGGGGTAGCGGTCGAGATCCTCGCCGGCGCCGAACTGGAGGGGGTTGACGAAGACGGTGACCACGACGAACCCGGCGGGGCCGACGTGCGCGCGGGCCGTGCGTATCAGGGTGGCGTGCCCGTCGTGGAGCGCGCCCATGGTCATGACGACCGCGACGCCGTCGCGGCGGGCGGGGTGTTCGGCGCGCCAGGTGTCCAGGAGCCGGTCCAGGTCCGCGCGGGTGGGGACGGGGGCGAGGCTCATCGGGCGCCCCCGCCGGCTCCGCCGCGGGTGTCCCCGAGGCTGTCGCCGTCCGCGAGGACGTCCAGGAGGTCTTCGGCCATCTCCGGCTTGAGCATGCCGTGGGCGAGCGCGCGGTCCGCGGTGGTGCGGGCCATCGCCAGGTACCCGGCGACGGCGGCCGGCGCGTGCTCGCGCAACACCTCCACGTGCGCGGCGACCGTGCCCGCGTCCCCGCGGGCGACGGGGCCGGTCAGGGCCGCGTCGCCGGAGCGCAACGCGTTGTCGAGGGCCGCGCCGAGGAGCGGGCCCAGCATCCGGTCCGGGGCCTCGACCCCGGCCGCGCGCAGCAGCTCCATCGACTGGGCGACCAGCGTGACCAGGTGGTTCGCGCCGAGCGCCAGCGCCGCGTGGTAGAGCGGACGGGACTCCTCCGCGATCCACTCGGCCTCGCCGCCCATCTCGATGACCAGCGCCTCGGCGGCCAGGCGCAGCTCCTCGGGGGCCGTGACGCCGAAGGAGCAGCCGGCCAGCCGCTGCACGTCCACGGAGGTGCCGGTGAACGTCATGGCCGGGTGCAGGGCCAGCGGGAGGGCGCCCGCGCGCAGGGCGGGGTCGAGCACCTTCGTGCCGTACCGCCCCGAGGTGTGGAGGAGGAGCTGTCCCGGCCGGACGGCACCGGTCTCGGCGAGCCCCTGGACGAGCGCGGCCAGCGCGTCGTCGGGAACCGTCAGGAGGACCAGCTCGGCGCGGGCGAGGACCTCGGCGGGGGTGACGACGGGGACGTCGGGGAGCAGGGTGGCGGCGCGCCGCACGGACGCGTCCGAGACACCGGAGACGGCGACCGGCCGGTGTCCGGCGAGGCGCAGGGCGGCGGCGAGGGCGGGGCCCACCCGGCCCGCGCCGACCACGCCGACCGTGAGCCGGGCGGGGCGGTCCCGTGGATCGAGTGGTTCCTGTGCTGCTGGGTTCACGCGTCGGGGCCTTCCGTTCCAGTCCGCGGCGGGTACCGGACGATTTCTGGCCATGCTACGCCAGCGCCGGGGCCGCCTCGCGGTTGTCCACAGGCACTTCGCACAGTTGTCCACAGGCCTGTGCGTGCCGGACGGCGGCTGGGCGATGATCGGTGCATGAGCGACACGAACGAAGAGGCCGAAGAGGCGAGGGAGCCCTCCCCCGACGACGTGCGGGACCGCCGGCGGGCCGCGTGGCGGGGCGCCGAGCGGAAGCTGGGCAACGACTTCATGAGCCGCCCCATGGGCGGGGCGCTGGCCGAGCTCGCCGAGGCGGGCGGCTCGGTGTACGACCTGGACGAGGGTCCTGACATCTACGGGGACGGGGTGGTCGCGGAGCTGGAGCGGCGGGTGGCCGCGCTGCTGGGCTTCCCGGCCGCCGCGTTCTTCCCGACGGGCACGATGGCGCAGCAGGCCGCGCTGCGCGGCTGGGCGGGGCGTACGGGCAACGACGTGGTGGCGATCCACCCGCTCGCGCATCCGGAGGTCCACGAGAGCGGTGCGCTGTCGGTCGTCGGCGGGCTGCGCACGGTCCATCCGACGCGGGAGCCCAGGCAGCCGACGGCCGAGGAGGTCCAGGACCTGGCGGAGCCGTTCGGGACGCTGATGCTGGAGCTGCCGCTGCGGGACGCGGGCTTCGTCCTGCCCACCTGGGACGAGCTGGTCGCGGTGGTGGACGCGGCGCGTGAGCGGGACGCTGTGGTGCACTTCGACGGGGCGCGCCTGTGGGAGTGCGTGACCCACTTCGGGCGGCCGCTGGCGGAGATCGCCGGGCTCGCGGACAGCGTCTACCTGTCCTTCTACAAGTCGCTGGGCGGGTTGTCGGGCGCGGTGCTGGCCGGTCCCGCGTCGCTGGTGGCGGAGGCGCGGGTGTGGCGCCACCGGTACGGGGGGCAGGTCTTCCAGCAGTATCCGGCGGCCCTGTCGGCGCTGCTGGGCCTGGAGCGGGAGCTGCCGCGCCTGCCGTCGTACGTGGCGCACGCGCGCGAGGTGGCGGCCGCGCTCGCCGAGGGGTTCGCGGAGTCGGCCGTCCCGTGGTTCCGCGTCCATCCGGAGCCGCCGCACACGCACCAGTTCCAGGTGTGGCTGCCGTACGCGCCGGAGGTGCTGAACGAGGCGGCGCTGCGGCAGGCGGAGGAGACGAAGGTGCTGCTGTTCCGCGTCTGGCACGCCTCGGGCACCGGGCCGCCCGGGGTCTCCCTCACGGAGGTCACGGTCGCGGAAGCGGGGCTGGAGTGGACGGCTCAGGACGTCCGGGCGGCGGTGGCGGACTTCGTGGAGCGGATAGCCAGGGTCTAGGCCGCGCCGCCGCCCGCCCGTACCAGCCCGGACTCGTAGGCGAGGACGACCACCTGCACGCGGTCGCGCAGGCCGAGCTTGGTGAGGATGCGGCCGACGTGTGTCTTCACGGTCGCCTCCGACAGGACGAGGCGGCCGGCGATCTCGCCGTTCGACAGGCCCTGCGCGACCAGCATCATCACCTCGCGCTCCCGCTCGGTCAGCCGCTCCATGTCCTTGTTCCTGGGCTTGTCGGCGGTCGGCAGGAGCGGGGCGAACCGGTCGAGCAGCCGCCGGGTGGTGGAGGGCGCGACCACGGCGTCCCCGCTGTGCACCGAGCGGATCGCGCTCAGCAGCTCGCTGGGCGGCACGTCCTTCAGCATGAAGCCGCTCGCCCCGGCCTTGAGGCCGGAGAACGCGTACTCGTCGAGGTCGAAGGTGGTCAGGATGAGGACTTTCGGGGGGTTGGGCTCCGCGCAGATCCGGCGCGTGGCCTCCACCCCGTCGAGGCGGGGCATGCGGACGTCCATCAGGACGACGTCGACGGCGGTGGTGCGGAGGTTCTCGATCGCCTCGGCGCCGTCCCCGGCCTCCGCGACGACCTCCATGTCGGGCTGCGCGGCCAGCACCATGCGGAAGCCGGTGCGAAGCAGCATCTGGTCGTCCACGAGCATGACGCGAATCGCCGTCGGGGTCATCGGGGGTTCCTTCTGTGGGGCGGGCCCGGGCACGTCAGTGCGCCGGCTTGAGGGGGAGGAGCGCGCTGATGCGGAAGCCGCCGCCGGGGCGCGGCCCCGCGTCCAGCGTGCCGCCGACCATCCCGACCCGCTCCCGCATCCCGATCAGGCCGTGGCCGCGGCCGTCGGCGCCGCCGTCCTCGTACAGCTCGTGGGTGGCGCCCCGCCCGTCGTCCTCGACCAGGAGGCCCAGGCCGTCGTCGAAGTAGACCAGCCGCACGCTCGCGCCCACGTCCGGTCCGCCGTGCTTGCGGCTGTTGGTGAGGGCTTCCTGCACGATCCGGTACGCGGTCAGCTCGACCCCGCTGGGCAGCGGGCGCGCGGTGCCCTCGATCCTGAAGTCCACGGTGAGGCCGGCCCTGCGCACCTGCTCGACCAGGTCCTCGATCTGGTCGACGTCGGGCTGGGGCACGTACTCCCCGCCCTCCCGGGTGTCCCCGGTCCGCAGGACGCCGAGCAGCCGGCGCATCTCGGCGAGGGCCTGGCGGCCGGTGCTGGAGATGGTCTCCAGGGCCTGTTTGGCCTGGTCGGGGGCGGCGTCCAGGACGTACGCGGCGCCGTCGGCCTGCACGACCATCACGGACACGTTGTGCGCGACGACGTCGTGCAGTTCGCGGGCGATCCTGGCCCGCTCGGCGGCGACCGCCACCTTGGCCTGCGCCTCGCGCTCCTTCTCCAGCCGGGTCGCGCGCTCCTCCAGCTGGTCGAAGTAGGCGCGGCGGGTACGGAGGGAGTCGCCGAGCACCCAGGCGAGGACGAACGGCACGGCCAGCACCACGCCCGCGAAGACCCGACCGAAGGTGCTCGCCCCGTCCACGGGCCAGCGCAACTGCGACAGCGGGGCCGCGAACAGGCCGCCGACCAGGGCGAGCCGGGAGGCCCAGCGCGGGCCGCCCTCGGCGGCCACGGTGTAGATGATGACGAGCATGGCGAAGTCGCCGGGGTTGACCGCGACGTCCAGCGCGAGCTGGACGACGCCCAGCGCGACGACGAGGAGCAGCATCCCGGCCGGCGCCCGGCGGCGCAGCGCGACCACCAGGCTCAGCAGCACGACCACGCCGATCGCCCGGAGCCGGTCGCCGACCCCGGTCTCCGCGGTGACCGCCCACAGCAAAGACACCCCGAGGAGCATGACAGCCCAGAAGGTGTCGACGCCCGTGGGGTGTCTGCGGAGGAAGTCGTAGAAGCGCTGCACGTCATCCAGCGTAGGGAGGCGGAGAAGGCGGAGGGGTCAACCGGAGGGTCGATCCGGTCGGCGGAAGCGTACTCCCCAAGGTGGAGACTTGACGCCGTGACGGATGACACCGGGAAGCACCCGGGCGCGCGCCCCGGCGCGGACGATCCCCTGGCCACGGGCCCGGGCGGAGCGCGGGCCACGGGCTGGCGGGCGGCGGCGGAGCGCGCGCTGTACGGGCCGGGGGGCTTCTACCTGCGCCCGGAGGGCCCGGCCGGGCATTTCCGCACGTCGGTGCACGCCTCCCCGCTCTTCGCGACCGCCGTCGCCCGGCTGCTGGCCGCCACCGCCCGGTCCCTGGGGACGGACGAGGTGGCGTTCGTCGACATGGGCGCGGGCCGGGGCGAGTTGGTGGCCGGGGTGCTCGCGGCGGTCCCCGAGAGCCTGACCGTGCATCCGTACGCCGTGGAACGCGCCCCCCGCCCCGCGGGGCTCGACCCGCGGGTGGAGTGGTACGCGGAGCCCCCGGCCGGGGTCAGCGGGCTGCTCTTCGCGAACGAGTGGCTGGACAACGTGCCGGTGGACGTCGCCGCGACGGACGCCGACGGGGTGGTGCGGTACGTGCTCGTGCGCCCCGACGGCACGGAGGAGCCGGGCCCGCCCGTCGGGGGCGCGGACGCCCGGTGGCTGGCGCGCTGGTGGCCGCCGGCCGGTCCCGGCACCCGCGCGGAGATCGGCCGGCCCCGCGACGAGGCCTGGGCGGCGGCCGTCGGCACGCTGGCGCGCGGGCTCGCGGTGGCCGTGGACTACGCGCACGTACGGGACGCCCGGCCGCCGTTCGGGACGCTGACGGGCTTCCGCGAGGGCCGGGAGGTGGCGCCCGTACCGGACGGGAGCCGCGACCTGACCGCCCATGTGGCCCTGGACGCCTGCGCGTTGCCGGGCGCGGAGCTCACCGACCAGCGCACGGCGCTGCGCCGCCTCGGGGTGAGCGGGGCGCGCCCGCCCCTGTCCCTGGCCGCCGCGGAGCCGGGCGCGTACGTACGGGCGCTGGCGGCGGCCGGGGAGGCGGCGGAGCTGACGGCCCGGGGCGGGCTCGGCGACTTCGGGTGGCTGGCCCAGCCGGTGGGCGTCGACCTCGGGTGGCCGTCCCGGTCCCTCGGCGCGGAAGCGGCCGACGGCGGTGAACCGGGCGGCGGCGGTGAACCGGGCGGCGGCGCCCTGCCCGGCGCCGGGTCCCGGGGCCTCTGAGAGACTGTCGCCCATGACGGAGACCACGCGGACGACGGTCGGCATCGGCGGCGCGGCGGAGAGCACCGACATGGTGCTCAACATCGGCCCCCAGCACCCTTCGACGCACGGTGTGCTCCGGCTGCGCCTGGTGCTCGACGGCGAGGTGATCCGCGAGGCGGAGCCGGTCATCGGCTACATGCACCGGGGCGCGGAGAAGCTCTTCGAGGCGCGCGACTACCGGCAGATCGTGATGCTGGCCAACCGCCACGACTGGCTGTCGGCGTTCTCCAACGAGCTGGGTGTCGTGATGGCCGTCGAGCGCATGCTCGGCATGGAGGTCCCCGAGCGCGCCGTGTGGACGAGGACGCTGCTGGCCGAGCTGAACCGGGTGCTCAACCACCTGATGTTCCTCGGCTCGTACCCGCTCGAACTGGGCGGGATCACCCCGGTGTTCCACGCGTTCCGCGAGCGGGAGGTCATCCAGGCGGTGATGGAGGAGGTCTCCGGCGGCCGGATGCACTACATGTTCAACCGGGTCGGCGGCCTCAAGGAGGACCTGCCCGCGGGCTGGCAGGGCCGGGCCCGGCAGGCGATCGCCGAGGTCCGCTCCCGGATGGACGTGTACGACGGGCTGGTCCTCGGCAACGAGATCTTCCGGGGCCGTACGCGCGGCGTCGGCGTGCTGTCGCGCGAGGCGGTGCACGCGTACGGCGTCTCCGGGCCGATCGCCCGCGCCTCGGGGGTCGACTTCGACCTGCGCAGGGACGAGCCCTACCTCGCGTACGGCGACCTCCAGGACACGCTGAAGGTCGTGACCCGGGAGGCCGGTGACTGCCTGGCGCGGTTCGAATGCCTGCTGGAGCAGACGCACAACGCGCTGGACCTGGCGGACGCCTGCCTGGACCGGCTCGGGGAGCTGCCTCCCGGGCCGATCAACCAGCGGCTGCCCAAGGTGCTGAAGGCCCCGGAGGGGCAGACGTACGCGTGGACCGAGAACCCCCTCGGCATCAACGGCTACTACCTGGTGTCGAAGGGCGAGAAGACGCCGTACCGGCTGAAGCTGCGCTCGGCGTCGTTCAACAACATCCAGGCGCTGACCGAGCTGCTGCCCGGGACCCAGGTCGCGGACATGGTGGCGATCCTGGGGTCGCTGTTCTTCGTCGTGGGCGACATCGACAAGTAGCGGGCCCGTACCGGTGCGGTACGGGCGGCCTCAGCGGGTGCCGCGCCCCACTTCGAGGGGCTCGGCGGCCTCCGCCTTCTCCGTCGCGCCGTCGGTACGGTCGTCCCCCGCGTCGCCGTCGTCGGAGTCGGCCAGGTCGATGACCGCGCCGACGGCCGGGTCCTCGGAGCGCCGCCGCTCGGCGAGCGCCTCCTCGCCCACGACGTCCGCGAGGTCCTCGCGCTCGACGGTGGCTCCCCCAGCCGCCGGGGCCTGCGCGGGACCGTCCTGCTCCGCCTTGGGATGCGCGCCCGCCTGCGTACCGAAGAAGTCGAAGCCGCTGCCCGGCCGCCGTGCCGGTCGGCGCTGCGCGGCGTACGGAACGATCGCGGACGCGCCCGGCACCCGCTTGGCGAGCGCCGCGGGCGGCCGGGTGGGCCGCTCCCCCACGCTCCGGGGGGTGCCTCCCCCGCCGAACACGGAGTCGTCCGCGCCCTCGGCGTCGTCGTCGCCGGTGTCCGCGGCGTCCTGCCCCGGAACGTCCTGCGCGGGGGTGCCCTTCGCGGGGGTCTTCTCCGGTGCCCCGGCACCGGACTCGGACTTCGCCCCCTCGGCGGGCTCCTTCGCCGACGCCTCGTCCGCGACGGGCCGGCCTGCGACGGGCTCGCCCGCGACGGCCTCACTCACGACGGCGGTCGCGGCCGGCGGGAGCGGCTGCCGGTTCTCGGCGTTCTTGGCCAGGGTGTCGAGGGCCTGCGCCGCGCGCAGGTAGACGGACGCGGTGGGCGTACTGCCCGCCGGCGGGAGCGCCTTGGGCTCGACGGCCGCCTCCAGGGCGAGCTGGCGCCGCCCCTCCAGCGCGGTGGCGCGCTCGGTCTCGGCGGTGGCGTACCGCCGCAGCAGCGCCGCGTGTTCGCCCCGGAGCCCGGCCAACTCGACGCGCTTCGTGCGGAGTTTGGCGTCGAGTTTCACGCGCAGTTCGCGCGATTCGTCGACGTCCGCCTCCAGCTCCGCTATCCGCTCCTCGGTCTTCCACTGGTCGCTCTCCCGCGCCCGGGTCAGATCCGCGACCCGGCGGCCGGCGCTCTCGTCCCAACTGCGCATGAACACGGCGCCGGTGAGCGCCGCCACGGCCGTGGCGGCGACCAGACCGCGCAGCGTCGCCGGATCCGCGACGAACCAGGCCCCCGCCGCGCAGAGGACCGCGGCTCCGGCGACCGCCATCGGCGGCAGAAGCTTGTGGAGGGGTGGGGAATGGCGGTGGCGTCCACGTGGCATGGCCTGAAATTTACCGTGCGTGGAGACCGGATGGGGTGCCCGTCGGACAATCTTTCCCGGCCCGTTGCCGATCCGCCGCCGATTCGGCTTTCGCGCCCCGCCATTCGCCCGCCGGACCTACTTCGTAAGAAGGCCCTTCGACTCCAGGTACTCCTTCGCGACGTCCTCCGGCTTGGCCCTCTCGGCGTCGACCTTGAGGTTCAACGCGGCGAGATCGCCGGTGGTCAGAGTGGCTGTCAGCTTGTTGAGGACCGCGGCCACCTCCGGCGTTCCGGCGTCCTTGGCATTGACGACGGGAAGCAGGTTGTCCGCGTTCTGGAGCTTCTTGTCGTCCTCCAGGACCACCAGCCCGAAGCTGTCGAGCGTGCCGTCCGTGGTGGAGCTCAGGACGACCTGGTCGACCCCGTCCTTGACGGCCTGCTTGGACTGCGGCGTACCGACACCCTTGGGGTCGATGCCCGCGACGTCGATGCCGTAGGTCTTCTTGAGGCCCGGCGCGCAGAACGGGCGCACCTCGCACTCGTCACCCGCCGCGATCTTCACCTTGATCTTCGACTTGCCGAGGTCGGAAAGGGTCTTGAGGTTGTTCTTCTCGGCGAATTCCTTGGTGACCGCGAAGGCATTCTGGTCGACGGCCTGACCGACATCCAGCACCTTCAGCCCGCGGGGCTCGGCGAGCTTCTTCAGCTCGGCGACGGTCGCGGCGGGGTCGCTGGACGCGAGCGGCTTCGCCGCGGCCTCCTTCGCGCCGTTCACCTTGGCGTTGAGGAATTCCGTGATCGTCGCCGCGTATTCCGGTACGACGTCGATCTCGCCCTTCTCCAGGGACGGTTCGTACAGCTCACGGTTGTTCACCGTGGTGACGGACGTCGAATACCCGGCGTTGCCGAGGATCTGGGCGTACAGCTGCGCCAGCACCTTGGACTCCGTGAAGGCCGCGGCGCCGATGACGAGCGAGCCCTTCTTGCCGGAGCCGGAGCCCGCGTCGGTGTCCGAGGAACTGCCCGAGTCGCTCTTGCCCTTCTCCAGGCTGTCGCCGCCGCACGCGGCGAGCGACACGGTCAGCACCGAGGCTCCGAGGACCGCACCCGCGATGCGCGAGATCTTGCTCATGAGATTCACCATCCAAAAAGACCAGAAGACATTCGTCACGCGGTCGTGGGGGACCCGGCGGCATCAGTGGCACCGGACGTCTGTGAGGGGCGCGAGCGCGCGGAGGCGCTGCGCCGGCCGGGGTCGATCAGCCGGTCGATCAGCAGCAGCGCGCCCTCGACGAACAGGGCGAGCAGTGCCACGAGGAGCGCGCCCGCGACCACCTGCGGGGTGTTGTACGTGTTGAAGCCGGCCGTGATGATCCGGCCGAGCCCGCCCTGGCCGACCATCGCCGCGATGGTGGCCGTGGCCACCACCTGGACGGAGGCCGAGCGCAGGCCGGTCATGATCAGCGGGTACGCGAGGGGCAGCTCGACCCGGACGAAGACCTGGCGCCCCGACATGCCCATGCCCCGGGCCGCCTCCACCACCGCGCGGTCCACCTCGCGCATGCCGACGTACGCGTTGGTCAGCAGCGGCGGCACGGCGAAGAGGACGAGGGCGATGATCGTCGGCACGTAACCGGAGTTGCGCAGCGGCGAGACCATGAACAGGGCCAGCACCGCGAACACGGGGACGGCCCGGCCCACGTTGGAGATGTTGATCGCGAGCGCGCCGCCCTTGCCGAGGTGGCCCAGGTACAGCGCGACGGGCAGGGCGACCAGGCAGGCCAGGACGAGGGCGACCCCGCTGACGTACACATGCTCGCCGAGCCGGTGCCAGACCCCGCTGGTGCCCGACCAGTTGGCGCCGGTCGTCAGCCAGGTCCAGGCGTCTCCCAGGACTCCCATGTCAGCCCACCGCCTTCACGGGGTCGTCGGCCGTCGCGCGGCCGTCCTCCGGGGACGGGCCGCCGCCCCCGGGCCGGGCGGCGCGGTCCGTACGGCGCGGGAGGCGCGCGCGGCGCGACGCGCGGCCGCCTCCCGCCCGCGTCCAGGGCGTCAGCAGCCGCTGCACCCCGAGGAGCAGCAGGTCGGCGACGACCGCGAGCAGCACGCAGAGCACCGACGCGGCGAGCACCTGCGCCTTGAAGAAGCTGGTCAGCGCGTCCGTGATCAGATTCCCGAGGCCGCCCTTGCCGACGATCGAGCCGACCGTCGTGAGGGCCACCGTCGAGACCGTGGCGATGCGCAGCCCCGCCATCAGGGCGGGCAGGGCGAGCGGCAGCTCGACCTCCCAGAGCAGCCGCGCGGGACCGTAGCCGAGTCCGCGGGCCGCTTCCCTGGCCTCCTCGGGCACCGATTCCAGCCCCGCCATGATGTTCCGCACGAGGATCGTCAGCGAGTACAGCACCAGGCCGGTGATCACGAGACCGGCGGACAGCCCGAAGAACGGCAGCAGCAGCGAGAACATCGCCAGCGACGGAATCGTGTAGAGCAGGGTCGTCAGCCCCAGCACCGGCCCCGCGAACGCCGGCCGGCTGCGCGCCAGCAGCGCCAGCGGGAACGCCACGATCAGCCCGATGGCGACCGACACGGCCGTGATCCAGATGTGCTGGACCGTCGCGTCGGTCAGTTCTTGGCTACGGGAGCGGAGATACTCCCCGCAGATCCAGTCGTTCGCCGCCAGGCATCCTTGTGCGCTCATCCGTCCCCGCCTCCCCCCTCTTCCCGTACCTATGTATCCGAACGTATGTGTCGTCTGTGTGTCCGGCGAGACTATCCCCGACCACTGACATTCGCGGAAATCCGCCACATTCCAGCAACATGGCCTTCACACAAGACGTCGCACAATGGGGAATCATGATCCGATTCGAGAACGTCACCAAGCGATACCCGGACGGCACCACCGCCGTCGACGACCTCTCCTTCGAGGTCTCCGAGGGCGAGCTGGTCACGCTCGTCGGACCGTCCGGCTGCGGCAAGACGACCACCATGAAGATGGTCAACCGCCTGATCGAACCCACCGAGGGGCGCATATTCCTCGACGGCGACGACATCTCCGCGATCGACCCGGTCCAGCTCAGGCGGCGTATCGGATACGTGATCCAGCAGGTCGGGCTGTTCCCGCACAAGACCGTGCTGGAGAACACCGCGACCGTCCCGCACCTCCTCGGCTGGAAGCGCGACAAGGGCCGGGCCCGCGCCGCCGAGCTGCTCGACCTGGTGGGCCTCGACCCGTCCGTGTACGGCGACCGGTACCCGGAGCAGCTGTCCGGCGGCCAGCGCCAGCGCGTCGGCGTGGCCCGCGCCCTGGCCGCCGACCCGCCCGTGCTGCTGATGGACGAGCCGTTCGGCGCGGTCGACCCGGTGGTGCGCGACCACCTCCAGAGCGAGTTCCTGCGTCTCCAGGCGGCCGTCCGCAAGACCGTGCTGTTCGTCACGCACGACATCGAGGAGGCCGTGCGGCTCGGCGACCGCATCGCCGTCTACGGACAGGGCAGGATCGAGCAGTTCGACGCCCCGGCCGCGGTGCTCGGCACGCCCGCCACCCCGTACGTCGCGGACTTCGTCGGCGCGGACCGCGGCCTCAAGCGGCTCTCCGTGACCCCGATCGAGGAGGGCGACCTGGAGCAGCCGCCCGTCCTGCACCTCGACGACCCGCTGGGGCGCGCCGCGGCGAAGCTCAAGGAGGAGGGCGCGCGCTGGGCCGTCGTCCTGGACGGCGACGACAACCTGCACGGCTGGATCTCCACCGAGCAGACCGGCGCGGAGGGGACCGTACGGGAACACGCGCGCCGCATGGAGGCGTGGCTGCCCGTCGGCGCCTCGCTCAAGCAGGCGTTCTCCACGATGCTCCAGCACGACGCGGGCTGGATAGCGGTGATCGACAAGGAGGGCACGGGCCGCTTCCTGGGCGTCCTCACCCCGGCCCGCCTCCACGAGGCGCTGCGCCGCTCGATCGACGCGGACGCGCACGCCGTCCCCCGTACCGCCGTGGAACTGGAGACGATCAGCAAGATCGGGTGAAGCCCGCCGATACCGACACTCATACCGACACCCCCTAGGGTGTCGGTATGAGTACGTTGCGCGGGCGAGGCACGGTCGAGGGGCTGCCGCGGTGGGACCGCTGCGCGGTCATGGGAGTCGTCAATGTGACGCCGGACTCCTTCTCCGACGGAGGCCGCTGGTTCGACACCACCGCCGCCGTCAAGCGCGGTCTCGACCTGGTCTCCGAGGGCGCCGACCTGGTCGACGTCGGCGGTGAGTCGACCCGCCCCGGGGCCACCCGGGTCGACGAGGACGAGGAGCTGCGCCGGGTCGTTCCCGTGGTGCGCGGCCTCGCCTCCGAGGGCGTCACGGTCTCCGTCGACACCATGCGCGCCTCGGTCGCCGCGCGGGCGGTCGAGGCGGGCGCGGTCCTCGTCAACGACGTGAGCGGCGGCCTGGGTGATCCGGACATGATCCCCGTCGTCGCCGCCGCCGGGGTGCCCTTCGTGGTGATGCACTGGCGCGGCTTCAGCCAGGACATGAACAGCCGGGCCGTGTACGAGGACGTCGTCGCCGAGGTCGTCGCCGAGCTGCGCGCCCGGATGGACGCGGTCGTCGCGGGCGGCATCGCCCCCGAACGGCTGGTCATCGACCCCGGCCTCGGCTTCGCCAAGCGGGCCGAGCACGACCTCGCGCTCGTCGCGCACCAGGCCGAGCTGCACACCCTGGGCCGCCCGCTCCTCATCGCCGCGTCCCGCAAACGCTTCCTGGGCCACGTCCTGGCCACCGAGGGCGCCCCGCCGCCGGCCCGCGAGCGCGACGCGGCCACCGCCGCGATCTCCGCGATCGCCGCGCACCAGGGCGCCTGGGCGGTCCGGGTCCACGAGGTACGGGCCACGGCGGACGCGGTCCGCGTGGCGCGCGCCGTCGAGGACGCCGCATGACCGCCCGCACGGACGTCGAGCAGGTGGAGCTGGCGAACACCACCTTCTACGAGGCCATGGAGCGCGGCGATCTCGACGCGCTGACCGCGCTGTGGCTGGCGGACGAGGACGGCATCTCCTGCGTCCACCCCGGCTGGCCCGTGCTCTCGGGGCGCGCCGAGGTGCTGCGCTCGTACGCGCTGATCATGGCGAACACCGAGTACATCCAGTTCTTCCTGACGGACGTCGCCGTGTCCGTCTCCGGCGACACCGCCCTCGTGACCTGCACCGAGAACATCCTCAGCGGCGGCCCCGCCGAGGAGAGCGGCGAGCTGGGGCCGCTCGTCGGGCAGCTGGTCGTGGCGACCAACGTGTTCCGCCGCACCGGCGACGGGTGGCGGGTCTGGTCGCACCACGGTTCTCCCGTGCTGACGGAAACCGACGAGGAGGAAGACGAGGAGCCGTCCTCCTGAGTGGGTAAGGGCCTCGTACGGGTCGGTTCCCCGGGGACCCGTGAAGGAGCCCTGTCGGTGTCCGAAGGTAGATTCGAATCAGGGCCCCTGCCGCCGACCCGCGCCGGGACGCCCCGACGACCGACAACAGCAGGAGTGATTCGCGTGGATCGTGTCGCGCTGCGCGGCCTCAAGGCCCGTGGGCACCATGGCGTCTTCCCCAGGGAGCGCGAGGAGGGGCAGACCTTCGTCGTGGACGTGGTGCTCGGCCTGGACACGCGCCCCGCGGCGGCGGCCGACGACCTCACCAAGACCGTGCACTACGGAATCGTGGCCGAGGAGATCGTGGAGGTCGTCCAGGGGGACCCGGTCGACCTGATCGAGACACTCGCGGAGCGCATCGCCCAGCGCTGCCTGAAGCACGACGGCGTCCAGGAGGTCGAGGTGGTCGTGCACAAGCCCGACGCGCCGATCACCGTGCCCTTCGACGATGTGACCATCACCATCACCCGGAGCCGAGTATGAGCGCCCCCTCCGTGAACGGGCCCCAGAGCGACCCGACCGTCCAGCCGGTGCCCGCCTCCGTCGTCGCCCAGGTCGACGCCGCCGACGTCACCCTGTCCAACCCGCAACGGGCCGTGGTGGCCCTCGGCTCCAACCTGGGCAACCGGCTGGAGACGCTCCAGGGGGCCGTCGACGCCCTGGAGGACACCCCGGGCCTGCGCGTCAAGGCCGTCTCCCCGGTGTACGAGACCGAGCCGTGGGGCGTCGACGCCGGCTCCCAGCCGACGTACCTGAACGCGGTCGTGGTGGTGAAGACCACCTTGCCGCCCTCGTCCTTGCTGGAGCGCGGCCAGGCGATCGAGGAGGCCTTCGACCGGGTACGGCTGGAGCGCTGGGGCCCCCGGACGATCGACGTCGACATCCTGGCGTACGCGGACGTCGTCCAGGACGACCCGCTGCTCACCCTGCCCCACCCCCGCGCCCACCAGCGGGCCTTCGTCCTCGCCCCGTGGCACGACGTGGAGCCGGAGGCCACGGTGCCCGGCCTCGGGGCCGTGGCCGACCTGCTGGCCTATGTCGGGACGGACGGCGTCCAGCCCCGCGCCGACCTGGAACTCCGCCTGCCGGATTAGTCGTTAGGCTCAACGGATTCCCCGATACGGATTCCCCGGTACGGGGACTCTCGGGCCCAGCGGATTTCCCCGGTACGGCACAGGACGGCAAGGCGAAGGGCGGCTCTCTCGGTGCAGCAGTTGCGGATCAAGGTGCTCGCCGGCCTCTTCGTGGTGGCCGGTGTGCTCTCCTGGGGCGCCGCCCGCCTCTGGGACGCCGTCGGCAGCCTGCCGGGGGTGCCGCTCGCGGCGCCCATCGTGCTCGCGGTGATCGCCGTCGTCCTCGCGGCCACCGCGCTGTCGCTGCGCTCGCGGCTGCGGGCCCAGCGGGAGCGGCGGCCGGGGGCCAAGGGCGTCGACCCGCTGATGGCCGCCCGCGCCCTGGTCTTCGGCCAGGCGAGCGCGCTCGTCGTGGCCCTGGTCGCGGGGATGTACGGCGGGGTGGGCGTCTTCCTGCTGACGAAGCTCGACATCCCCGCCCGCCGCGACCAGGCGATCTACTCGGGCTTCGCCGTGGTCGCGGGCATCGCGGTGATCCTCGCGGCCTTCTTCCTGGAGCGCGTCTGCAAGCTCCCCGAGGACCACGACGACGACCACCCGACCGCGACACGCGCCTGACCCGTACGCCCGCCCCGCCTACCCCCGGCCCCGTCACCGCGGGCCGTCGGCCGTTCGTTCAGCGCGCCATGATCAGGCTCATCGCCTCGGCGCGGGTGGCCGGCACGCGCATCTGGCCGCGGACCGCAGACGTGATCGTCTTGGCGCCCGGCTTCCGTACCCCGCGCATGGTCATGCACATGTGCTCGCACTCGACCACGACGATCACGCCGCGGGGTTCGAGGATGTCCATCAGCGAGTCGGCGATCTGGGTCGTCAGCCGCTCCTGGACCTGCGGGCGGCGGGCGAAGACGTCCACCAGCCGGGCCAGCTTCGACAGTCCGGTGATCTTCCCGTCCGCCGACGGGATGTACCCGACGTGGGCCACCCCCACGAACGGGACGAGGTGGTGCTCGCAGGAGCTCATGACCTCGATGTCCTTCACGAGGACCATCTCGTCGTGCCCCAGGTCGAACGTGGTGGTCAGGACGTCCTCGGGCGTCTGCCACAGACCCGCGTATATCTCCTTGTAGGCACGGGCCACCCGCTCCGGGGTCGCCCGCAGACCGTCGCGGTCGGGGTCCTCGCCGATGGCGGACAGCAGCTCCCGCACCGCGTTCTCCACCCGCTTCTCGTCGAACGCGCGGATCGGGCTCTCCCCGTCCAGAGTCACCGGGTCGGTCATGTCTGTGCCTCGTTCCTGTGCCGTCCTGTGGGCGGGCAGACGAATGCCGCGCCCCCACAGGCTAAAACCTGGGGGACGCGGCATGCATTCCGGGCCTGGTGGCGGCCCTTGATCAGCTCTCCGGGCGGTCCTCGGGGATCGCTTCGGTCGGCGTGTCACCGTTGGTGACGGACGGCAGGCCGCCGTTCGACCCGTTCGTCCCGAGGGCGCCGTTGGTGAGCGCCAGCTCCTTCGGTGAGAGCACCGGCGGACGCGTCGAAGGCGTACGACGCGAGGAGCCGGTCCACGCCGGGCGGGCGGGGCGCCGAACGATGGTGGAGAAGATCTCGGCGATCTGCTCCTTGTTCAGCGTCTCCTTCTCCAGGAGCGCGAGGACCAGGTTGTCGAGAACGTCGCGGTTCTCGACCAGGATCTCCCAGGCCTCGTTGTGCGCGGTCTCGATGAGCTTCTTGACCTCTTCGTCGACCAGCGCCGCGACCTCTTCCGAGTAGTCGCGCTGGTGGCCCATCTCACGGCCGAGGAAGGGCTCGGTGTTGTCGCCGCCGAACTTGATGGCGCCGAGCCGCTCGGTCATGCCGTACTGGGTCACCATGGCCCTGGCGGTGGCCGAGGCCTTCTCGATGTCGTTGGCGGCGCCCGTGGTCGGGTCGTGGAAGACCAGTTCCTCGGCCGCGCGTCCGCCCATCATGTACGCGAGCTGGTCGAGCATCTCGTTGCGCGTGGTGGAGTACTTGTCCTCGTCGGGCAGGACCATGGTGTAACCCAGGGCCCGGCCGCGGGACAGGATGGTGATCTTGTGCACCGGGTCGGAGTTCGGAGACGCCGCGGCGACCAGGGCGTGTCCGCCCTCGTGGTACGCGGTGATCTTCTTCTCCTTCTCGGACATGATCCGGGTCCGCTTCTGCGGGCCCGCCACCACTCGGTCGATCGCCTCGTCCAGAGCGTGGTTGTCCACGAGCTTCTTGTCGCCGCGCGCCGTGAGGAGCGCCGCTTCGTTCAGCACGTTCGCCAGGTCGGCGCCGGTGAAGCCGGGCGTACGACGGGCGACCGCGCCCAGGTCGACGTCCGGGGCGACCGGCTTGCCCTTCTGGTGGACCTTGAGGATCTCCAGACGGCCCAGCATGTCGGGGCGGTCGACGGCGATCTGCCGGTCGAAGCGGCCCGGGCGCAGCAGCGCCGGGTCGAGGATGTCCGGCCGGTTCGTGGCGGCGATCAGGATCACGCCGCCCTTCACGTCGAAGCCGTCCATCTCCACGAGCAGCTGGTTCAGCGTCTGCTCGCGCTCGTCGTGGCCACCGCCGAGACCCGCACCGCGGTGCCGGCCGACGGCGTCGATCTCGTCGACGAAGACGATCGCCGGGGCGTTCGCCTTGGCCTGCTCGAAGAGGTCACGCACGCGGGACGCGCCGACGCCGACGAACATCTCGACGAAGTCCGAGCCGGAGATCGAGTAGAACGGGACCCCGGCCTCCCCCGCGACCGCGCGGGCGAGCAGCGTCTTGCCCGTACCGGGCGGCCCGTACAGCAGGACGCCCTTCGGGATCTTGGCGCCGACGGCCTGGAACTTCGCCGGCTCCTGGAGGAACTCCTTGATCTCGTGGAGCTCCTCGACGGCCTCGTCGGACCCCGCCACGTCGGCGAACGTCGTCTTCGGGGTGTCCTTGGTGATGAGCTTGGCCTTGGACTTCCCGAACTGCATGACTCGGGAGCCGCCGCCCTGCATGGAATTCATCAGGAACAGGAAGACCACGACGATCAGCACGAAGGGCAGCAGCGAGAACAGCACCGAGAGGAACGGGCTCTGCTTCGACGGCGAGACCGTGTAGCCCTTCTTGATGTCGCCGTTGTCGAACTTCGACTGAAGCGTCTTGGCCAGGGTCGAGCCCTGGCTGCCGATGTAACTCGCCTGGATCTTGCTGCTGTCCTTGATCTTCACGCCGGACTTGAGCTCGGCCTTGATGATCTGATCGTCGCCGGTCGTCAGTTTGACCTGCTGGACCTGGTTCTTGTTGATCGCCTGGATCACCTGGCCGGTGTCCACTGTCTTATAGCCGCCCGACGAGCCGACGACCTGCATCAACACGACCACGGCGAGGACGGCCAGCACGATCCACATGACCGGCCCACGGAAGTATCGCTTCACGTCCATCCATACGGAGCGAGAACGCTCCGTCCCTCCTGCCCGTAGGTAAATGACGCTGTGAGAAAAGACTGTTCTTCGGACGGTACCCCAGCATTGTCACCCGCGACCGCACGGGACGGCTGACAAACCGGCCTTCCCCTGCTCCAACGGCGGGAGGGGGGCGGGGGTTCCCGTCCGGAGCCGAACGGTTCAGCCGCCGTACACGTGCGGTGCGAGTGTGCCGACAAATGGCATGTTGCGGTACTTCTCGTTGTAATCCAGGCCGTATCCGACGACGAACTCATTCGGAATGTCGAACCCGATCCACTTCACGTCGATCGCGACCTTTGCGGCATCCGGCTTACGGAGCAGGGTGACGACCTCCAGCGAGGCCGGCTCCCGGGAGCCCAGGTTGGACAGCAGCCACGACAGGGTCAGCCCCGAGTCGATGATGTCCTCCACGATCAGGACGTGCTTGCCCTTGATGTCCGTGTCCAGGTCCTTGAGGATCCTGACGACACCGGAGGACTGCGTGCCCGCCCCGTACGAGGAGACGGCCATCCAGTCCATCGTCACGGGGGTGGACAGAGCTCGCGCCAGGTCCGCCATCACCATCACGGCGCCCTTGAGCACCCCGACGAGAAGCAGATCCTTGCCCGCGTACTCCGCGTCGATCTTCCCGGCCAGTTCGGCCAGCTTCCCGTCGATCTCTTCCTTGGTGATGAGCACCGATTGAAGATCGGTGCCCAAGTCCTTGTCGTCCACCCGCATCACTTTCGTCGTCGCCAGGAGACCAGCGCCACAGATGCTGTTGTCTCAGCCCTGCCGGATGACCAGTCTGCCACCCTGCCTCCTGGCCTCCACGCGGCCGGGCAGGTTGATGGCTCCCTGGCCGCGCCAGCCCGTGATCAGGCGGTCGACCTCCTCGATGTGCCGGGCGAACAGCGAACCGGCCGGGGCGCCCGCGCCGATGACCGCCGTACGGAGCACCCGGCGGCGGACGGCGGGCGGCAGCGCGTACAGCTTCGCGCACTCCAGCAGGCCCGCCGCGTCCCGTACGGAGCGCTCCGCGTCGGCCGCCCAGGCGTCCAGGGCGTCCGCGTCGTCGCGGGAGAGCCGTGCCGTACGGGCCAGGGCCTCCACCACGCCCTTGCCGAGGGCCTTCTCCAGGGCGGGCAGCCCCTCGTGGCGCAGCCGGGAGCGGGTGTAGGCCGGGTCGGTGTTGTGCGGGTCGTCCCAGACGGGGATCGACTGCACCAGACAGGCCTTGCGCGCGGTCTGCCGGTCGACCTGGAGGAACGGGCGGCGGTAGCGGCCGGCCGCCCCCGAGACGGCCGCCATACCGGAGAGCGAGCGGGTGCCCGAGCCGCGGGCGAGACCCAGCAGCACGGTCTCCGCCTGGTCGTCGCGGGTGTGGCCGAGCAGGACGGCGGCAGCGCCGTGGCGCTCGGCCGCGGCGTCCAGCGCGGCGTACCGCGCGTCCCGGGCCGCGGCCTCGGGGCCGCCCTCGCGGCCGACGGTCACGGCGACGGATTCGACGGGGTCGAGCCGCATGCCGCCCAGGCGGGCCACGACCTCGGCGGCGCGGAGGTCCGAGCCGTCCTGGAGGCCGTGGTCGACGGTGACGGCGCCGGCGCGGACGGAGAGTTTGGGGGCCTCGAAGGCGAGGGCCGAGGCGAGCGCCATGGAGTCGGCGCCGCCGGAGCAGGCGACGAGGACGAGCGGGCGGTCGTCGGCGACGAGCGTCGAGGAGCGGTGGGGGGTGGTGACGCGGGACGCCTCAGGTCGCTCGATGAGGGCGTCGTGCAGTACGTCGTGGAGTACGCGGCGGACCGCCAGGCGTATCGCCGCGACCGCAGGATGGGGACCCATGTCCGGTGCCCTTCGTGATGTTTTTCGGGGGGTGCCTCGGTCGGAGACCGGCCGGAGACCGTCACGCAGAGTGCGTAGATGGTGACAGATCCGAGCCATTACCCGAGCATGGCACGCCTACCCCTGGCTCACGGTCCCTCGGACGGGTGATTACTGAGGCGTACTTCTGCCGTCGGCGGGATCACGATCAGGAATCTGTCTTACGGTGCACCCTCGCCACCCAGTCCGCGGGCTTGGCGATCTCGGCCTTGGTCGGCAGGGTGTTCGGCGAGGTCCAGACCCGGTTGAAGCCGTCCATGCCGACCTCCTCGACCACCGCGCGCACGAACCGCTCGCCGTCCCGGTACTGGCGCAGCTTGGCGTCGAGCCCCAGCAGCTTGCGCAGCGCGAGGTCGAGCCGGCTGGCGCCGCTGGCCCTGCGCTGCTGGAACTTCTCGCGGATCTCGGCGACGGACGGCACGACCTGCGGTCCGACGCCGTCCATCACGTAGTCGGCGTGGCCTTCGAGCAGGGACATCACGGCGGTGAGGCGGCCGAGGACCTCGCGCTGGCCGGGGGTCTGGACCAGCTCGACGATGCTGCGGCCGCCGTCGGTGCCCGTGTTGTCGTCCCCGCCCTCGGCACGGTTGCCCGTGAGGGACTGGGCGGCCTCCCTGAGCCGTTCCACGACGGTCGTGGGGTCGACGTCGGTCTCGGCGAGGAAGGACTGGATCTCGCCCTGGAGGTGGTCCCTGAGCCAGGGCACGCCGGTGAACTGGGTGCGGTGCGTCTCCTCGTGGAGGGCGACCCAGAGCCTGAAGTCGTGCGGGTCGACGTCGAGTTCGCGCTCGACGTGGACGATGTTGGGGGCGACGAGCAGCAGCCGGCCGCCGCCGTCGGCGCCCGACGGCAGGTCGCGGGTGGGCGGTGCGAACGTCTCGTACTGGCCGAGGACCCGGGACGACATGAACGACAGCAGCATGCCCAGCTCGACGCCGGTCACCTTGCCGCCGACCGCGCCGAGGACGGCCGATCCCGGGTTGCCGGAGCGCCGCTCCTGCATCTTCTCGAACAGGGGCTTGAGCAGCTCACGGAATCCGGCGACGTTGGCCCGGACCCAGCCGGCCCGGTCCACGACCAGCACGGGGGTGTCGGCGGGCTCGTGCCCCTCGGGGATCATCCGGGTGTACCCCCGGACGTGCTCCTCGGAGGCCTTGGCGTGCCGCCGCAGCTCGGCGACGATCTCGCGCGCCTCGTCCCGCGTGACCTCCGGGCCGGGCCGCGCCAGGCGGATCGCCGTCGCGACCGCGAGGTTCCAGTCGACCATCTCTGCACCACCGATGCTCGTCATGCGTCAACCGTACGTGGTCGGCGGCGGAGTCGTCAGGGGACGACGGGCCCCCCTTGGCGCCTTCGGGGGCCTCCCGGCCGCGTCAGCGGGGGCCGAGGGCGGCGGAGAGGCGGTCCAGGGCCGCCTGGGCGGTGTCGGGGGCGGGGGTGGCGCCGGCCATGAAGGCGAAGGCCAGGAGCCGCCCGCCGGGGTCCACGACGGTGCCCGCGAGGGTGTTCACGCCGGTGAGCGTGCCGGTCTTCGCCCGAACGAGTCCCCTGGCCGGTACGGCGTCGGCGTACCGGCCGCGCAGGGTGCCGCTGAATCCGGCGACCGGCAGCCCGGTCAGGACGGGCCGCAGCTCGGGGTGGTCGGGGTCGGCGGCCCGGGCGAGGAGCGCGGTCAGCAGGGAGGCGCCGACCAGGTCCTTGCGGTTCAGTCCGCTGCCGTCGGTGAACCGGGCGTGGCCGAGGGGCAGTTCGAGCTCGTCGAGCTGTTCCCTGACGGCCCGTCCCGCGCCGGCGAAGCTCGCCGGTTCGTCCTCGGCGAGCGCGGTCTGCCGGGCCAGGGACTCCGCGATGTCGTTGTCGCTCTCGGTCAGGGTCCGCTCGACCAGCGCGGACAGGGGCGCGGAGTACGTCCTGGCCAGGGGCTTCGCGTCCTTGGGGGCGCGGTGGGACCCGGTGACGGCGGTGACCCGGACGCCCCGGTCGCGCAGCAGCCCGGCGAAGACGTCGGTGGCGTCGCCGGCCGGGTCGCCGCTGCGGGGGGCGGGCCCGCTGGTCGAGGCGTTCAGGCGGCCCTCGTCGGCCATGAGGGCGACGACGGGGGCGATGTTGTCGTTGGGGCCGATGGGGTGCTGGCGGGGGCCCGAGTAGAGGGAGACGTCGTAGCCGAGGCGGACCTCGGCGACGCCCCGGTCGCCGAGGGCGCGGGCGGTGTCGTCGGCGAGCGCGCCGAGCCGCCGGGTGGTGAGGGTGGCGTCGCCGCCGCCGACGAGGGTCAGCGTCCGCGCGTCGCGGCCGGCCACGACGGTGGTGGGGATGCGGTGTTCGGGGCCGAGGGCGGAGAGGGCGGCGACCATGGTGGCGATCTTCACGGTGGAGGCGGGGACCATCGGGGTGTCGGGGCCCTTGCCGTACAGCCGCCTGCCGGTGGCGACGTCCACGACGTCCGCCGTGCGGACGGCGCCGAGCGCGGGGTCGTCCAGGAGGGGGCCGAGCTTCTTGCCGAGCTTCTCGGCGAGGCCGGCGGGGAGCCGGGCGGGGGCCGGGGCCGTACCGCTGAGCGCGGCGAGGACCGCCGGGGCGCTGGGGGCGGGCGCGGGCCCCCGGTCGGGGCCCCGCGCGGGCGCCGGGCCGTGACCGGCGGCGGCCGTGCGGTCCTGGGCGGCGGCCCATCTCCGCTCGGCCTCGCGCTGGCCGGAGTCCCACGGGCCGGCGAGCGCGACGGCTCCGGCGGCGAGCACGAGTCCGACGGCGACAGAACCCGCGGTGAGCTGCCACACTTTCGGCTCAAGCACGGCTGACCAGCCCCTTTCGCAATCACACAGCTGCGTGGGGGACACTTAATCACTGCGCCTTGCCACGAGCACGGCACCCCGGCCAACGGCAGCCCGTCCAGCCGCGGCACGGGGTGCTTCTCCGTGAGGCCGCAACGTCACCGTACGCATGTGTTGATCATGGAGGAGCACCCGTGGAGTTCGACGTCACCATCGAGATCCCTAAGGGTTCGCGGAACAAGTACGAGGTCGACCACGAGACCGGTCGGATCCGACTTGACCGTCGGCTCTTCACCTCGACCAGCTACCCCGCGGACTACGGCTTCGTCGAGAACACCCTGGGCGAGGACGGCGATCCGCTGGACGCGCTCGTCATCCTGGACGACCCGACCTTCCCGGGCTGCCTCATCAAGTGCCGCGCGATCGGCATGTTCCGGATGACCGACGAGGCCGGCGGCGACGACAAGCTGCTGTGCGTCCCGGCGTCGGACCCCCGGGTGGAGCACCTGCGCGACATCCACCACGTCTCCGAGTTCGACCGCCTGGAGATCCAGCACTTCTTCGAGGTCTACAAGGACCTGGAGCCGGGCAAGTCCGTCGAGGGCGCCGACTGGGTCGGCCGCGCCGAGGCGGAGGCCGAGATCGAGGCCTCGTACAAGCGCCTTGAGGCCAAGGGCGGCGCGCACCACTGATCGCCTGACCGCGTACGGCCGTACGGGCGGCGCACCCCTCCAGGGGTGTGCCGCCCGTTCGTGTGCGGAGGTCACGGGGGCAGGGGGGCGTGCGGGTACGAGGGCATGCGGGCATGCGGGTACGGGGGCAGGGGGGACAGCGGGGCAGGGCGACAGACGACGCGCTAGGGCCTGTCTGACCATTCGCGTCGTTGCCCGGAGGGCGGCCTCGCGGCGTCAGGTGCGTGCTCTCGGCGTGCCGGGCGCGGATCCTCGTACTGGACGTACTCGGGTCTGTGCCCGGTGCGGCGAGAGTGCGTGCATGGCGTCGCGAGGCAGACGGGAATGGGCAGACAGGCCCTAGAGAGCGGGAAGCAGACAGTGGTGGTCGAGCCGGACGGTCCCGAGGACCGCAAGCCTCTTACGGACGAGGCGCGTAGTGCCTTCACCCCGCCGTTCGGGGTGGCGCGGCCGCCCGTTCCCGGGGACGACCACCCGACGTCGGAGTTCGCCGCGCCGGCGGGCTTCACGGCGCCGCCCGCCGCCTCCGCGCCGCCCGCGTACGGGCTGCCGTCGCAGGCCGGGCTCCCGTCGCAGGCGCTCACACCGGCGGAGGGCATCCCGCTCGTCACGTTGACGAAGGAGGCGCCCTGGCAGGACCGGATGCGCACCCTCCTACGGATGCCGGTCGGCGAGCGGCCCGTACCGGACACCGTGCAGCGCCACGACGGCGCCGGGCCCGCCGTCCCCCGGGTGCTGGACCTGACGCTGCGCATCGGGGAGCTGCTGCTCGCGGGCGGCGAGGGCGCGGAGGACGTGGAGACGGCCATGTTCGCGGTCAGCCGGGCGTACGGGCTGGCCCGCTGCGAGCCGACGGTGACCTTCACGCAGCTGTCGATCTCCTACCAGCCGTCGCTGGTGGAGGACCCGGTGACGGCCAGTCGGACCGTACGGCGCCGGGGGACGGACTACACGCGGCTCGCGGCGGTCTACACGCTCGTGGACGACATCACGGCCGAGGACACGGACGTCACGCTGGAGGAGGCGTACCGCAGGCTGGCGGTGATACGGCGCAACCGCCACCCGTACCCGGGGTGGGCGCTGACGCTGGCGAGCGGACTGCTGGCGGGGGCCGCGTCGGTGCTGGTGGGCGGTGGTCCCGTGGTGTTCGTGGCGGCGGCCGTCGGCGCGATGCTCGGGGACCGGCTGGCGTGGCTGGCGGCGGGGCGCGGGCTGCCGGAGTTCTACCAGTTCGTGGCGGCGGCGATGCCGCCGGCCGCGGTGGGGGTGGCGCTGACGCTGCTGGGGTCCGCCGTCCACTGGGACGGCCGGCCGTCGGCCGTGATCACCGGTGGGCTGTTCGCGCTGCTGCCGGGGCGGGCGCTGGTGGCCGGGGTGCAGGACGGGCTGACGGGCTATTACATCACCGCCGCGGCGCGGCTCCTGGAAGTCATGTACTTCTTCGTCGCGATCATCATCGGTGTGCTGCTCGTGCTCTACCTGGGGGTGCAGCTCGACGCGCAGCTGAACCCGGACGCGGCGCTGAGCACCCCCGAGCGGCCCGTGGTGCAGATCGTCTCGGCCGTCGTGCTGAGCTTCGCCTTCGCGATCCTGCTCCAGCAGGAACGTTCCACCGTGCTGATGGTGTCCCTCAACGGCGGGGTGGCGTGGACGGTGTACGCGGCGCTGCACCACACCGGGGGCATCTCGCCGGTGGCGGCGACGGCCGTGGCGGCGGGGCTGGTGGGGCTGTTCGGGCAGCTCTTCTCGCGCTACCGCTTCGCGTCGGCGCTGCCGTACGTGACGGCGGCGATCGGTCCGCTGCTGCCCGGCTCCGCCACGTACTTCGGGCTGCTGGGCCTCGCCCAGAACGACCTGGACCACGGGCTGGCGTCCCTGTCGAAGGCGGCCGCGCTGGCCCTGGCGATCGCGATCGGGGTGAACCTCGGCGGCGAGATCTCCCGGCTGTTCCTCAAGGTGCCGGGCGCCGGGCGGGCGTCCGTCCGCCGCGCGGCCAAGCGGACGCGCGGCTTCTGATCCGGCTCGTACGACGCGCGGTCAGCGCTTCGCGTGGCGGCCCCGGCCGCCCGTCTCCGGGGCGGTGTCCGTGGCGGGCCGGGAGGCCGGGGAGCCGCCCTCCTTCTTGGACTTGGAGCGGGCCCGCAGGAACTCGATCGCGATCGGCAGCACCGAGATGAGGACGATCAGGATCAGGATCAGCTCGATGTGCTGGTGCACGAAGTCGATCTTGCCGAGCGCGGCGCCGAGCAGCGTGACGCCCGCGCCCCAGAGTGTGCCGCCGATGATGTTGAACGTGATGAACGAGCGGTAGTTCATGCGGCTCACACCGGCGATGATCGGCGTGAACGTCCTGACGACCGGTACGAAACGGGCCAGGACCAGCGACTTGGGGCCGTACTTCTCGAAGAAGTCGTGCGCCTTCTCCACGTTCTCCTGCTTGAAGAGCTTGGAGTCCGGGCGCTTGAACAGCGAGGGCCCGACCTTGCGGCCGAAGAGATAGCCGACCTGGTCCCCGACGATCGCCGCCAGCACCACCAGCGCGCAGACGAGCCACAGCGGGTGGTCGAGCGTGCCCGCCGTGACCAGCAGGCCCGTGGTGAAGAGGAGCGAGTCCCCCGGCAGGAAGAAGCCGATGAGGAGGCCGGACTCGGCGAACACGATGACGAGGACACCGATCAGTCCGAACGTCCCGATCAGATAGTCGGGGTCCAGCCAGCTGGGTCCGAGCGCAAGGGTGGTCACGGGTTCCGGACTCCTGTGTCGTTGGTCGGTCGATCGTCGAATCGGCGTGGTCGGCCGCGCACAAGCTATCAACGCGTACCCCCGCTCCCTGGTTCCACCCGCCCCCATGAGATCCGCCCCGGCCACGGCCCGGACAGAGAGGGACAAAAGAACCCCGGGAACGGCGCGCGGACCCCTGGGTCGCGCCGGCCGGTTGTTTCCGCCCGCCATGCCACTCTTTGCGACGGTACGGGGCGTTCGCCCCCGTACGGTGGGCGCGTGGCCTCCGACGCTCCGCCGACCGGCACCGCGCCGGCGCCCGCGCCCTCCGCGCGCACGCTGCTGCCCCTGGTCGTCCCCTCGCTGGTGACCGGCGTCCTCGCCAGCCTCGTGCTGCTGGGCGTGAGCGAGCTGGCGGGACAGCTCCAGGACGTCCTGTGGAAGTACCTCCCGGACGCGCTCGGGGTCGGCCGGTACTCGACGCTCTGGATGATCGTGGTCCTCACGGCGACCGGTCTCGCGGTGGGCATCGTCGTACGACGGGTGTACGGGCACGCGGGACCCGACCCGGCGACCACGGCCCTGGTCGACAGTCCCCTGCCGGCGGGCGTGGTGCCGGGGCTGCTGGTCGTGACCGTGCTGGCGCTGGCGGGCGGGGTGAGCCTCGGCCCGGAGAACCCCGTCACGGCGGTGAACATCGCGCTGACGTACTGGCTCGGGCGCAGGGTCGCGCCGAAGGCGCCCGCCGTGCTGTGGGTCTCGCTGGGCGCGGCCGGGACGATCGGGGCGCTGTTCGGTACGCCGGTGGCCGCCGCGCTCGTCCTGTCCGAGACGCTCGCGTCGCGTCCCGGGCCCGGCTCGCTGTGGGACAAGCTGTTCGGTCCGCTGATCGCGGCGGGGGCCGGCGGGCTGATGACCGTCCTGGTCGACCGTCCGACGTTCGACCTGGACCTGCCCGACCACTCGGGCACCCACTGGAGCGACGCGCTGGCGGCGCTGGTGATCGCGCCGGTCGCCGCGGCGCTGGGCATGGTGATGGTCTACGCGTTCCCGTACGCCCACACGGCCTTCCGGCGCCTGGGGCGCCCCGTCCTGGCGCTGACCCTCGGCGGGCTGCTGCTGGGCCTTCTGGGGGCCCTGGGCGGCCCTCTGACGCTCTTCAAGGGGCTGGACGAGGTGAAGACCCTGGCCGCCGACCCCGACGGCTGGTCGGCCGGGCGGTTCGCGCTGATGTCGGTGGTGAAACTGGCGGCGGTACTCGTCGCGGCCACCTGCGGCTTCCGGGGCGGCCGGATCTTCCCCGCGCTCTTCGCGGGGGTGGCGCTCGGGCTCTGCGCGCACGCCCTGGTCCCGGGCGTGGACCCCACGGTCGGGGTGGTCTGCGCGGTGCTCGGGATGCTGCTCGCCGTCACCCGGCAGGGCTGGCTCAGCCTCTTCACGGCGGCGGTGCTGGCGGCCGACCCGAACCTGCTGCCGCTGCTGTGCGTGGCGCTGCTCCCGGCCTGGCTGCTCGTCACCGGCCGTCCGCAGATGCAGGTACGGGAGGACGGGACGGCGGTGCGGTGAGGCCGCCGGGCGCGCGGACGGCCCCGGTGCGCTCCCCCGGCCGCCCCGTTCGTCCGTCCCGTCGGGCGACCGGCGGCGATCCTCCGTATCCTCGCCGAGGGGGCCTTTCCCACGCCGAGGAGACCCGCAGTGTCACTCCACCGAGGAGCGCCCCCGACGCCGCACGAGTCGGACGAGCACGCCGCCGAGACGCGCAGGCTGTCGCTCAACCCCTTCTACGGGGAGGCGGATCCGATCGCCGGCATGACCTCCGCGCCGCCGCTGCACCGGCTGGCCGACGGGCCCATGCCGCCCTCCACCGCGTACCAGCTGGTCCATGACGAGCTGCTCCTCGACGGCAACTCCCGGCTGAACCTCGCCACCTTCGTCACCACCTGGATGGAGCCCCAGGCGGGGATCCTGATGGGCGAGTGCCGGGACAAGAACATGATCGACAAGGACGAGTACCCCCGCACGGCCGAGCTGGAGCGGCGCTGTGTGGCGATGCTCGCCGACCTCTGGAACGCCCCCGACCCGGCGACGGCCGTCGGCTGTTCCACGACCGGGTCGAGCGAGGCGTGCATGCTCGCGGGGCTGGCGCTGAAGCGCCGCTGGGCCACCCGGAACGCCGCGCGCTACCCGGCGACGGCCCGGCCGAACCTGGTCATGGGCATCAACGTGCAGGTCTGCTGGGAGAAGTTCTGCAACTTCTGGGAGGTGGAGATGCGGCAGGTACCCATGGAGGGCGACCGCTTCCACCTCGACCCGCAGGCCGCCGCCGACCTCTGCGACGAGAACACCATCGGCGTCGTCGCCGTCCTCGGCTCGACCTTCGACGGCAGCTACGAGCCGGTCGCCGAGCTGTGCGCGGCGCTGGACGCCCTCCAGGAACGCACCGGCGTCGACGTCCCCGTCCACGTCGACGGGGCCTCGGGCGCCATGGTCGCGCCCTTCCTCGACGAGGACCTCGTCTGGGACTTCCGGCTGCCGCGCGTCTCGTCCATCAACACCTCCGGGCACAAGTACGGCCTGGTCTACCCGGGGGTGGGCTGGGCGCTGTGGCGCTCGCCCGCCGAGCTGCCCGAGGAGCTGGTGTTCCGGGTGAACTACCTGGGCGGCGAGATGCCCACCTTCGCGCTGAACTTCTCCCGGCCGGGAGCGCAGGTCGTCGCGCAGTACTACACGTTCCTGCGCCTCGGCCGGGACGGCTACCGGGCGGTCCAGCAGACCGCCCGGGACATCGCCATGAAGCTGTCCGGGCGGATCGGGGCGATGAAGGAGTTCCGGCTGCTCACCCGGGGGGACGAGCTGCCCGTGTTCGCCTTCACCACGGCTCCCGGTGTGACGAACTTCGACGTCTTCGACGTGTCGCGGCGGCTGCGGGAGCGGGGCTGGCTGGTGCCCGCGTACACCTTCCCCGCCAACCGCGAGGACCTGGACGTGCTGCGCATCGTGTGCCGCAACGGCTTCTCGGCGGACCTGGCGGAGCTGCTGATCACCGACCTGGCGAACCTGCTGCCCGAACTGCGCGCCCAGGATCGCCCGTCGGCCCGGGACAAGACGGCGGCCACGTCCTTCCACCACTGAGTTCCGTCACGGAGTGGGACGCCCTAGTGGCTCAGGCGGCGGAACCTCCGTACCGCCAAGGGGAAGAACACCAGGAAGAGGGCCGCCGGCCACGCCACCGCCAGCAGCGCCGCGTGGTCGGCCGCCCACGAGCCGCCCGTGACACCCGGGTTGCCGAAGAGGTCGCGTACCGCCGTGGCCGTGGCCGACAGCGGGTTCCACTCCACGACCGCGCCCAGCCACCCCGGCATCGACTGGGGCGTCGCGAAGGCGTTGGAGAGGAAGCCGACCGGCCAGACGAGGATCTGGACCGCCTGCACCATCTCCGGGCGGCCCGCCACCATCGCCAGGTGGATCCCGATCCACAGCATCGCGAACCGCAGGAGGAGCAGCAGCCCGACCGCGCCCAGGAACGAGGCCGGGCCGTCGTGCCAGCGCCAGCCGATCGCCCAGCCGACGCCGATCATGACCACCAGGCTGACCGCGGACTGGATCATGTCCGCGACGCTGCGCCCCACCAGGACCGCCGACGGCGCCATCGGCATCGAGCGGAAGCGGTCGATGACGCCCTTGTTGAGGTCCTGGGTGACGGCGAGCATCGTCGCTTCGAGGCCGAAGGCCATCGTCAGGGCGAGCATGCCGGGTACGAGGAAGTCGACGTAGTCCCCCGCGAGGCCGCGCCCGCCGCCGACCAGGAAGCCGAACATCAGGAGCAGCATCACGGGGAAGACCAGGCCCACGACGACCTGGACGGGCTGCCGCGCCCAGTGGGCCAGTTCGCGCCGGGTCATGGTCCACGAGTCGGCGAGCGCCCGGCCGAGCCGGTTGCCCCCGCCGGCCGCGGGGAGGGACGGGGTCACGTCCAGGGTGGTCATACGAGCGCCTCCTGCTGGTGGTCGTGGTGGCCCGGGGTGTCGCCGCCGGTGAGGTGGAGGAAGGCCTCGTCGAGCGTCGGCCGCCGCAGCGCGATGTCCTCGGCCTCGATGCCCGCCGCCCCCAGCGCCCGTACCACCTCGGCCAGAGCCGCCATCCGGTCGGTGACGGGCGCGCTCAGCAGCCGCCGGTCCACGTCCGTGCCGACCGCGTACGTGCCCGCCACGGCCGCCAGCAGCCGGGCGCCCTCGCCGAGCTGGTCCGCGTTCCGCAGGACGACGTCGATGCGGTCGCCGCCGATCGTCGCCTTCAGCTCGTCGGCCGTGCCGTCCGCGACCACGCGCCCGCCGTCCACGACCGAGATGCGGTCGGCGAGCTGGTCGGCCTCCTCCAGGTACTGCGTGGTGAGGAGGACCGTCGTCCCCCCGCCCACCAGGGAGCGCACCGCGCTCCACACCTCCGCCCGGCCGCGCGGGTCGAGCCCGGTGGTCGGCTCGTCCAGGAACAGCACCTCCGGGTCGGTGATCAGCGACGCCGCCAGGTCGAGCCGCCGCCGCATCCCGCCGCTGTACTGCTTGACGGCCTTGCGCCCGGTGTCCAGGAGCCCGAAGCGGTCGAGCAGTTCGTCGGCCCTGGTCCCCGCGCCCCGGGCGCCGAGCCGGTGGAGCCGCCCGAACATCTCCAGGTTCTGGCGGCCGCTCAACTCCTCGTCCAGGGCGGCGTGCTGGCCGAGGAGCCCGATCCGGCGCCGCACCTCGGCGCCCTGGGTCCGTACGTCGAAGCCGGCCACGCGCGCGACGCCCTCGTCGTGCCGCAGGAGCGTCGTCATGATCCGTACCGCCGTGGTCTTGCCGGCGCCGTTGGGTCCCAGCACGCCGTGCACCGTGCCGCGCGCCACGGCCAGGTCGAGGCCGTCCAGCGCCCGCTTCCCGCCGTACCGCTTCCGTACGCCCTCCATGACGATCACGTCGATCAGCTCAGCCACGCGTTCCCCTTCGTTTCGGGCAAGCAGAAGTAGTCAAACTTGACCACACGCACCAAGGTATCCCCCGTTCGCGCTTTGGTCAAACTTGATTAGCCGAGATCGCCTTCATGGGTGACGCCCGTCGCGTAAGGGTTCTCCTCGCCGTCGGCGAGCACGCCGATGAACGGCTCGCCCTCGCCCGCGAAGGTGTAGGCCCCGCCCTCGATGCGCGCGATCAGCCCGCGCGTCCACTCGGCGCCGGTGTCCGCCGTGTGCACCCAGAGGTTCATGATCTCGCCGATGTGCCCGAGCTGTTCGGGACCGGCTTCCGGTACGTAGTCCTCGGTCACCGCGTCCCGCCAGGCCTCGATCGCGGCCACCCGCCGCCGCAGCAGGCCGACCACCTCCGCGCGCGGCAGGTCAGGGATGAAACCGAGGGCGGCGGAGAGGACGTCGACGTTCTGGTCGTACGCCGTCAGCGCCTCGCGGAGCAGCTTGAAGTACTCCTCGTGCCCCGTCGCGGTGATCTCGTACTCGGTCCGCGGCGGTCCGCCCGCCGTGCTCGGCGCCACCTCGTGGGCCAGCAACACGCCCTGCTTCGCCATCTGCTTGAGGGCGTGGTAGATCGAGCCGGGCTTGGCGTTGGACCACTCATGGGCGCCCCAGTACTCCAGGTCGTTGCGCACCTGGTAGCCGTGGGCCCGCCCGTGCTGGCGCACCGCGCCGAGCACGAGCAAACGGATCGCTGACATGCCTCAAGGCTATTGCGCGGCAGGGCACACCCGGCGCCGACCCCGCAACTCGCCTCAGAACGGGAACGTGGAGCGGCCGTACTGCACCGAGATCCACTTCTGGGTGGTGAACGCCTCGATCATGGACTCGCCGTTCAGCCGTCCCGAGCCCGAGTGCTTCTCGCCGCCGAAGGGGACGATCGGCTCGTCGTGGACCGTGCCGTCGTTGATGTGGATCATGCCGGTACGGATCCGGTGGGCGATCCGCACGCCGCGCTCGATGTCCCCGGTGTGGACGGCGCCGCTCAGGCCGTACGGGGTGTCGTTGGCGATCCGTACCGCCTCGTCCTCGCCGTCGAACGGGAGGAGGAGCGCGACCGGGCCGAAGATCTCCTGCGAGAGCACCGGGGAGCCGGCCGGCAGGCCGGTCAGGATCGTCGGGGAGACGAGGTTGCCGACGGTCGTGCCGCGCAGCAGCGCGGTCGCGCCCGCCGCGACGGTCTGCTCGACCGCCGCCGTCACGGAGTCGGCCTGCGAGGAGTTGATGAGCGGGCCGATGTGGGTCTCCGGGTCCGCGGGGTCGCCGACCTTCAGCGTCCGCACCTTGGCGACGAACTTCTCGGTGAACTCCTCCTCGACCGAGCGGTCCACCAGGATGCGGTTGGCCGCCATGCAGACCTGGCCCTGGTGCACGAACCGGCTGAACACCGCCGCGTCCACCGCGTAGTCGATGTCGGCGTCGTCGAGGACGATGAGCGCGCTGTTGCCGCCCAGTTCGAGCACGGACCGCTTGAAGTTCTGGGCGCAGACCGTGGCGACGTGCCGGCCCACCCGGTCCGAGCCGGTGAAGGAGATGACGGCGGGCACGGGGTGCTCCAGCAGCGCGTCGCCGATCTCCGCGATGTCGGTGATCACGACGTTCAGCACGCCGGGCGGCAGGCCCGCGTCCTCGAAGACCTTCGCCACCAGGGATCCGCCGCAGACCGGGGTGTTCTGGTGGGGCTTGAGGACCACCGCGTTGCCGAGCGCCAGGGCCGGCGCGACGGACTTGAGCGAGAGCAGGAACGGGAAGTTGAAGGGGCTGATGACCCCGACGACACCGACCGGCAGCCGGTGGACGCGGTTCTCCTTGCCGTCGATCGGCGACGGGAGTATTCGGCCCTCGGGGCGCAGCGACAGCTGGGCCGCCTCGCGCAGGAACTCCTTGGCGAGGTGCAGCTCGAAGGCGGCCTTGAGGCGGGTGCCGCCCAGCTCCGCGACGATCGTCTCGGCGATCTCGTCCTCACGGTCCTGGACGATCCGCAGGGCCCGCTCGAACACCAGCCGCCGGGTGTACGGGTTGGTCGCGGCCCAGGGCACCTGCGCGCGTTCCGCCGCACGGTAGGCCTGGTCGACCTCCGCCACCGAGGCCACGGTGATCGCGGCCAGCTTCTCCCCGTTGTACGGGTTGAAGTCGATGATGTCCCAGGAGCCGCTCCCGGGCTTCCACTCACCGTCGATGTACTGATGGGCGAGGCTGGTGAAGAAGGACATGAGACTCGACCCCTCGTCGCAGGACTACCGCGTACAGGACTACCGCGTAACCGATGTCACGTCACTGATGTCACGTCATCATACTTCTGTATCAGCAGAGTTCGAGGAGACCACGGAGCAGATCGCGGCTCTCCTCGGGCCCCGGGCTGTCCTGATGCAGCCGCTCCATCACCCGTTCGTAGTGGGCGATCTCCTCGCGCTTGTCCAGATACAGCGCGCTGGTGAGCTGTTCGAGGTAGACGACGTCGGAGAGGTCCGACTCGGGGAAGCTCAGCATCGTGAAGGCGCCGGTCTCGCCGGCGTGGCCGCCGAAGCTGAACGGCATGACCTGAAGGGTGACGTTCGGCTGCTCGGAGATCTCGATCAGGTGCCTCAACTGGCCCTGCATGACGGAGCGGTCGCCGTACGGGCGGCGGAGCGCGGCCTCGTCGAGCACGGCGTGGAAGCGGGGCGCCCGTTCGGAGACGAGGACCTTCTGCCGCTCCAGCCGCAGCGCGACGCGCCGTTCGATCTCGGCGCACTGCTTCTCGGGGTCGCGCATCCCGCGGGTGACCACGGCGTGGGCGTACGCCTCGGTCTGCAACAGGCCGTGCACGAACTGCACTTCATAGATACGGATGAGTGAGGCGGCGCCCTCCAGACCGATGTAGGTCGGGAACCAGCCAGGGAGCACGTCGCTGTAACTGTGCCACCAGCCCGCGACGTTGGCCTCCCTGGCCAGGCCGAGGAGAGCTCCGCGCTCCCGCTCGTCCGCGACCCCGTAGAGGGTCAGCAGGTCCTCGATGTCTCTGGCCTTGAAGCTCACCCGTCCCAACTCCATACGGCTGATCTTGGACTCGGATGCGCGGATCGAGTAGCCGGCGGCCTCACGGGTGATGCCGCGCGTCTCGCGCAGGCGCCTCAACTGTGAGCCCAGCAGTATGCGCCGCACTACGGAACCGCCCGATTCGGCTGCGGTCACGTCTCCAACCCTCCCCATCACAAGTGGTTCACCGCAGGGCACCCCCGAACCCCAAGCCCCGGATTCTGCCATCAAAACGCTTCAGCGCGTACTCATTCGATTACGGAAAGAAGAAGGCTTTACGGAGAGCCTAAAAGTAGTCGGTGGGAGAAATGTGAAAGAACCGTCACGGGAGGGGACAGGTCCGGCACGTGCACGTGCATCTGCCCTTGCATCTGCCGTACGCATTCGGAACCATGGTCCCCGCGCACCTGTGTGCTCGTTCGTGATTGACGTGTTGTGACGCTGGACCACCGCGCAGTATCGCTACGGCCGCGAATCCCGGGAGTGCCTCGCATGGGGACGAATGGATCGACCATGCTCGAGCCTTTAAGGCAGGGGCTTCCCCCGATAGATCCCGCTGGGGTCGCGAGTTCGGCGTCGTGCGCCCTGCCCGCCCGCTACGAGGCGGTGCGCGGGGCCAGGCAGTTCACCCGGACGACGCTGTGCCAGTGGGAACTCGACGACCGCTTCGACGACGTCGCGCTGGTCGTGTCCGAGCTGGTCACCAACGCGCTGCGGCACGCCCTGCCCGCGGACACCCCGCGGGAACCCCAGGACTCCCCCGTACGCCTGCACCTGATGCGGTGGAAGTCGCGTCTGGTGTGCGCGGTCCGCGATCCCAGCCACTCGAGTCCGGTGGCGCGGGAGACGGACGAGGACTGTGCGGCGGAGTCCGGCCGGGGACTGTTCCTGGTCGACTCCTTCAGCGACACCTGGGGGTGGCACCCGCTGGCGGGATCGCTGCACGGAAAGGTGGTCTGGGCGCTCTTCCAGCTCCGGACCGAGTGAACGACCGGACGACGGACACGAGGGTGGCCGGAACGCATGCGTTCCGGCCCGACTCTCCGGGCGGTTCGCCCGCTTCGCGGCTCTCAGCCCTCCGCGATCAGGTGGTCGAACTCGCCGTCCTTGATGCCGAGCAGCATCGCCTCGATCTCGGCCGGCGTGTACACCAGCGCGGGGCCGTCCGGGTGGCGTGAGTTCCGTACCGCCACCGCCCCACCAGGCAACTTGGCGAACTCCACGCAGGATCCCTGGGAGTTGCTGTGCCTACTTTTCTGCCAGACGACGCCGTGCAGCTCTGTGGCCGCAATGCCGTTGTACACGTGGTGCACAGGTCGCTCCCCGAGTTGCAAGGTGCAAGTGTCAACTTTCCCGGATCATAGCTGTGTTCATGTGCGCATGCATGAGCAGATGCACGTGCACGCGGGGTGGTCCCTCGGTTACACCTTCACGCGTGCACGTGCGCTCTCCAGGAACAGACGCACGGAAGGGCTTTCTGGCTCCAGTGTCCAGGTAAAGATCGAGAGCGTCACACCGGCCCCATAGATCACATTGGTCACACGGGTAACGCGGAAGAGGCCCCCCGACGCGCGAGAGGCTCCCCCCACGCCGTGGGGGGAGCCTCCGGTCGGCCGGAGCGCGGCGCGTGCGGCGCCCCGCGCGGCGTCCCGCGCCCGATCGCGCCGGTCAGCGCGGTACCGAGCGGTACGGCAGCAGGCCCATCTCGCGCGCGTTCTTGATCGCCCGCGCCACCTGCCGCTGCTGCTGCGCGCTGACGCGCGTCACCCGGCGGCTGCGGATCTTGCCGCGGTCGGAGATGAACTTCCGCAGCAGGTCGGTGTCCTTGTAGTCGACGTAGGTGATGCCCGCGTGGTCCAGCGGGTTGGGGCGGGCGGACGGCTTGCGGTCGGCGCGGCGGCCGGAGCCGGCGCGCGCGGAGGAAGCGGGGCCTCGGGTGGGCATGTCAGACCTCCAGGAGGGAGTCGAAGGCGGGGGGCAACTGCTTCCAGGCCTCGCGGCCCGCGTGGTACTCGGCGTCGGTCAGCAGGCAGGAGTCGAGGAGGTGCTCGATCCCGTCGCGGTCGAGGCCGGGCGAGGTGAAGACCAGGTGCTGGCAGCAGTCGCCGTGCTCGGGGTGCCAGTCCAGGGCCGCCGCGGCGCGCCGCAGCGGGGACACCGTGTCCCAGGCGGCCTCCGGCAGCGAGGCCAGCCAGGGGCCGAAGCTCTCCACGCACAGGGCGCCGCCCGCGGCGTCCCACGCCAGCAGGGTGTCGGGCCGGTCGGCGAGCCAGAAGCGGCCGCGGCTGCGGGCCGCCGCGCAGCACAGGTCCTCCAGGGCCCGGTAGAGGCGCTCGGGGTGGAAGGGGCGGTCGCGGTGCCACACCAACGTACCGACACCGCAGTCGTCGGCGTCCTGCGGCAGCAGCGCGCACGCGGGGTGCTGGCGGGCCGCGGCCGAGTCGATGTCGAAGCCGGCCACCGCGGCGGCGGCCAGCCCGGCGCCGTCCTCGATCCGTACCTGGGGGGCGGTGGGGTGGAGTTGGGCCAGCAGCGCCCGGTCCTCGTCGTCCGCGAGCGGGTTGTCGGTGACGGCGAGCACCGACGCGTACTCCAGCTGCCTGGCCCAGGTGTCCGCGACGGTCCGCCGGTCGGCTGCGGCCGCGGCGAGGCCGGCGTCGGAGAGGTCGTCGCCGTTGCCGAGGTAGGGCAGGAGCAGGGCGGGGTCGACGGCGGTCAGGACGGAGCTGACCACGAGCCGTTCGCCGTGCGCGGCGATGACCTCGGCCATGCCGCGCGGCTCGACTGAGTCCCAGAGCTCGACGATCGCGAGGCGGGTTATGCCGTCGTCGGCGAGCCGGACCAGCTCGGGGACGAGGTCCTCGCGCAGGGCGCAGCAGGCGCAGTCGTTGACCAGCGGGGTCTCGCCGTGGGACAGCAGGGAGGAGGCGTCGCGGACCGTCCGCACGACCGTGCCGCGCTCGGCGGTGGAGAGGTCGTGGTGGAGCACGACGCTGCCGGGGACGGAGGCGAGCAGCCGCTCGACGGCTTCCTTGCGGGCGTCGGAGTGCAGGCCGCCGACGAGGGCGACGGGGAGGCGGGAGTCGCCTCCGCTCCTTCCGGGTCCCGCGCCGTCCGCCGGGCCGTTTGCCGCGCCGTTTGCCGCGCCGTTTGCCGCGCCCATCAACGGGCCTCGGGCTTGCGGCCGTAGCGGCGCTCGAAGCGCTCGACGCGGCCGGCGGTGTCCAGCACCCGGGCGGTGCCCGTGTAGAAGGGGTGGCTCGCCGAGGACGTCTCGACGTCCACGACGGGGTAGGTGTTGCCGTCCTCCCACTCGACCGTCTTGGTGCTGGTGAGGGTCGACCGGGTCAGGAAGGCGAAGTCGGCGGCCTTGTCGCGGAAGACGACGGGCCGGTAGTCGGGGTGGATGCCGGGCTTCATGGGGGTCCTCTTGTCGGGGTGCGGGTCAGCTCGGGGCGTGAATCGGCTCGGGTGCGGGTCAGCGTTCTTCGCGGAAGTCGACGTGCCGGCGGACGACCGGGTCGTACTTGCGCAGGGTCATGCGGTCGGGGTTGTTGCGGCGGTTCTTGCGGGTCACGTACGTGAAGCCGGTCCCCGCCGTGGACCGGAGCTTGACGATCGGGCGTAGTTCGTTGCGGGCCATGGGGTTAGTATATGGAAACGGTTTCCATTACCAAAGAGAGGGGTGCGCGACGTTGTCCGCCCATTGCCAGCTGACCGGTGCCAAGCCCGGATTCGGCAACCAGATCTCCCACTCGCACCGGCGCACCTCCCGCCGGTTCGACCCGAACATCCAGCGCAAGCGCTACTGGCTCGCCGGCGAGGGCCGGTACGTACGCCTCACGCTCAGCGCGAAGGGCATCAAGACCATCGACTCGATCGGCATCGAGGCCGCCGTGGCCCGGATCCGCGCCCGCGGGGTGAAGGTCTGATGGCGAAGAAGAGCAAGATCGTCCGCAACGAGCGGCGCAAGGTGATCGTCGAGCGGTACGCGGTACGGCGCGCCGAACTCAAGGAGATCCTGCGGCGCCCCGGCACACCCGAGGCCGAACGGGACGCGGCGCGCGCGGAGTTGCTGCGCCAGCCGCGGGACGCCAGTGCGACGCGGGTGCGGAACAGGGACAGCGTGGACGGGCGGCCCCGCGGTCACCTCAGGAAGTTCGGCATCTCCCGGGTCCGGCTGCGCGAGCAGGCGCACGCGGGGTTCCTGCCGGGGGTGCGCAAGTCGTCCTGGTAGGCAGGGGGGTGGCTGCCGGAGGGCTGCCGGGTGGTGGCTGCCGGGGGGGGCAGGCGTACGGCGAGTGGCGCGCGTCCCTCAGCGCCGGTCCGTCCCCGGGCGGATCCGGCCGCGCCCGTCCCCCGTACCCCCGCCGCCCGTGCCCCCGCCGCCCGGCACCCGCGCCGCGTCCGCCGCCGACGTGCCGTGCGTCCAGCCCGCCGCGTCGGTCACCCCGCGCACCCGGGTCGCGACCGTCTCGGGGAACATCCGGTCCGTACGGTCCTCGACCGCCACGTCCCGCGCGGCCAGCACCGGCAGCAGGGCGGCGGACCCCTCCCCCGGGTGCGCGCCGGCGTCCGCCGTGACGTGCTCGGTCGCCGAGGCCAGCCGTTCGCCCATGCGATGCGCGTACGCCATCAGGAACGACTGCCGGAAGGTCTTCGTCCGCTTGCGCCCCGCCGCCCGCTGCTCGGCCTCGGCGCGGGTCATCGCCGCCGTCCCCTGCACCAGCAACGACGTGTGCAGCAGTTCGACCGCCGTCAGGTCGGCCTCGAAGCCGACGACGGTGGAGAAGCCGTACGCGCTGTTCCACACCGCGCGGCAGCGGTTGGCGGTGGCGACGGCGTCGAGCAGGATCGCCTTCGCCGTCTCGTACGGCGCGTCCACCCCGATCCGGCACGCGCCGGGCACGTCACCGCGCAGCGTCCGGTCGGCGAGGAGCGCGTCGTCGATGCTGTGCCGGGCCATCAGCTCCTGCGCCTTGGCGGTGAGCGCCTCGGCCTCCGGCGGGTAGCCCGTCGCCTCCGCCTTCGCGAGCAGCGCGCGGATCCGGGTGAGCATGCGGGGCTCGCCCTCGGCGGGCGGCAGGTGCAGGGGGGTGCCCGGGACGGGACCGACCGGTTCGAGGGCGGGCAGGCGGACGAGCAGCAGGTAGAGCTCCAGTACGGCGGTGGCGTGCGAGAAGCGGTCGGTCCTTGGCCGCTCCTGGCCCACGTCGGCGGCGAGGTCGGCGAGCTGGCCGGACCAGCGCGGCGGGAGCCGCTCGTACCCCTCCGTCTCCGCCGTGATCAGGTCGGTGACCAGCCGGACGTGTGTCTCGTCGAGGTCGCGGCGGACCAGCCGTACGACGTCGGCGGGCTGCCAGCCGCGCTCCCAGGCCAGCCGGACGAACCCCTCGCCGCGCCGGCGCAGCTCGGCGTCGGCGGTGGGGTCGGCGGCGAGGAGGGAAGCGCCGGTGTCGACGCCCTCGCCGCCGTCGCGGCCCCGGCCGCCGGTGGCCAGGAGGGCGGCGAGGGCCCGCTCGACGGTCCGTGTGCCGGCCTCGCTCATGCCACTGCCCTCTCCGAACCCGCCCGCCGTACCCGCCCGAAGGATCAATGGTCCCAGACCGGCGGTACGACTACCGTGGGCGCCTCCGTATCGCGTCCTCGGGTGCGATCGATCCGCACTTCGAGTGCGTCCCGCATCCGACGAGAGGACCGTCCGTGGGCGAGAACAAGCGGCGCATGCTGGCCGGGGAGTGGTACGTCGCGGACGACGAGGAGCTGGGCGCGGACACCGAGCGGCGCTTCGCGCTCTGCGCGGCGTACAACGCCGGCGGCGGCGCGGCGCCCGCCGACCGGGCGGGGATCCTGGCGGAGCTGCTCGGTTCGGTCGGTGAGCGGGTGAACATCCGGCCGCCGTTCCACTGCGACTTCGGTACGTACATCAGCGTCGGGGACCGTACGTTCGTCAACTTCAACGCGGTGTTCCTGGACGCGGCACCGATCACGATCGGGGCGGACGTCAAGATCGGCCCGAACGTCCAACTGCTCACGCCGCTCCACGAACTGGACACGGAACGGCGGCGGGCGGGGTGGGAGCGGGCGGCTCCGATCACCATCGGGGACAACGTGTGGCTGGGGGGCGGGGTGATCGTCTGCCCCGGGGTGACGATCGGCGAGAACACGGTGGTGGGGGCGGGGGCCGTGGTGACGAAGGACCTGCCGGCGGGGGTGCTGGCGGTGGGGAATCCGGCGCGGGTGATCCGGTCGCTGACGGGGCCGGAGTCTGGCTGAGGGGGGCGGGCGGGGCGCTCGCTGAGGGGGCAGGGGTCTCGCGACCCCGCCGCCCCCGCCGCGTTACGGCACGATCACCAGCTTTCCGTTCGCGCCGCCCTGCTCGATCCGCGCCTGTGCCTCGGCCGCGCCGGCCAGCGGGTACGTCTCCGCGATCCGGAGGAGCAGGTCGCCGTCCGCCGCCAGCCGGGCGGTCCGTACCAGGGAGTCCCGCCGCGACTCGTCGTCCGGCGCGCCGGACGTCATCGTCACGCCGTACGCGGCGGCCTCCCCGTCGGCGATGGTGACGATGCGGTCGGTCGTACCGCCGCGCAGTTCGATCGAGTCGGGCAGCGCGCCCCGGCCCGCCGCGTCGAAGACGGCGTCCACGCCCTGGGGCGCGACCTTGCGGACCCGTTCGACGAGACCCTCGCCGTACGCCACGGGGACGGCGCCCAGCGAGCGCACGTAGTCGTGGTTCGCCGGGGCCGCCGTGCCGATGACGTTGACGCCGCGCGCCACCGCGAGCTGGGCGGCGACCGCGCCGACGCCGCCGGACGCGCCGTGCAGGAGCAGGGTCTCGCCGTCGGCCACCGCCAGCAGGTCCAGCACCCGGTTCGCGGTCTCCCCGGCGATCGGGACGGCCGCGGCCTCCGCCCAGCCGAGGCCGGCGGGCTTGGGGGCGATGACGTCGGCGAGGGCGTACTCGGCGTACGAACCGGTGGCGCACCACCCCAGCACCTCGTCGCCGACGGCGTACTCCGTCACTCCCTCACCGGTCTCGTCGACGACACCGGCGAATTCGAGGCCGGGGACGTACGGCAGCGGGGTGGGGAAGAAATCTTTCAGCCATCCGTGGCGGATCTTGTAGTCCATCGGGTTGACGCCGGCGGCCTTCACGGCCACCCGGACCTGGCCGGGGCCCGCGTGCGGTTCGTCGATGTCCTTGAGGCGCAGTACCTCGGGGCCGCCGAACTCCTCGAACTCGATCGCCTTCATGCCTGTCTCCGTGGGGGTGGGGTGGGGGTCGTGTTCCTGTGGGCTCGATCCTGTCGCCTCCCGGGACCCCGGCCGGTCGGACCTGGCTGTCAGACCCTCCTGCGAAACTCGTTCCCATGACCGATCGATGGGCTGTCGCGCCGACGGACGGCGGCGGCGCGCTGCTCGCCCCGCTGGGCGCGGACGGGCGTCCGGCCGGGCCCGTGCTGCGGGAGCCCGACCTGGTCGCGGCGGTCAGGCAGCGGCTGCCGGAGGTCGGCCGGTGGGTGTGGCGGTCGACGGCGGAGACGTATCCGCGCCTGCTGGCGGCGGGGGTACGGGTGGAGCGGTGCTACGACATCGAGGCGGCCGAGCAGCTCCTCCTCGGCCACGAGGGCCGGCTCGGCGAGCCCCGGTCGGCGGCGGCGGCCTGGGCGCGGCTGCGCAACGGGCCCGTACCGCCCGATCCGCCGCCGCGCTCGGCGGCGCCGGGGTCGCAGTCGTCGCTGTTCGAGCAGCACGCGGGCGCGGACGTCCCGTTCGAGGGCCTGTTGGAGGTGTACGCGCGGCAGCAGGATCGGCACGGGGAGGCCGAGCACCCGGGGCGGATGCGGTTGCTGACGGCGTCGGAGTCGGCGGGGATGCTGGTGGCCGCCGAGATGCACCGCGCGGGGCTGCCGTGGCGGGCGGACGTGCACCGCGAGGTGTTGAACGAGCTGCTGGGCGAGCGGTACGCGGGCGGGGGCGAGCCGCGGCGGCTGGCGGAGCTGGCGGACGAGGTGTCGGCGGCGTTCGGGCGGCGGGTGCGTCCTGACCTGCCGGCCGACGTGGTGAAGGCGTTCGCGCAGGCCGGGATCAAGGTGAGGTCGACGCGGCGCTGGGAGCTGGCGGAGATCGACCATCCGGCGGTGGAGCCGCTGATCCAGTACAAGAAGCTGTACCGGATCTGGACGGCGCACGGCTGGGGGTGGCTCCAGGACTGGGTACGGGACGGCCGCTTCCGGCCGGAGTACCTGCCGGGCGGTACGGTCTCCGGCCGCTGGACGACCAACGGCGGCGGGGCCCTCCAGATCCCCAAGGTGATACGGCGGGCCGTCGTCGCGGACGAGGGGTGGCGGCTGGTCGTGGCGGACGCGGACCAGATGGAGCCCCGGGTGCTGGCCGCGATCTCGCGCGACCCGGGCCTGATGGAGGTGGCCGGGCACGGCGGCGACCTGTACACGGCCCTGTCCGACCGCGCGTTCGCGGGCGACCGCGACCACGCGAAGGTCGCTCTGCTGGGCGCGATCTACGGCCAGACGTCGGGCGACGGGTTGAAGAACCTGGCGGCGCTGCGGCGCAGGTTCCCGCTGGCCGTGGCGTACGTGGACGACGCGGCGAAGGCGGGCGAGGAGGGCCAGCTCGTACGGACGTGGCTGGGGCGCACGAGCCCGCGCGCGGCCGGGGCGGAGGACGACGGGGAGGCGGGGATCCCGCAGGAGGGCGGCGAAGCGGCGTCCGGGGACGGCGAGTTCACCCCCGGGTACGCGTCGACGAACGGGCGGGCGCGCGGGCGCTTCACGCGGAACTTCGTCGTGCAGGGCAGCGCCGCGGACTGGGCGCTGCTGATGCTGGCGGCGCTGCGGCGGTCGACGGCGGGACTGCGGGCGGAGCTGGTGTTCTTCCAGCACGACGAGGTGATCGTGCACTGCCCGGAGGAGGAGACGGCGGAGGTGACGAAGGCGATCCACGCGGCAGGCGAACTGGCAGGCCGCATCGCCTTCGGCGAGACACCGGTGAGGTTCCCGTTCACGACGGCAACGGTGGAGCGCTACTTCGACGCGAAGTAAGGGGCCGGCCGGCCGGGGGCCGCGGAGGGGCGGGGTCCGGCCCCGGGACGACGCGGACCGCGAACGGGAGCAGCGCCGACTCCGGACCCGACGCGGGGAAGGCCGCCGCGAGCGGGAGCGGTGAGCCCGGACGGCGCGGGTGCTGGGCCCGTCAGGGGGCAGGCCGCCGGCCCGGACTGCCGGGCTGCGGCGGGGCAGGCCCCGGTGCTGGAGCGACGCGGGCCGCGAACGGAGCGGCGTCGGCTCCGGCCCGGCGCGGGGCGGGGTCCGCGAGCCGCAGCGGGCGGACCGGACTGCCGGGCCCCGCAGCGGCGCGGGTACCGGGCCGGGTGCGGGTGGGTGCCCGGCGCAGGGTAGGGCCCGGCGCAGGGTGGGTGCGTAGCGGGTGGCGGGAGCCGCCGGGCCCCCCGGCTCGGCGGATCTCGGTGCCTCCTCGTGGGCGGCCCTAGCGGGCCGTTCGCCACTTCTCGCTGGTGGCGAGGGCGGTGAGTTGTTCGATCGAGAGCACGGGCGCCTCCCGGGTCGCGTCGGCGTGGAACCCGGCCGCGTTGAGGGCGGAGACCACCACCCGGAGCCCGTCGGGGCGCAGGGTGTCGACCGTCCACATGACCGCGCCCTGACCGCCCTTCTCGCTGGGCTCCTTCTTCGTGCTGAGGAGCGTGCCGTCCGGCAGGGTCGTCGAGCCCGCCCCGAACAACTCGCCCGCGACGTCGCCCATGCCGGCCTGCACGTTGATCTGCACGAAGCCCGCCCCCTTGCCGTCGTCCACGACGGCGTACGCGTACTCGTCGCCCTGCCCGCCCTGGTCGAGCACCTTCACCCCGGCGGGGAGCAGGGACAGGAACGTCTGACGGACCTTCTTCGGCGCGGTCCCGGCCGACCCGCTCCCGCCCGCCCCCTTCGGGTCCGGGGTCGTGGAGGGGGCGGCCGACCGGGTGGGGGCCTTCGCCGGGCCGGTGGCGTCCTTGCCCGACGGCGCGACGGCCAACTCGCCCAGCGGCCCGTTCCACGCGTTCGACGTCACCAGGTCCCGCAACTGCTCGACGCCGAGCGGTGGTTCGGGCCGGGAGACCGGAGCCCCCTTCTCGGCCGGGGAGTTGTACTCGGTGACGTCGACCAGGAACCGGTCGGTCACCAGCGTCGCCTGCCACCGCTGGACACCCTGCGGCTGGTCCGGGTACTCGTACCCCTGGAAGATCCGGAGCGTCGAGCCGCCGAGCAGCGTGGTGAGGGAGCAGCCCTTGTGCGGGACGATCGCCCGCGGGGGGCACTGCTTCTCCGGGATCGCGGGCTCGCCCGACACGCGGGTGAGGGTGAGCGAGATCCCGGCCCGGCCCTTCCCGTCGTCGAACACCCCGGACACGAGGGCGCCGTGCGGGTCCCCCGGCCCCCGGGCGGTCACCTCACCGAACGTTCCCCGGGGAAGCAGCCCGGTGAGGATCCTGGTCAGCTCGGCCCCGGACGTCTCCTTCGCGGAGGCGGACAGCGCGGGCAGCGCGACGGACGTGTCGCCCTTCCCCGTACCGTTCCACCACCCCCCGCCGTACGCCCCGCCGACACCGACCACGGCCAGCGCCACCACGCTCCCGGTCACGGCGGCCCACCGCCGCCGGACCACCGTGCGGCGGCCGCGTGCCAGTCCGCCGTCGACGAGGGCGGAGCGGTCGGGGGGCTCGAAGGCGTCGCCCGTGGCTCGCAGCGCCTGACCGATCCTGTCCTCGAACGGCTCTTCGATGGGCATGGCTGATCCCACTCCTAACTCATGGTTCATGGAACAGCGCCGGTTCCGGGCTGAGGTGGTACGACGGTCAGTGGTCGGCGAACTCGGCGAAGGCTCCGCCCAGTTGCTCGCGCAGCTTCGCCAGCGCCCGTACCGAACGGGTGCGTACGGCCGCCGGACTGCACTGCATCGCCTCGGCGGTCTCCTCGATGCTGCGGTCCTCCCAGTACCGCAGCACCACCACCGCCCGGTCCTTCGGCGCGAGCCGGCCGAGCGCGGCGAGGAGCGCCACGCGCAGCGCGGGGTCGTCGGCCGAGTGGAGGACGGCCTCGGGTATCGCCTCGACGGGACGTTCGGTGGCCGAGCGCCGCCGCCGGTGGGTGAGGAACGTACGGACCAGGACGGTCTGGGCGTACCCCGCCGGGTTGTCGATGCGGGCGACGCGCCCCCACAGCGCGTACATCCGGCCGAGGGTCTCCTGCACCAGGTCCTCGGCGAGATGCGTGTCCCCGCTGGTCAGCAGGCACGCGGAGCGGAACAGGGGGTTCGTGCGGCCGGCCGCGAACTGTTTGAAATCGTCCGCGCGGGTCGTGCGCACGATCTCGCCGCCGCTCCGCCCCCTCACCCCCATGAGGGCCATGGTCTCCCCGTTCCGTGAACTGCTCCGGCTTCCCGGCCTTACATCTGTCTGACGCGCCGGCCGGGCCGGAATGTTTCAGGGAAATCCTCGGCGATCCGCGGTGGGCGCCACCGAGCGGGTCCGGCGCTCGTCGCTCGACTGGATTAGGGTGAAGAGAGGCACAAAAGAGACAGAAAGCAGCACCGGCGCACAAGCTCGGACGATCCTCGCGGTCAGCGACAGGTGGTGGGCGGATGACGGTCCCATGGAGCGGCGCAGGCCTGCCCCCCGCCGCCGAGCTGCGCATCACCGAGGCCCAACGAAGCGGAACGTGGTCGTCCGCGCTCTCCACCAGCGCCTTCGCGGCGATCCGCTCGGTGGGTTTCGAGCCGGTCGGGCAGGCGATGGGGTCGACGGTCTACCAGGTCGGGCGCGCGGGGCGGTTCTGGGGCTACTACGACTGCCTCTACCTCGGGGCCGGCTACACGATGTCGTCCGCGCCCGGCCAGGTGGCCCTGTCCGGGGACGACGCCCCGTCGGCCGGGCTCGTGCACGTGTTCGACGAGGCGCGCCGTACCGCACTGGGCAGGCTGGCGGCGGAGTGCACGGCGCTGGGCGGCGACGGGGTGGTGGCGGCGGAGTTCACCATGGCGCCCTTTCCCTCGCAGCCGAACTGCCTGGAGTTCAAGGTGATCGGTACGGCCGTCCGGGCCAGGGGTGAGGTCCGGGCCCCGCGCCCCTTCACGTGCCACCTGGACGGCCAGGGCTTTGCGAAGCTCGTCGCGGCGGGCTGGGTGCCGGTGGAACTGCTGGTCGGCATGTCGATCGGCGTACGCCACGACGACTTCGGCACCCGCTCCCAGGCGTTCTCGTGGAACAACACCGAGGTCGGCGCGTGGAGCGAGCTGGTCGGGGACGTACGGGCCGACGCCCGGCACCAGCTGGAGCTGCAAGGGACCCGGGCCGGGGGCGACGGCGTGGTCCTGGCCAGCGGTGACCTGCGGATCTGGCGGGAGTCGTGCGTACGGGCATCGCGGTACGGCACCGAGGCGGAGGACCACGTGGCCGAGTCGACGATGATCGGCACGACCATCGCCCGCTTCCGGACGCGCGCGGAACGGCCGCCGACGCTCGCCGTGATGCCGCTGGGGCGGCGGGGCGAACGACTGCGGCGGCGGCTCGCGGCGATGGAGGCCAGTCCGTACGGGGATCCGGCCGAGCGCCGCCGGCTCGGCGCGGAACTGGAGGAGTTGGGCGACCAGGGATGACACGGCCCGGAGGAAGAGGTGGAGACGTGAGTGGTGACAGCGCGGACGAGGGTACGTACGACGTCGGCCCCATGGACGCGGCGCCGGATCCCGGCGCCGCCCCGGGCGACCAGGGCGTCCCGGTCGACGCCATGCGCAGGCTGGCGGCGCTGGAGCCGGGGAAGGCCGGTTCGATCTTCACGAGCGACCTGTCGGTGAACGAGTTCCTGCTCGTACGGGAAGTGGGCTTCCGGCCCATCGGCCTGGTGCTCGGCAGCTCGATCTACCACGTGGGCATCCAGCTCGGCCGGTGGAACAAGAACCAGGAACTGGAGACCCTCAGCCAGGCGATGTACCACGCCCGCGAGTTGGCCATGACCCGGATGGAGGCCGAGGCCGCGCAACTGGGCGCGGACGGCATCGTCGGGGTGCGACTGAGCGTCGAGGCACGGGAGTTCGGCAACGACATCGCCGAGTTCATCGCCATCGGCACGGCCGTGAAGTCCGACCACCCCGCGCCGGGCGGCACGGCCTGGCGCAACAACAAGGGCCAGCCCTTCACCTCGGACCTCTCGGGCCAGGACTTCTGGACCCTGATCCGGGCGGGCTACGCGCCGCTCGGCATGGTGATGGGCACCTGCGTCTACCACATCGCGCACCAGCGGATGGGGTCCACGTTCTCCAACTTCGGCAAGAACGTGGAGATCGAGAAGTTCACCCAGGCCCTCTACGACGCCCGCGAGTTGGCCATGGCGCGGATGCAGGCGGAGGCGGAGGAGCTGGACGCGGAGGGTGTGGTCGGCGTGCAGCTGAACGCGCACAACCACCGCTGGGGCGGGCACACCACGGAGTTCTTCTCGATCGGTACGGCGGTACGGCCGCTGCGCTCCGACCACGAGATCGAACGTCCGACGATGGTGCTGAGCCTGGATGGGTGACGCCCGCATGGACCAAGGCCAGGGCCAGGACCCGGAGCGCGGCCAGGACGGGACCGAGAACGAGGCGCAGGGCGAGGCCCTGTTGCCCGCCTCCCCGGCGGAGCCGGACCTCGCCCCCGTATCTCCCCCGGACGCCGGAGAGCCGAACCCCGCCCGGACCGTCGACACCCTCGCCGCGGCCCTCCGCAGGGACGCCGCGGACCTGGAGATCTACGGCCAGGTGCTCAGCGGCTCGCTGGCGGTGGCGCTCCCGCCCGGATCCATCACGCTGGACCGCAGGCGGACGCTGTCCGACCGCCTCGCCGGCCGCGAGGGCCGGGTCGAGCGGGTGGAGATCGCCCTGGAGGACCAGCGCCTCACGCTCACCCTCACGCACGGCCACCCGGTGGCCGAGGTCGCCAAGATGGTGCGGGGCGTGGTGCTGTCCCGTACCCCGGTGGGCCTGGACGAGTGGACGCGCCGCCTCGCGGCGGCCATGGCCGCCCGCTCCCGCTCCGATGCCGAGGCCCGCGCGGCCCTGGAGAGACTGATCCTGGAGGGCTGAAGCGCGCGGGCCCGGGCGCCGGACATCCGCCGACGGGCAACGGGCGAGCGGGAGCTGACGGTACGTCAGGCGCCGACCAGGACCTCGGCCGCCGCGACGCCCGAGGCCGCGGTCGCGCCGTGCGTGAAGATCTGGAGAGCGCCGGGGACGGCCGAGCCGGGCAGGCCCATCTCCACCACGATCGCGTCGGGGCGCGCCGCCGTGAGGTCCGCGAGGGCGCGTCCCATCCACTTGTTCCGGGAGGCGTCCCGTACGACCAGGACGATCGGCCGGCCCGACGCGGGCGCCAGCGCGTGCTTCTCCAGGACGGTGGAGTCCGCCTCCAACTGCTGGTGGTGCACGCGTACGAAGGTCGTTCCCGGCAGCCGCTCGCGCAGCGGTACGGCGACGCCCCACGGCGTCTCCTTGCCGATGGCCAGGTTGTTGGACGGCACCAGCTCCACCACGTGGGGCGCGGCCGCCAGCGGGAGGACGCCCTGCGTCGTACCGCTCGTACGGATCGCGCGCCGCGCGGCGACGAAGCCGATGTCGCCGCTGACGGGGTCGACCGGCACGCCCTGGCCCAGGCGCGTGGACCACTCGGCGAACTCGGCGACCCGGCGGGAGGCTTCCGCGAGGCGGTCCTCGGCGAGGTCCCCGGAGGACACCGCGCGGACGAGGGCGTCGGCGAGGAGGGCGACGGTGGACTCCTCCGCGCTCTCGCCGCCCACGCAGATCGCGTCGGCCCCGGCGGCGACGGCCATGACCGTGGCGCCCTCGATCCCGTAACGGTTCGTCACCGCGCCCATCTCGATGGCGTCGGTGACGATCAGTCCGTCGAAGCCGAGTTCCTTGCGGAGCAGGCCGTTGAGGACCCGGCTGCTGAGAGTGGCCGGCAGGTCGGGGTCGTACGCGGGGACGAGGAGGTGGGCGCTCATGACCGCGCGCACCCCCGCCTCCAGCGCGGCCCGGAACGGGGGCAGTGCCTGCGCGGCGATCTCGTCGAGGTCCGCGTCGTAGGTGGGCAGGCCGTGGTGGGAGTCGACGGCGACGTCCCCGTGGCCCGGGAAGTGCTTGGCGCAGGCGGCGACCCCGCCCGACTGGAGGCCCTGGATCCACGCGGCGGCGTGCCGGGAGACCAGGCCCGCGTCGACGCCGAAGGACCTGACGCCGATGATCGGGTTGTCGGGGTTGGAGTTGACGTCCACGCTGGGCGCGTAGTTGAGGCTCACGCCGGACGCGTGGAGCTGGCGGCCCAGGTCGCGCGCGACGGACTCGGTCAGCTCGGGGTCGTCCACGGCGCCGAGGGCGAAGTTGCCGGGCCGGGTGGATCCGGTCGACGACTCGATGCGGGTGACGTCCCCCGCCTCCTCGTCGATGGCGATGATCAACGAGGGCTTCTCGGCGCGGAGTTGGGACGTCAGGCGGGCGACCTGTTCCGGCGACACGATGTTGCGCGCGAAGAGCACGACGGAGGCCAGACCGTCACGGATGTCGCGCAGGATCCACTCCGGCGCCTCGGTGCCCACGAAGCCCGGCTGGAGGACGGAGAGCGCGAGTCGCCGCAGCTCTTCGCTGCGCTTGCTGGAGGACATCGGCTGGGCCTTCCGGTAGTGCCGGATGACCCGGCCCTTGGTACAGACCAACGGATATTCGCCTAGCTCAATCGGCAGTGTCAAGACACCCCCTCGGCCCCGGGCGCCGACGTTACGCCGCCCGTACCGCCGTTCTCGTCACCCCACCGACACCAGCCGTGACCACCGAATAACGAGGCGATTCTCGTAACCTCTTCGGCACTATCCGTGACCGCCAAACCGGAATCCGCTCACCTTCTTACCGCGGCGGGAATCATTGCCCATTCATGCGGTTGACACGGAGCCGCTGGTCTAGTCCAATTTGTGATGCGCGAGTTCGCCAAGGGACACGAGGGGGCGCAAGGGGCTGGCGGGGCGAACCGTCTCTGGGGGGACGGTACGTCGGCGCTGACCGCTGTGTGTATCAACTCCCGCACGGACAGCGACTGCTGACTGACGCTATGCCCCGCCGCGTGAACGGCCCGGGAGCGATCCGCTCAAGCAATTTCGATCATTGGAGCGACCCTATGTCGGAGCCCGACAACTATCTCTATCGAGCGCCTTCGGACGTCCCGTATTTCAGTTCGGACGGCGAAACCTATCTCGCGCAGACGCAGTTGCGGGATCTCCGGAAGACACAGAAGCTCCGCGTGCTGTCGGAGGAGGACTTCGCCTTCTGGCAGACGTACGGCTACATCGTGGTGAAGGAAGCGATCCCGGCCGTTTCCGCGAAACAACTCCTCGATTTCGCCTGGGAGTTCCAGGGCCTTGATCCGGAACGGCCCGACACGTGGTACGAGGAGAAGGAGTTCCGCTCCGACCTCGAACGCGAACTGCACATCTACGGCTTCGTCGAGGCGTACCACCACCAGCTCATCTGGGACAACCGCCAGACGCAGCGCGTGTACGACGCGTTCGCCGACGTGTGGGACTGCGAAGAGCTCTGGGTGAGCCTGGACCGGCTCAACCTCAACCCGCCCAACGTCAAGAACCGCGACCGCGCGCACATCGCGCCCACGGAGCGGGGCTTCGACATCGACCTCCACTGGGACGTCGACACCACGCTCGGGGTGCTGCCGCAGCGGGTGCAGGGGATCATCGCGCTCGACGACACGCGGCCGGACCACGGCGGCTTCCAGTGCAACCCCGAGCTGTTCCGGCGGTTCGACCCCTGGCGGGTGGCCCAGCCGGCCGACCGGGACCCGATCAGGCCGCAGGTCGACCGTACGGAATTCCCCGTGATCCGGCCCGAGTTGGAGGCCGGCGACCTGCTGATCTGGAACGGCCTGCTGGCGCACGGAGTGGCCCCCAACACCTCCGACAACGGTGTCAGGGCGGTCCAGTACCTCACCATGATGCCCGCCCTGGAATCGCACCGGGAACTGCGGCGTTCGCGCGTCGAGTCGTGGCGCCACCTCCGTACCCCGGAGTGGAACAAGACGCTGGTCGGCGACGCCACGAAGCACGAATCGCTCCGGTACGGGGCCGCCGAGCTGACCGACCTGGGTGCCAAACTGCTGGGTCTCGAATCCTGGGGCAAGCAGGACCGCGAACTGTCGACCGGGGACACCGCGTGCGCAGAATCTGCCTGACCCTTCCGACCAACAGAGCCTGCGGCGACACGATTTCGGCCATCGCCGAAGAAGCGGCCTACGGGGCGGGACAGTTCGGCGTCGAGGTCCACCTGCTGATCCTCGACTCGTCCGACGCCGACACGTTCGCCGAGCACGCGCGGGTCGTACGCGGGACGCCCTCCGTACCGCATGTGATCACCCATCATCTCGACGAGGCCGAACAGCGGGAGTTTCTCCGGCGGGTCATCGAGCGGGCCGGCGCGACCAAGCCGGATCTGCTGCTCGACCTGATGCTGCCGGACGGCCTTTCGTATGGTGCGTGCACCAATCGCGCGTTCCTCATCGCCGCCGCACTCGGCTGCGAATCCGTGCACCGCAGGGATTCGGACAGCCGTTATCAGGCCGTCGACGGGGTGCCCGTCTTTCCCCTCCACCACGAACTCATGTCGCTCGGAAAGCGCGCGGCCGACGCGGCCGGCGGCGTGGACGAGACCACGCTCGATCCCCGGCACGCGGACAAGCCCGTGACCATGGTGGGCAGTTCGTTCGTGGGCGAGATGTCCGTCGACATCGACGAGATGTACCGGCTCGACCGCGACGTCTACTACGACGTGGTCAGCCTGTGGGCCCCCGGCGAGTGGTCGGCGGAGGAGAAGAGGGACCTCGCCGAGGAGTCCTTCCGCGGCGCCGGCTCCGAGGCCTTCACCCGGGACCACGCGACGCTCACCGTCGTGGACCCCATGCACGTCGACATGTGCAACATCGCCTTCCACCAGGTGCATGAATCGGTGCCGCTGCCCCCCGCGAGGGACACCATCGGCAGCGACTACTTCCTCCTGCACCTGGTCCACGATGCGACGCTGCCGGGTGTGCTGCACAACCGCCACATCGTGAACTACTACACGGGTGAGAGGCGCACGGACGCCGGATTCGTCGCGTACCAGACGAGGTTCGCGAAGTTCTTCCTGTCGATGCTCTACTTCAATTTCGTCTACGACAGGATGACGGCGGCCGGCGGGAATCTGCTGGACGACCAGCACCGGGTACGGGTCCCCGAGATTCTCGAATTCGTCAGGGAAAGCGCCGGGCTCGACCGGACGGAGAACGTGGCACGACTGGACACCCTTGACCGGTCCTACCGGAAACTGGGCGGCAGGTACGCCGAGTTCGCCGACGTCCTTCTCGCGCATCGCGAGCGATTCCTGGACGAGGCCCGGCAGGACATCAATGATTTCGCGCTGTTGATCGAGGCATGGGGGCCGATGATGCACGCGAGCCGAGCCACGAGCCTTTACCGGCTCGAACGGCAGTCTGGCTGAAACTGTCGATGACGCACGAGAACACATCCATGCTCACCGCCCTGGCCGCCGCCACCGATGACCGGATCTTCTTCGATCTCGCCGGGATCGAGGCGAGTTACGACGTACTCATCCAAGAACTCCCCGACGTCGCCGTCCGCTTCGCGATGAAAGCCTGTCCGGTGGACGAGGTGATCTCCTGCCTCGCTGAAAGGGGAGCCGGAGTCGACGCGGCGAATCCGAACGAGATCGCGCAGGCGATCCGTTCGGGTGTGCCCGTCGATCGCATTCATTACGGCAACACCGTCAAGTCCGACCGGAACATCGTGGACGCCCACCGGCTCGGAATCCGGGACTTCGCGACCGACAGCCTGGAAGACGTCATGGCGATCGCGGAACACGCCCCCGGGGCACGGGTGTTCTGCCGCCTGGCCACCGACGGGCAGGGCGCTCTGTGGGGTCTGACCAACAAATTCGGCTGCTCGGCCGCGGACGCCGTACGCGTACTGGAAAGGGCCCGCGAGACGGGCCTGACCCCGTCCGGGCTGTCCGTGCACGTCGGTTCGCAGCAGATGACCGCGGAGGCCTGGCGCAGCGCCTTCGACAAGCTGGCCGACGTGCTCGAAGTCCTGCACGAGCGCGGCATCTCCCTCGATCACGTCAACCTGGGCGGCGGCCTGCCGGCGCTCGGCTACCTCAACAAGCGCGGGGAGCGGCTCGATCCGCCGCTCGACAAGATCTTCGCCGTCATCCGCGAGGGCGTCCGGCGGTGCCGGGGGGTGCCGGGGCACGACCTGGGCTTCCTCGTGGAGCCGGGCCGGTACCTCGTCGCCGACCACGGGGCCATCCGGGCGCACGTCTCCCGGCTGTCCACGCGGGGGACGCCGGACGGTGCGCGGGAGCACTGGCTGTACCTGAGCTGCGGGAAGTTCAACGGCCTGTACGAGATGGACGAGTTGCAGTACCGGCTCAGCTTCCCGACGCACCAGGGCGCCGAACTCGTACCGGCCGTCGTCGCGGGACCGACCTGCGACAGCGACGACGCGTACTCCCGTGAGCACGGGTTGGTGGCGGTCCCCCGGACGGTCACCTCGGGCGATCCGGTCTGGGTGCTGTCCAGCGGGGCGTACGCCATCAGTTACATGACGCAGGGCTTCAACGGCTTCAGCCCGCTGCCCTACACGTGCTTCCGGGACGACGGGGGCACGGCGGGACTCGGTCGGCGGGACTCGGCGGGCGGCTCGGTCGGCGCCTCGGTCGGCGGGGAGGGCTGGGAGTAGATGAGCCACGACGTGCGCATCCGGCCGATCTCCCCGGGGGACTGGGACGGCATCGTCGCGCTCGAAGCGGGCGCGTACACCGCCCTCGGGCTGTCCGAGGAGCGGGATGCCCTGGAGTCCCGGGTGCGCGCGTCGCCGGCCACCTGCTTCGCCCTCGACGCCGAACAGGGCGCGGTGGGTCACGCGTTGGCCGGGTACGTGCTGGCGCTCCCGTACCCGGAGCACGGGTATCCGGACCTGACCCGCGCGGAGGAGCCGACCACCGCAGCGTCACCCCACCGGGGTGACCGGAATCTGCACCTGCACGATCTGGTGATCGACGAGCGGCTTCGCGGCCGGGGTCTCGCCAGGACCCTGCTGCGCCATCTCCTCGCCACGGCGCGGTCGGAGGGGTACGAGCGGATCTCCCTGATCGCCGTCAACGGGAGCGACACCTTCTGGGGGGCGAACGGCTTCGCACCCCACGAGGGGGTCGCGCCCGAGGAGGGGTACGGCCCGGGCGCGGTCTACATGTCCAGAGCCGTACCCGATGTGCCGGACGCGCCGGCCGTACCGGATGTACCACCCGTACCAGGGCAAGACGAAGTGAGCTGATCCCACCATGTCCCGTCTCCACGACGATCCCTTCCTCCGGGCGCAGTTGGCGATCGCCGCACTGTTCAGCTCGCTGGGGTTCCAGTACGCCACCTGGGCCTCGCGGCTCCCCGCGATCAAGTCCCATCTCGACCTCAGCGCGGCCGAGGTCGGCCTGCTGCTGATGGCGACCGGCGTCGGCGCGGCGGCGTCGTTCCCGCTGGTGGCCTACCTGATGCGGCGGCTGGGCTCCCGCCGCCTCTCCCTCGTCTCGGCCGTCGGACTGGCGCTCCTGCTCCTCGTCCTGGCGGAGGCGCCGAACTACCCCGTGGCGCTGCTGATCATGGCGGTCGACGGCGCGCTCGTGGCGTGCCTGAACGTCGCCATGAACGCGCAGGGCGCGGCGCTCGAAGTGAAGTACGAGCGCAACGCCATGTCCAAGCTGCACGCGACGTTCAGCGGCGGTTCGCTGTGCGCCGCGCTCCTGGCGTCGGGCCTGAACACCGTGACGTCCACCGTGCTCGTCCACTTCGCGGTGGCGGCCGTCCTGCTCCTGCTGCTGACCGCGTACGCGCGACCGGGCCTGCTGGCGCAGGAGCAGCCGGCGGCGGAGGAGAAGACCGAGGCGGCCTCGGAGACGTCGGGGGCAGCGGGGACCTCAGGGGCTTCGGAGAAGAAGAGCCGCGCCCGGTGGACCCTCCCGGCCGCGATGACGCTGTGGATGGGCGCCGCGATGGCGTTCGGCACGGTCACCGAGGGCGCCATGAATGACTGGTCGGCGATCTACCTCAGGGACGTCGCCAAGGCCTCGGCGCAGCTCGCGCCCCTCGGCATCGCCGTCGTCTCCGGGATGATGGTCCTCGCCCGCCTCTTCGCCGACGGCTGGCGCAGCCGCTGGGGCGACGCGCGCATCGTCCGTACCGGCAGCGCGCTGGCCGGCGTGGGCCTGGCCCTCGCCCTGCTCGCCGGCGGGGTGGTCCCGGCCCTGATCGGCTTCGCCTGCGTCGGCCTCGGCATCGCGGCGGTGACGCCCTGCGTGTACGTGGCGGCGGCGGCGCAGGGGTCGGACGCGCTGACCCTGGTGGCGACGATGGGCACGGTGGGGCTCCTGGGGGGTCCCCCGGTGATCGGCTTCATCGCCAACGGGAGCGGCCTGGTCTGGGGCATGGCGGCGGTGGCGGCCTCGGCGGTCATCGTCTCGCTGTGCAGCACGCAGATCCGCTGGACCCCGCAGCCCAAGAGCGCGGACCCGGACCCCGGTCCCGGCCCGGACTCACTGGACGACCCGCTGGCGGCCTGACGGCCTCACGGCCCGGCCGCCGGATGTCAGGCGGGTGGTCGTCACCAGCGCCGTACCCACGGCGAGGCCCAGGGCGGCCACCACCGGGAAGTGGCCGTCCGGGGCGAAGCCGCGCGTGGCGAAGTGGGCCAGCGCGGCGACGACGGTGGCCAGGCCGAGCCACAGGGGCCAGGCGCGGCGCAGGCCGGGGCGTGGCCGCGTACGGTCGTACAGCAGCGCCTGCCACCGCTCCAACGGCCGCATTACCAGCAGCAGTCCGACGAGGATCGCGCCGAGCAGCAGCAGCCACGGCACGCGCAGCGCCCACCAGGCCCCGGAGCCGAACGCGGGGTCGGGCGCGATGCCGGGCAGGTAGAGGGCGGCGGCGACCACCAGCACGGGCAGCATGTGCCACAGGTAGAGCGTCATGCTCGCGCCGCCGACCCGGCGGACGGCGCGCCGGACCCGTTCGCGGGCGAGGAACCGCCGTACCGCCGGCGCGACGAGCAGGCACAGGCCGACCTGGGCCACCACCCACGCCAGCATCGCGGCCGACGGGGGGTCGGTGTTGCTGGGAGTCTGGCCGGTCACCCGGATCAGGCTGACCGGGAACGGCCCGACCGTGATCAGCGCCACGAAGGCGACTCCCCCGCCCGCGGCCATCAGGAGGGGCACGGACACGCGCCCGTCCCGGGGCAACAGCCCGTCGTGCCAGCAGAATCCCAGCTGGTACGCCACCCCCCACACCAACACGTAGGTGAGCGCCCCGAGGTGTCCCAGGGGTCCGAGGTACGGGTCGTGCCCCGCCACCAGCGCCCCATCGAGCAGCACGGCCGCACCGCCCATCACCACCGGGACGCGGACCCCCCAGCGCCGGTGGGCCGCGTGCAGGGGCGGGGTCAGGGCGCTGAGCAGCAGGTACACCGGCAGGAACCAGAACTGCATCGCCATCGCCCACCCCACCAGCGCGAGCGTGTCCGGGTCCACGCCGACGGCCGCGCAGATCCCGACGGCGAGCAGGACCGCCCCGCTGTAGACGGCCGCCGGAAGCAGCAGCCGCGCCGCCCGCCCGCCGACCCACCCGGCCGCCGTACCCCCCGCCGCCCTGGCCCGCGACCAGGAGCCGCCCGCCGCGTGGCCGCCGGCGAGGAAGAACAGCGGCATGATCTGGAAGCCGAGCGTCAGCCACTGGGTCCAGGGCACGACCGCCAGCAGCTCCGGCGCCCCGATCTCCTCGCCGGGCCCGCGCACCAGACCGGTGATCAGCCAATGCCCCAGCACCACCAGGACGATCGCCCACGCGCGGATGAAGTCGACATAGCGGTCTCTGCCCATGCGTCGTCATGCTGGCGCGGATCGGGCGCGATTCCGCCGGAAGATCCAACACCGCAACCAACTCGTGCCCAGCACGACACCACGCGCCGCCCTCCCTCTCCCCCTCTCTGCCAAACTCACCACATGGATGAGCCCTACACGGACCCTGGCGACCGCGGCTACCTGCTGAACAACCAGCAGGCGGAGGCGGGCGTCCGCTTCGGCGCGCTCGCCGAGCTGTTCGACCCCGTGACGTTCCGCCACCTCGACCGGCTCGGGCTCGGCCCCGGCATGCGCTGCTGGGAGGTGGGCGCGGGCGGCCCCTCCGTACCCCTCGGGCTGGCCGAGCGCGTCACACCCACGGGTACGGTGATCGCCACCGACATCGACACGTCCTGGACCCGGGACGTCGCCGGGGGCGCGATCGAGGTGCTGGCCCACGACGTGGCGGCCGACCCGCCGCCGCCCGGCGTCTTCGACTTCGTGCACGCCCGGCTGGTCCTGGTGCACGTCACCGACCGCGCCGAGGCCCTGCGCCGCATGGTGGGCGCGCTGCGCCCGGGCGGCTGGCTGCTGCTGGAGGACGCCGATCCCCTGCTGCAACCGCTGCTGTGCCCCGACGAGTCGGGCCCCGAACAGCGCCTCGCCAACCGGCTGCGCTCCGGCTTCCGCACCCTGATGGCCGCGCGCGGCGCGGACCTCGCGTACGGCAGGACGCTGCCCCGCGTACTCCGCGAGGCGGGCCTGACGGAGGTCGGGGCGGACGCGTACTTCCCGATCACGTCACCCGCGTGCGCCGTCCTGGAGGACGCGACGGTACGCCAGATCCGCCCCCGCCTGGTGGCCGAGGGCCTGGCCACGGACGAGGAGATCGACCACCACCTGACCCACGTCGCCACCGGCACCCTCGACCTGGCCACAGCCCCCTTGATCTCCACCTGGGGCCGCCGCGCCTAGGGGCGTGTCCGGCGGTCCCCGGTCGGGCAGGCTGTTCCTGCCGCTGATATGTCCCAGCTCACCGAGGAGCCGTCATGTCCGAGACCTTCCGCCTCGATCCCGCGAAGACCGCGCTCGTCCTGATCGAGTTCCAGAACGACTTCACCAGCCAGGGCGGGGTGCTCAACGGTGCCGTCGCCGGGGTGATGGAGAAGACCGGGATGCTCGCGAACACCGTGGCCCTGGCCGCGGCCGCGCGCGCCGCGGGAGTCACCGTCATGCACGCGCCCATCACATTCGCCCCCGGCTACGGCGAGTTGTCCCGGCACCCGTACGGGATCCTCAAGGGAGTCGTGGACGGCTCGGCCTTCGTGAAGGGCTCCTGGGGCGCCGCGATCGTGGACGAACTCACCCCGGCCGACGGCGACATCGTGATCGAGGGCAAACGCGGCCTCGACACCTTCGCCAGCACCAACCTCGACTTCATCCTGCGCAACAAGGGCATCGAGACGATCATCCTCGGCGGCTTCCTCACCAACTGCTGCGTCGAGTCGACGATGCGCACCGGCTACGAACACGGCTACCGCGTCATCACCCTGCCCGACTGCGTCGCCGCCACCTCCCAGGAAGAACACGACAACGCCCTCACCTACGACTACCCCATGTTCTCCCTGCCCATGACGTCGCCCGAGGTCATCGCCGCCCTCTGACCGTACGACCGGACCCGCACCGGTCTCCCCTCCCGCCCCCGTATCCGGGTGATACGGTCCCGCCGCTCGTGCGGCTCTCCCTGCCCCGGAGGCGGGACCGGCACTACCGTGGCAGGCTGTTTGTTGCCGTTGACAGGCCCGGACAACGCGACGCGAACGACACGAATGCGGAGATCCGCACGGCAGAGCCGCTCTCCCCGATCGCGATCCGGCGCATCCTTCGGACGAGGAGCCCCGCATGCCTGACGCAGCCAAGCAACCGGCCGGCAAGGTCAGCGACCTCACACAAAGGGTCTTCGGAAACCTCGACGCCGGCGATGTCGAGGCCTTCATGAAGCCGTTCGACGAGAACTGCACCGTCATCTTCGGAAATCTGGCCCCGGTCACGGGAACGACCGCGCTCCGCGGCCTGGTGGACCAGTTGCGCAGCGTGGTCAAGACGTTCCACCACGGCGTCGTCCACGAGTGGATCGCCGGCCCCGACACCATCCTGGAACTGGCGATGGTCTACGAGCGCCACGACGGCAGGAAGGTCGACCTGCCCTGCGCCGCCGTCCTCACCGTGAACGACAAGGGACTGGTCTCCGATTGGCGAATCTTCCTGGACCCGGCTCCGCTCTACGCCGAACAGGAGTAGCGATGAAGAGTACGAGCGGGCCGGCACCGCTCTCTCCGACCGCCGAGCCGGCACCCCGGCCGCACAGGGCGCGGGAATAGCAAAAGCCCCAGGTCATGGCGAGATGTCCTGGGGCTTCTACAGAGCCGCCTTCGGGATTCGAACCCGAGACCTACGCATTACGAGCTGTCCGATCTTGTTCCGGTGTGGTCCACAGCGGTCCGCAAATCAGCTCGCGTTGCAGGTCACGCCACGCGCCGGACGTCCACGGACCAGCCCGTACTGCGCCGGATTAGGCAGCAACCGAGACTGAACCTAAGACTGGCCCCATCCGTACAGCTCCCGTCCACTCGAAGGGCAGGAGGCCGCCCGGCGGGCCAGCTGCTGCCACGACCAGCCATGGCGCTTCAGCAGCCGCCATGTCCCCTCCACCGTGTAGCTGACATGGAACAACCGTCCGATCAGAGTCTTCACCCCGGCCAGTGTCCCCCGCTGGTCAGCCCAGCCATGGGCGAGCGGACTACGCTTCAACTCCCGCTCCAGCTTCGGAATTTGTTCCGCCGAAAGCTGCGGATGCCCTTCGACCGGACACCCTCCTCGCCAGAATCCCGCCACTGACGGCGCCAGCGCTCCACCGACCGCTCGCTCACCCGCAGCCCGGCCGCGGTCTCCCGGCTCTTTGCGCCACTCTCAAAACGACCGACCGCATCCAGCCGGATCCGCTCTCTTGCAGCCCTCTTGGCATCGGTCAAACCGCCGCCCTGCACGTATCTCACACCCCACAGCTACCGACCCGACTCAGCCCCAGTAAGGCGAACGGCCCGACATCACGCATTCAAGCAATAGCTCCCTCTGTCCGCGTAGTCCACGGGTTGTGCTGACGCTTCAGAGTTCAAAACATGCTTAAACAGCGGCAACGCCTGCACCCCACAAGGACATCTGCACCGGTTCGGAGTCGCCAGGTGTCTGACTTCCGGACAGGGCTGACTTGATGCTCTGCCCAATCGCTTGTGCGAGCAGGGGGGGCACCGCATTGCCGATCAGCCTTGCACCTTCTTCACGATTTCCAAGGAAGACAAAATTATCTGGAAATGACTGAAGGCGCGCCCCTTCGCGAAGAGTGATAGTCCGATGCTCTTCCGGATGACCGAATTTGCCGCGAGTGAAACTGTCGAACCGTGCCGTGATCGTCACCGCTGGCTCATTCCACGACAGGCGTCCGTACGTGTCTAGGTGGCGATGGTTCCCCTGGTGGCATGCGAGCTGGAGGTGCTTTGGAAGATACTCTCGGCCTCCCCCAGGTGGGACGTGCTTGATCCGTTCGATGTTGAGGTCGCTCAGCCTAGCTTCCCTGTAGTGGTTCGCTAGAGATGGATGACTCGACCCGTCTGCGGGTGGCGACGGAAGGTCTCGAATGGCATCCCCCACAGTGCGCGGGGACGGGGTAATCGCCGCAGGCCAAGAGAAATGCGTGCCGGCCGGAAGTCCTACTAGGAATGCTCTCCGACGTTTCTGGGGAACGCCATATTGAGAAGCGTCGAGAATTGTTGCATGAACCTGAAATCCTAGATCCTGTGCGGCCTCTTCCACGGCCCTCAAAATATGCTTCCCGCGCACACTTTGGATGGCGGCGACATTTTCCATAAGGAATGCACGAGGCCGCACCTCTTCGAGCCAGTCGAGATACCGAAGGACGAGGAGATTTCTTGGGTCATCTCGCTCTCCTCTGCGCTGAAGGGAGAAGCCCTGGCACGGAGGTCCTCCAGCGAGCAAATCGACTTGGCCGCGCTTTAGCCCAGCAAGGTCGAGAAGCTCACTCCCGCTGGTAGTGGCGGCGTCAAGCATTTCCGCACGGCATGACAGATTTTTACGATGCGTGTCTACGGCAATCTGGCTGTTATCGAAAGCCAGGCGCACTGAATACCCGGCACGGGTAAGCCCTAGGCTGAGCCCACCCGCGCCAGAAAATGCATCGATTGCAGTAAGCGTCACGGAGTCAGCAACCCTCCGCGCCGGCGGATACCCGGGATCAGCACCGAGAAGCTGCTACCAACTGGCTTGTCAGCCACCTCGAAGAGGCCTACCTCGGATTCCACGGGTGGCATACCTGCTGCGATATGTTCACCGAAAGCCTGAGCAGCCAGCGGAGGCACCGCATTTCCGATTTGCTTGTAACGGTCGTCGAAAGGCCCCTTGAACTGCCAAGTGGCCGGGAACGTCTGCAGGAGTCCGGCTTCCCTTGCAGTCAACCCACGATTTTGCTCAGGGTGGGCAAATCGCCCGCAACTAGGCGTTCGGCATCGAGCAGTGATTGTCGGCGCCGGGCCAGACCAAGGGAGACGTCCGTACACATCCGTATACCCACCGTGGGACCCACGCGTGCGGTCCAAGCACTCCGGACCGACCCCAGGGGGACGCGATCCGCCGTCCTGAGGGACCTGCTTCAGAATCTCGATCGTGGATGGCCGGTGCCGCGATGTGACATGCATCGGGTCGTCAGGATTCGCCTCACCGCTGGAAATATGGGGTAGCTGACCAATCCATTCCTTGACGGTGGCAAACGTTTCTGGCGTGTTTCGAATCGAGGGAAACGTTGGCATTTGATGCAAAGATGCCAGCACTACGGTCCGGAAGCGTTCTTGTGGAACACCAAGCTGAGCCATGTTCATAATCCGCGCCCGAACGCGGTAGCCCGCTTTCTCCAGCTTCGAACGAAATTCGTCGAACAAATCCCATGATCGAGCCGACACGAGGTCAGCGACGTTCTCGACCATAACGACATCTGGTTTGAGTGTGGCCGCCAAATCACCGAACACGCTGAAAAGTTGGTTCCGCCCTTTGCGGTCGCCACGTGTTTTGACGTGTGACGAGAAGCCCTGGCACGGCGGCCCGCCAGAGAGCAGGAACGACCGAGAACCGACTGATTCGCGGATCTGCGCTGCCCACGAACGCCGAGCGGCAGGGTCCTGCAGCGTCAGCAGGTCCATATCGTCCGGCGTGTGGCCGATGTTGGCAGCGTAAGTAGCGTTGGCCCAACGGTCGTTGTCTGCGGCGTAGACCGCCTCAAACTGGCCTGTTGCTGCCAGGCCGGCCGACATGCCGCCGCAACCACTGAAGAGGTCGGCGTATGCCCAACCGGGTTCACCCTTGTCCATGGGATAGATCCTAAGAGCTCGGACTGACAGCGCGGTCTCTGGCGCACCCTCTGAGACCATCGGACCTCGAGGGTGAGCCGGCACAGCCATGGGGACATGACGGCGTGTTGATAACACAGCATGCCTCACCGATCATCCCGACGTGAGCTAAATCACTGCGCCAGCCTCGCGGTCCACTGACCGATCAGGTCGCTCATCACATCCGCTCGCGTGGGATCGACTGCGATGACGTCCACAGAACACCCCGTGCTGATGCGACCTAGTCTGCGGATGCCTGGCGGGCCATGTAGAGCCGGTGCCACCAGTGCAGCAGCGTCGGCCGCGCAGGCTCCAGCGTGAGAGATCAGTTGATATATAGCGTCTTCGGTGACCTTTTCTCCTGACTTCCTATACTTGGCATCGAGTAGTCCGATCCTAGTCGCGCTCCGGATCACGATGTCCGGATCAGCTCTTTTGGCTACAGGTAGTGGCTCTCCCTCTATTGCGTGAAACAAAGAAATTTTCTGCGATTTCCCATCCGTCACGGTGCAGTTGGTGGGTGTCGTATTCCGACAGATGGTGCGCACAGCTTCCTCGAAGATTCGGTCGATGTTCACCCAGGCGCTGAACGGCGAATTACCCGCATTTCGGAAGTTGAATGGCACGCCGCGGATCAGGGTCTTGGCTACTTCCAAGGTCTCTTTCAGGCTTGCGCTGATGTTAGGAGAAGGTGACGTAAGTGTTGGTTCGACAAGCATCTTCGCTCCCGAAAGCATTTGGATGCATCGCTGTACGGCCGCTCTTTCCTCATCGTATTTATTCAGCAGATGTTCGGCCCGGAGGCATGCGGACAAAAGATACCTATTTATCTCTGTATCTTCGGTTAGATTGCGATATCGTATTGCCAGCAAGTCGTGTCGTCCGCGACTCCACAAATTGCGAACCGTTTCGCCGACGTGGATTTTTCCTCTGACACGATTACTGTAGGCGGAGGTGGCTGTGTACTGCTTTTGCGGCCCCAACGCCAACTCCCTCTCGATCATGTCGGAGAATGCTCGCGCAACTGACGCGAGCGGAGGCAGAATTGAACCGGATTGTGCCGCTTGTGAGGCTTGCCGTCGGCCGCTGGAGGACAAACTGAGACACGCATCAACAGTTCCAGGAATCATCTCCTCGATAGTAATAATGAGGTTTTCGTGGACGACGAGAGTGCCAGCATAGGGGCCGATTTCGAGGTCGTAGCCGAAACGATTTGGCCGCACAGAGGCCACTTTGCCTTGAACCCATGAAAGCTGAGACAGCTCTTCGAGGGAAAATCCAACCTCTTCATGCGTGAGTTGAACGCGTCCGTATGTGGTGGCTCTCACATCTATTCCTCGGATGTCGCGCTATAAGTGGGACTTCTCCAGACATAACCATTCTCGATCTGTTCCGGATTGGGGTATGTTGTGATACCGCCCCGGCGGAGGAAGTATCGTAGCGATTCGTTCCAGAGGTCGTGCAGGTCATGTTCATCGCGCATGCCAACGAATAGACCGTGCCCGAAGGGGGCATCTGCTGGCAGACCGTCGAACCACCGAACCACTTGGCTTCGAAGGTCATTTTCCATTCCCGACTCGGTCAAGATTGCTTCGAGAGCATCGCGACTGGGTGGAATTTCGATCTGCCTCAGCCTTCTTACCAATGCGTCGTCCATGTTGATAACGCTTCGATCGGAAGGATTCATGGTTGCAATGATCACGAGGTTCGGAGCAATGGATACCCGTTGATTCAGTCCAGGGACTAGGAATGGGCGGTTTCTATACTCGATGTATGTGAGGAGTTCGCCTAGGACATTGGCGACATCGGCTCTGCTCAACTCGTCGACGATGAGAACGTGCGTCTTATCTGGAGACGCCAGAGCTGCCTCGTTTATCTGCACAAGAGCCCCGGGTGACGGCTCAAAACCACCGCCATTGCTGGGAGCGAGTCCGCCCACGAATTCCTCGTAGGTGAATGCGGCATGGAATTGCACGGTCAAAATGCGCGTGAGGTCCCCTTCCGACAAGGCCATGGCCACTTCCTGCGCCACTCTTGTTTTTCCTGTCCCAGCTGGTCCGACGAGCGCCACGATTTGACGATCGCCATAGCGGCGACACTTCTCGACGATGAGGTTTCGGAACTTATTGTCGGAGTGGGCAAGAATGAGTGTCGGTTTCTCTGGAGCTTCTCCTAGCCAACGCACGTACTCCCCTCGGTCTTCAAACAGTCGCGGCTCAGAGGAGGCCTCAATCGTTTCGTCGATGAGAGGAATAAATTCTGGGTTCAGGTAGCGGTAGCCATCCGGTCGATCGCGATATTCAAGCAAAAGATTTTTGAAGGCTGCGCGAGAAAACCATGTGTCTAGCCTGTCGGACTGGTTGGCTCCCTTGTCGGGGCGACGAGGGCCGAGGACCTGATCCATGATGGCAGGGTCATTCGGATCGTAGCCAGCCTGCGTGCGAGCATTTGCAATCCGTTCGATTGCCGAATCGATTTCTGATTCCTTCAAGCACGTGGTGAGGCACCGCCCCATTTCCTCCCAATGTAGTTTGTTGTCCAGTTTCCTCATCGTGCGCCAGATCGCCAACAGGGGCCTGATGTTAGTTCCCGGCGGATAAGGGTCTCGTGTGAGTGGATTTGCGAGTTGGTACCTAGCGAGGCTAGGGGCCACCATCTGGGCGAGCTGAGCGCGGTAGGTGCCATAGATCTGCTGGCTGAAGTCATCGATGCGCTGATATTGTTCATTGAGGATGGCAAGTAGAGTTTTGCCAATGTCCGTAGACTCCAGCACGCCGCTTTCTTCATATAGCAGGCCGATTCCTCGGAACAATGCCATGTATGTTCTAAAGCGTTGATCTGCTTGATCTTGTAGCTCGGGCGCAACCTGCTTGCTTCTGATCTGCAGATTTTTGCGCACTTCGTCGTAAGGCGGTGCCCAACGTGTTCCCGATGAAGTCAGCATTGCGTGAAGGGCGGCTGCACCTACATCAGCCGGACGTGCCGTGGCACGTAGGTCTGGTACGACATCACGTCCCGAAAGATCCCAGTGTTCTTGCATGGACGTAGGTTGCCATACGGAGGATCTCGCGTGGTGGGTTGCTGAGGACCGAAGCCGTGAGCGGAACAGCGCGGCGACTCCTGCCTAGTGCTGTGGCCGCAAAGGTTCGCCGGGTTGCCTGGCAGGATCTCCCCATGCTCGATGAGAAGCTCGACGCGCTTGCGCAGATGATGGCAGAGCACATGGCCAGGCCGTTTCCCCCCGGCTTCCACATACCCGCATGCTCGACCCAGCTACGGTGATCGGCGTGATGTCCTATTTGGTGCGCTCGTCGCTCAGGCCAGCTCGTTGGTACGTCCGCTACGCGCCGGGGACTCTCGGCAAGGCGCCGGCGGTGGCCCAACTCCCCAACGCCGGCCTCCGTGACCGGCCGCAGCGCACGATGGCGCGGACAGTGTTCAGAGACCGGTTCGAGGTCGACACGGTCGACTTGATCCAGCGCTAACGTTGCTCAGGCTGTGGGCGTCGTTCGACCCCGCTACGTCTTCCTGGAAAACGTGGCGGCGCTCCGCTCGCGGCGGCTGGACGTCGTCGCCGGGGACCTGGCCGCGCTCGGGTATGACGCGCGGTGGACATGTCTACGAGCTGGTGACCTCGGAATCGGCACCCCGCACCCGCAGGACCGGTGGTTCGCAGTTGCCCATCCCGCTGATGCCGACCACGACCACCTCGGACGGCACTGGCGGCCCCGGCACCTCCCCCAAACGGCGCGGGGGCCTGAACCTGCGGACCGCGGTCACACGACTTCCCGCATCACCTCCGCGGAACTGACGTTCCTGCACACCGGCAGCGCGGGACTGGAAGTCCGGCGCCTCGAACCTGATCGGCCGCAACAGCCGGCCGCTCAACGAGGTCGTCGTGAACCTCCTGCCCACCCCGAAAGCCTCCGACGGGCCGCACGGCGGATCCAACCAACGCGACACCTCGGGCCCCTACTACCTGCCCGGCCAAGCCGTCCGCCTCGACCCGACATGGGTGGCCCTGGACGGCACCGCCTACGGCCCCGCCATCCGCCGCTGAGAACACGTCACCGGACGCCCGGCGCCCTGCACGACCGAGCCGGGCACCCGCGGCAACCGGCGCCTGTCGCCGGCGTTCGCCGAATGGCTCATGGGCCTGCCCACCGGCTGGGTCACCGACGTCCCGGACATCCCCCGCAAGGAACAACTCCGCATCATCGGCAACGGCGTCGTACCTCAACAGGCACCCCCGGCATCGGGAAGCACCGCATCGACAAGCTCGCCCCCGAGTACCTTGAGCAGATGTACCGAGCCATGCTCGATGCCGGACACGCGCCATCCCACGTGGTCAAGGTGCACCGCATCCTGTCGCGGGCCCTGAAGATTGCCCACCGCTGGCGGATGATCGGCGAGAACGTCGCCACGCTGGTCGAACCGCCTAGCATCGAGGAGGCCGAGACCAACCCGTTCACCCAGGAAGAGGCGAAAGCCTTCCTGAAAGCGGCTGCCAAGCGCCCCACCTTCATGCGGTGGATCGTCGGCGTGGGCATGGGGTTCCGGCAGGGCGAGACCCTGGGGCTGCGGTGGCCGTACGTCGACCTACAGGCCGAGCTGTTCCACCCCCGGTGGCAGCTTCAGCGGCTCACGTGGCGGCACGGCTGCGGCAACGCGCACGCCTGTGGAACGCGCCTGCAACCGCTTCGAACCCTGCCCGCCGGACTGCGCCACACACACCGGGGCTACAAGCGGGGATGCCCGAAGCCGTGCACGGCGACGTGCGTCAAACACGCGAGCATCTGCCCCGACCGTAAGGGAGGAGTTTGGCCTTCACCCGCCCCAAAACGAGGAAGAGCACGAACCCCGTGCCGATCCCGCCGGCGTTCATCCCCCACCTGATCGCACACAAGGCACAGCAGGACGAATTGCGTGAGGCGGCCAGCGAACTCTGGCAGGAGCACCAGGCCGTGTTCACTCAGGCCGACGGGCGCCCCATCGACCCCCGCGACGACTGGGAGGAGTTCAAGGAGCTCCTGGCAGAGGCAGGCATCGGTGACCGTCGCCTCTACGACGGGAGCCGCCACACTGCGGGCACGATCCTGAACGAGCTGGGGGTGGACATGCCCACGATCATGGAGATCCTCCGGCACACCCAGATCAGTCAGACGCGCCGCTACGTCAAGGGCCGATCGCATCTCTCGAAGGACGCCATGCGACGCATGGGAGACACCTTCCTCCCCGCCCCGAAACTGGCCCCTGAGCCCCCGACTGAGACTGGGGACCGGCGCGCGGCCCGCGCGCGGCGTCGCAGGATCCGGTGAAATAGCAAAAGCCCCAGGTCATGGCGAGATGTCCTGGGGCTTCCACAGAGCCGCCTTCGGGATTCGAACCCGAGACCTACGCATTACGAGTGCGTTGCTCTGGCCAACTGAGCTAAGGCGGCGTGCCGTCCGGACCATACTGCGGTCAGCGGCGGGGCCAAGTCTACACAGTTTCCGGGGGTGCTCCCGACCTCCCGGGTTCTGGGGCCTTTTCGCTGGTCAGGAGCACTTTGTGGCGGGTTTGGGGGGTGTGCCCTCCAGGAGGTACGTGTTGATCGCCGTGTCGATGCAGTCGCTGCCCCGGCCGTAGGCGGTGTGGCCGTCGCCGTCGTACGTGAGCAGGGTGGCCGACGAGAGCTGGTCGGCCAGGGAGACCGCCCACTTGTACGGGGTCGCCGGGTCGCGGGTGGTGCCGACCACGACGATCGGGGCCGCGCCCTTCGCCTCGATGCGGTGGGCCGTGCCGGTGGCCTTCGTCGGCCAGTACGCGCAGTTCAGGGACGCCCACGCGAGGCCCTCGCCGAAGACCGGGGAGGCCTGCTCGAAGGAGGGCAGCGCCGCGGTGACCTCGGCGGGGCCGCTGAAGGCGGGCGGGAGGTCCAGGCAGTTGACGGCGGAGTTGGCGAACATCAGGTTCGCGTACGTACCGTCTCCGTCGCGTTCGTAGTACGAGTCGGCGAGACTGAGGAGCGCCGAGCCGTCGCCCGCCATCGCCGTCGTGAGCGCCTCGCGCAGCTGCGGCCAGGTGGACTCGTCGTACATCGCGGCGATCACCCCCGTCGTCGCCAGCGACTCGGTCAGGCGGCGGCTCTCCCCGGTGGCCACGGGCTTGGCGTCCAGGGCGGTGAAGAACGCCTTCATCCGCGCGCCGACGTCGGCGACGGACTTGGTGCCGAGCGGGCAGTCCTTCCGCTTCACGCAGTCGGCCGCGAAGGACGTGAAGGCCGTCTCGAAGCCGGCGGTCTGGTCGCGGTTCAGCTCGCGGGCCGGGAGCGAGGGGTCCATCGCCCCGTCGAGGACGAGTCGCCCGGTGTTCCCGGGGAACAGCTCGGCGTACGTCGCCCCGAGGAAGGTCCCGTACGAGGCCCCCACGTACGTCAGCTTCTTGTCGCCCAGCGCCGCGCGGAAGATGTCCATGTCGCGGGCCGCGTCGACCGTGGACACGTGCGGGAGGATCTTGGCCGACCGCTTCTCGCAGCCCGCCGCGAACTTCTTGAACGACGTGGTCAGCAGCGTCTCCTCGCGCGGGTCGTCCGGGGTCTGGTCGACCTGCGTGTACGCGTCCATCTCCTTGCCCGTGAGGCATTCGACGGGCTCGCTGTCGGCCACTCCGCGCGGGTCGACGGCCACCATGTCGTACCGCGCACGGACCGGGGCCGGGTAACCGATGCCCGCGTACGCCTGGAGGTAGCCGATCGCCGAGCCGCCGGGGCCGCCCGGGTTGACCTGGAGGGAACCGAGGCGTTTGCCGGGGCCCGTGGCCTTCTTCCGGGCAACCGCCAGGCTGATCTCGGTCCCGTCCGGCTTCGCGTAGTCCAGCGGGGCCTTCATGGTGGCGCAGTCGAAGCCGGCCGCCCCGCACGAACGCCACGCGAGCTTCTGCCCGTAGAACTTCTTCAGCGCGGCCTGTTCCGCCGTCGAGCCCGCTCCCGTTCTCGTCCCCGTACCCGCTCCGGACGCCGAGTCCGAACTACAGCCGGAGAGCAGCAGGCCGGCCGCCACGAGGGCGGTGGCGGAGATACGGAAGAGGCGCCTCGTGTCCATTCCGCGAGCCTAGCCGCCGGGTGACGCCTTCCTGGTACCCACGCTCGTACGGGTGAATCACGGCCCCAAGCGGGACGAAACCACGTCCCCGTCAGCCCGCGCGCAGCGACACCGCCATCGCCTCGACCGCCAGCAGCGGCGCCACGTTGCGGTCCAGGGCCTGCCGGCACGCGCTGATCGACTCGATGCGCCGCAGCGTCCGCTCCGGCGTGGAGGCCCTGGCGACCCGGTCCAGCGCGTCCCGTACGTCCACGTTGGCGAGCTGGACGCGGGAGCCCAACTGGAGGGCCAGGACGTCGCGGTAGAAGCCGGTGAGCTCGGTCAGCGCCAGGTCGAGGCTGTCGCGCTGCGTACGGGTCGAACGGCGCTTCTGGCGGTCGGCCAGCTCCTTCATCACACCCGCCGTACCGCGCGGCATCCGGCCGCCCGCCGACGCGCCGAGCGCCGCCTTCATGTCCTCCGTCTCCTTGACGTCGACATCCTCGGCGACCTGCTTGGCGTCCTCCGTCGCGGCGTCGATCAGCTCCTGGGCCGCCCGCAGGCAGCCGCCGATGTCGTCGACGCGCAGCGGCATCTTCAGGACCGTGGCGCGGCGGGCGCGGGCCCGCTCGTCCGTGGCCAGGCGGCGGGCCCGGCCGATGTGCCCCTGGGTCGCGCGCGCGGCGGCGTGCGCGGCCTCGGGGTCGATGCCGTCGCGCCGGATCAGGACGTCCGCCACCGCCTCCACGGGCGGCGTACGCAGGACGAGGTGGCGGCAGCGCGAACGGATCGTGGGCAGGACGTCCTCCAGCGAGGGGGCGCAGAGCAGCCATACGGTGCGCTGCGCCGGCTCCTCCACGGCCTTCAGCAGGACGTTGCCCGCGCCCTCGGTGAGGCGGTCGGCGTCCTCCAGCACGTTGACCTGCCAGCGCCCGCCGGCCGGGGAGAGCTGCGAGCGGCGGACCAGCTCACGGGTCTCCTTCACGCCGATGGAGAGCAGGTCGGTACGGATGACGTCCACATCCGCGTGCGTCCCGATCAGGCTCGTATGGCAGCCGTCGCAGAACCCGCAGCCCGGCTCCCCGCCCAGCGCGCGGTCCGGGCTGGTGCACTGGAGGGCGGCGGCGAAGGCGCGGGCGGCGGTGGAGCGGCCGGAACCGGGGGGGCCGGTGAAGAGCCAGGCATGCGTCATCCTCGACGCCTCGGGGGGTACGAGGCCCGCCGCCTCGGCCGTGACGCGCGCGTCCGCGTCCCGCGCGGCCGCCGCCAGCGTCGCCTGGACGCGGTCCTGCCCGACCAGGTCGTCCCATACGGTCATGTGCCGCCATCACCTCCGTGCCGTGCCGTCTGCCGTCTGCGTTGTACGGAGTGTTTCGCGCCGTACGGAATCCATTGTGGGGCCCGGGTCTGACAGTCCCGCCCCTCACCAGGAACCCCACGGGCTGACCGGGGCCCGACCGGCGCGGGAACGGCCTCGGGGCCCGGGCGCGAAAGCCCGGGCCCCGAGGCCGTTCAGCCGTACTCAGGTCCTGCCCGCCGGGCAGACCAGCGGACGGGTCCTAGCGGCGCCGCCGCCGTCCGCCGTTCTCGTCGCGGTCGTCGTCGTGCGGGCCGAGCAGTTCGTCGGCCAGGGTCGGGAGGTCGTCCAAGGGGGTCTCCTCCGCCCAGTCCGAGCGACGGCGCGGACGCTCCGCCTCCGGCGCCTGCGCGTACCCGGGCTCCGGGCCCTGTCCGGCGTCCGGATACAGCTGCGGCAGCTCACGCGTGCGCTCGTTGGGGCCGTCGACCGCCGCCGGATCCGGCGTCTCCTCACGGAAGAAGCCCGGCGGCACCCGGTCCGCGGGAACGGTGTCCTGTACGGGCCGTACCGGCGGCAGTACGGCGGTCTCGTCGGTGGCGCGCACCTCGCGCGCGTCCCTGGCGTCCCGCACGCCACGCGGCTGGGGGGCGGCTGGCGGGGCCGGCGGGGCCCACGACTGCCGCGGATCCCGCGCGTCCGACGAACCCGGCTCGTCCTGTGAGCCGTGCGAACCCGGCGCCTCCTGCGCACTGCCCGAGTCCGCCGCGTCCGCCGAACCCTCCGCATCCTTAGGACGCTCGACACGCGCGTCCCGTACCTGCGGGATCACCGCCGTGTCGTCGGCCGCCGGATCCTGGATCCGCGGGATCACCCGGGTCTCGTCCGCGGCCGGCTCCTGGACCTGCGGGATGACCGCCGTCTCCTCGGCGTCGGAGTCCCGTCCCGGCCGCTCGCCCTCCGGACGTACCGCCGGCACCTCCCGCGTCACCTCGTCCGGAGCGAACTGCGGTCCCTTCGCCTCCGGCCCCTTCGAGTCGGGCCCCGTCGACTCGGGCCCCTGCGAATCCGACTCCCCCGACTCCGGCTTCTTCAACTCCGGTTTCGTCAGGTCCGGCTTCTTCAGGAACTTCCCGCTCGGCACCACCGGCGTCGGCACCGTCGTCTCGTGCGGCGGATACGCCGGCGGTACGGGCCGCTCCGCGTCCGCCGCAGCCCGAGCCGCCGCCTCAGCGGCCTCCCGAGCAGCCGCGGCCTCCCGCTCAGCGGCCTGCCTGGCCGCCTCCTCGGCCGCGGCGCGCTCCGCGACAGCCCGCTCGGCAGCGGCCCGTTCCGCCACAGCCCGCTCGGCGGCAGCCCTCTCGGCCGCGGCCTGCTCCGCAGCGGCGCGCTCCACGGCGGCCCTCTCGGCAGCCGCCTGCTCCGCGGCGGCCCGTCCGGCCGCCGCCTCTTCCTCCGCCGCCTTGGCCGAAGCCGCCGCGGCCGCCGCCGCGGACTCCTCCGCGAGCCGCCGCGCCTCCTCGGCCCTGAGCAGCGCCTCCTCCGCCTTGCGCTGCTTCTCCCGGCGCCGTTCCTCCGCCTCGGCACGCAGCCGGGCCTCGTCCTCGGCCTGCCTCCTGAGACGCGCCTGCTCCGCCTCGTGCGCCTGCTGCTCGGCCTCCCGGCGCCTGCGCTCCTCCTCGGCCAGCCGGCGTTCGTCCTCGGCGCGCTGCCTGGCCTCCTCCGCCTGCCGTTCGGCCTCGCGCTGCCGCGCCTCCTCCAGCTCGCGGCGCTTGCGCTCCTCCTCCTCGGCCCGGAGCTTGGCCAGCTGCGCCTGGCGCTCGCGCTCCAGCCGCTCTTCCTCCGCCTTGCGCGCCGCCTCTTCCTCGGCCCGGCGGCGAGCCTCCTCGATGGCGGCCTTCCGCGCGTCCTCCCGGGCTTTCACCTCGGCCTCGGACAGCGGCAGCATCTGGTCGAGCCGGTGCCGTACGACCGTGGTGACGGCCGCCGGCTCCTGGCCCGCGTCCACGACGAGGTACCGGGCGGGGTCGGCCGCCGCGAGGGTCAGGAAGCCGGACCGTACCCGCTCGTGGAACTCCGCGGGCTCCGACTCCAGCCGGTCCGGCGCCTCCGTGAACCGCTCACGCGCCGTCTCCGGGGAGACGTCGAGCAGCACCGTCAGGTGCGGTACGAGACCGTCCGTCGCCCAGCGCGAGATCCGCGCGATCTCCGTGGGCGAGAGGTCACGGCCCGCGCCCTGGTACGCCACGGACGAGTCGATGTACCGGTCCGAGATGACAATCGCACCCCGCTCCAGGGCGGGACGGACCACCGAGTCGACGTGCTCGGCGCGGTCGGCCGCGTACAGCAGCGCCTCCGCGCGGTTCGACAACCCGGCGCTCGACACGTCGAGCAGGATGGACCGCAGCCGCTTGCCGACCGGCGTCGCGCCGGGCTCGCGCGTGACGACCACCTCGTGTCCCTTGCCGCGGATCCACTCCGCCAGCGCCTCCACCTGCGTGGACTTGCCGGCGCCGTCACCGCCCTCCACCGCGAGGAAGAAGCCGGACGCGGCCGGGGCCTGCGCCGGATCGGCGCCGCCGCGCACCGCGTCCCGCAGGTCCCTGCGCAGCGGCACACCCGCGCGGTCGTCGGTCTTGGCGAGCACCACGGCCGCGACGGGCAGCAGCAGCGCGCCGACCAGCATGAGCGTGAAGGCCGCGCCGCCGTGCGCGAAGACGAAGTCCTCGTTGGCGAGGCGGTGCGGGCCGATGGCGGCGGCGAGCAGGGGCGCGACGACCACGCCGGCCGCCACGAAGACCCGTACGACCGCGTGGAGATGTTCCGTCACGCGCGTACGGAGTGATTCCTCGGTCTCCAGATCGATGAGCGTGTGCCCGGTGTTCGCCGCGACACCGGCGGCGAAGCCGGTGAACAGCGCGAGGAACAGGACGGTCGCCGTGTCCGGGACGAGCCCCATGGCGAGCAGCGAGATCCCGGTCAGCGCGATCGCCAGCGGCAGCAGGCGGCGGCGGGACAGGGAGGGCAGCACCTTGGCCGCGCGCCGGATGCCGAGCCCGGTGCCTCCGGTCAGGAGGAGGACGAGCAGCGCGAACGCGACGGGGCCGCCGCCGAGGTCCTTCGCGTGCAGGACGGACACGGCCACGGCGGCCGACACCGCGCCGGCCACGGCGGAGCAGGCGAGGACGAACAGCGGCACTCCGCCCGTACGCCCCTTGCCCGCACTGGAGCGGGAACCGGCGGACGTGGAGGCCGAGGGCCGTCGCAGCCCTTCCAGCGGCGAGCGCGGCCGGGGCGTCCGCCCGTCGGGCAGCTCGATGAAGTAGAGCGTCGACACGGAGGCGGCGAAGAGTCCCGCCGCCACGTACGACCCGAGGGCCGCCTGATGCAGCGAGAACCAGTCGATGCCCGTGCCGAGCAGATTGCCGATCAGTGTGGCCACGAGCAGCACGGCCGCCGCCGCGGGCACGGCGAGGAACGCCGTGCGCAGCGAGAGCCGGTGCAGGGCGTCGAGATGGTCGGGCAGCGGGCGGACCGCCGCGCCCTCCAACGGAGGCGCCGGGAGCAGGGCGGGAGCCGCGCTCTCCTTGGCGATCGTCCAGAAGCGCTCGGCGACGCCGGCCACGAAGACCGTGCCGAGCAGGATGGGCAGGGCGCGGTCCGGGGTCCAGTCGATCCACAGCGGCGCGATGATCAGGAGCGCGAGGCGTACGACGTCCGCGCCGATCATCGTCCAGCGGCGGTCGAGCGGCCCGCCCTCCCGCGGCTGCTTGCGCGGCTTGGCACGCTTGCCGGAAGCGGAAGCGGGGGCAGAGGCGTTACGCGGCAGGGGGCTGCCGTCGGCCGCGACGGCCGAGGCGCCGGTCCCGCCGGCCTCGCCCGCACCGGCGCCCGTCCTCGGACGTGTGCCGGAAGAACGGGTGCCGGAAGGGGGAGTCACCAACGCCGTCAGCGGTCCCAGGAGCACCGCCCCGAACAGCACCGTGGCCACGACCCGTGCCCCGAACACCGCCGCGACGGCGAACGCCGCGCCCCGGTATCCCGCACCGAACGAGCCCTCGGAGATCGCCGCTTGCAACGACAGGAGCAGAAGCACGAGAACGGCGAGCGCGTCGCCCACCCCGCCGATGAGCTGGGCGCCCCACAGCCGCCGGAGCGGTGGGAGGCGCAGCAGTGATCGGACGGCGCGCTCTCGTGAGTCTGCGGCAAGTGCGTCGGAGTCGGAGGTGGGGCTCACGACCGTTGGCTGCTCGGCTCGCGTCATCCGCCCAGCCTATCCGCAGCCGCTGACAGTCCGTGCGGCCGGTGCGGAGCGGGTGGCCCCGGCGTGGTGATTACCGCCCGGTTGCCCTCCCCGACCCGCCCATCGGTCCGCCCGGGTCCGCCTATTCGTCCGTTTTCGCCGACCTCGAAGCGGAGGCGGACGTCTTCTTGGCCGTCGACTTCGCCGCGGTCGACTTCGCCGCCGTGGACTTCGCCGCCGTCGTCTTCTTGGCGGCCGTCTTCGCCGTGGTCTTCTTCGCGACGGCCTTCTTCGCCGTCGTCGCCTTCTTGGCCGGCGCGCGCTTGGCGGGGGCCTTCTTCGCCGTCTTCTTGGCAGGCGACTTGGCGCGCTTCTCCGCGAGCAGCTCGTAACCCCGCTCAGGAGTGATCGCCTCGACGCTGTCGTCCGTCCGCAGCGTCGCGTTCGTCTCGCCGTCGGTGACGTACGGCCCGAACCGGCCGTCCTTCACCACCACGGGACGCTCGCTCACCGGGTCCGTGCCCAGTTCCTTGAGCGGCGGCTTGGCCGCGGCGCGGCCCCGCTGCTTCGGCTGGGCGTAGATCGCCAGCGCCTCGTCGAGCGTGATGTCGAAGAGCTGGTCCTCGGTCGTCAGGGACCGTGAGTCGGTGCCCTTCTTAAGATACGGGCCGTACCGGCCGTTCTGCGCCGTGATCTCGACCCCCTCGGCGTCCGTCCCCACCACACGCGGCAGCGACATCAGCTTGAGGGCGTCGTCGATGGTGACCGTGTCCAAGGACATCGACTTGAAGAGGGAGGCGGTACGCGGCTTGACCGCGTTCTTGCCCGTCTTCGGGGTGTTCTCCGGGAGGATCTCGGTGACGTACGGGCCGTACCGGCCGTCCTTGGCGACGATCTGGTTCCCCGTCACGGGGTCGGCGCCCAGTTCGAAGTCGCCGCTCGGCTTGGCCAGCAGCTCTTCCGCGTACTCGACCGTCAGCTCGTCCGGTGCCATCTCCTCGGGCACGTCGGCGCGCTGGTGGCCCTCTTCGTCCTTCTCGCCGCGCTCCACGTACGGCCCGTACCGGCCGACGCGCAGCATGATGCCGTCGCCGACGGGGAACGAGGAGATCTCCCGGGCGTCGATCGCGCCGAGGTCCGTGACCAGTTCCTTCAGGCCGCCGAGGTGGTCCCCGTCGCCGTTGCCCGCGGCCGAGGCGGCGCCGACGTCCTCGCCGTCCCCGCCCTCGCCGAAGTAGAAGCGCTTGAGCCACGGCACGGAGTGCGCCTCGCCCCGCGCGATGCGGTCGAGGTCGTCCTCCATCCGGGCCGTGAAGTCGTAGTCGACGAGCCGGCCGAAGTGGGTCTCCAGCAGATTGACCACGGCGAAGGAGAGGAAGGACGGGACGAGCGCCGTGCCCTTCTTGAACACGTAACCGCGATCGAGGATGGTCCCGATGATCGAGGCGTACGTGGACGGGCGGCCGATCTCGCGCTCCTCCAGCTCCTTGACCAGCGACGCTTCCGTGTAGCGGGCCGGGGGCTTGGTGGAGTGGCCGTCGACGGACAGTTCCTCGGCGGACAGCGCGTCGCCCTCGGCGACCTGCGGCAGTCGGCGCTCGCGGTCGTCCAGCTCGGCGTTCGGGTCGTCGGCGCCTTCGACGTACGCCTTCATGAAGCCGTGGAAGGTGATCGTCTTGCCGGACGCGGAGAACTCCGCCTCGCGGCCGTCGGAGGCGGACCCGACGATCTTGACGGTGACGCTGTTGCCGACCGCGTCCTTCATCTGGGAGGCGACGGTCCGCTTCCAGATCAGCTCGTAGAGGCGGAACTGGTCGCCGGACAGACCCGTCTCGGCGGGCGTGCGGAAACGATCACCCGAAGGCCGGATCGCCTCGTGCGCCTCCTGCGCGTTCTTGACCTTGCCGGCGTACGTGCGCGGCTTGTCCGGCAGGTAGTTCGCCCCGTACAGCTGCGTGACCTGCGCGCGGGCCGCCGAGATCGCGGTGTCGGAGAGCGTCGTGGAGTCCGTACGCATATAGGTGATGAAGCCGTTCTCGTACAGCTTCTGCGCGACCTGCATCGTGGACTTGGCCCCGAAGCCCAGCTTGCGCGAGGCCTCCTGCTGGAGCGTCGTCGTACGGAAGGGGGCGTACGGGGAGCGGCGGTACGGCTTCGACTCGACGGACCGCACCGAGAAGGAAGCGTTCTCCAGCGCGGCGGCCAGGGCGCGCGCGTTCGCCTCGTCCAGGTGGAGCGTCTGGTCGGACTTGATCCGGCCGTCGGAACCGAAGTCACGGCCCTGGGCGACCCGCTTGCCGTCGACCGCGTTGAGCCGGGCGAGCAGCGAGGACGGGTCGGAGGCGTCACCGGCACGGCCGGTGGAGAACGTGCCGGTCAGGTCCCAGTACTCGGCGGAGCGGAACGCGATGCGCTCCCGCTCGCGCTCGACGACGAGGCGGGTGGCGACGGACTGCACACGGCCGGCGGACAGGCCGCGCATGACCTTCTTCCACAGGACCGGCGAGACCTCGTAGCCGTACAGCCGGTCGAGGATACGGCGGGTCTCCTGGGCGTCGACCATGCGCGTGTTCAGCTCGCGCGGGTTGGCGACGGCGGCCCTGATCGCGTCCTTGGTGATCTCGTGGAAGACCATCCGGTGGACGGGGACCTTGGGCTTCAGGACTTCCTGGAGGTGCCACGCGATGGCTTCGCCCTCGCGGTCCTCATCGGTGGCGAGGTAGAGCTCGTCGGACTCGGCCAGCAGCTCCTTGAGCTTTCTGACCTGTGCCTTCTTGTCGGCGTTGACGACGTAGATCGGCTCGAAGTCGTTGTTCACGTCCACGCCGAGACGGCGTACCTCGCCCGTGTACTTCTCCGGCACCTCGGCGGCACCGTTCGGGAGGTCGCGGATGTGCCCGACGCTCGCCTCGACGACATATCCGGGGCCGAGGTAGCCCTTGATCGTCTTCGCCTTGGCGGGCGACTCGACGATGACGAGTCGGCGGCCGCCGTGTGCGGCTTCGCTGGTCGGGGACAACTTCGCTCTTCTCTCCGGATCGACACTCGGTGGGCCCGTACGCCAGTACGGCAGAACGGCACGGCGGGACCGGGTACGGCCCAGCGGTGACGCTGCTTCGCTGCGGAGTGTGACGGTACAACCCGCCCCCGTGTCAAACGGCGAAAGACCGCAGCGGCCACTCGAACGGTAACCCGACTCCGGGCATTCCTGCCGCCCGGACCCCCGGGCCCGTCGCGTCGGGGCGCTTCCCGGGTGGTTCCGGGGCGGGCCGGGAGGGGGGTCGCGTACCGGCGGCCCGGAGAGGGTCCGGTGCAGGTCCGGGGTGGTCGGGGCGCCGGGCGGAGGCGCCTGTCGATCATGGACGGGAGATTCCGGTCCGGGACCGGAAAGCCGGAATCGGATCGGGGAGCCGGAGCCGGATCGCGGGGAGCGGATCAGATACGACCGAAGAACCAGACGCCGAGAGCGAGAAAGACCACGCCAGAGAGTGTCGTGAGCGTGACGGAGGCCGCGGTGCCCACTCCGTGGGCCACCGGCGCGCGGTGCAGGACCCGGACCCCGGTCCACAGCAGCAGCGCGGCGCCGAACAGCGCGAAGGCCGTCCCCGCGAAGATCGCCGGTCCGCTCTCCATGCCCGCACCCCGTTCGCTCCGTCGTACCCCGGCGCCCATGACGCGGCGCCGGGACCCAGGAGCCCGAGGCTGGCACCCCGGAGCGTCAGGAGTACGAATTTCGGGTGAACGCCACGCGCCGGTTCACCCGGAAGCCGGTTCCAGGAAGCCTTCCTCCACCAGGAGCCGGATCGACTGCGGCGTACGGTCCCTGAGCAGCACCGGGTCCTCGCCCATGACCTGCGCGATCGCGTCCAGGATCCGGCCGGCGCTCAGCGTCCCGTCGCAGACCCCGGCGAAGCCCGCCCCGACGGTGTCGACCTTCGTGGCCCGCCGCATCCCCCGGTGCTGGCGCAGCACCACGTGCTCGGGGTCCTCCGCGCCGGGCAGCCCCACCTGCTCCTGGACGACCTCGGTCGCGAGGACGAAGTGGTCGGCGAGCAGCGCCGCGTCGTCATGCCCCCGCAGGTAGTCCTGCCGCGCGAAGTGCGCCTGTACGGCGTCGCCGAGCGGCTGCTCCACCGCGTGCGGCCACTCCTCCACGACGACCGAGGGCTCCTCGGCGCCGGACTTCCTCAGCGTGATCCAGCCGAAGCCGACGGCCTTGGTCCTACGGGACTCGAACTCGTCCAGCCACGCCCCGTACCGCTCCGCGTACGCCTCCGGGTCGCTGCGGTGGTCGCCGCTGTCCCGCAGCCACAGCTCCGCGTACTGCGTGATGTCCTGCACCTCCCGCTGGACGATCCACGCGTCGCACCCGCGCGGCACCCAGGAGCGCAGCCGCTCCTGCCATTCCTCGCCCTCGACGTGCTCCCAGTTGGCGAGAAACTGCGCGTACCCGCCCCGGTTCAGGTGCTCCCCCGCCTGCGACACCAGCGTCCGGCACAGGTCGTCGCCCGCCATGCCGCCGTCCCGGTAGGTGAGCCGGGCGCCGGGCGAGATCACGAAGGGCGGGTTCGACACGATGAGGTCGTACGTCTCGTCCGCGACCGGCTCGAACAGTGATCCCTCGCGCAGGTCGGCCCCGGGCGCCCCGGAGAGGGCCAGGGTCAGGCGGGTGAAGGCCAGGGCGCGCGGATTGAGGTCGGTGGCGGTGACGCGTGTGGCGTGCCGGCTGGCGTGCAGGGCCTGGATGCCGGAGCCCGTGCCGAGGTCGAGGGCGCTGTCCACCGGCGTCCGTACGGTGATGCCGGCCAGGGTCGTCGAGGCGCCGCCGACCCCGAGCACGACCCCCTCGTCGTGGTCACCCACGCCGCCCGCGCCGCCGACGGCGCAGCCCAGGTCGGAGACGATGAACCAGTCCTGCCCCTCGGGTCCGCCGTACGGCCGGACGTCGACCGTGGCGCTGATCTCGTCCCCGTCCTCGACGATCCAGCCGTCGGCCAGCGCCTCGGGGAGCGTCAGGGCGCGCTCCGCGTGTTCGCGGGCGACGGGCCGCTGGAGCAGGAAGAGCCGGACGAGCGATTCGAGCGGGGTGTGGCCTTCGGTGGCGCGCAGGGCGGGCACGGTCTCGCTGCGGGCCAGCGCGGCGTAGGCGGGGGCGCCGAGCAGGTCGAGCAGGCCGTCGACGGTGAAGTCGGCGGCGAGGAGGACCTCACGGAGCCGGGACGAGTGGTCGGGCGAGGGAAGGCTGGTCGTACTCACGCCACCATTGTGGCGGGTGTCACCGACAACGGCCCGCGGCCCGCCGCCCGGAAGGGGTGACGGGCCACGGCGCCGGCTCGCGCTCGGCGTCCTAGGACGCGCTCGCGCCGTCCGAGGCGGACGGGGAGGGCTTCTGGCAGCCGGGCTGCTTGGCCATGGCCTTGCCGACCTCGCCGGACTGGAGCCTCTGGAGCGCGTCGTCCCCGCTCTTGCTGAGCTTGTCGAGCTCGTCGGCGATCCCGGTCAGGCCGTCGGCGAACCGGGCCTGGTCCTTGGTGTCGAGCGCGTCGACCTTCTGCTTGAGGCCCGCGTAGGCGGCCGAGGTGGCGTTGAGTTCCTTGACGGCTTCCTGCTGGGTCGTCGCGCCGTCCTTGACGGGCGGGGCGCCCGCGCCGTTCACGGCGGAACCCAGGGCCTTGTAGGCGTCCGAGATGGACTGGAAGGCCGCCGAGTCCGTCTTCTGGACGTCGGCCGGCTTGCTGCTGTCCGAGGTCACCTGCTGGATGGAGACGTTGGCGGCCGCGATCTTCTTGAGCTGCGGCTGCACCTGGTCGCAGACCTGCTTCGCCCAGTCGTTGACCTTGTTGTCGCTGTCGTCGCCGCTACTGCAGCCGGTCAGCGCCATGAGCAGTGCCGCACCGCCGGACAGCGCGGCCACAAGCTTCTTGTTCACCGGTTTGGTCCCTTCCAAGGCTCTCGGCCCCGGAACATACACGCCATGTGGGCTACATCCGCGCGCCGGACGTCCGGTTCAGATCGCATTGTCACCGTTTGCACCAGCGGCGAGGGAGAGACACCTCACGCTCGCCGGACGTTCCGGAGAACAAGAAAGACCCTGCTCAGCAGGGCCTCTCCCGAAATGAATCAAGAATTCACGACAGCGCCACGGCGTGCGCCGTCGGCCACGTCATGCGGATGACACCACCGTCGTCGTCCGAGGTGACCTGGACGTCGTCGACGAGCCCGCTGATGACCGCGAGACCCATCTCGTCCTCGCCGTCGGCCTCATGGTCGTAGAGATCGCCGGCAGGCGCTCCCCCGCTCGTCTCCGGGGTCCCGGTGGCGACGCTGCCCGTACTCGGCACCTCGTCGCCGACCTCGATGGAGAAGCTCTTCTCCTCCTCGATCAGGACGACCCTCACCGGGGCGGTGATGCCATGGCTGCGATGCAGCCCGACCGCCCGGCTGCATGCCTCACCGACCGCGAGTCTGACCTCGTCCAACACAGCTTCGTCGACCCCGGCCCGGCGTGCCACGGCGGCCGCCACCAGACGGGCCGTCCTGACATGTTCGGGCTGGGCGCTGAAGCGGAGTTCAACGGTGGCCATGCGATCCCCCTCGAACGTACGAGCGTGCAAACTCACAGGACGCGGGCGCCCGGGCGCACAGCCCGGAGCCCACCGCCCTTCCTCCGGAAGGTGGCGACCGACCTCAGTCGGTGGCCGCCACGGCCTCGTCGACCGTGGTGTGGATGGGGAACACCTTGGTCAGACCGGTGATCCGGAAGATCTTGAGAATGCGCTCCTGGTTGCAGACCAGGCGCAGCGAGCCTTCATGCGCACGCACCCGCTTGAGTCCGCCCACGAGCACGCCGAGACCGGTGGAGTCCAGGAAGTCCACGCCTTCCATGTCGACAACCAGGTGGTAGCTGCCGTCGTTCACCAACTCGACCAACTGCTCGCGCAGCTTGGGCGCGGTATACACATCAATCTCGCCACCGACCTCGACGACCGTACGGTCGCCACCAGGGCCGGACACATTGCGAGTCGACAGAGACAGGTCCACGGATCCTCCAGCACCTTGCTATCGAGCGGTCGCCCCTCGGGTCTCCCCGACGGAGCCAGGGGACGTATCGCCAGCCGCGATGGCATTCAATCACTTACCAGCAGCCATGCACGACGCCTTGGGACCATTGTCCGTCATGCCAGTGACACACTCGATGCCGATGGCCAGGAATCACCGCCCCCAAGGACCCGCCGAGAGCGGGGAAAGCCGCCCCTCCCCGGACACGGTCCTCGACCGGCTCGCCGCGGGGGCGGGTCGTGCTGCGCGCATCACCCATACGGAGCACCTGCCCCCGAGGGAGGGACGTCATGCGGTCTGGCCTGATCGCATCCGCGCGGAGGTGATCGACGCCGTCCAGCGGGCCGGGATCGACCATCCGTGGGCCCACCAGGCGACCGCCGCCGAGCACGCCCTCGACGGCGAATCCGTCGTGATCGCCACCGGCACCGCCTCCGGCAAGTCCCTCGCCTACCTCGCCCCCGTGCTGAGCACCCTCCTCGACGGCTCCGAGGCCCCCAACGGGCGCGGCGCGACCGCGCTCTACCTGGCCCCCACGAAGGCCCTCGCCGCCGACCAGCGCCGCTCCGTCAAGGAACTGGCCGCCCCGCTCGGCACGCGCGTACGCCCCGCCGTCTACGACGGGGACACCCCCGTCGAGGAACGCGAGTGGGTCAGGCAGTACGCCAACTACGTCCTGACCAATCCGGACATGCTGCACCGCGGGATACTCCCGTCCCACCCCCGCTGGGCCTCCTTCCTGCGCTCCCTGCGCTATGTCGTGATCGACGAGTGCCACACCTACCGCGGGGTCTTCGGCTCCCACGTGGCCCAGGTGCTGCGGCGGCTGCGCCGCGTCTGCGCCCGGTACGGGGCCGACCCCGTCTTCCTCCTCGCCTCCGCCACCGCCGCGAGCCCCGCCCAGGCCGCGGGACGGCTCACCGGCCTGCCCGTCCACGAGGTCGCCGACGACGCCTCCCCGCGCGGCGAGCTGGTCTTCGCCCTGTGGGAGCCCCCGCTCACCGACCTGCACGGCGAGAAGGGCGCCCCCGTCCGCCGTACCGCCACCGCCGAGACCGCCGAGCTCCTCACCGACCTCACCCTCCAGGGCGTCCGTACGGTGGCGTTCGTACGCTCCCGGCGCGGCGCCGAGCTCATCTCCGTCATCGCCCAGGAACGGCTGGCCCAGGTCGACCGCTCCCTGGTCCGCCGGGTCGCCGCCTACCGGGGCGGCTACCTGCCCGAGGAACGCCGCGCCCTGGAGCGGGCCCTGCACTCCGGCGAACTCCTCGGCCTCGCGGCCACCACCGCCCTGGAACTCGGCATCGACGTGTCCGGCCTGGAGGCCGTCCTGATCGCGGGCTACCCGGGCACCCGCGCCTCCCTGTGGCAGCAGGCGGGCCGCGCGGGCCGCGCCGGGCAGGGGGCGCTGGCCGTCCTGGTCGCGCGGGACGACCCGCTGGACACGTTCCTCGTCCACCACCCCGAGGCGCTGTTCCAGCAGCCCGTCGAGTCGACCGTCCTCGACCCGGACAACCCGTACGTCCTCGCCCCCCACCTGTGCGCGGCCGCGGCGGAGCTGCCCCTCACCGAAGAAGACCTGCCGCTCTTCGGCCCGGCCGCCGCCGGGCTACTCCCCCAGCTGGAGGCCGCGGGGCTGCTGCGGCGGCGCGCGTCCGGCTGGTACTGGACGCGCCGGCAGCGGGCCGCCGACCTCGCGGACATCCGGGGCGAGGGCGGCCGGCCCGTCCAGATCGTCGAGGCGGCGACCGGGCGGCTGCTCGGCACCGTCGACGAGCCCGCCTCGCACGCCGCCGTCCACGACGGCGCCGTCCACCTCCACCAAGGCCGCACCTACCTGGTGAAGCGGCTCGACCTGGAGGACTCGGTCGCGCTGGTCGAGGAGGCCGCCCCGCCGTACTCCACGACCGCCCGCGACACCACCGCCATCTCCGTCCTGGAGACCGACACCGAGATCCCGTGGGGCGCCGGGCGCCTCTGCTACGGCTCCGTCGAGGTCACCAACCAGGTCGTCTCCTTCCTGCGCCGCAGGCTCATCACGGGCGAGGTGCTCGGCGAGACCAAGCTCGACCTGCCGCCGCGCACGCTGCGCACCCGGGCCGTGTGGTGGACGGTCACCGAGGACCAGCTGGACGCCGCCCGGGTCAACCCGGAGCAGCTGGCCGGCGCCCTGCACGCCGCCGAGCACGCCTCGATCGGGATGCTCCCGCTCTTCGCCACGTGCGACCGCTGGGACATCGGCGGGGTGTCCGTACCGCTCCATCCGGACACGCTGCTGCCGACGGTCTTCGTGTACGACGGCCACCCCGGCGGCGCGGGCTTCGCCGAGCGGGCGTTCCACACGGCCCGTGAATGGCTCACGGCCACCCGCGAGGCGATCTCCTCCTGCGAGTGCGAGGCCGGCTGCCCCTCCTGCGTCCAGTCCCCCAAGTGCGGCAACGGCAACGAGCCCCTGCACAAGCGCGGTGCCGTCCGCCTCCTCACCGAACTGCTCAGGGGATCCCCGGCGGACTCCGCCCCCACGGCGACCCCCGCGGCACACCCCCCGGCCCCGGAGCCGGCTGCAAGGGAGCCGGTGACGTCGCCGGGGACCACGGCGACCGTGCCGCCGGCCCGGTCCCGACCCGCGCCCCGGTCCCGACCCGCGCTCCGGTCCGAACCGGAGCAGGGCCCGGCGCCTGTGGTGGCCCCGCCCGGGACCTGACCACCGGGCCGTACGGGCCGAAGCGCGCCCGTACGCTCACGTCCGCGACCTCCCCCGTCAGCGCGCACCGCACCAGCTCGGCCCCCTGGGCCGCGGCCACCTCCGCCGCCCGGTCGCAGGCGGCGGCCCGGCCCTGGAGCGCCCGCCCGGCCGCACCGAGGGCGGCCAGGTCGGCGGCGCCCCCGGCCCGGTGGCGGGTGGCGACCGCCTGGCCGAGCGCGAGGACCACCGCGAACACCGCGCACATCGCCGTCGCCGCCATCGCCGCCCAGACCGTCGCGGCCCCCCGGTCCCCGCTCATGAGGCGACCCGCACAGCCCCAGGGCCTCCAAGGCCGCCTCCAGAGCCGCCCTGGGCGTCCTCGGCCGGAGCCACGGCCTCCGCACCGAGCGTGAGGGCGAGCGCGCCCGGCCCCGGCATGGGGGCCTCCACCCGTACCCGCCACAGGTCGCCGGACCGCGCCATCGTGATCCGCGCGCCCTCCGGAGCGGCCGACCGGGCCGCCGCCAACGCCTCGGCCCCGGGCTCCGACCTGGCAGCCGCCCGCGCCCCCGCCCGCGCCGCGTCGACGCACCGGATCTGCGCGGCGGCCGCCCACAGCCCCCAGACCAGCGCCAGCGTGAACGCCACCAGCACCGGCACGGCCATCGCCGCCTCCACCGTCACCGACCCCCGGTCACCCGCCACGGACCGCCGGCGGCCCACCCGGGGTCGACCGGATGATCGCCACGACCGCCCCACCGTTCGCCGAAGGTCCCGCACCGGGCGCCGGGCGTCAGTAGCGCGCACCGAGCGCCTCCCCGATGACCGACCGCAGCGCCTCGGAGACCTGTCCGCCCGTGACGACCTTGTAGAGCACCGCCGCCAGCGCCGCGGCGGCCAGCGTCACCATGGCGAACTCCGTCGTCGCCATCCCCGCGTCCGTCCAGGCCCCGCGCAGCCGCAGCCACCGCACGCCCGCCCGCATCCCCATGACGATCTTCCTCATGCCTGCCTCCCGTGATCCGCGAAATGAACATGAACTCGAAGGGTGAAAAGGCCTCGCGACCGTTGACAGCTGCCGCGCCTCACCTGCCGCGCAGCAACCCGCCCGCCAGGCCCACCACCACCGGCGCCACCCCCAGGGCCAGGAACGCGGGCAGGAAGCACAGGCCCACCGGCGCGGTGATCAGCACCTGCGCCCGCTGGGCCCTGGCCAGCGCCGCACGGGCCCGGTCCGCCCGGAGGCCTTCGGCCAGCCGCGCCACCGGCTCGGCCGCGGGCGCCCCGCTGGCCCCGGCCCGCTCCAGGCACCTGGCCAGCCCCGCCGCGCCCGGTATCGCGCCGAACCTCCCCCACACCTGAGCCGGTTCACCGCCGAGCCGAAGCTCCGCCGCCGTCCGGGCCAGCCGCTCCCCGACCGGTCCGCCCAGCGACTCACCGACCGCCGCGGCCGCCTCACGCGGGCCCGCCCCGGCGGCGACACAGGCCGCCAGGAGATCCGCGGCGAGCGGCAGCCGGCGCGCCACCTCGGCCTCGTCGGCGGCGACGGCGTCCTGGTCCGGCGTCCGGCCCCGCGCCCACCGCCACACCCCGTACGCCGCCGCGCACCCCACGATCCAGCCGGTCACGCCTCCGACCAGCGCACAGCCGACAACCAGCGCCCCGAACACCGGGACCCAGCGCCGCGCCCGAGCCCGCACGTCCGGCCACGGTCGCCGCCGCCGCCCGTACTCCACGGCTAGGACACCCGCGAGCCGCCTGCGCACGCGCCGCTCGGACCGCACCGCCCCCACCGCGAACCACACGCACCCGACAGCGGCCAACGCCCAGACCACCACCCACAACAGATGGCTCAACTCCCCACTCATGTCCCCATCCCCGTCCGCACGATCCGGCCGGCCCACCACAGACCGGCCCCCTCCAACAACCCGCCGACCACCAGGCAGCCGCACCCGGCCGGCGTGTGCAGCAGCACGCGCAACGGATCCGCGCCGAGCGCCCAGCCCATCGCCAGGCCCAGCACCGGGAGGAGCCCGAGCACCGCGACCGTCGACCACGCCCCGGCCAACTGGGCCCGCAAGGCCTCCCGCTGCTCCCTCTCGGCCCGCAGGGCCGCCTCCAACCGGTCGAGACCGGCGGCCAGACCCGCCCCGCCGTCCACGGCCACCCGCCAACAGGCCGCCAGCCCGGCCAGCCCTTCGCATCCGGGCTCCCGCGCCGCCCGCCGCAGCGCCTCGGACACGTCGCCCCCGAACCGCGCGGCGGCCACCACCCGGGCCTCGCCGTCGCCCAGGCCACCGGTCGCCACGGCCGCCGCCAGCAACGCCGGGACGGGCTGCGCACCGGACCGCAACTCCCCCGCCGCCGCCCCGCACAACGCGACGACACCCCCGGCCCGCCGCTCGGCCGCCCTCGCCCGCTCCCCGGCCCGCAACCGCCGCCGCACGAACGGCACCGCGACCGCGCCTCCGACCAGCGGCAGCACCGAGTCGCCCAGCACCGCGAGCACCACCGCCACCGGCAGACAGAGCCACTCCCCGCGCAACCGCCGCGCCCCCAGCACGACGCGCACCCGCCACCGCCGCCACAACACCGCGCCGGACCACCGACCGACCCCGGCACGGCCACCGTCCACACCGTGGGCCGCCCCCTCCGGGCCGTCCACGAACAGCACCGTGGCCCGCCTCACCGCCGCGTCGCGGTCAACCGTCAGCCACGCCGCGACCCCCGCGCAGAGCATCGCCGCGTACGCCGCGGCCGACATCGGCACCGTCGTCACAGCGCACCCCCGATCAGCATCAACAGCCGTGGCCAGCCCCGGTCGTACGCGAACGCCTCCTCGCCCCACCGCAACGCGGGCACCGGCACCACCAGCCCCGCGCTGTCCCGCTCCAGCACGTCCACCTCCGCGACCCGCCGCCGCCCCTCCCGGTCCCGCACCAGATGGATCACCACCGACAGCGCGGCCGCCAACTGGCTGTGCAGCGCCGCCCGGTCGAGACCCGCCGCCGTCCCGAGAGCCTCCAGCCGGGCGGGCACATCGGCCGCCGCATTGGCGTGCACCGTCCCGCAGCCGGCATGACCCGTGTTGAGCGCGGCCAGCAGGCTCGTCACCTCAGGCCCGCGCACCTCGCCGACGACCAGCCGGTCGGGCCGCATCCGCAACGCCTGCCGGACCAGGTCCTCCAGCGTCACCAGGCCCGCGCCCTCCTGATTCGCCGGCCGGCACTCCAGCCGCACCACATGCGGATGATCCGGCCGCAGCTCCGCCGAGTCCTCGGCCAGGACGATCCGCTCCCGCTGGCCGACCAGCCCGAGCAAGGTCGAGAGAAGGGTTGTCTTTCCCGTGCCGGTCCCGCCGCTGATCAGGAACGACTGCCGCGCTTGGACCAGGGCGCGCAGCACCCGGTCCCCGCCCGGCGGGACCGTCCCCGCCGCGGCCAACTCCCCCAGCGAGAAGGCCTTGGGCCGCACCACCCGCAGCGAGAGATACGGCGATCCGACCGCCACCGGCGGCAGGACCGCGTGCATCCGGGTGCCGTCGGGCAGCCGGGCGTCCACCCAGGGCCTCGCGTCGTCCAGCCGCCGCCCGGCCACCGCCGCCAGCCGTTGCGCGAGCCTCCGCACGGAAGCCGCGTCCGCGAACGCCACCCCCGTCAGCTCCAGTCCGCCGCCCCGGTCCACCCACACCCGGTCGGGCGCCGAAACCAGGACGTCCGTCACCGAGGGGTCGGCGAGCAGCGGCTCCAGCGGCCCCGTGCCCACCAGCTCGCACCTCAACTCCTCCGCCGCACCGAGCACTTCCGCGTCCCCGAGCAACCGCCCCTGGGCCCGCAGCGCCGCCGCCACCCGTGCCGGGGTCGGCTCCGCCCCGCTCTCCGCCAGCCGCTGCCGCACGGCGTCCAGCAGACCGCCCGCCGCCGTCCCGCCGTACGGGATCTCGTCCCGCGCGCGGCCGGTCACGGGCTCACGCTCCCCTCGCCGGCGAGCGCCCGCTCCCAGAACGCCGTACAGAACGCGGCGAGCGGCCCACGCGCACTCGATCCCGGCGGCGCACCCCCGTCCTGCGCCTCGGCCAGCCCCGGCTCCCACGGCAGCTCACCCACCAGCGGCAACCCGAGCGCGCCCGCGATCCACCGCTCGTCCAGCCCCGCCGCGTACGGCCCCCGGACCACGGCCCGCAGGTCCTGGAGGACCATCCCGACCATGGCGGCCACCCGGCCTGCCGCCGCCACGGCCCGCAGCTCGGCGGGCACCACCAGCAGCCCCAGATCCACCTGGGCCAGGGCCTCCGCCATGGCCTCGTCGATCCGGCGCGGCAGATCCACCACCACGATCCCGCCGCGCCTGCGGGCAGCGGCGAGCACGGACCGCATGGCCTCGGGCTGCACCACCACCGCGTCACCGCGATCCCAGCTCAGCACCCGTAATTCGTGCAGCCGGGGCAGCGACTCCTCCAGCGCGCCGCCCGCGACCCGGCCCTTCGAGGCCGCGAAGTCCGGCCAGCGCCGGCCTTCGGTCTGCTCGCCGCCGAGGAGCACGTCGAGGCCGCCGCCCAGCGGATCGGCGTCGATCAGCATCGTGCGGCGCCCGGCCCGCGCGGCGGTGACGGCCAGCGCGCAGGCCAGGGTCGAGGCGCCCGCCCCACCCCGCCCGCCGATCACGCCGACGGTGAGGGCCTGCCGGCCCACGCCCTCCGTCGCGTCGGCGATCCGGTCGACCAGCCAGCCTTCCGCGTCGGGAAGCCGCAGGACACAGTCGGCGCCGATCTCCACGGCGCGGCGCCACACGTCCGGATCGTCCTGGTCCCGGCCCACCAGCATCACGCCCCGCCGGCGGGTGGCACCGCGGCAGCGCGCCGCCGCGTCGTCCCCGACGAGAACCATCGGCGCGTCCTCCCAGCACCCCTTCGCCGCCGGCACCCCGTGGTGGACCTGCGGCTCGGCGCCCGCCGCGGCGCACAGCCGCAGCAGGTCGTCCAGCAGGTCCGCGTCCTCGGTCACGATCAGCGGTCCCGCCCGCCGCCCTCCGGCGACCTGCGACCGATCGGATGTCATGGATCCCGCCACGATCTCCGCCCCCTCATCCCCGCTCGATGCCGGAACGCCTCGATCCGTGATCCGCGAGCGCTTCTCGGCGATCTCGCGGGAATCCGGTATCGGCGATTCCGGCTGCCGCGGACTTCGCGGTCGGAATCACCGTGCGGGGGAACGGAAAATCTTGTGGATCTTGGTCAAAAACTGTGGACAACTCACAGGTTGTGAATAACTCGCTCGCTCGTACCGGTGACTTCCGGAGCGCAGCGCATCGGCTACGCAGAGTGAGGGGTATGAATGAAAACGCGCCGCCGCACGCCGAGCCGTCGAGAGGGACCGAGAGAGAGGGGACAGCGGGATCCGAGAGCCGAAAACGCGTCCGGACATGCGACGACCCCCGCCGGGGGGGAGAGCGGGGGTCGTCCCCACGGCCTGACTCGGGGGGGGAGGAGTCGGGCCGGGTTAGCACGGTCGCGAACGATCCGTGACTTCCATGGTGTACCCGAGGGGCTTCTCAGGCAAACCCACGCGCCGGACCTTACGCCGAATGGTGGGCGCATATGCTCACCCTCGTGGAAATCCGCTCCTTGCCGCGCACAGCTGCCTTCTTTGACCTGGACAAGACGGTCATTGCGAAGTCATCGACGTTGACCTTCAGCAAGCCCTTCTACCAAGGCGGTCTGATCAACCGCCGGGCGGTACTACGGACCGCTTACGCGCAGTTCGTCTTCCTCGCGGGAGGCGCCGATCACGACCAGATGGAGCGGATGCGCGAGTACCTCTCCGCGCTCTGCAAAGGCTGGAACGTCTCACAGGTCAAGGAGATCGTCGCAGAGACCCTGCACGACCTCATCGACCCCATCATCTACGACGAAGCGGCGTCCCTCATCGAGGACCACCACACCGCCGGCCGGGACGTGGTGATCGTCTCCACCTCGGGCGCCGAGGTGGTCGAACCGATCGGTGAACTCCTGGGCGCCGACCGGGTGGTGGCGACCCGGATGGCCGTCGGCCCCGACGGTTGCTTCACCGGCGAGGTGGAGTACTACGCGTACGGACCGACCAAGGCCGAGGCGGTCAAGGCGCTCGCCGAGTCGGAGGGCTACGACCTGTCGCGCTGCTACGCGTACAGCGACTCCATCACGGACGTACCGATGCTCCAGTCCGTCGGCCATCCGTACGCGGTCAATCCGGACCGATCGCTGCGGCGTGAGGCGATCGCGCGCGACTGGCCGATCCTGGTCTTCAGCCGGCCCGTTCGGCTGAAGCGACGCCTGCCCGCCCTGTCGATGCCGCCGCGCCCGGCGTTGGTGGCCGCGGCCGCCGTGGGCGCGGCGGCGGCCACGGCGGGGCTGGTCTGGTACGCCAGCCGTCGCAGGACGGCGACGCCCGTGTGACCGCCTCACCCACGTCACCCGCTGCGCCGACTCCACCCGCTTCACCCGCGCGCGCCCGGTCGCCCCTTTCCTGGGAACCGGCTGTCCGTTTCACCCCTGTTTGAACGTGAAAGTAAAGAAGTCGGGCCGGGGGTTTCGCATCCCTGGGGAGAGGAGTACAAAGGAATCAACGGCCCGCGAGACCAAGGACATCCGAGAGGATCACCTGAGAAACGCTTGAGGCCCCACGGACCGAAGCACGGAAGTCGAGTACCCACGCGACGTCGACCCGTCGATTACGGGCCAGCCGCACCAGGTGACGGGCGAAGATCCCGGCCTGATGGGCACTACTTCGAGGACGCTTGGTAACTCGGCGGACGTGTTGGCGGCGGCATCGAATGTGATGCCGCCGCAATTACGTCCGGACGCGACGCGAATTCGGACCCGGAGACCGCGCCGAACGAATGCGGGGCGAATTCACCGGAGCGCCCGATTCGGAAGCGCCGACCGGTCAGGCCGGGTCGGGTGCGATGAGCAGGGCGTCAGGTCAGGCCGCGCCGCGCTGGAGGGCTTCGCACACCGCCGTGGACTCCCGTACGCCCAGCTCGATCGCGCGGGCGCAGTGCGCGATCCACGTGACCATCCCGTCCGGGGTGCCCGACAGGTAGCCCGCGAAGGCGGCGGCGTACGCGGCCCGGCCCAGCTCCGCGTGGCCGGCCTCCGCGGGACAGACCGACTTGGGGTCGAGCCCGCTGCCGGTCAGCACGATGCGTTCGGCGGCGCGCGCCACGAGGCCGTTGTACGAGCCGAACGGGCGCAGCGCCAGGAGTTCGCCGTGGACCACCGCGGCCGTCACCAGGGCCGGCGCCGAACTCCCCGCCAGGATCAGGGCCGACAGCCCCTTCAGCCGTCCCGCCACCTCGTCGGCGCCGGGGAGCGGCGCCTCGGTCAGCGGTCCGGTGGCGTCGGCGCCGGGGGTCTCCGTCACGCGTTCGCCGTGGAGCCGGGGACGCCCGACCGTGTCATCGGCGGGGCCCGCGCCGCCCGCCGCCACCAGATGCAGCCGGGCCAGCACCCGTACCGGTGACTGGTCCCAGATGGAGAGGAGTTGGCCGGCCTCGGCGGTCAGGCGCAGGGCGGCGCCGACCGTGCGGGCCTCGTCGTCGGCGCCGAAGTCGCTGCGCCTGCGCACCTCTTCCAGCGCCCAGTCGGCGCCGGACAGCGCGGCGGAACCACGCGCGGCGCGCAGGGCCGCCTCCGAGGTGACCTCGTTGCTGCGGCGGCGCATGACCCGGTGGCCGTAGACGCGGTCGACCGCCCTGCGCACGGAATCCACCGCGTCGGGGACACCCGGCAGGGAGGCCAGCGCGAGCAGGGGTTCCTCCGGCCGCGGAGCGGAAGAGGCGTCAGAGGCAGTCGTACTCATAAGTAGCAAGGCTACGCGCCCGGAACGGGGGCCCTACCTTGGAGTGGACTTCTTCACTGAATGTGATCGGCGAACACAGAGAGCCGCTAACCTATGTGAACATGAAGATCGCTTTCGTGGGTAAGGGCGGCAGCGGCAAGACCACGCTGTCCTCGCTCTTCATCCGCCACCTGACCGCCAATGAGGCTCCCGTCGTCGCGGTGGACGCCGACATCAACCAGCACCTGGGGGCCGCGCTCGGCCTCACGGACGAGGAGGCGGCCGCGCTGCCCGCGCTCGGCGCGCACCTTCCGCTGATCAAGGACTATCTGCGCGGCAGCAATCCGCGGATCGCGTCCGCCGAGGCAATGATCAAGACGACTCCGCCGGGCGAGGGGTCGCGGTTGCTCCGGGTGAACGAGGACAACCCGGTGTACGACGCGTGCGCGCGGCCCGTCCGGCTGGACGACGGGGAGATCCGGCTGATGGCGACCGGGCCCTTCACGGAGTCGGACCTCGGGGTGGCCTGCTACCACTCCAAGGTCGGCGCGGTCGAGCTGTGCCTGAACCACCTGGTCGACGGGCCGGACGAGTACGTCGTCGTCGACATGACGGCCGGTTCCGACTCGTTCGCGTCGGGGATGTTCACGCGGTTCGACATGACGTTCCTGGTGGCCGAGCCGACCCGCAAGGGGGTGTCGGTCTACCGCCAGTACAAGGAGTACGCGCGGGACTTCGGCGTCTCCCTGAAGGTCGTCGGCAACAAGGTGCAGGGGGAGGACGACCTGGACTTCCTCCGCCAGGAGGTGGGCGACGACCTGCTCGTCACCATGGCGCACTCCAACTGGGTCCGGGCGATGGAGAAGGGCCGCCCGCCCCGCTTCGAACTGCTGGAGACGGACAACCGCTGCGCGCTCCAGACCCTCCAGGACGCGGCGGAGGACTCGTACGCGAACCGCGACTGGGAGCGGTACACCCGGCAGATGGTCCACTTCCACCTCAGGAACGCGGAGAGCTGGGGCAACGCGAAGACGGGCGTCGACCTGGCTTCCCAGGTCGACCCCGCCTTCATCCTCAGCGAAGCCTCAGCCGTCCCCCTGCCCGGCTGAGACCCCGCTGTGCCTCGGTCGCCGCGCCCCGGCCGGCGGTCCCGCGCCGGCCGAGGCCGCGTCGCCCGGCCCGGTCAGTGCTTCGCTTGCGGGCCTGCCGGGGCCACGGAGGGGGTGAGGGTGGCCGGGTCCGTCATGTACGGGGCCCAGCCGCCCTTCGGCGCCTGGCCGACGCCGAGACCGCGCAGCTTCTCGAGGATCACCGGGTCCTGCGTGTCCAGCCAGTCGGCCAGCTGACGGAACGACACGCAGCGCACGTCCCGCTTGACGCAGACCGTCTTGATCGTCTCCTCGACGGCGCGCATGTACGTGCCGCCGTTCCAGGACTCGAAGTGGTTGCCGATGATCAGCGGGGCGCGGTTGCCGTCGTACGCGCGGTCGAAGGCCTTCAGCAGCCCGTCCCGCATCTGGTTGCCCCAGTACGTGTGCTTGGCCGGGTCGCCCTTCGTGGTCCCCGACTGGTTGAACATGAAGTTGTAGTCCATCGACAGCGTCTCGAAGGCGCGCCCCGGCACCGGGACCAGCTGGAGCGGCAGGTCCCACAGGCCCTCGGTCTTCTTCGGCCAGACCTGGTTGCCGACGCCGCTGGAGTCGTAGCGGAAGCCCATCGTCCGCCCGGCCAGCATCATGTTCTTCTGCCCTTCCAGGCAGGGGGTGCGGCCGCCGACCAGTTCCTTGTCGTAGTCGAAGGGCAGCGGCGGCTCGTTCGTGAGCCCCGCGTTGGTCTTCCAGCCCTTCACGAACGCCTTGGCCTGGCTGATCTCGCTCTTCCACTCGTCGACCGACCAGGTGCCGACGCCACCGTCCTTGCCGCAGAAGTGGCCGTTGAAGTGCGTGCCGATCTCGTTGCCGTCGCGCCAGGCGCCCCGGAGCTGCCGCAGGGTGTCGGAGATCCCCTTGGTGTCGTTGAAGCCGATGTCCGAGCTGCCGGAGGCGTGCTGCGGCGGGTCGTACTGCCGGGCCTTCTCCTTGGGGAGGAGATAGACGCCGCTGAGGAAGTACGTCATGGTCGCGTCGTACTTCCGGCCCACCTCGCGGAAGTGGGAGAAGAGGCGCTGGCTGTCCTCGCCCGCCCCGTCCCACGAGAACACCACGAACTGCGGGGGCTTCTGACCGGGCTTCAACCGGAGCTGCTTGGGCAGGCGCGGCTGCGCACCGGTGTACGCGGTGGACCCGTCGCCGATGAGCCGTACGACGTTCTTGGGCGCGGCCGGGGCCTTCTTGGCCCCGTGCGCGCCCTTCTCGGCCGCGGGGCCGTCCCCCGGGGCGCCGGCGCCCGAGCAACCGGCGAGTCCGACGGCGAGCGCCGTGACGACGGCGCCGAAGGTGATTCTCTTTCTGGCGGCCAGCATCCGCCCACCTCTTCCTTCAGGTTTCGCGTACCGAAGTGCCGAGCGCCGCCAACCTCGCATCACGACCAAAAGGAAGATGAAACGACAAGCCGTACAAAATTACTAATCACTAGTTCGAGTGATTGATTACCCCAATTGACTGGAAAGTCCTGCCTGAGTCTTTACTCTGCATTACGATCTGTTTACCTAGATTTGCCTTCGGCTTCCCCACCGCCGCGTCCCCCCACGTTCCGCGACCGCGCCGCCCCGGAGGAGACGGGAATCATGTCTGCTCGCGTACCCACTCGCGCCGACCGCGCGTCCCGATCGACCCGTACCGACCCGTCCGACCCGTCGTCCCCCGGCTCCGAGTCCGGTTCCGAGTCCGGTTCCCGGTCCGGATCCGACTCGGGCTCCGGCTCCGGCGCCCGGCCCCCCTTCCGGTCCCGGTTCCGTTTCCGGATCGCCGGGGCCGACCTGTCCGCCTCCGTCACCGTCTTCCTGATCGCGCTGCCGCTCTCGCTCGGCATCGCGCTCGCCACCGGCGCGCCGCTCCAGGGCGGCCTGGTCGCGGCGGCCGTCGGCGGCCTGGTCGTCGGCCGTCTCGGCGGCGCCCCGCTCCAGGTGAGCGGACCGGCCGCGGGGCTCACGGTCGTGACGGCCGATCTGATCCAGCTGTACGGCTGGCGCACGACCTGCGCCATCACCGTCTGCGCCGGCCTCGCCCAACTCGCCCTCTCGGCGCTGCGGGTGGCCCGCTCCGCCCTCGCCGTCAGCCCGGCGATCGTGCACGGCATGCTCGCCGGCATCGGGGTCACGATCGCCCTGTCCCAGCTCCACATCGTGCTGGGCGGCTCCCCGCAGAGCTCCGCCGTCGCCAACGTCAAGGGGCTGCCGGCCCAGCTGGCGGACCTGCACCCCGGCGCGCTGTCGGTCAGCGCGTTCACGATCGTCGTGCTGCTCGCGTGGCCGCGGATCCCGGGGCGCGGCGGCCGGATCGTACGGAAGGTCCCCGCCACGCTCGCCGCGGTGGCCCTGGCGACCTCGGTGGCCGCCGTCTTCGGGGTGAGCCTCCCCCGGGTCGACCTGCCCTCGTGGCGCAACCACGCCCTCCCGGAGCTGCCCGAGGGGCCGGTGCTCGGGCTGATCGCCGCGGTGCTGACGGTCACGCTGGTCGGCAGCGTCGAGTCGCTGCTCTCCGCGGTCGCCGTGGACAAGCTGGTGGCCGCGCGCAAGGAGCCGGCCGTCCGGATCCCGCGCGCCCGTCTCGACCGCGAGCTGTTCGGTCAGGGGTCGGGCAACGTCCTGTCCGGCGCGCTCGGCGGGCTGCCCATCACGGGCGTCGCCGTCCGCAGCTCGGCCAACGTGGCGGCCGGCGCGGTGAGCCGGAACTCGACGATGCTCCACGGGCTGTGGGTCGCGGTCGCGGCGCTGCTGCTGGTGCCGGTGCTCGACCTCATCCCCCTGGCGGCGCTGGCCGCGCTGGTGATGGTCGTGGGGATCCAGATGGTCAACCTCGTCCATCTGCGCAGCGTGAAGCGGAACCGCGAGATGCTGGTGTACGCGGTGACGCTGGCCGGGGTGGTGTTCACCGGCGTCCTCGAAGGGGTGGCGATCGGGATCGCCGTCGCGGTGGCGGTCGCGATGCACCGGCTGACCAGGACGCGGATCACGGTGGCCGAGCGGAACGGTGTCCACCGCATCCGGGTCCGGGGCCAGTTGACGTTCCTGGCGGTGCCGCGACTCAGCCGGATCCTCCAGGAGGTGCCGCAGCGCGCGGACAGCGTGGTCGAGCTGGACGGGTCCTTCATGGACCACGCGGCGTACGAGGCGTTGCACGACTGGCAGACGGCGCATCTCGCGCAAGGGGGGACGGTGGAGTTCACCGGGCGGGCCGGCGGGAGGATCGCCGAGCCGACGACGGAGCTCCAGTCCTGTTGCCGTCCGTGGACGCCGTGGCGCAACCACCACTGCGGGGAGCACCCTGCGGCGGAGGCGACGCGGGAGGCGGCCGTCGCCGAGGTGTCGGGCGCGAGTCCGTCCTCGGACGTGGCCCCGGCAGACGTGCCCGCGACGGAGCCGACAGCGCCCGGCACGACGGCGGTCAGCGCGATGACGCCCGACACGACGACGGCCGACGCAACGACGGCCGACGCAACGACGGCCGAAGCGACCGCGCCCGGGGCGACGGCCTCCGGCCCGGGCCCGCTCGACAAGACCGCCCCCTCGGTCGCTCCGACCTCGCCCGGGGACCACCCTTCCGAGGACCACCCCTCCGAGAACCACCCCTCCGAGAACCACCTGCCCGAGGGCCACGCCTCCGGGGCCCCCTCCGGGAACCTCTCGGCGCACATCAACGCGCTCAACGCCGGCACGCCCACCCCTGACCTGTCCGCCACCGCTCCCTCCCCCGCCACCCCCCGCGTCACCGAGCCCCACCCCGGGCGGCGGCCCGCGGGCGGCGGGGCGAGCAGTCGTCAACTGGCCAGCGGGATCAGCTCGTTCCAGCGCAACACGGCTCCCCATGTCCGGGAGGAGCTGGCGCGGCTCGCCCGCGAGGGGCAGCGCCCGTCGCAGCTCTTCCTCACCTGCGCGGACTCCCGCCTGGTCACCAGCATGATCACGTCCAGCGGTCCGGGCGACCTCTTCACCGTACGGAACGTCGGGAACCTCGTGCCGCACCCCGGCGCCGACGGCGCGCACGGTACGGGGGACGACTCGGTGGCGGCCGCGATCGAGTACGCCGTGGACGTCCTCCGCGTCCAGTCCATCACCGTCTGCGGGCACTCCGGATGCGGCGCGATGCAGGCCCTGTTGAACACGCCGGACGTCAACGGCGAGCCCCGCACCCCCCTGCGGCGCTGGTTGCGGCACGGGCAGCCGAGCCTGGACCGGATGAAGAGCAAACGTCACTCCTGGGCCAGGATCTCCGGACGGCTGCCGGCCGACGCGGTCGAGCAGCTCTGCCTGACCAACGTCGTCCAGCAGTTGGAGCACCTGCGCGCCCATGACGCGGTCGCGCGCGGACTGGCCGACGGGAGGCTGGAGTTGCACGGCATGTACTTCCACGTCGGCGAGGCGCAGGCGTACCTGCTGGCCGACGGCAGTACGACGGGCAGTTCGGGCGGCGGCGACGAAGAGGTGTTCAACCGCGTGGCTCCCACGGCCCTGGAGGGCTCGCGCGCCTGAACCGTAGGCGCCTCCCGTCCGTGAGAGTGTGTGGCCCGCCGTGGCCCTCTTCCCCGCCGCCCGGGGCGGAGGGCCACGCCCCGTCGTACCCGAAGAGCCTCCGCGGCAGGGCCGTACCCCACACAGGTCTAAACCAATTGCCGGAAGGGCCTTGTCACCCGGGCATCCGCCTGATGAGCTAGGCCAGGGACACATAGGACGCCCTGGGGACGCCCGGGAGAGGGAGATGTCGTGAGCAACGAAAGCCTGGCCAATCTGCTCAAGGAGGAGCGGCGGTTCGCGCCGCCGTCCGAGCTGGTCGCGCACGCCAATGTGACGGCGGAGGCCTACGAGCAGGCCGAGGCGGACCGGCTCGGCTTCTGGGCCGAGCAGGCGAGGCGGCTCACCTGGGTCACCGAGCCGACCGAGACGCTGGACTGGTCGAACCCGCCCTTCGCGAAGTGGTTCGCGGACGGTGAGCTCAACGTCGCGTACAACTGCGTGGACCGTCACGTGGAGGCCGGCAACGGCGACCGGGTCGCGATCCACTTCGAGGGAGAGCCGGGCGACAGCCGCTCGATCACCTACACGGAGCTCCAGGACGAGGTCTCCCGCGCCGCCAACGCGCTGACGGAGCTGGGCGTTCAGGCCGGCGACCGGGTCGCGGTCTACCTGCCGATGATCCCCGAGGCCGCGATCGCGATGCTCGCCTGCGCCCGGATCGGAGCGGCGCACTCCGTCGTCTTCGGCGGCTTCTCCGCCGACGCGGTCGCCTCCCGCATCCAGGACGCGGACGCCAAGGTCGTCATCACCGCCGACGGTGGCTACCGCCGCGGCAAGCCGACCGCGCTCAAGCCCGCCATCGACGAGGCGGTCACGAAGTGCCCGCAGGTCGAACACGTGCTGGTCGTGCGCCGTACGGGGCAGGACACCGCCTTCGACAGCACCCGTGACGTGTGGTGGCACGAGATCGTCGCCCGCCAGGCCGCGACCCACACCCCGCAGGCGTTCGGCGCGGAGCACCCCCTCTTCATCCTCTACACGTCCGGGACGACGGGGAAGCCGAAGGGCATCCTCCACACCTCCGGCGGCTACCTCACCCAGGCGGCCTACACCCACCACGCCGTCTTCGACCTCAAGCCCGAGTCGGACGTCTACTGGTGCACGGCCGACATCGGCTGGGTGACGGGCCACTCGTACATCGTGTACGGGCCGCTCGCCAACGGCGCCACGCAGGTCATGTACGAGGGCACCCCCGACACCCCGCACCAGGGGCGGTTCTGGGAGATCGTCCAGAAGTACGGGGTGACGATCCTCTACACCGCGCCGACCGCGATCCGTACGTTCATGAAGTGGGGCGACGACATCCCCGCCAAGTTCGACCTGAGCAGTCTCCGGGTCCTGGGCTCGGTCGGTGAGCCGATCAACCCCGAGGCGTGGATCTGGTACCGCGAGCACATCGGCGCCGGCAAGACCCCCATCGTGGACACCTGGTGGCAGACCGAGACCGGCGCGATGATGATCTCGCCGCTCCCCGGCGTCACCGAGACGAAGCCGGGCTCCGCCCAGCGCGCCCTGCCCGGCATCTCCGCCACGGTGGTGGACGACGAGGCCAACGAGGTCCCGAACGGGGGCGGCGGGTACCTGGTCCTGACCGAGCCGTGGCCCTCGATGCTCCGGACGATCTGGGGCGACGACCAGCGGTTCATCGACACGTACTGGTCCCGCTTCGAGGGCAAGTACTTCGCCGGTGACGGCGCGAAGAAGGACGACGACGGGGACATCTGGCTGCTGGGCCGGGTGGACGACGTCATGCTGATCTCGGGTCACAACATCTCGACCACCGAGGTCGAGTCGGCGCTCGTCTCGCACCCCAAGGTCGCGGAGGCCGCCGTGGTCGGCGCCGCCGACGAGACCACCGGCCAGGCCATCGTGGCGTTCGTCATCCTGCGCGGCACCGCCAGCGTCGACGACGGGCTCGTCGCCGAGCTGCGCAACCACGTCGGTACGGCCCTGGGCCCGATCGCCAAGCCCAAGCGGATCCTGCCGGTGGCGGAGCTGCCGAAGACCCGCTCGGGCAAGATCATGCGGCGCCTGCTGCGCGACGTGGCCGAGAACAGGACCCTCGGGGACGTCACGACCCTCACCGACTCCTCCGTCATGGACCTCATCCAGACGCAGCTGCCGTCGGCCACCACCGAGGACTGACCGCCACCGCGCGAAGCGGCCGGAGCACCGAGCCCCGCCGCGCGCACGAACCGTCCGTATCGGGGCACCCGGGTCAACACCCCGGGTGCCCCGGCGCGCACCCGGGTACGGTGTGCGGGACGCCAACAAATCAACACCGCCAACAAATCAACACCGAGCATTCTGGGTGCGCCGGGAAGTCTGGTCGGCAACGTGATCCGCCATGTCCGCCGAACCGCCCCGGAGGTACGACCCCGTGCCAGCCCCCACGGCCACCACGGCCCGCAAGTTCCTCGGCCGGCTGCCGCTGCCCGAGCGCAACCACCTCGCCGACGCGCTGCGTACCGAGACGGTGGGCGGACTGCTCCTCCTCGCCGCTGCCGTCGCGGCCCTGATCTGGGCCAACACCCCGGCGAGCGCCTCGTACGCCTCCGTACGTGACTTCCACCTCGGCCCCGCCGCCCTCGGCCTGCACCTCTCCGTCCAGCACTGGGCGGCCGACGGCCTCCTCGCCGTCTTCTTCTTCGTGGCCGGCGTGGAGCTGAAGCGCGAGCTGGTCGCCGGCGAGCTGCGCGATCCCCGGGCCGCCGCCCTCCCCGTCATCGCCGCGCTCTGCGGGATGGCGACCCCGGCGCTCGTCTACCTGGTCGTGAACGTGGTGGGCGGCGGGTCCCTCGACGGCTGGGCCGTGCCCACGGCCACCGACATCGCCTTCGCCCTCGCCGTCCTGGCCGTCCTCGGCACCTCCCTGCCCGCCGCGCTCCGCGCCTTCCTCCTCACCCTCGCCGTCGTCGACGACCTCTTCGCGATCCTGATCATCGCCGTCTTCTTCACGAGCGACCTGGACTTCGCCGCGCTCGGCGGCGCGTTCGCCGGCCTCGCGCTCTTCTGGCTGCTGCTCAGGAAGGGCGTCAAGGGCTGGTACGTGTACGTCCCGCTCGCCCTCGTCAACTGGGGGCTCATGTACAACAGCGGCGTCCACGCCACCATCGCGGGCGTGGCGATGGGCCTGATGCTCCGCTGCGTCAGGACCGGCGACGAGACCCGGTCCCCGGGCGAGCGCGTCGAGCACCTGGTGCGCCCCCTGTCGGCGGGGGTCGCCGTGCCCGTGTTCGCGCTCTTCTCCGCGGGCGTACTGGTGACCGGGAGCGTCCTCGGCGACGTCTTCACCCGCCCGGAGACCCTCGGGGTGGTCCTGGGGCTGGTGGCGGGCAAGGCCGTCGGCATCTTCGGCGGTACGTGGCTCGCGGCGCGCTTCACGCGGGCGCGCCTCAACGAGGACCTGGCCTGGCCCGACGTGTTCGCGGTCGCCGTCCTCGCCGGGATCGGCTTCACCGTGTCGCTCCTCATCGGCGAACTGGCGTTCGCCGGGAACGCGGCGCTCACCGACGAGGTGAAGGCCTCCGTCCTGCTCGGCTCCCTCGTGGCGGCGGTCCTCGCCGGCGTGCTGCTCAAGCTGCGCGTACGGACCTACCGGGCGCTGTACGAGGCCGAGGAGCGCGACGAGGACGAGGACGGCGTACCGGACATCTATGAACAGGACGATCCCGGGTATCACCTGCGCATGGCCGCGATCTTCGAGGCGAAGGCCGCCGAGCACCGCCGTCTGGCGGAACACGCGGGGGCAACGCGCGATGACGGCGACGGTCCGGCATGATCTGACAACGGATCCGCCACACATGACCCACACACGCGAGACCCAGAGCGAGAAGAGGGAGTCACCGATGAGCGACCCCGGCAGGAAAGCCGCCGACGCAGTCCGGACCGGCGTCATCGTGGAACCCGTCAGTGCCGACCGCAGCCTCGGCCAGCTGGTCGCCGAGGCGACGACCGAGCTGTCCGGGCTGGTGCACGACGAGATCGCGCTCGCCAAGGCGGAGATCCGGGAGGACGTCAAGCGGGGCGCGATCGGCGGCGGGGCCATCGCCGTCGCGGGGATCCTCGCCCTCTTCTCGCTGCCGGTGTTCAGCTTCGCGGCGGCGTACGGCATCCACAACTGGGGACTGGGCCTCGCCTGGTCGTTCCTGATCGTGGGCGGGGCGTTCGTGGTGCTCGCGGGCCTGCTGGCCGGGCTCGCCGTACTCAAGTTCAAGAAGATCAAGCCGCCGGAGAAGACCATCGCCTCGTCCAAGGAGACGGCGGCCGTTCTCCAGAACGCGAAGCCTCACCCCCGGGGGGTCCGGCAGGAGACCAAGTCTGTGGCACGCTCGTCCGCATGACCGTCCCTGATTCCGCCTCCGCCGTCCGCCTCGATGGCCCGTGGGTCCACCGCGACGTGGCGGCCAACGGCGCGCGCTTCCACATCGCCGAGGTGGGCGACGGACCGCTGGTGCTGCTGCTGCACGGGTTCCCGCAGTTCTGGTGGACGTGGCGGCACCAGCTGACTGCGCTCGCGGACGCCGGGTACCGGGCGGTCGCCATGGACCTGCGGGGGGTGGGCGGCAGCGACCGTACGCCGCGGGGGTACGACCCCGCCAACCTGGCGCTCGACATCACCGGCGTCGTGCGCTCCCTCGGCGAGCCCGACGCGGCCCTCGTGGGGCACGACCTGGGCGGCTACCTCGCGTGGACGGCCGCCGTCATGCGGCCCAAGCTGGTGCGCAGGCTCGCGGTGTCCTCGATGCCGCACCCGCGCCGCTGGCGCTCCTCGATGCTCTCCGACCTGTCGCAGAGCCGGGCCGGCTCGTACATCTGGGGCTTCCAGCGGCCGTGGCTGCCGGAACGTCAGCTCGTGGCGGACGACGCGGCGCTGGTGGGGCAGCTGATCCGGGAGTGGTCGGGGCCGACCCTGCCGGACGAGGAGGCGATCGGCGTCTACCGGCGGGCGATGACCATCCCGTCCACGGCGCACTGCTCGATCGAGCCGTACCGCTGGATGGTGCGGTCGATGGCCCGTCCGGACGGCATCCAGTTCAACCGGCGCATGAAGCGCCCGGTACGGGTGCCCACCCTCCAGCTGCACGGGTCGCTGGACCCGGCGATGCGTACGCGCAGCACGGCGGGGTCGGCGGAGTACGTGGAGGCGCCCTACCGGTGGCGGCTCTTCGACGGGCTCGGGCACTTCCCGCACGAGGAGGACCCGGCGGCGTTCTCCTCGGAGCTGATCAACTGGCTGAAGGACCCGGAACCGGACCGCTGAGGGGGCGTCGGGCGGCGCCGGAACGGTCCTCCCGAGCCCCACCGCGAACACCTGTCCTACGAAGCGCCACTTGCCGGGCGCATAGGCCAATTGGCCCTCCCCCAGGCGGTTATCGACCTTGGGGCACGGGCACACGTCCCCGTATGGGCTGGACGCACGACTACGGTGACGCACCACGCAAGCGCCGCTCGGCCACCGCGCCGATCACCCACGAGAGGGGCGGCCCGCCGGATCGAGCACACGATCCGAGGCTCGGCATTTCCCTCATCCTCCGCCGCAGGGCCCGCTGGGTCTCCGCGCGGCTGCGCCACCCGCGCACGTAGCCACGAGCGGCCCGCCCGCGCGGATCCGGTGGATCCGCCACCGGGCCACGGTCCGCCGTCGGGCTACAGCGCGCACCCCTGGCTGTCGACCTCCTGATTGGCCGTACGGCCCTTCTCGATGTCCTCGCGGATCTCGTCGACCGTCAGGGCGTACCCCGTGTTCGCGTCGTCGAGCGACCGCGCGAAGATCACGCCGTACACCTTGCCGTCCGGCGTGAGCAGCGGGCCGCCCGAGTTGCCCTGGCGCACGGTCGTGAACAGCGAGTACACCTGGCGGCTGACCTCGCCCCGGTGGTAGATGTCGGGCCCGTTGGCGTTGATACGGCCCCGGACGCGCGCGGAGCGCACGTCGTACGCGCCGTTCTCGGGGAAGCCCGCGACGATCGCGTTGGCACCGCTGCTCGCCTCGCTGCCGCTGAAGCGGAGCGGGGTCGCGGGCAGGTCCGGCACGTCCAGGACGGCGATGTCGCGCCGCCAGTCGTAGAGGACGACCTTCGCGTCGTACAGCTTGCCCTCGCCGCCTATCTGGACCGTCGGCTGCTCCACGCCGCCGACCACGTGCGCGTTGGTCATCACGCGGCGGTCCGCGAAGACGAACCCGGAGCCTTCGAGGACCTTGCCGCAGCTCTGCGCCGTACCGACCACCTTGACGATGGACCGCTGCGCGCGGGCCGCGACGGGGCTGCCCGCGAGGGCGGGGTCGGGGGGCTGGACCGCGGTGATCGGCTCGTTGGCGAAGGGGCTGAAGACCTGCGGGAAGCCGTTCTGCGCGAGGACGGACGAGAAGTCCGAGAACCACGTGGAGGCCTGGCCGGGCATCACCCGGGAGACCCCGAGGAGCACCTTGGAGCTGCGGACCTCCTTGCCGAGCGTCGGCAGTGTCGTCCCCGCGAGGGCGGAGCCGATCAGCCAGGCGACCAGCAGCATGGCGAACACGTTGACCAGCGCCCCGCCGGACGCGTCCAGGGCGCGGGCCGGGGACCACGTGATGTAGCGGCGGAGCTTGTTGCCGAGGTGGGTCGTGAAGGCCTGCCCGATGGAGGCGCAGACGATGACGATCACGACCGCGACGACGGCGGCCGTGGTGGAGACCTCCGCGTCCTCGGTGAGGTTGTCCCAGACCACCGGGAGCAGGTACACGGCGACCAGGCCGCCCCCGAGGAAGCCGACGACCGACAGGATGCCGACCACGAAGCCCTGGCGGTAGCCGACGATCGCGAACCACACGGCGGCGAGCAGCAGCAGGATGTCCAGCACGTTCACCGTCGTTAGCCTCGCAGATTCGTCAACGGCCTGGGCAGCGGGGTCGGGCGGGGGCGGCGCGCGGGGGCCGGCGCGTCCCCCGGAGTCAGCGTGTCACGCGCGCCAGTCCAGTGGGACCTCCTTCGAGCGGTCCCAGGGGACCTCGAAGCCGGCGAAATGCAGGATGCGGTCGATGAGTCCGGCGGTGAAGCCCCAGACCAGGGTGGACGCGACCAGGAACGCCGGGCCCACGTACCCGCTCGGGTGCAGGGCGCTGACCCGGTGGTCGGGGTCCGTGAGCTCCGCCACGGGGACGGTGAAGACGCGGGCGGTCTCGGCGGGGTCGACGGCGGCCACCGGGGTCGGCCGGCGCCACCAGCCGAGCACGGGCGTCACCACGAAGCCGCTGACGGGGATGTAGAGGGCGGGGAGCACCGCGAAGAGCTGGACCCCCGACGGGTCGAGGCCGGTCTCCTCCTCGGCCTCCCGCAGGGCGGCCCGCAGCGGTCCGGTGGTCGCCGGGTCGCCGTCCTCGGGGTCGAGCGCGCCGCCGGGGAACGACGGCTGGCCCGGGTGCGAGCGCAGGCTGCCCGCCCGCTCCATGAGGAGCAGCTCGGGGCCGCGCTCGCCCTCCCCGAAGAGGATGAGCACGGCGGACTGGCGTCCGCCGCCGCTCTTGGGCGGCAGGAAACGGCTCAGCTGCTCGGGCGCCACGCCGAGCGCGGCGCGCGCGACGGGCATGAGCCACTCGGGCAGCCCGTCCGTGGTCACGTCGAGCCCGGTCGTCCCGTCGTCGTACATCCGGTCGTGGTACGTCCTGTCAGCGCGCGTCATCTGCACCCCTGTCGCATAACGCCTGCCGTCGGCCGGATCGTTCCGCCCTCGTCCGGCTCCGCCCGTGTGTGTCGCCGCGCGGCCGTCACGCGTCGCCGCACGGCACTCGCGTCGTGCGGCTGTGACGTCATACGGCGGGGGCCCCTCATACGCTCAACGCGCGCGGTTCTTCTGTGCGACCGCGCTCTGTACGGGGGCTGTCAGCCCCCGTACAGCGGTCAGCCCCCCGTACAGCGGTCAGCCCCCGGTCCACCGGCCGCCCGTCGCTCATTCGGCCCCCGCGTCGCCGCCGGTCCCGGCGTCCGCGCTCGCGCCCAGCGGGGGCGCGGGCCTGCCCGGGTAGTCGGGGGGCGGGCTCAGGCGCTGGCCCGGGTAGCCGCCCTTCTCGTACTTGAGGAGCTTCTCCGCCTTCTCCGGGTCCGTCTCCCCCACCCCGTACGACGGACAGAGGTGCGCGATCGGGCAGGCGCCGCACGCGGGCTTGCGTGAGTGGCAGATCCGGCGGCCGTGGAAGATCACCCGGTGCGAGAGCATCGTCCACTCGCTCTTGGGGAAGATCGCCTCGATCTCCGCCTCGACCTTCTCCGGGTCCTCCTGCTCCGTCCACTTCCAGCGGCGCACCAGCCGGCCGAAGTGGGTGTCGACCGTCAGGCCGGGGACCCCGAACGCGTTGCCCAGCACCACGTTCGCCGTCTTGCGCCCCACTCCGGGCAGCGTCACCAGGTCGGCGAGGCGGCCGGGGACCTCGCCGCCGAAGTTGTCGCGGAGCGCCTTCGACAGCCCTATGACGGACCGCGCCTTGGCCCGGAAGAAGCCCGTCGGGCGGATGATCTGCTCCAGCTCCTCGGGCACGGCGGCGGCCATGTCCTCGGGCGTGGGGTAGGCGGCGAAGAGCGCGGGGGTGGTCTGGTTCACCCGCAGGTCGGTCGTCTGGGCGGACAGGACCGTCGCGATCAGCAGCTCGAACGGATTCCGGAAGTCCAGCTCCGGGTGGGCGTACGGATAGACATCGGCCAGCTCGCGGTTGATCCGCCGGGCCCGCCGGACCATGGCCAGTCTCGATTCCGGTTTCGCCGCGCTACGGACGGGCGTAGCGGCTTTCGTCGCTTTTCTCGGTTTCTCCGAGGGCTGTTCGCCCACAGCGGAATTGTGGTCGGCCGCCACTTCTCCAGCCCCCTCTGCCTGCGCTGTCACCGGCTTTTTGGACACCCGGCCAGCCTAAAGCCCTGCACCGACATCCGCCCCGGCCACGGCCGATCACCACCCGAATCGGCCTCCCGGGCACGGTCCGGGGCCCCTGTACGTCAAGCTTGTGACCGATCACACGGTTTCGAACACGGGGTGGCACGGCAGACGGCGAGAGGGCCGTGAGATACGGAGCCACCCGAGAACGGACAGCACGTACGGCATTATGGGGACCCTGGTTCCGCTCTGGTTCCCTGAGCAGGTCGACAAGGAGAGAACACGTGGACGACGTTCTGCGGCGTGCCCCGCTCTTCGCGGCGCTCGATGACGAGCAGGCCGGAGAGCTCCGCGCCTCCATGAGTGAAGCGACGCTGGCCCGCGGTGATGCTCTCTTCCACGAGGGCGACCCCGGCGACCGTCTCTATGTGGTCACCGAAGGCAAGGTCAAGCTCCACCGCACTTCCCCGGACGGCCGGGAGAACATGCTGGCCGTGCTGGGCCCCGGCGAGCTGATCGGCGAGCTGTCCCTCTTCGACCCCGGCCCGCGTACGGCCACGGCGAGCGCGCTCACCGAGGTCAAGCTGCTCGGCCTCGGCCACGGCGACCTCCAGCCCTGGCTGAACGCGCGGCCCGAGGTGGCCACGGCGCTGCTGCGCGCGGTCGCGCGCCGGCTCCGCAAGACCAACGACCAGATGTCCGACCTGGTCTTCTCCGACGTCCCGGGCCGGGTGGCCCGCGCGCTCCTCGACCTGTCGCGCCGCTTCGGCGTGCAGTCGGAGGAGGGCATCCACGTCGTGCACGACCTGACGCAGGAGGAGCTGGCCCAGCTGGTCGGCGCGTCCCGCGAGACGGTCAACAAGGCGCTCGCGGACTTCGCCCAGCGCGGGTGGCTGCGGCTGGAGGCGCGCGCGGTGATCCTGCTGGACGTGGAACGGCTCGCGAAGCGCTCGCGCTGACCCGCTGAGGCGCTGAGGCCCTGAGGCCCTGAGGTTCGACGCCCTCGGCCTGAACCCGCCGTATCCGTAGGACGACCTCCGTCCGGGCCGCCGCACCGGCGCCCGGACGGAGGTGTGTCGGGGGCGGGGTGAGGGGTGGCCCGCCGGCGGGTTGAGCGGCTGACCCCGGCGCCCCGCGGCGATCAGGTGATCAGGCCGTGTTCGCGCAAGTACTCCAGCTGCGCCCGTACCGACAGCTCCGCCGCCGGCCAGAGGGATCTGTCCACGGCCGCGTAGACCTGTTCCACCACCTCGGACGGGGTGCGGTGGCCGTTCTCGACGGCGGTCTCGACCTGGGCCAGCCGGTTCGCGCGGTGGGCGAGGTAGAACTCGACCGCCCCCTGGGCGTCCTCCAGCACGGGACCGTGGCCCGGGAGCACCGTATGAACGCCGTCGTCCACCGTCAGCGAGCGCAGGCGGCGCAGCGAGTCCAGGTAGTCGCCGAGCCTGCCGTCCGGGTGGGCGACGACCGTCGTCCCCCGGCCGAGAATCGTGTCGCCCGTCAGTACGGCGCGGTCGGCGGGCAGGTGGAAGCAGAGCGAGTCGCCGGTGTGGCCCGGGGTCGGGACGACCCGCAGTTCCAGCCCGCCGGTGGTGATCACGTCGCCCGCCGCGAGCCCTTCGTCGCCGAGGCGCAGCGCGGGGTCGAGGGCTCTGACGTGGGTACGGGTCAGCTGGGCGAAGCGCGCCGCGCCCTCGGCGTGGTCCGGGTGGCCGTGGGTGAGCAGGGTCAGCGCGACCCGCTTCCCGGCGCGCTCGGCGGTGGCGACGACCGCTTTCAGGTGGAGGTCGTCCAGGGGGCCGGGGTCGATGACCACGGCGAGGTCGGAGTCCGGCTCCGCGACGATCCAGGTGTTGGTGCCGTCCAGGGTCATGGCGGAGGCGTTGGGCGCGAGGACGTTGACGGCGCGGGTGGTGGCCGGGCCGGAGAGCGTGCCGCCGCGCGGCTGGCCGGGCAAGGCCGCGGCGTCCGTCATCGGGGCCCTCCCTCGGCTCGGGCCGCGGGATTGGCTCCCGGGGGCGTGGCCGCGCCCGTACCGACCGGGTCCACGCGCTTCGTGAACTCGTCGTGGCCCGGCCAGCTCAGTACCAGCTCGCCGTCCACCAGCCGGGCCGTCGCCAGCACGGGCGTCAGGTCCGGGCCCCCCGCGGCGGCGTCGTCGGCTGCTGCGGCGGCGGCGGCGAGCGCCTCGGCCGCCGAACCGTACGCCGTGAGCGCGCGCAGGGTCGAGACGGTCGGCGGCATCATCAGCAGGTCGCCCTTGTCGTACGCCTCGATGGCCGCGGCCGGCCTGATCCACACCGTACGGTCGGCCTCCGTGGACGCGTTCCTGGTGCGCTGCCCGGTCGGCAGGGCGGCCACGAAGAACCAGGTGTCGTAGCGGCGCGGTTCGAACTCCGGGGTGATCCAGCGCGCCCACGCGCCGAGCAGGTCGCTGCGCAGGACCAGGCCGCGGCGGTCGAGCAGGTCGGCGAAGGACAGCTCGTGGCGGACGAGGGCCGCGCGGTCGGCCTCCCAGTCGTCGCCGGTGGTGTCGCCGACGACGGTCCCGGGCGTCTCGCCCGCGAGCAGGACGCCGGCCTCCTCGAACGTCTCGCGGACGGCGGCGCAGACGATGGCCTGCGCGGAGGCCGCGTCGACGCCGAGGCGGCCCGCCCAGACGTCCCGGCCGGGCCCGGCCCAGCCGACCGGCCGGTTGTCGTCACGGGGGTCGACGCCGCCGCCGGGATAGACGTACGCGCCGGCCGCGAAGGCCATCGAGGCCTGCCGCCGCAACATGTGCACCTCGGGCCCGCGGAGGCCCGCGTGATCGTCACGCAGCAGCATCACGGTGGCCGCGCGCCGTGGCGTCACCGCGGTGATCTCACCGGCGGCGAGGGCCCGGATCCGTTCGGGCCACTCCGGCGGGTACCACTGACCATTGGGCATGGCGGGATGCTATGCGCTGAGGACCCGATGTTCGAGAGCCACCCGCCTCCCGAACGCGCTGCCCGCCCTCGGCAAGGCACCCGCCCGCACCGTCACGACTCAGGACGCCGGCCTCACGCCTCCGTCAGTTCCACCAGGATCTCGACCTCGACCGGCGCGTCCAGCGGCAGGACCGCGACGCCCACCGCGCTGCGCGCGTGCACGCCCTTGTCACCGAGGGCCTGGCCCAGGAGCTCGCTGGCGCCGTTGACCACCGCCGGCTGGCCGGTGAAGTCCGCCGCCGAGGCGACGAACCCCGTCACCTTCACCACCCGCGCGATGCGGTCCAGGTCGCCGGTGACCGACTTCACGGCGGCCAGGGCGTTCAGGGCGCAGATGCGCGCGAGGTCCTTCGCCTCCTCGGGCGTGACCTCGGCCCCGACCTTGCCGGTGACCGGAAGCTTGCCCTCCACCATCGGGAGCTGGCCCGACGTGTAGACGTAGAGGCCCGTCCGTACGGCCGGCTGGTACGACGCCAGCGGCGCGACCACCTCGGGCAGGGTCAGGCCGAGCCCGGCGAGGGCGGCCTCGACGGTCCCGGTCGCCGTGCTGTCCGACGCGCTCACGCGGCCCGCTCCCGCTTCAGGTAGGCCACGAGCTGCTCGGGGTTGTTCGGCCCGGGCACGACCTGGACGAGCTCCCAGCCGTCCTCGCCCCAGGTGTCCAGGATCTGCTTGGTCGCGTGCACGAGAAGGGGCACGGTCGCGTATTCCCACTTGGTCATGGGGGCGACTGTATCCGTACGGCGCGGGCGGCTGTATCCGTACCGCCCGGCGACCGTACGCGTACCGCCGGGCAGCCTCGTGCGTAGCCCGCGGCCTTACTGGTTAGGCTCGAATACGTGAGCAGGCTCCAGGTCGTCAGCGGCAAGGGCGGTACCGGTAAGACGACGGTCGCCGCCGCCCTCGCGCTCGCCCTCGCGACGGAGGGCAAGCGCACCCTCCTCGTCGAGGTCGAGGGCAGGCAGGGCATCGCACAGCTCTTCGAGACGGAGGCCCTTCCGTACGAGGAACGCAAGATCGCCGTCGCCTCGGGCGGCGGGGAGGTGTACGCGCTGGCGATCGACGCCGAGCGCGCCCTTCTCGACTACCTCCAGATGTTCTACAAGCTCGGCGGCGCGGGGCGGGCCCTCAAGAAGCTCGGCGCGATCGACTTCGCGACGACGATCGCCCCAGGCGTCCGGGACGTCCTGCTGACCGGCAAGGCGTGCGAGGCGGTCCGGCGCAGGGACAGGCAGGGACGTTTCGCCTACGACTACGTGGTGATGGACGCGCCGCCCACCGGGCGCATCACGCGCTTCCTGAACGTGAACGACGAGGTGGCGGGGCTGGCGAAGATCGGCCCCATACACAATCAGGCGCAGGCGGTGATGCGGGTCCTCAAGTCGCCGGGGACGGCCGTGCACCTGGTGACGCTGCTGGAGGAGATGCCGGTCCAGGAGACCGTGGACGGCATCGCCGAGCTGCGGGCCGTGGAGCTGCCGGTCGGCAAGGTGATCGTGAACCAGGTACGGCCCCATCTCCTGGACGAGGCAGCCGTGCGCGCCGCGTCGGGCGACCGTCGCAAGGAGGTCGCGAAGGCGCTCGGTACGGCGGGGGTCGGCGCCCCCACGAAGCTGGTGGGTCCGCTGCTCGACCAGGCGGCGGAGCACGCGCAGCGCGTGGAGCTGGAGCGCGAGCAGCGGGCGGTCCTGGCGAAGCTGGGCCTGCCCACGTACGAACTCCCCCTGATCGGCGAGGGGATGGACCTCGCCGGTCTCTACCGGCTGGCGGGGGAGCTACGGCAACTCGGGAAGGCCTTCGCATGACCCGGACCCAGCCCACCGCATCCGCCGCCGGCCGGACCTCCCCCGCCCTCGACGCCGCGGCCGCCCCCCTGGAGATCGATCCCCTGCTCGACGACCCGGACACCCGCATCATCGTGTGCTGCGGCTCCGGCGGCGTCGGCAAGACGACCACGGCGGCGGCTCTCGGCGTACGGGCGGCGGAGCGCGGGCGCAAGGTGGTCGTGCTCACGATCGACCCGGCCCGCCGGCTGGCCCAGTCCATGGGCATCGACTCGCTCGACAACACCCCGCGCCAGGTCAAGGGCGTCGAGGGTCCGGGCGAACTGCACGCCATGATGCTCGACATGAAGCGGACGTTCGACGAGATCGTCGAGGCGCACGCGGACCGCGACCGGGCGCGCGCCATCCTGGACAACCCCTTCTACCAGTCCCTGTCGGCCGGGTTCGCGGGCACGCAGGAGTACATGGCGATGGAGAAGCTCGGGCAGTTGCGGGCGCGGGACTCCTGGGACCTGATCATCGTCGACACCCCGCCCTCGCGCTCCGCGCTGGACTTCCTGGACGCGCCGAAGCGCCTCGGGTCGTTCCTGGACGGGAAGTTCATCAGGTTGCTGATGGCGCCGGCCAAGGTCGGCGGCCGGGCCGGGATGAAGTTCCTGAACGTCGGGATGTCGATGATGACCGGCACGATCGGGAAGGTGCTGGGCGGCCAGTTCCTCGGTGACGTGCAGATGTTCGTGACGGCGATGGACTCGATGTTCGGCGGGCTGCGGACGCGCGCGGAGGCGACGTACCGGCTCCTCCAGGCGCCCGGCACGGCGTTCCTGGTGGTCGCGGCGCCGGAGCGGGACGCCCTGCGCGAGGCGGCGTACTTCGTGGAGAGGCTGGCCGCCGAGGAGATGCCGCTGGCGGGTCTGGTGCTCAACCGGGTGCACGGCAGCGGCGCGGCGCGGCTCTCCGCCGAGCGCGCCCTGGCCGCCGCGGAAAATCTTGAAGAGGGCGGCATTGTGGATCAGGAGCCCGGGAATGCTCCTCCTCGTGGCGTCGCAGCCGCGGCAGGCTCCTCTCCCCGGGCCTCCGAGGCGCCGCCCGAGCCGCCCCCCGAGTCCCCCGAAGCCCCCGTGTCCGACTTGTCCACAACTGCGCCTGCCCCCGGGGCGGGTTCCGTCACACCTTCTGTCACAAGTGTGGAACAGCTGACCGCTGGTTTGCTGCGTCTGCACGCCGAACGGATGCAGGTGCTCGCGCGCGAACGACGCACGCGCGACCGCTTCACCGCGCTGCATCCGGAGGTCGCGGTGGCCGAGGTGGCCGCCCTGCCCGGCGACGTTCATGACCTCGCCGGGCTCAGGGCCATCGGTGATCACCTCGCGGCGGGTCGTAGTACGACCTGACCTGCGAGGACGCGCTCGGTGGCGCGGCTGATCGAGCCGCCACCACCGGTCCCACTACCGGGCCGTACCGCCGTCAGGCCGTACCGCCCACGCACTACCGGCCGCGCACGTCCGGACGCACACCGGACGTAGCAGTCGTACGCGCTCCACGTGCTGCGCGAGCCGTACGGGTCGTACGGATCCGTACGTCCGCCGCTATCCCGCGGCCGCGTACGTCTCGTACGTCTCGTCGTCCTCCAGGCCCACGGGCAGGAGGCCCGCGCCGCGCTCGTACTCGGTACGCGCGGTTTCGAGCAGTCTTCGCCACGACGTGACGGTCGGACGCCTGCGCAGCAACGCGCGGCGCTCCCGCTCCGTCATCCCACCCCACACGCCGAACTCGACGCGGTTGTCCAGCGCGTCCGCCAGGCACTCCGTGCGCACCGGGCAACCGGTGCACACCGCCTTGGCCCTGTTCTGCGCTGCACCTTGCACGAACAATTCATCCGGATCGGTAGTGCGGCAAGCTGCCTGCGCACTCCAGTCGGTTACCCAGCCCATTCCGGCGCCGTCCTCTCCCGAATCGAGGCTCCCCCACGGCGGCAGCGGCATATTCACCGCTGCCAGTTGAGGACGTTACGGAAGGCGGGCACAGCGCAACACCCCCTTCGGGCCCAATCTTGAATGGCCCGAACGGACTATGCGTGCGTGGTAGATCACCCAGGGGAGTGAGCGAAGGACATCACTCATGAACCCGGCACGGCGGGGCAAGAGGGGTGAGTCACAACGGACGTTCAGGGGCAGACATACTCAATACAGACGTGGCTCCCCGTGTTTCGGGTTCACGGGAAGTTCACACCGAGGGCTTGATGCGCAACCCCACTGCTGTGACAGTTGGATACAGCTTAGGCCAGAGCCTTGACGCGTGTCCGGCGAATGAGAACGTAGGCTGCCCTCATGCCAAAGAAGCGCTCGGGCGGGGGTCTGACCGGGACCCAGCAGGCCGCCAAATTCCTCGGTGTCAGTGTGCTCGCGGGAGCGGTGCTGGCGGGAATCGCCTTGCCGGCGTTCGGCGCGCTGGGACTCGCGGCCAAGGGAACGGTCGAGGGATTCGACGAGATCCCCGCCAATCTCAAGACGCCGCCGCTGAGCCAGCGCACCGAGATCCTGGACGCCGACGGCGGCCAGATCGCCACGGTCTACTCGCGTGACCGCACCGTCGTGCCGCTCAAGGACATCTCCCCGTACATGCAGAAGGCGATCGTCGCGATCGAGGACTCGCGCTTCTACGAGCACGGGGCGATCGACCTCAAGGGCGTGCTCCGCGCGGCCAATCGCAACGCGCAGTCGGGCGGGGTGTCGGAAGGCGCCTCGACACTGACCCAGCAGTACGTGAAGAACGTGTTCGTCGAGGAGGCCGGCGACGACGCGACGAAGTTCAAGCAGGCCACCCAGCAGACGCTGGGCCGCAAGATCCAGGAGTTGAAGTACGCGATCCAGGTCGAGGAAGAGCTCGGCAAGAAGAAGATCCTCGAGAACTATCTGAACATCACCTTCTTCGGTCAGCAGGCGTACGGCATCGAGGCCGCGTCGCAGCGGTACTTCTCCACGTCGGCGAAGAACCTGAGCCTCGGCCAGGCCGCCATGCTGGCGGGCATCGTCCAGTCGCCGACGCGCTACGACCCGGTCAACGACCCGGCGGAGGCGCAGAAACGCCGTAACACCGTCCTCCAGCGGATGGCCGACGTCGGCGCCGTCACGCAGGCCGAGGCCGACAAGGCCGGCGCCGAGCCGATCAAGCTGAAGGTCAGCAAGCCGAAGAACGGCTGCATCACCGCCGTCAGCGGCGCGGGCTTCTTCTGCGACTACGTCCGCGAGGTCTTCCTCACCGACCCGGTCTTCGGCAAGACGCGCGAGGCGCGCGCCAAGGTCTGGAACCAGGGCGGGCTGACGATCCGTACGACGCTGGACCCGCAGGCGCAGAAGTCGGCGCAGGCGTCGATCAAGGACCACGTCTACAAGAGCGACCCGGTCGCGACGGCGCTGTCGATCGTCGAGCCGGGCACCGGCAAGATCCTGGCCATGGGCCAGTCGCGGCCGTACGGCTTCGGGAAGAACGAGACCCAGATCAACCTGTCCGTGAACCAGAACATGGGCGGCGGCGCCGGGTACCAGCCGGGGTCGACGTTCAAGCCGATCGTCGCGGCGGCGGCGCTGGAGCAGGGCATTCCGGCGACGCAGCAGTTCCCGTCCCCGTACCAGATGACGTACCCGCGGCCGGTCCAGACCTGCGACGGTCCCTGGAACGACAGGGACGTCCCGGTCGAGAACGAGAACGAGTCGGAGCACGGCCCGTACGACATGAAGGAAGCGACCGCGAAGTCGGTCAACACCTACTACGTCGAGCTGATCAGCAAGATCGGCGTCTGCCCGGTGACCGACATGGCCACCAAGATGGGCGTCAAGCGGGCCGACGGCAACCGGATCCAGCAGGTGCCGTCGATCACCCTGGGCACGCAGGAGATGTCGCCGCTGACCATGGCGTCGGCGTACGCGACGTTCGCCAGCCGCGGCATGTACTGCTCGCCGATCGCGATCGAGTCGATCACCGGCCCCGGCAAGAAGCAGCTGCCGGTGCCGAAGTCGACCTGCAACCGCGCGATGTCCGAGAAGACCGCCGACACCATCAACACGCTGCTCAAGGGCGTGGTGGAGGACGGTACCGGTACGGAGGCGGGCCTCGGCCCGCAGCGGCCGAGCGCGGGCAAGACCGGTACGACGGACTACCGCTACGCGGCCTGGTTCGTCGGCTACACGCCGAACATGTCGGGCGCGGTGTGGGTCGGTGACCCGCAGCACAAGCGGAAGATGGTGAACATCACCATCGGTGGCGAGTACCAGGCGAAGGTCTTCGGTGGGCAGGTGCCGGGGCCGATCTGGAAGGACGCCATGACGGGCGCGCTGGCCGGGCACCCGGCTCCGCCGTTCAACGAGATCAGCATCCCGGATCCTCCGAGGAAGGACGCGAAGCCGGAGAACGGGGACGCTAAGCCGGGTGACATCGCGGGCCAGACGGACGGCGGGAACGGCGATGGCGGCGGCAACGGTGACGGTGGGAACGGGGGCGGTGGGAACGGCGGCGACAACCCCTTCCCGGACTTCTCGGTGCGGCCGGGGCTGCTGAGCGGCGGGAACGGCAACGGCGGCGGGAACGGCCAGGACGGCGGCGGAAACGGCCCGTAGGGGCCCTGCTCCTCCGTACCTGACAGAGAAGGGCGCCCGGCCGGTGACGAGACACAGTCACCGGCCGGGCGCCCTTCTGTGCTGCGGCCGCAGTCCCTTTACATCTCTGCTTCTGTGCTTCTCACCCAGCGGCGAGCTGCTGCTTGACCAGGGCGGCGACCCGGCCGCCCTCGGCCCGGCCGGCGACCTTCGGGTTCACGATCTTCATGACGGCCCCCATCGCGCGCGGCCCCTCGGCGCCCGCGGCGCGCGCCTCGCCGACGGCCTGGGCGACGATGTCGCCGAGCTCGTCGTCGGACAGCTGCTTCGGCAGGTACGCGTCGAGGAGCACGCCCTCGGCCTTCTCCCTCTCGGCCTGCTCCGTACGCCCGCCGAGCGCGAACGCCTCGGCCGCCTCACGGCGCTTCTTCGCCTCCCGGGCGATGACCTTCTGCACCTCGTCGTCGGAGAGCTCACGGGCGGACGTGCCCGAGACCTCCTCCTTGGTGATCGCGGTGAGGGTCAGCCGGAGCGTGGCGGAGCGCAGCTCGTCACGGGCGCGGATGGAGGCGGTGAGGTCTTCCTTGAGCTTGGACTTGAGGCTGGTCATGGTTCCAAGTGTGACAGGTACGCCACGAAACCCGCCCCGCATTAAGGGCCTCCTCCCCTGGTCGTACAGGGTCGGACACAACCTCTGAGACGATGGGAACATGCGCGCACGTTACGGAGTACCCCTCGGAATCGCGGCAGTCGGCGCGGCCGGAATCGCCTACGCGGCGGGGATCGAAGCACGCTCGTTCCGGTTGCGGCGGGTCACCGTCCCCGTACTGCCGCGGGGCATGCGTGATCTTCGTTTCCTCCAGGTGTCCGACATCCACATGGTGAGCGGACAGCGCAAGAAACGGCACTGGCTCCAGGCGCTCGCGGGGCTGCGCCCGGACTTCGTGGTGAACACCGGCGACAACCTGTCGGACCCGGAGGGCGTACCGGAGCTGCTGGACGCGCTGGGCCCGCTGATGGAGTTCCCGGGCGTGTACGTCTTCGGCTCGAACGACTACTACGGCCCGAAGCTCCGCAACCCGGCCCGCTACCTCCTGGAGAAGGCCCAGGGCCGCCACGGCCTGAACGGCAACGCCCCGGCGCCGGCCGCGGTGCGCAACCCCTGGGAGCCGATGCGCGACGCCTTCGACGCGGCGGGCTGGGCGGACCTCACCAACACGCGCGGCCGGCTCAAGATCGACGGCTACGAGCTCGCGTTCACGGGCCTGGACGACCCGCACATCAAGCGGGACAGGTACGAGCGGGTCGCCGGCGGCCCGGAGGCGGACGCGGACCTCTCGATCGGCGTGGTCCACGCCCCGTACCTGCGCGCCCTGGACGCCTTCACGGCCGACGGCTACCCGCTGATCCTGGCGGGCCACACCCACGGCGGCCAGCTGTGCATCCCCTTCTACGGCGCCCTGGTCACCAACTGCGACCTGGACACGGACCGCGTGAAGGGCCTCTCGACCCACCGCTCGGGCGGCCACACCTCGTACCTGCACGTCTCGGCGGGCTGCGGCACGAACCGCTACACCCCGGTCCGCTTCGCCTGCCCCCCGGAAGCCACGCTGGTCACCCTGACCCCCCACCCCTGACACGCCACCCCTCCCCGAAACCGGATTTCGTCCTCGGCCAGCGGTGGGCTAAAGTAAGCGATGTCGCCGCCACACGGGCGACATCGGGGTGTAGCGCAGCTTGGCAGCGCGCTTCGTTCGGGACGAAGAGGTCGTGGGTTCAAATCCCGCCACCCCGACAGCCAAAGCAGCAGGTCAAGGGCCTGATCCTCTCTGAGGGTCAGGCCCTTCCCGCGTCTCCGGATCGGGCGTCGGAAGGCGGCCCGTGTCCGCGGTATTCCCTCGTCGGCGGAACCCACCTATCGTCGCGGTCACGCAACCGGGGGGTGAGTATGGCTGCTGAGGCGACAAGCTGGCAGAAGGAGCAAGTCAGCCGCGCTTACGTGCACGCCTTAGCCACGCAGGGTGGGTACACGATCTGCGACTGGAACGTGGACAAGGACGGAGTCGACGTCACTCTTCGTTCTCGTGGCCTCATGGTCGATATCCAGCTCAAGTGCACACAGAACCCGCGCACTATCAGGAGCGGCTACAGCTTCGACCTGGACATCGAGACCTACGACAAATTGCGTGACCCTGAGCGCTCGGCGCCTGGTCATCTTGCACTGCTCATCGTCCCGCGCGACATCGGGCGCTGGGTCATCCACCAGCCGGATTCGATAGTCCTTGCTTGTCACGGCTACTGGTCCTCCCTCTACGGGATGGAACACGCCCCAGGGAGCTCAACCACCGCGATACACCTTCCTGAGCACCAAGAGCTCACCGTGAAGGCCATGGGGACCATGTTCGATGCTGCACGCCGCATGACCAACAGCGCCGGTCCGGGGTTGAACTGACATGGCGGACATCACCCCTGACTTCGGCCCCGAAGAGATTCGCAGCTACCTCAAGGTCACCGGATGGGCCCCGGTATCGGGCGGCGCCGTAGCTGAGCTATGGACGCTTCCGGGGCCGGCTGACGAAGTCGTCCTGGTCCCGATGAAGCCCGGCGCGCCAGACTTCGCCAAGAGGGCGCGGATTCTCATCCAGGACCTCTCGAGGATCGAGTGCGAAGACGTCCAGACAGTCCACGACGCCATCGCCACGATCTACAACGACGTCACCGACCTCCGGGCCTCCCACCCATCGATGAGCGACGGATCGATCCCCCTTGAGTCCGGGTACGAGCTCTTCGTCTCCGCCAAGCGTCTCCGTGTCGCCTCCGCAGCGGCGACCCTCCGACGCCAAGGGCACTTCCGGAACTTCCCACCTCGGGCGCGTGATCAAGCACGAGAGGTTCGCCTGGGCCAGACGCGTCGTGGCTCGTACATCGTCCCCATCATCAGCCAGGCACGCTCCCCCGAGGACGTCTACTCACCGCGTCAAGATCACATCGACGTCAAGATCGAAGAGACTCTCTTCGACCGGCGGGTGACTGCCACAATGTCCCGCGCGCTGGGCGTGCTGGGGGATATGGCGGGTGCCGACCACGAACCCACCCCGAGCGAGATCAACGACTCCATCGGGGAAGGCGTCTCGTACGAGCTCTGCAAGGCCCTCGCCAAAGTCGTGAACACAGAATCCGTCAGCGCGCTCGACGTGACCTTCAATTGGTCGCGCGTGGCGGCGCCACCACCGGGCACCCCGACGCGTGTCGAGTTCAACCGCGAGGCGATCGAGATCGTCGACCTGGTATCCGAACAGCTCAAGTCCAAAATCCACACACGGAATCACTTGATCTACGGTGTCGTCACAGACCTCAGTCGGCATCCCAATGACGACACCGGCCATGTCGGCGTCCAGACGCTTCTTCAGCGCCGCAGTCGCACGGTGTGGATGGACCTTCCGGACAGGGAGTACCACACGGCCGTGCGTTGTCACGACGCCGGAATCCCTGTCCGCGTCAGCGGCACGTTGACCAGTCCGCCAGGTGGGCTCGCCCGCATGAATGTCAGCGCCTTCGGCCCCGATCCGTCGCTGGGAGCGGACAACTAACAGCCCGAAGGGCCTCTCCGTCCGCCCGACCGCAGCAGGCGTTCGAGACCTCGCACCGGCGAGGTCGAGCACGTGGCACGACGCGTCCCGAGGGCGGCTTCTCTCTGCTCGGTCAGAACCGTGTACACGGCGCTTTCGCATTCCGCAGGTGACGTGGGCGTGCGCCGACACCAAGCCGTCGACCTGGCCCGTGCGCTCGTCCATGAACAGCCTCTCGGGTACCGCTCTGGAGCGCTGTCGTCGCTGCGCTCGCTTTCGCGGTCCCCACGGCCGTATCGGCCAAGCAAGCCCTCTTCCCCTCGGCCCGGGCCACGCTTTTGGTCGAACCCAACAACCACTTCTGCTTGAACCGTTGGTACATTCCGGACTCGGACGCGGCCCTGCGGCCGCGGGTGAACGGCGCGACTCCCCATCAGCTGAAAACCTGGCAACGGGAGGGCCGCATCGCGCACGCGGGGTTCTGGAAACGGCCGTCACAGTGCATGGCAAAGCGGGTTCGTCCGTCGAGGTGCGAGACATATCCATCACGGTGACCCGGCGCGAGAAGGTCGCGCCCGGTACGGTGACTGCTCCGTCTGGCTGTGGGGGCGATCCGAACGAACCTGCCTATCTGGTCGTCGACCTGGACACTCTCCCGCTGAACAGGCCCGCACCCGCCGCTTATCTGCTGCGGAGCCCCCAGCAAAGGTCGGCCCGCCAACTGGAGAGCGATTTCGGCAAGTCGCTCAGCCTTCCCCATACCGTTGCCGCCGGCGACTTCTACTCGCTCTTCCTGATCAGCCGCACACAGCGTCATGACTCTTACTGGCGTGCCACGATTACTTGGTGGGACGGCGAGGAAACGCATCGCCGTTCGATCTCGGGAAGCAGTGGCCAGGACCTCCGTGTGGTTCCGACCGGGGACGACGCGCCGTAGCACTGATGGTCTGGAACTCAGTTGCCAGCGCAGTCACCGGGTTGCAGGCCCACCTCCCACCTGTACGCAGGTAAGGGGTCCATCGACCTGTCCTGGCCCGGGACGAAGCGCTGTGAGGTCGTACGCCGGACCGGCGTCACAGGCCGGATTCGGTGGCAGTGGAAGGCGGGACCGGCCGGGATCGAACCGGCGTCCTCGCGATTGTGGAGACCGCGCGCGTCGACCTCTGCGCTACGGCCCCGCCCCGTCGGCCATTCTACGGATCGTACGGACTCCTGCGCCCTGGGCTGTCCGGCGGTCGCGCCTACGGAGCGGCCTGCTCGTCGCCCCGGACGGGCTCGGGCTTGGTCTCCTCCGCCATCCGCGCGAAGAACGCCATCACCTCGTCGGCCAGCCGGAAGCCCGTGGCCCAGGAGGGCTCGTCCGGCGAACCGTAGATGGTGCGCAGCAGGAACGGCTCCTCACCGGTGAGCACTCCCTTGTCCTCCAGGTTTCGCGTGACCGTGCTGATCGGCCGCGTGAACCCCTTGAGTTGCCGATCCGGTCGGTATCCGGCCAGCTCGTAGACCCTCGCCCGATCCACGAAACCACCGTTCTGAGCGGCCTCGACCACCACCTTGTGGTGCACCGGGTACCGCGCCTCGAGTTCCCCGACGAAGCGCCCGAGGGACATCACTCCCCACCCCGTCGGCGCGCTCGTGTCGCCGTCCTGGCCCTCCCCTCGCAGTCGGTCCAGGTCGGAGACCGAGTCCTCGTCGACCTCCAGGCCTTCGAGCAGATCCTCGGCCCACTTGAGCAGCTCACCCGGGGTGAGCATGTAGAGGCGGCCGCCGGCCTGCTTGCGTAGCTCGACGACAAGCTCCGGCCGGGGGCGCGCGGGGATGTCCGCGTCCCGCGGCACCCACCAGTCCTTCTTCACGTCGCCGGTGACCAGCAGCACGTCACCCCCGCGGCGCTGCGCCTCCTGCATGAGTTGCAGCCACAGCACGTAGTCACCGGCCGCCTGCTCGGGGGACTTGGTCCTGAAGTCCTCGTACCCCGGCGGGATTTCGTCCTCGGCACGTGTCTGTGCCTCTTGTACGGCCTTGTCGTACTCATCCTGAGGCAACGGACCGCCGATGCGGCCCGACAACAGCGTTTCCAGCTCGGTCAGTACAGGATCGGTGTACGTCTCCGCGGTTCCGACCAGTGCGTCGAGCTTCGCCTGGCCCTCGATGAGGCCACGCAACTCCGCTGCTGCCTCTCTGAGTTGCTCCAAAGCCGCTTCGATCTGCTGAGTGACGGCCTCGTCCTTCTTCAGCCTCACGTCTCTCATCCAGCGCTCCACCGCGTCCTCCGCAGTCCGCGGCACCTTGTCCATCACCGCGGCGGCGTCCTTCGCCTTGGTGCTGTGGTGGTGGCGGACGGAGCGCTGCTCCCGGTTGCGCCAGATCTCCGTCAACACCTGGTGCGGAACCCACAGTCGGTCGCGGAGCTTGGTCAGTACGGCGAGGGTGTCCAACCGTGTCCGCTCGTTCGAACGGTAGAGATTGAGCAGCACATTGGTGTCCAGGACGACCATGCCGGTCCGGAAGACGTGCGCGTAGTCGGCGGCGACCGGACTGCGGTACGCCTCGTCACAGTCGAAGATCCCGCGCGGCACTTCGACACCGCCCGCTTCCGGGTCTGTTCCCGCGTACGTCATGGTCGTGCGCCCCCCGTCCCCCGCGCCGCTCACACGGCGGTATGAGCGGCGATTCTGGCAGGGGATCGATCGAGTAGGGGCAGGAATTCGCGGATTGGCTCGCGTCCGAAGGGTCTTTTCCGCGCGGCTGCGAGACGGCCCGCGGGTGGTGTGTTCGTGGACGAGCGGGACGGCGACGACGTCAAGCTGCTCGGTGTGTTCTCGACGCGGGAGCGGGCAGAGGCGGGGCGGGAGCGGGCGCGGGTTTTGCCGGGGTTTCGGGATGAGCCCGAGTGCTTTGTCGTCGACGGGTACGAACTCGACGTGGGCACCTGGGGCGAGGGGTTCGTTCGGGTCCCGCCCGGTGAGTAGGTGCCCACGTGCGTTCTCGTTACTCCGGGGTCGGGCGCGGGCGTTGTGCGGCGTTGGGGTGGCGGGGGTCGAGGTGTTGTCGGATGCCGTGGGTCAGGGTGTCGGCTATGGCCGGGAGCAGGGCGCTGGTCGCGGTCTCGCGGGCCGAGGCGCGTGCGTTCTCCGTTGCCGTGAGGATCAGGCGGGCCAGGTGTTCGGTGTCGTTGGGGTCGGCGGCCTCGGGGGCGATGAAGACGTGCTTGAGCTGGAGGGCTCCGTCCACCGTGACGCGGACCGCCCCGCCGCCGGCCGAGCCCTCGATGGCCAGTTCGGTCAGTTCCCGTTGCGCGGCCAGCAGGCCGGCCTGCATCTGCTGGGCCTGTTGCAGGAGTTGACTCATGTCCGGGCGGCGGGAGGCAGGGGGAGGGGAAGAGGGGGGAGGGGGCGAGGGGGGTGTTTTCATGGGGGCCTGTCTTTGGGCTGGGGCCTGGGCCTGGTGGGCTGGTCGGGTCAGCCGAAGTGCCACTTCTGGTTGTTGGTGCCCTCGCAGGCGTAGATCTGGAGCGCCGTGCGGTCCGCGGTGCCGAAGTCGCGGGCGTCCAGGCACTTGTTGGCCTTGACGTTGGCGATGTCACCCGCCGCTTCGACGCGCCACTGCTGGCTGGCGCTGCCGTCGCAGGTGTAGAGGTCGACACTGGCGCCGTCGGCCGTGGAGCCGCCGCCCACGGACATGCACATCCCCAGGGAGCGGATGGTGCCGTCGGAGTGGACGGTCCACTGCTGGTTCGGGTTGTTGCCGCACGCGAACAGCTGGAGCGCGGTCGCCGGGGCGGCGGTGTAGATGGCATCCTTCACGTCGACGCAGCGGTTCGACGCGGCGCCGACGATGCGGTGGCTCGGCTGGGAGGCCTGGAGGCTGAAAGATTTCTGTCCGGCCGCCAACTGCTGGGAGTTGCCGGCGGAGGAGTTCGCGGGCTTCTCGGAGGGCTTCTGTGACGGCTTCTTGTCGGCGGGCGCCTTGGACGGCTTGTCGCTCGGCTTGCCCGTCGGGCTCGGCGAAGAGGGGGCGACGGGCTGGAGCGCCGGGGGCACCAGGTACCGGATCGGCCCCTGCCCGGACGGCAGTTGGGGGATGTCCCGGGGTTTGCCCGTGCCGCTCGGCGCGGGCGACGGGCGGGACGGTTCGCTCAGCGCGACCCGTTCGGCGGCCTGGGCCTGCGCCGCCCGGCTCTTGTCGCGCTGGTAGTCGATGAGCTTGCCCACGCCCATGACCCCCGCGCCCAGAACCACGACCACCAGTCCGGTGGTGAGGAGCCGGCCCAGCAGACCCGGGGTGTCGCGGTCGCCCCGCTGCCTCGAACTCGTCGCGAAGCTGGCCGCGAAACCCGGTACGCCGGGGCCCTTGGGCCCCTCGTGTATGGGCTCTCCCACAGCGTGCATCCTTTCCGGCGCCGGAAGATTTTGCCTGCACCGTACAATACGGTTGCCGCGGCCCACAATTGAGCCCCCTTGATACCGCTATACCGTTGCTTTCCGAAGTCACTTCCCTTCGGCGCGGGTTGAACAGAACCAATGAGTAACCAACCCATCGGTATGTTGTCTCCTGTTCATTCATCGGCCACCGACCGTGACATGACAGGGCCGCACATGCGCTGACCTCGGACGCAGACATGGCGTCCCGCTGGGTAAAAAAAGCGTAAACAGCGCTGCCCGGGCTGGCCCGGTTGACATGGACAATGTGAGCATATAGCCGTCACGTCGGCCGCCGAGCGGCACCAACGCCGCTTCCGCCGACTGCTTTCGCCCCGCACCGCAGGCTATTTTGGGTAACTGAGACAAAGCATTCAGGGCTGTCCCGAGTGATTTCTCCGTGTTCCCTCGCAGGCAGTCGCGGCAGGTACGAGGAGGATCCATGTCCACTCCGGTCGAACAATCCACAACAATCGGTGATGTCGAGTACAGCGTCACTCCCGGTGAGCTTCTGGCGGCGGCGAACAGTACGAACACCACCGCGCAGGAACTCGACGCGCAGCTGAGCGCGCTCAAGACGTACGTGATCGGCCTGGAAGAGGCCTGGCACGGTATGGCGGCCAACGAGTTCCAGGACCTCATGGTCCAGTGGGACACCTACGCGCGGATGCTCAACGACGCGCTGACCAGCATCGCCGGCGGCCTCCAGGGGAACTACGGCAACTACGACGTCTCCGAGCAGCGGAACCTGACGAACCTGTCGTCCGTCCGCGCCAACATCCCCTCCGCCAACTTCTCCTGAGGAGTCCCGCCATGCCCGGTTTCGACGACGTACAGATCCTTGTCACCCATGAACTCGGCACCGCCGGCCCCACTTTGACCAACCGGGCCGACGAGTGCGTCGACGAGCTCAACGCGCTGAAGGCGCGGCTCGCGCCGCTCGCCGACTCCTGGACCCGCAGCCAGGCCGCCTCCTTCTACCAGGAGAAGCAGGCCGAGTGGGACACCGCGGCGCTCGGCCTGTTCGGGCCCGAGGGGATCCTCGCGCAGATCGCCCACGCCATGAACGTCAACTACGGCAACTACGCGGACGCGGAGCTGTCCAACATCAGCACCTGGCGCAGCGGCAACTGACCCGCCCGGCCACCGGAAGACAGAAGCCCGAACACCGGAAGACAGAGGACAGAGGACAGCGCTAGTGGACGACGAACGGTGCCGGATCACGGTGGTGGGCAGCCGCAGGCGGGTCGATCTGGCGGTCCCGGCCCGGACGGCGATCGCCGAGTACACCCCGGGTCTGCTGCGGCTCTGCGGGCAGGACGAGGAGGACGACACCTTCCCCGCCGCCTGGTCGCTGGCGCTGCCCGGGGCGAGGCCGCTCTCCCCCGGCGTCTCGCTCAGCGAGGCCGGTGTCGCCGACGGCGCGACGCTGTACCTGCGGGACGCGGCCGCGGGTGAGTTCGACGGCCCGGAGATCACCGACCTGGACGAGCTGGTCGGCGAGGCCAACCAGGACGGGCTGCACTGGGACACCCGGCAGCACGCGCTGACCGTGCTGTTCCTCGGGCTGGGCGGCATGGTCGCCGCACTCGCGGTGTTCGTCGGCCTGACCGCCGGCGACGCCGTGTACCAGGCGGCCGGACTCGGCGCGGTGGTGGGCGGGTTGGGGCTCGCGGTGCTCGCGGGCCACGCGACCCGCCGCGCCTGGCCGCTCGCCCTGCCGGTACGGCTCGGGCTGGCGCTCGCGGCCGTCCCCCTGGTCGCGGTCGGCGCCGTACTCCTCGTACCGTCGTCGCGGGACAGCTCCACGGCGGTGATCGTCGCGACGGCCTCGGGCGTCCTGGCCGGCGCTCTCGCGGCCCGGCTCGCGGTCAACCACGCGCTCACCCTGACCACCCTGGTGGTGGCCGCGGTCGTGCTGCCCACGGCCGGGCTGCTCGCCGGCTTCGGCGCCACCCTGGTGGAGAGCGCCGGGGTGGTCGCGGTCCTGGCGATGGGCGCGCTCGCCGTACTCCCGGTGACGGCAGGTCACTTGGTGGCGCTCTCGGCGCCGTCCGACGCGCGGGAGGGCGTCTCGGGGGCCTCGGTGCCGGGCCTGGTGGCCCTCGGCCGCCGGGTGCTCGCCGGGCTGACGCAGGTCCTCTCGGCGGTCCTGGTGGCCGCGCTGGTGGTGCTCGGCACCGCCGCCGACGCGTACGCGCTGATCCTCACGCTCGTCGTCAGTGGCGTACTGCTGCTGCGCTCGGGCCAGTTGAAGATCACGGCGGCGGTGCTGCCGATGGCCGCGGCGGGCTTCGCGGGCCTCGCCACGGTGCTGCTCCACGCACCCGGCGCCCTCGGGGCGCCCGACTGGTCCGGCCCGCTGGCCGGGCTGGTGGCCGGCGCCGTCCTGCTCGGCACCGGAGTCGTCAGGGCCCTGCCCGCCGCCGAGCAGATCCGGGAGCGGCCCTCGTGGTTCTCCGGCCTCTCCTCGGCGCTCGCCCTGACGGCCGTACCGCTCGCCGTCGGTCTCTTCGGGGTCTTCGGCACCCTGATGAACATGGGTGAGTTGATGTGACAAGGGAGTTGCAGCGCGTCGCCGCGCGGGGCTGGGGCACCCACCGCACCATCGCCTCGGCCGTCCGCGCCGCCGCGGACGGCGCGGTGGTGTCCGTACAGCCCGGTACGTACACCGAGTCCCTGGTCCTCGACCGCGACGTGACCCTGGTCGCCGAGAAGGGGCCGGGCACCGTACGCCTCACGGCGGCGCACGGGCCCGCGGTCAGTGTGCCCGCGGGCCGCGTGGCGTTGCGGGAGCTGGAGATCACCGGGGCGGATCCGGCGGAGCCCGCGGTGCTCGTCCGGGGCGGCGAAGTGGAACTGGAGCGCTGCGAGATCTCCGGCGGACGGCTGGAGTTGGCGCGCGACGCGCGCGCGGTGGTCCGCGGGTGCACGGTCCGGGACAGCCGCCGGGCCGGGGTGCACGTCACGGGCACCGCCCACGGCACCTTCGAGGACTGCGTCGTCCACACCGTCGACGGCCACGGGATCACCCTGGTCGACACCGCGGGCGCGGAGTTGCGGCGTACCCGGGTACGGCACACCACCGCCTGCGGGATCCTCCTCGGCGGCACCAGCACCGCCGTCCTCGACGACTGCGACGTGGCGCACGCCGGGGACGCCGCCCTGCTGGTGTACGCGCCCGCGCGGCCGCTGCTGCGCGGCTGCCGCCTGCACGACACCACGGCCCAGGGCGTACGGGTGGAGGACGCGCCCGATGTGCCGGTCCAGCGGACCCGGGCGGGCACGGCAGGCGCGTCGGCCACGGCAAGCACCGCGGGCGCGTCGGACGCCGGCGCGGAGTCGGCCGGCCAGGACGAGCGCCGGATCCGGCTCGACGGGTGCGAGATCTTCCGTACGGGGGCGGAGGGCGTCCTCGTCTCGGGCGGCAGCGAGGTGCTGCTGCGCGCCTGCGAGGTCCGCGAGACGCCCGGCGCCGGGGTGCTGGCGCGCGGCCTCGCGCGAGTGGAACTGGACACGGTACGGATCGTCGACGTACCGGACACCGCGCTGACGGCCACCGAGGGCGCCGAACTCCGCGCCCGGGCCTGCGAGCTGGCGCGCAGCGGGGGCAACGGGCTCCTGGCCGACGGCACTTCGGTGGTCGAGATGGTGGACTCCTCGATCGCCGCCACCGGGAACTGCGGGGTGCGCCTGGCGGGCAACGCCCGGCTGCGCCTCGCGGACTGCCGGGTGGCGGACAGCGCGCAGGACGGCGTCCGGGTCGGGGGCAGCGCCGAACTGGTGGCGGAGCACACCCGCGTAGAGCGCAGCGCGCTCGCCGGGGTGCGGGTGGACGGCGCGGACGCGGTGCTGCGCGCGTGCGAGGTCACCGGCGCCGAGACGGGGGTACGGGTGGCGACCCGGCACCGGCCGCTGCTGGAGGACTGCGTGGTCACCGGGGCCCGCCGCACCGGGATCGAGGTCGGTCCGGACACCGGCGTGCTGATCCGCGGCGGACGGGTCGCGGACACCGGCTCGGCCGGGGTGTTCCTTGAGGAGCGCAGCCAGGCCTGGATCGAGGGGCTGGAGATCTCGGAGGCGCGGGGCAGCGGGCTCGTGGTGTGGACCGGTGCCGATCCGCGGATCCGCGCGGTGACGGTCGCGGGCAGCGGGAAGAACGGGATCTACGTGCATGAGGAGGGCGCGGGGGTCTTCGAGGACTGCGAGATCTCCCGGTCCGCCTTCCCCGCGCTGTACGTGGGGTCCAAGGCGGCCCCGGTGCTGCGCCGTTGCCTGGTGCGCGACGTACAGGAGGATCTGTCGGCGGCCGAGGACGCCGTGCCGGTCTTCGAGGACTGCACGGTCCGTGACGTCGCCGTCGGCACGATGCCGCACCGCCCGGAGGAGGCCGCGCGGTCCGGCGGCCCGGGGTCTTCCGCGGTCCCCGGCCGGCCGGCGGAGCAGGACCCCGCACCGGAGCAACTGCCCGCGCTGATGAAGGAGTTGGAGGCGCTGGTCGGGCTGGAGCGGGTCAAGCAGGAGGTCGGCTCGCTGACCAAGGTGATGCAGATGGTCAAGCGGCGCGAGGAGGCGGGCCTGCAACCGCCGCCGCTCAGCCGCCATTTGGTGTTCGCGGGGAATCCCGGGACCGGCAAGACGACGGTGGCCCGGCTGTACGGGCGGTTGCTGGCGGCGCTCGGGCTGCTGGCCCGGGGGCATCTGGTGGAGGCCGACCGGGGCTCGCTGGTCGGTGAGTACGTGGGGCACACCTCCCCGAAGACCACCGCGGTCTTCCGGCGGGCGATGGGCGGGGTGCTCTTCATCGACGAGGCGTACGCCCTGGTCCCGCACGGGCAGTCCACCGACTTCGGCCACGAGGCGATCGCCACCCTCGTCAAGCTCATGGAGGACCACCGGGACGACGTCGTGGTGATCGCGGCGGGCTATCCCGCCGACATGCGGCGGTTCATGGAGTCGAACCCGGGGCTGGAGTCGCGCTTCACCCGGACGCTGACCTTCGACGACTACGCCGCAGACGAGCTGGTGGAGATCGTCCGCTACCAGGCGGTGCGGCACCAGTACCGGCTGCCGGACGAGACGCTGGCCGCGCTGCTCGGTTACTTCGACGGGCTGGAGCGCGCGGAGCACTTCGGCAACGGCAGGGCCGCTCGGCAGGTGTTCCAGCGGATGACCGAGCAGCACGCCGAGCGGGTGGCCGATCTGCCGGAGCCCGACACCGACGACCTGACGATCATCCGGCCGCAGGACCTGCCCGAGTCCCTGGCGCCGCCGTGAGCCCGGCGGCGGGACCCGGGGGTCATCCGACGACGGGGCCGGGACCGAAACCCTTCGGCACGGAGTCCGGCGGCACCGCGTGGCCGAACCGGATGTCCCCGCCGATGCCCTTCGGTACGGATTCCGGCGGGACCCCGTGGCCGAATCGGAGATTACCGATGGAGCGGACCACTTCCTGGCCGAGTGCGTCGGTGGGGAATCGGGAGTTGCGGTCGACCTCCGAGTAGGTCTGGCCGGCGCGGTTCACCATGGCGATGTATTCGCCGACCAGCTCCAGCACATTCCCGATGGAATAGAGCGCCTTCTCCATCGCCGGATTCATCGTCGCGGCGAACTCCTTGGCGAAGGGCTGGATGTCGCTGTCCACGGGACCCGGGAAATACGGAATCCCGTAGACGGGGTCCTCCGCCTCCTGCCCGAATACGGAGTCACCCATGCCGAGGACCCGGTCGCGCAACGCCTGGTAACTGTCGGTGGCGACCCGGGCGGCGGCCAGCATGGTCTCCTCGGCACCGCGCATGCTGGCGAGGTTCACCCTGATGGGAGGCGTTTCGGGCACATCGGCGGTGGGCGCCTGGCCGCTTCCGGCAGGGGACCCGGGAGGGGGGTTGTTGAAGGAGGGCGGGGTGGTGCCCCAGCCGACGTGGACATTCGGCGCCAGATAGCCGAGGTCTTTTCCCCGGTCCGGATCGGGCCCGGGATTTGTCTGGATGTCCGGGTTCGGTTGCCAGTGGTCGTACGAAGAGTGCTGGATTCCATCGTCGTCAGCCATGGTCCGGATATTACCTCGGCGACCCGCCCCGGATGATTAAGATTTGGTAATGAGTGGGCTCATGTGCTTATCCGCTGTGGCAGGATGGGAAAGCGGCGGCATGAATGCGTGTGGCGGCGGACAGGCAAGCGGAAGGTCTAATTATGCCCGATATGTCGTGGTCGGATTTCAAGGTGGCACTGGGGCAATTGCAGGCGGCCGTCGGCTCGGTGAACGGCGAGGCGGGCAATATCGCCGGAAGTATGTCCAGCATCTCCGGTGAGTTCGCCAAGATCGGCTCGGCCTGGCAGAGCCCCGCCTCCATGACCCTCCAGGAGGTGCAGGAGTGGTTCGCGCGCTCGTCCTCCGACCTGCACGCCCTCCTGGAGGACGTCGGACGGCGCCTCCAGGTCGCGTACGACAACTACCACCAGGTCGAGACGACCAACACCGGCAACCTCACCTGAGCACCGCCGCCCGCGCGCCCCTTCCTTCCCCCACCCTCCCCCTGCATCCCTCGCGGAGACGGCATGGCCAGCGACCCCAACTACGACGCCTCGTCCCTCTACATCGACCCGCAGTCCATCGTCACGTCGGCCCGGCTGCTGACCACGTACGCCCAGGACGTGGCCGACGCGATCACCCGCATCAACACCACACTGGGCGACCTCGCCCTCGGCTGGGCCGGGGAGACGCAGCAGGAGGTCGACCTGATGAACCAGCGGTGGACCACGGTCATGCGGGGCCTGTTCGGCACGGAGGACTCCCCCGAGAGCGGCGTGCTCAACGTCATGGCCGCCGGGGCGGAGGCGGTCGCCGCGGGCAACGCCCAGACCGAGGTCGCCCTGCGCGACATGTTCAAGCAGTTCGGCAGCGCCATCGACGCGCCGCAGGGCAGCGGCACCCCCGGCTCCGCCCCCGCGGACCGTACCGATCTCGACTACACCGCGATCACCGCGGACTGGTGAACCCCACATGACCCGTACCGCGTTCCACCGCCCCGCCCGCACCTTCCCGCCGTCGGTGCCGGAAGAGCGGATCAGCCTCGCCGCCGCGCCGCAGAAGCCGGCCAACAACCAGGCGTCGAACTGGCTGATCATCCTGCTGCCGCTGCTCAGCAGCGTCAGCATGGCCGCCTACATGGTCACCTTCGGCCGCCCGTGGATGATCCTCCTCGGCGTGTCCTTCGTGATCCTGTCCGTCGCCATCACGGTGTACGTGCGCTGGCAGTCCCGCAGCACCACACGCCAGCAGCGGCTGCGGCAGCGCGACCGGTACGTCGAGTACCTGTCCGGCATCCGGGCCAAGGCCCGCGCCTCGGCCTCCGCCCAGCGCGCCGTCGGCGCCTTCCTGCACCCCAGCCCCCGGCGGCTGTGGGCCATCGCGGTGAACCGGCGCCGGGTGTGGGAACGCCGCCCCGGTGACGCGGACTTCCTCACCGTACGGGTCGGACTCGGCCGGGGCCTGCCGCAGTTGCGGATCGCGCCCGGCAACCGCAACGACCCCACCGCCGAGTTCGAGCCGCTGTCCCAGCGCGCCGCGGAGAAGCTGACCCGGGACTACGCCTGGGTCGGCCTCCAGCCCGCCTGCGTCGACCTCGCCCGCACCGGGGTCGTCAGCCTGCTCGGTACGAAGGAGCGCACCCGGTCCACCGCCGCCGCCCTCCTCCTCCAACTCGCCGTGCTGCACGCCCCCGACGACGTCCAGCTCGTCGTCCTCGACGGGGACGCGGCCGCGAAGGGCGACGGGCCCCGCGAGGCGGGAACCGCCACGACCGACTCCCCCTGGTCCTGGGTCAAGTGGCTGCCGCACACCCACGAATCGGACGCGTCCTCCTCCGGCGCGGGCCTGGTCCCCACGATCGCGGGACGGCTCGACGGAGTCGCCGACGTCCTGGAACGCCGGCTGGAACGCGCCCGCGCCGAGCGCTCGGAACGCTCCACCGTGCTGCCCTCGCTGCGCAACGCCGACCCGGGCCGCCGCTGCGTCGTCGTCCTCGACGGATACCGCCCCGACGCCCTCTGGGCCCGCTCGTCCCTGATCGCCGAACTCCTCGCCGAGGCCGGCCCGGCCAGCGGCATCCACGTCGTGTGCCTGGTCTCCAAGGAGAACGAGGAGCCCGGCCGGGTCGACGTACGGGCCAGGCTCGACGGCGGCCGGGGCCTCACCCTGGAGAGCCGCGACCCCGACCTCCTCGACGGCGTCGAGGACATCGTCGCCGACGAGGCGGAGCCCGCGCTGTACGAGCAGACCGCGCGCGCCCTCGCCCCGCTGCGCCTCTCCGGGGAGCGCGACCAGGTCCTCTCCCGTACGGTGTCGCTCCCCGACATGCTCGGCTTCGGGGACCTCGCGGCCTTCGACCCGACCGCGTTCTGGCGCGCCCCCGGTGACGAGGCGCTGCTGCGTATCCCGATCGGCGTCACCGGCTCCGGCGACGACCTCGTACTGGACCTCAAGGAGTCCGCCCAGGGCGGCATCGGCCCGCACGGCCTGGTCGTCGGGGCCACCGGTTCCGGCAAGAGCGAACTGCTGCGGACCCTGGTGACCGGGCTGACGATGACCCACTCGCCGGAACAACTGGGCTTCGTCCTGGTCGACTTCAAGGGCGGCGCCACCTTCGCGGGCGTCACCGAACTCCCGCACGTCGCGGGCCTGATCACCAACCTGGCCGACGACCTCGCGTTGGTCGACCGGATGCGTGCCGCGCTCGCCGGCGAACAGCAGCGCCGCCAGCGGATGTTGCGCGACGCGGGCAACGTCGACTCGGTCCGCGAGTACCAGATGCTCCAGGCGCAGGGCGGCACCGACACCGAGGGGCGGCCGCTGGAGCCCATGCCGTACCTGATGATCGTCGTGGACGAGTTCGGTGAACTGCTGTCCCAGCGGCCGGACTTCATCGAGCTGTTCGTCCAGATCGGCCGCGTCGGCCGCTCGCTCGGCATGCACCTGCTGCTCGCCACCCAGCGGCTCGACGAGGGCCGGCTGCGCGGCCTGGAGTCCCACCTCTCGTACCGGATCTGCCTGCGCACCTTCTCCGCCGCCGAGAGCAAGGCCGTGCTCGGCACGAACGACGCCTACAAGCTGCCGCCCATCCCCGGCTCCGCGTACCTGCGCGTCGACGAGTCGGTGTACGAGCGGTTCCGCGTCGCCCACGTCTCCGGCACCTACCAGGAGCCCGACCCCGAGGCCTCGGCCGAGGCGTCCGGGCCCGCCCCGACGCCCGTGCTCTTCGGCCTGCGCACCGCCGAACACGCCCGCGCCCGCTCCGAGGACCCGGACGTCACCCGGACCCCGGCCCCGCTGCCCGTCGCGGGATCGCGCACCGAGATGCAGGTCGCGGTCGAACGGCTGCGGCGGTACGGGCGGCCCGTCCACCAGGTGTGGCTGCCGCCCCTGCCCGCCCACATCGACCTCGACTCCCTCCTCGGCCCGGTCGGCGAGGACCCCGAACGCGGCTTCCAGGCCGCCAAATGGGACGGGATCGGCTCCCTCTCCTTCCCGGTCGGCGTGGTCGACCTGCCGATGCGCCAGGCGCAGAAGGCCCTCCTCGTCAACCTCGCCGGCGCGCACGGCCACGTCGCCGTCGTCGGCGCCCCGCAGTCCGGCAAGAGCGTCGCCCTGCGCACCACCCTGCTGGCCGCCATGGCCACCCACACCCCGGACGAACTCCAGTTCACCTGCGTCGACTTCGGCGGTGGCGGACTCGGACCCTTCGAGGCCGCCCCGCACGTGTCCGGCGTCGCCACCCGGCACGACGAGACCCGCGTCCGGCGCGCTCTCGCCGTCGTCCGGCAGACGGTCGTCGCCCGCGAGCAGCTCTTCGAACGCCTCAACGTCGACTCCGTCGCCGGCTTCCGCCGCGCCCGCGCCGAGGGCCGGCTGCCGCAGGACACCCTCGCCGCGGACCTCGTCCTCGTCATCGACAACTGGGCCGCGCTGCGCGGCGCGGTCGAGGAGGCCGAGTCGCTCGTCCACGACATCGCCACCCGCGGCCTCGGCGTCGGCGTGCACCTGCTGCTCACCGCGAACCGCTGGGGCGAGATCCGCACCAGCCTGCGCGACGCCATCGGCGGGCGGTTCGAACTGCGGCTCAACGAGACCGGCGAGTCCGAGATCAACCGCAAGGCCGCCAAGCTCCTCAGCGCCGCCGCGCCCGGCCGCGGCATCGCCCCGCCCGGCGACCAGATCCACATCGCGCTGCCCCGACTCGACGGCGCCCAGACCATGGAGGGCCTCGCCGAGGCCCAGCAGGCCGCCATCGCCGAGTCCGCCGCCCGGTGGACCGGCACGCCCGCGCCCGTGCTGCGCGTCCTGCCCGACCGCGTCACGCCCGGCGACCTCAAGGCGGCGGCCGCGGACCAGCCGAAGGCGTCCGCCACCGCCGTACCGATCGGGATCCGCGAGTCCGACCTCGGCCCGACCAGCGTCGACCTCGGCACGGGCGACTCGCACTTCCTCGTCCTCGGCGACTCCGGGTCCGGCAAGACCTCGTTCCTGCGGTCCTGGATGCGCGGCCTGGCCGAGCGGAACTCGCCGTACGCGATCCGCTTCATCACCGTCGACTACCGGCGCGGCCTCCTCGACGCCGTACCCGACGAATACCTCGGCGCGCAGGCGGCCAACGCCGAGCACGCCGCCGCGTACGTCGAGCAGCTCGCCGCCAAGCTCCAGGAGCGGATGCCGCCCGCCGGGATCTCGTCGCGCGAACTGCGGGAGCGCGCCTGGTGGTCGGGGCCCGAGCTGTACGTCGTCGTCGACGACTACGACCTGGCCGCCGGCCAGCCCGGCGCCCGCGGCCCGCTCGCGCCCCTCGCCGAGTACCTCACCCACGCCGCCGACATCGGCTTCCACCTCGTGCTCGCCCGGCGCGTCACGGGCGTCACCCGCGCGCTGATGTCGGACCCGCTGATCTCGCGGCTGCACGAGTACGGCACCGGCGGCCTGATCCTGTCCGGCGACCCGCGCGAGGGCGCCCTCATCGCCGACCAGCGCGCGGCCCGCCGCGTACCGGGCCGGGGGCTTGTGGTCGGCCGCCGGGTCGCGCCCACCCTCGTACAGACGGTGCTCGATCCCGCGCTCGACCCGTCGCTGGATCCCACCCTCGATCCGTCGCTCGACTCCTCGCTCGATCCGCTCGCTACCGGGCCCGACTCCCGCTGAGCGTCCGAGAAGGACAGCTGAGCGCCCCAGAAGGACAAGAAGCATGGCCGTCACCTTTGATACCGGTCCTCTCCACGAACTCGCCGCCCAGTGGATGAAGACCGGTGACACCCTCTTCGAGCAGTTGCAGAGGATGAGCGATGCCGTCAACGGCATCGAGTGGTCGGGCATGTCCGCCGACGCCGCCCGGGCCGCCTACGCGGAGGCCCCGGGCGGCGCCGGCGCTCCCAGCGGAGGGGTCGCGCTCCAGGTCCTGCTGTCGGCGATCACCGCCTGGCGGGTCAGCGAGTCGCTCCAGTCGTACGCGAACCAGCTCGACACGACGATCGACGACATCAACGACGCCGAGATGATCTCGGGCCTCGCGTCGATCTTCGGCCTGATCCTGAGCTTCGCGCTGCCGGGCCTCGGGGCCCTGCTCTCCTCGCTGTTCGGGGTGGTCGGCGAGGCGATCTCCTTCATCGTGTCCGTCGTCAGCCGCGTCGTGGGCGCTCTCGGCGAGCTGTCCTTCGTCGGGAACTTCGCCATCAACGCCGTTCTCGGCGCCGCGATCCAGCTGGGTACGGACGTGTTCGCCCAGGCCCTCGCCACCTGGGCGACCGGCAACAGCGACATCAAGGTCGACTGGAACGCGGAGGCGATCAGCCTCGGCATCGGGGCGGGACTCGGCGGGCTGTTCGGGCCCGACTGGCGCGGCCCGTCGAACATCAAGGGGACCAGTCCGGAAGGGCTCGGCGCCGGCAACTTCCGGCCCACGCCCCTCGACGAGCCGGTGAACGTCCCGCGGACCGGCTCCCCGCAGACGGTGACCGCGCCGCACACGGACATCACCGCGCCGCCCGCGGTACGGACGAACCCCGCGGACGGCGTGACCCTGACCGGCCCCGGCACGCGCGTGGAGACCCCGACCGGCATCACGGACGTCGTCAGGGGCAACCCAAGGGACAACCCGGGCCTGGGCGGGCGGCCCGTCGGCACGGCGGGGAACGGCGACCCGGTCGTGACGCGGTCCTCGTCGCCCGACACGGTCGCGCCCCGGACGGGCGACCCGGCGACCGGGAACCCGGGCCGGGTCAACCCCGAGGCGTCGACGCCCGGTTCAACGGTGCCGGCCCCGACGGGGTCTACGCCGGGGGGCGGTGCGGGGGTACGAAACGTGACGGCGACGGACGCGCCACCACCGCTCGCCACGCGGGGCGGGGCGCCTGGCAGCCGGGTGCCGGACAGCGCGGTACCTGGCTCCGGGACCCCGCAGGGCGCGGGTGCGGGGACTCCGGGGCGGGACGTACCCGGATCGACACGGGTGGATGCGGGCTCGCCCAACACGGTGGCACCGGACCGGCCGGTGACGGGGAACCCGGGTCGGGTGAACCCCGAGACGACGACTGCCGGTTCGGTGGCGGCAGGTGGACGGGGGGCGGACCCTGTGGTCCCCACGAACACCGGTCGGCCGGGTGACCCGGCGGGGGTTGCGGCCGGCGGGCGGGGCGCGGATCCCGTGACGCCGGGCAACGGCAACCCCGGCCGGGTCAATCCTGAGACGGCGACGCCCGGTTCGGTGGCGGCAGGTGGCCGGGGGGCGGATCCTGTGGCACCCACGAACACCAGTCGGCCGACCGACCCGGCAGGGGTGGCGGCGGGAGGCCGTACGCCCGACTCGGCGGGGGTGGCGGGTGGGCGTGCGCCTGACTCGGCCGGCTCTCCCGGTACGCGGACGACGCCCGGCTCCGGTACGCCGGCCGCGGCGGACCCGGTGGCCTCGCCTCCGACGCGGGCGGCGGGCGACCCCGCGTCCTCTCCGGGCACGACACCGACCCGGCCGGGTGCGGGCGGCGCCGACACGTCGGTGCCGGGCGGGAGCCCCGCGCGCGCGGGAGTTCCCGACCAGCCGGTGCGTACCGGCGCCGGTACGCCCGGCGCGGGCGCCGGCGTCCGCGGCACCTCACCGGACGCGTCCACGGGCTCCTTCCCGGGCACCGGGCAGCGGCTCGGAGACGTACCCGCCGGGACGCCGCCGCGCTCGGTGACGGCTGACGCGTCGCCGTCTGCGGGGAGTGGGGCTTCGGGGGCTGGTTCGGGTTCCGGTGCTGGTGCCGGTTCCGGCTCTGGCTCTGGTTCGGCTGGCCGGGGGGAGGCGTTCCCGGGGAGTGGGAAACGGCTCGGAGACGTACCCGCGGGGACTCCGCCGCGCTCGGTGACGTTGCCTGACGGTCCGTCAACTAGCAGTGGTGTCACGGGATCCGGCTCCGCCGCACAGGGCGAGTCCTTCCCGGGCGCCGGGCAGCGGCTCGGCAGCACGCCCGCGGGGACTCCGCCGCGTTCGGTGACGACCGACACGCCGTCGACCGGCAGCGGTGTGCCCGGTTCCGGCCCGGTGGGCCGGGGCGAGCCGTTCCCCGGCCGGGGTGACGTGTTGGGCGGTCCCAATTCGGGCGTACGGAACGCCGGTGGTCCGGCGGCCGGTACGCGCGCGGTGGAGGGCTCGGGTGCGCCCGCGAGCATCGTTCCGCCGCGGGAGGGGCCGGGCTGGGGAGGCCGTCCCGCGACGATGAACGACCTGCCGTCCGGTGACGTCCCCCCGGCGACGGTGCCGGGGGGCCACCGGGACCCGTTCCCCGGAGCGGGCAGGACCCTGGGCGGGGATCCGGCAGGCCCGGTTCCGCGCGCTGGTACGGGCGGGGACGCGCCCGCGTCCGGGGCCGGATCCGGCGGGCAGCGTTCGGGCCTCGGGCACGACCGTCCGATGACGGTCGACGATCTGCCGGGGCACTCCGGTGCGCCGGGCGGCGGCACGGGGGCCGGGGCCGATCATGGCGCCGGCGGCGGGCGTGGCGGTGGCAGCGGTCCGGGCAGTGGTGGTGCGGCGGGGTCGGCGGGGGCCAAACCGTCGGGCGGCGGTACGGAGTTGAACCGGGGCAACAACGGCTCGGTCACCCAGGTCGAACACCGCCGACCGACCGGCACCGGGCCCGATCAGGGCACGCGCGGGGACGGTACGCCGGGCGATCCCGCGGACGCGACGGGCACGGCGTCGCGCGACACGACGGGCACGGAGGTCGCCACGGCGACGGACGCGCCGGAGACGTCCACGGCGACGCACGTGGATACGGCGACGGGGACGCGGACGGACACGCCGACGCCGACCCGTACCGACACGGGGACGCGTACGGATACGGCGACGGGGACGCGTGCGGACACGGCTGCGTCGACGCGCACCGACGCGGGGACGCGGACGGATACGGCTGCGTCGACGCGCACGGACGCGCCCACAGGGACGGGTGCGGATACGGCGACGCCGTCCCGTAGCGACGCGGGGACGGGGACGCGTACGGACGCCCCGACCGGGACACGCACGGATTCCGGGACGCGCACGGCAGGTACGGCAGGGTCCTCGGTGGGCGCCTCCACGACGGACGCGCCGGTCACGACGCCCTCGGGCGCGAGCCGTTCGGGGTCCGCCCCGACCGGCGGGGACGCCTCCGCGGCGCCGACCGGCACGCGCCCGGCGGGCGCCACCGGCGACGTCGGGACGTCGACGTCCACGCCGACCGCCGCCTCTTCGACGGGTGCGCGGCCGGGTTCGGCGGCGCGGCCGGCGACGATCCGCGACCTGCCGCAGGGCGACCCGGCGGGGCGTACCGCGGCGAACGCGGCCCCCACGGAACCCTTCCCGGGACGGGGCCAGGCAGTTGGCGGCGCCAACACGGGGGTGCGCGGAGTCGACGCCCCGGCGCCGGGAACGCGCCTGGTGGAAGGCCCAGGAGGTGCCGTACGCGCCGAACAACCGGCCATGGCAACGCCCGACGGGCGCCCGGGTGCGCACCCGGGCCAGGACGCCGGGAACAGCGGGTCCTCGGCGGGCGCCCCGGCCGAAGCCAACCCGGTCCAGGGCACGAGCGACGCGCCGACCCCGGCCAACAACGCGTCGGGGGCGTCCTCTTCGGCCGTACCGCCCACCACCGTTCCCTCGACGGCGGTCGGCCAGGAAACTCACACAGGCGTGGGTACGGGTACGAGTACGGGCCCGATCGCGGCCGGTGACGGCGAGGTTCAGAGCGTCCCGGGGTCCGCGGCCACGCCCGACCCCCGCGACGCGGGATTCCCCGGCGCAAGCCCCTCGGTCGTGACAACTCGGAGCACAGCGGACGGTACGGCGTCCACGCCTGGCGCCGTCCAGGCGGACCAGACGACGGTAGGAAACGGCCCCGGCAGCGGTACGCAAAGCCCGACCGCCACGACGCCCCCTCCCAACGTAACCACCATCCCCAGCACGGCCCCGGCGACCGGCACGCCGGCCGCAACCGCTCCAACGACGGGCTTCCCGTCCCCGGGGACTGCGGCCCTGGCCACTCCGACCACGGGTCTCCCGACCACGGACACGGGGAACGCCCCTGCTCCGACAGCGGGCTCCCTGTCCCTGGGCACGTCGGACACCTCCCCTCCGACCACCGGCCTGCCGCCCACGGGAGGCGTTGCCACGCCGCCGACGACCTCCCCAGCCGCAGCCGCTTCCAACACAACCGTTCCAGCACCAGGCTCCCCGACCACGGGCGCGTCAGACACGAGCACTCCGGCCACCAGCACACCTGCCTCGGGCACGTCGGACGCCACCCCTCCGACTACCGGATCCCCAGCCCCAGGTACCGCCGAGAGCGCCGCTCCAGCGACGGGCCTCCCGGCAACGGGCACGTCGGACACGAGTGCTCCGACCATCGGCACACCCACCCCGGGGACTGCGGAGACCACCACTCCGACCACCGGCACCCCGGCAACGGGCACCGGGAGCGCGGCTACTTCAACGACGGACGCGTCGGACGCCACGACCCCGGCGACCGTCACCCAGGCCTCGGGCACGACGAACGCGGCTCCTCCGACCACCGGCACCCCCGCAACCGGCACCGGCGAGAGCGTTACTCCAGCGACGGGCTCCGCGGCCACGGGCACGTCGGACACCACGACCCCGATCACCGGCACCCCCGCCACGGGGGTCGCGGGGACCGCCACCGCAACCACCGGCGGGGCGGACGCGGCCGTTCCGGCGACGGGCTCGCCGGCTGCGGGCAACACGAACGCGGGCGTTCCAACCACCGGCACCCCAGCCCCAGGTACCGCCGAGAGCGCCGCTCCAGCGACGGGCCTCCCGGCAACGGGTGCTGGCAATGCCGATACTTCGACCACGGACGCGTCCGACACCACGAACCCGGCGACCGGCACCCCGGCCGCAGGCACGTCGGGCACGAGCACTCCGAGCACCGGTTTCCCTGCCACAGGCACGTCCGATGCCAACACTCCAGCCACCGGCACCCAGGCCCCGGGTACCGGGGACAGCTCTACTCCGGCCACGGGGACTTCGGACACGGGCACTCCGAGCAACGGCACCCCCGCCGTGGGGACCGCGGAGACCGGCGCCCCTGCCACGGGCGCGACGGACGCGGCCTCTCCGACCACCGGCACCCCGGCCCCGCCTACCGGGGCGAGTGGTACTCCAGCGGCGGGCTTCCCGGCAACCGGGACTGGGAACACGGCTACTTCGACCACAGGCTCCCGGACCACGGACGCCGCGACCACAGCGACCGGCACGCCGGCCACGGGCGCATCGGGCACCGGCACTTCAGCCACCAGCACGCCGGCCACGGGCACTTCCGACGCCACCCCTCCGGCCACGGGCACCCCGGCGGCGGGCTCCGCGGCTGTGGGGGGCGTTGACTCGGGCGTTTCGGCCATCGGGACCCCCGGCCCGGACGCCATCCCCGTGGATGCCACCCCTTCGGCCGCCGGGGGCCCCGTCCCGGGCGACCCTGTCTTCGGTGACCGGCCGGCGGCGCAGGTGGCGGGGCAAGCAGCGGTGTCTGCGGTGCCCCGCGTCGCCGCGAGCGGAGCCGTCCGCGACCGCTGGGACATCGACGCCGCCCTTGCCGCGCTTGCCGATCCCGGGCGGAACCCCGGCGACGTGGCGCTGGCGTTGGCTAACGCTTCGACGATCATGGTCGTGCGGGCCCATCAGGTTCTGCCGGGTGTCGACCCGCGCGGGATCGCCCCCCTCGTACCGCGCCCGACCGGCGGCCCCGGTGTCGTGATCCGCCCGGCGATGGTCCGCGCGCAGCACCTCGTCGCCGCGGAGATACTCCGCCACGGCGTCCTCGCCGGGCAGGTACTGGCCCGGGACCTCCTGCCGGGAGCCGTGAAGCCGGAGGGCGCGGCGCCGCCCGTGCTCTACGGGACGACGTACGACCACGCCGGGCGGACCGTGCAACTCGGTTCCCACAGCGTGCCGTTGACCGACCTGCCGGACTTCCTCCGGGAGAACCTGGACTGGCGTCCCGGCCTGCCGGTGATCCTCCCCGTCCCCATGACCCCGGCGGCCCTGGGGACGCCCGGAACGGCGGAAGCGGCCGGCCCCGCCGAACTCACCCTGCCCGAAGCGCTGGCCGACGCCCTGGGCACCCCGGTCCTCGTGCCGGTCGCCGACGACAACAACCCCCTCGCCCCCCTGCTCTGGGTCGAGCTGGGCCCCGGCGGCGAAGTCCTCGGATCCGCGCCCTCGCTGGGCGTGCTGATCACGGACAGCCCCTGGAGTACGCAGGCGGACGTCCCGGCGGAGTTCGGCGGCCCGTCCGCGGACCGGGGGCAGGAGCCCTCGGCGGTCGAGTCGCAGGACCACTCGGACACCCTCCAGCGGTACACCGACGCCCGGCGCGACGCGATCACGGCGCAGGACGCGCTGGACACGGCCAGGGCCGCGCACGCGGCCGGGATCCAGGCGTCGGCCCACGCCGACGGCAGCGCCGTCGCCGCCGCGGCCGTCCGCCTGGACGCCGCGCTCGACCGGCTCACCGGCGCGGAACGGGAGTGGTCCGCGCGGACCGGGGGCGAGCCGCTGCCGACGGTTCAGGAGGTGGCGGAGCCGACCGGCGCCCTGCCCGGCGGGGCGCCCTGGTTCAGGCGCCTGTTGGAGCGGGTACGGGTGGCCGGCGCGTCGTCCGGACCGTCAGCACCGTTCGTACCGTCCACAGAGTCCACACCGCCCGCATCGTCCACACCGCCCGCACCCCTCGCCGGCGCCGGCGCCGGCGCCCCGCCCGTGCCGCCCCCCGCCGTTCCGCCCGCGGAGCCCGGCGACTTCGGCGGGATCGCCGCCGAGTTGCTCGCCTCGATGACCATCGGTCGCCGGGACGCGTTCGGCGGCGACCCGTTCGGGGTGCGCAACCCCGCCCCGGCGCCCGACTTCCTCCAGGTCGAGGGGCACCCGTACGACTACGCGGCACTGCGCCCCGACCAGCTGACCGCCTTCTTCCACGCGCTGGACCTCGGCCGCCCCGACCGCCCCACCGCCGCCGAACTCTCCCCCCGGACGCTCCCCCGGCAGCCGCGCACCGTGACGACCGGGTCGGCCGCCCGGGACGCGGCGGGGCACCGGGTGCGCAACGAGATGCCGCACCTGGCGCACAGCATCTGGTTCGGCGGTCCCCTCCACGACGACGGGCCGCACGGCTCGCGTACGGACTTCCGGCAGAACGTCTCGGCCGCCGCCGGGGCCAACCCCCGCATCACCTTCGTGGTGTGGACGGACCTGACACGCGCCGAGACCGAGGAGGTACGGCGGCTCCCGGACGGGCCCGTGACCGAACGACAGGCCCAGGCCGCCTCCATGCTGGAGTGGGCCGCCGGACGCCCGAACATCGTGCTCGTCAACGCCGACGAGGTGTTCAACGCCGCCACCCCCGCCTCGACGCAGGCCGAGATCCTGACCGAGCGGGCCCGCGGCGGCAAGTCGTACGCCATGGCCAGCGACCTGTTCCGGGTCGAGGCGCTGCACACGTTCGGCGGGGTGTACTCCGACGGCGACAACACGATCACCGGCCTGGTGAAGCAGCTCCGGCCCGTCGCGGACCGGCCGGACGGGTTCGCCGTCGTACGCGTCGACATGCCGCGCAACCCCCAGGACGCACCGGGGCGCGACTCCCGCGCCCTGACCAACGCGGCCGTCGCGTCCGTCGCCCGCGGCACCGCCGTCGGGGTCTACCGCGACCTGCTGCGCGCCAACTACGCCCTCACCTACGCGTCCCTGCTGCGCAAGCCGTTCGCCGGCCTCGGCCAGGTCGACGACGACACGATCAACCAGGACAACACCCGCTTCGGCGACCGCCTCCACCAGCCCAGCATCGAGGTCGTCCAGCGGACCGGCCCCAACAAGGTCACCTACGACGCGATCGCCCGCGCCCTCGGCCTGACCCAGCAGGACGTCCCGGCGAACGCCCCGGCCGACGCCCCGGCGGCCGGTGACCGCTTCCGCCTCGGCGCGATCCCCCCGGAGGTCATCGCACCGGGCAGCAAGAACAGTTGGAACGTCGGCTTCTCCGAGACCGCGACCCAGGTGTCCCGGGACCGGCTGCTCTCGACCGTCCGCACGCTCGTGATCGAGTTGCACGCGGAGTTGCGCAACCGTCCCGGCGGCGTCTACCTGCCCGCCGTCGCCCGCGCGGCGGAGAAGCTGCCGCCTGCGGACCGGATCCCCTTCTGGCACACGGCACTTGACCTCTTCCACACCTCGCTGGGGGATCAGGCGGGCGACATCCGGTGGATCACCGGCAAGGGTGTCACCGTGCCGGTGGAGGTGCATCCGGCGCTGGTACGGCTCTTCCCCGGCGCCGAGCACGTCGGCTTCACGGTGACCGCGCCGCCCCCGCCCGTACCGGCACCCGGCCCCGGCCCCGACACCGGTACGGGCACGGGCACGGGCACGCGCACGCGCACGCGCACCGAATCCGACGACGACATCGACCACTCCCTCGCCACCGACTTCCCGCACACGGTGGTCGACTATCCGGCGGACGGCGACGGTTGGTACGTGGAGCCGCCCGAGGTCATCCCGGTGCCGGACCGTTCGCGCGCGCTGCGGGCCTTCGAGCGGGCCTGGGCGAAGGCCCCGGCCGAGGCGCCCGGTGAAGGCGCCCCCACCAACCCGGTGCACGTCGCGGTGTTGGACGCGTACACGCTGGTGAGGCAGTTCCAGGAGCTTCCGTTCGGTGGGATCGCCGGCCGGCTGGAGGAGCACGCGGACGACTTCACGGGGCTGGCCCCGGCCGACCAGGACGTCGTGATCGTCGCGCACCACCTGCTCACCGCCCCCGAGGCGGACCCCGCCGAGGCCCCGCGCCTGGCCCGGGCGCTGTCCGAGGGCCGGCCCACCCCCCGGCCGGGTGGGCTCTCCGGAGGCGCCCCGACCTGGCTGAGTCCGTCCCAGCGGGCCGCGTACGCCACGGTGGAGCCGGCCATCGGCCAGGTCCTGCGGCGGATGACGACGGACCAGGTGGACTCCGACGATCCGCTGGACAGGGCGTTCCTGGAGCCGAGGAACGCCGACGGCGGCATGTCCGCGACGGCGCAGCAGTACATCCTCCAGCAGGCGGAGCAGGTGTTCCGGCACGTCATCGGCTCGATCTTCGGTGACGCGAGAACTCCGGGCCTGGGTGTCAGGCGCTCCCGGGCGGCGGCCGACTCCACGGTGTGGGAGCGGTTCACGGCCGACCGACAGGCATCGTTCCCAGAGGTGGAGTCGTACCTCCTGCGGCCGGACCGGACGTATGCCAGCGACATCAACGTGCCGTACAACGCGCTGCACACGATGCAGGTGCCGGTGAACAGCACCCAGATCACGGTGCGTTACGACCCCACCGAGCCCGCGCAGGTACGGGACGCCCGGATCGGCCAGGCGGTACGGGCCGTCACGCGCGTCCAGCAGGCGGGGTTCACCGTGCCGCCGATGGAGTTCATCCTCCCGAAGTACGGACGGCAGTTGCAGATCCTGGACGACGGCCGGGTCGAGCACGTCGAGGTGCGAAACGGCTGGGGCGCCGCCGCCGAGTACTTCGCCCCCAACAGGTTCGTACTCTCGCCCGTCCTGAGGAGCACGGCACAACGTCTCCGGACGGCGAGCGGCACGTTCGGGGCGGTGAAGATGCGCTTCGCCGCGGACGACATCGCGATGATCGTCCACGAGATCGGGCACGGCCTGCACCAGAACCAGAACCAGGCGCGCCACTTCGACGCGAAGGGGACGCGGTTCACGGCGCAGGCCTTGGCGCACGCGACGGAACTGAGCGTGTACAGCGAGCGGCCCAACGAGTTCGTGGCGGAGGCGTTCACGGCGATCGTGATGGGCCAGCAGCTCACCTCCGGCCAGACCGACCTGTACCTCGCGCTCGGCGGCCCGCTGCCGTCGCACGCGCCGCTGCCTCCGGCTCCTCCCGCTCCGCACTTCGGCGACCTGCGCAACGAGGTCAACCTGCACCTGCGCGGGCGCGGCGACACGAGGGTGGCCAACCCCCAGGACGTGCGGACCGCCTACGAGCAACTGCCCCCGGGACTCAAGCAGTCGTACCTCCGCCTGATGGCCGCCGCCGTCGCCGACATCCTCCAGACCGGCGCCGTCGGCCGGATGCTGGGCGGCGCCCCGGCGACCGGCACGGTCACCGTGACCGACGCGGAGCAGGACGAGCAGGTCGCCGGGCCCTCCGGAACGACGTCGGACGACAAGGGCCAGGGCGAGGGCCAGGGCAACGGCAAGGGCAAGGGCCGGGAGAACAGCGGACCGGAGGCGGCGCCCGCGCGGGTGCCCGCGCCCGAGACCGCCCCGGGATCCCTCTCCGCGACCGCCCGCGAGATCATCCGCAACCTCCAGGAGAACGCCGACCGCAGGGGCTTCGGTGAAGGGCGGCTCCCGGACCGGCCCGGGCCGCTGGGCGTCGACCTCTTCGGGCTGCTGGAGCCCTACCCCGTACCGGAGTTCCTGACCGACCCGGCGACGGGCACCCCGTACGACTACACCCGGCTCGACGCGGACCGGACCGTCCAGTTCCTCTACAACATGGACATGGCCGAGAGCCCCTCCGCCGCGCTGATGGACCCGGCGACCTGGGAGGTGTCCGGCCTGAGCGCGTCGCACGAGCGCGCCGACACCCGCTGGTCACCCGGCGCCGACGTGGAGCCGCTGCCCGACCGGACCGTGCACATGCCCGGCCTGGTGCACGCGATCTGGCTGGGCGGGCCCCTCACCGAGAGCGGGCCCGGGGGATCGTTCCGCGACCAGTTCGGCGGGGACGCCGAACGCCTGCGCGGCCAGGCGATGTTCACGCTCTGGAGCGACGTACCGCGCTGGGCCGTGGAGGCCGTGCGCGACCTGGAGGAGGCTCCGGAGGACGCGTACTACGCGGACGTCTGGCGGTTCGTCAACTGGGCGCGGGACCGGGGCGTGGCCCTGGTCAACGTCCACGAGGTGTTCAACGAGGCCAGGCCCCTGAGCCTGCACGCCGAGGTCATGACGGAGCTGGCCAAGCAGACCGGCCCCGGCTACGCGGCGGCCAGCGACATCCTGCGGCTGGAGATCGTCGCCGCCTTCGCCGGTCTGTACGTGGACGGGGACAACGAGCTGCGCAACGTCGGCAGTCTCTGGGAGACCCTCGCGTCCGACGCGGCCTTCGCGATCAACACCAAGAGCGGCATCTTCACCAACTCCACCCTCGCGGCCACCCAGGGCCACCCCTTCCCGCGGCTGGCCCTGGAGGTCATCAAGGAGAACTACGCACAGACGCAGCCCGAGCTCCAGGGGCCGCGCGTCGCCGCGCTCCCCCCGGCGTTCTGGACCAGGGGGATGGGGCTGGCCCGCCGCAACTCGGTCATGCGCCGGACGGGCCCCGACGCCTATCCGGCCGTCGCCCGGCGGACCGGTTACGCCTCGACCGCCGCCATGCCGGCGATGGGAGGGGTGAACGTCCGTTCCGACAACAGCTGGTTGTCGACGCGGTCGGACGAGGCGCGGGACTTCTCGCTGGACGAGCTGACGGCGTTCACCGAGTCCGCCGTCCACACGCTGGTCCGCGGACTGCACAACCGTCCCGGTGACCTCTCCCTCCTCCCGCTCGAGAACGCCATTCGCCGGCTTCCGCTGCCGACGCCCCCGGAAGGCGAGCCGGACAGTGTCCGGGACGCGCTCTGGGAGGCGGCCGTCGGCTACCTCGCCTCGCGTGAGGACCTGCGTGCCCTGGTCCGCGGTGTCACGCGGACGACCCTGCCGCCTCACAGCACGGAGCCCCGCGGGATCGTGCTGCCGCGGGCGGTGGAGGACCTGTTGGAGCCGCTCACCGGCGCCGACGCCCGGCCGCCGATCGGGAACGCGGAGGGGTGGTGGTTCGGCGACCGTTCGGAGCCGGCCACACTCCTGCCCCTGCCGGCGCAGGCCTTGGAGGCCGCTGGTACGGATGGGTCGCTCACCGGGCCCGGCGCGGAGGCGGATGCGGGGGCTGTCGCGGACGCCGTGCCCGCCGGCCTGCGCAACGAGGTCAACCTCCGCCTGCGAAGCCGGGGGGACAGCCGGGTGGCCACGGACGACGACGTCGCCGCCGCGTACCGAGAACTGCCGCCGCACCTCCAGCACGCCCACCTGCGCCGGACGGCGTCGGCGATCGCCGACCTCGTCCAGAGCGGCGAACTGGGCCGGGTGATCGGTGGCTCCTCCACGGCCACCATGACGACCACGGCCACCACAACCACAACCACAACCACAACCACCGACATCGCCGCCGGCCCGTCCGGGACGTCGGCCGACAAGGGCAAGGGCCGGGCGGACGGCCGCGACCGTACGAACCTCCTGCCGCGCGCCCCGCGCGCCGAAGCCCCCGCACCCGACCCCGCGCCCGCGCCTGCTCCCGCCGCCCCCCTCGCCGAGAACGAGCCCGATCACGCGCGGCCCTACCCCTGGTACGTGGACCACGGCGCGCTCGGCGACGCCGAGGTCGCCCAGGTGCCGCGGTGGTCCGACGGGCGTGCCCACATGTGGGCCTCGATCGTCACCTCGTACCTCACCGACCAGACCCTGGCGGACGCGGTCACCCCGGTCCTCCGGGAGATCCTGGCCTCGGAGGACGTCGCCGGGTGGAACGAGCTGCTGGCCAACGGCCGCACGCTCGTCGTCGGCGGGAAACTGGTGTGGCTCAAGCCCGTCCCGGCCGGGATCCGCCCGCACGCCCGCCCGGCACCGCTCCCGACGGGCGCCGAGGCCGTCCCCGTACCCGAAACCGTCCCGGCCCCCGCCCCCGTAACAGAAACCGCCCCCGTCCCCGTGCCCGAAGGGTGGGCCCCCGAAGGCGACCGGGAGTTCCGCGTCGGCACCCGGAGCACCGCCCGGTCGGGCGCGCGGACCACCACCTCCGCCCTCACCTCCGCCGCGATGGTCGCCGTGGACGTGGCCTCGGCGCACGCGTCCGCGCTCTACCCCGTCCCGCGTGTGTCCGTCACCGCCTCGACCGGTGAGAGCCGCGGGTACGAGGCCGCGGTCAAGACCGCGCACCGCACCCACGCCGAGTGGAAGGACTTCTCGGCCGCCGACTCCCACCTGCGGTTCCGCGTCTTCGTGGACGGCGAGGAGCAGGCGAACGACGCCGAGGTCCCGCGCGACCTCGGCGTTGTCTTCCCGCCCGCGCTGCCCGCCGACGTCACGCCCGACACGACGGTGCTGGACGCCACCCCGCCGCAGACCCCGGACGGGCGGCCCGAGGTGCAGCGGCCCGTACGGAACCCGCAGTACCTCAACGCCCTCGACACCGTTCCGCTGATCACCGGACTGCACCGGCAGTTGCGCGAGGCCGGGCTGCCCGCCGTGACGGTACGGGACGTGATGACCCAGCTCGACGCGTGGCTGGCCGAGAAGAGCCTGCGCCAGCAGGGCCGCTGGGTGCTCACGTCCGGACTGTCCACCGGGCCGATCGAGGCAGGGATCCCGGGCCGGACCAAGCCGTTCCGGGCCTCCTTCACCATCAAGGCGGGCATCGCCGACCTCCAGTTCCTGGGACTCTCCGAGCCGGGGCTCAGCCGCGGCCTGGAGGGGCTGGGAAGCAGCAGCTCCGCCGGTGTGGCGGGCAGTTCGGGCGTCTCCGTCAGCGCCGGGGTCTCCCTGAGCGGGCTGACGGACGGCGGCGGCGCTCCGGTCACGGGCCGCTTCCCCGACGTCTCCGTCGTCGGATCGGCCGCTCGCGGCGTCGGGTTCACGCTGTCGTCGACCACCGCCCGCCACACCGAGTTCAAGTCCGCCAAGCCGCAGGTGACGTACGCGGCGGGGCTCGGGCTCTCGGTGTCCGTGACCTCCCCCACCCACCCGGACATCGGCGAGGTGACCCGTACGGTCCAGTCGGAGCTGGGCACGATGTGGCGGGGCCGCCCGCACGCCGCCGACTTCGAGCGGCGGGTGCTGGGCGCCGTACGCACCCCGCTGTTCCGCCCGCCGGTCGACCCGGCGGACGAGGCGGCGCGCCCCGCGCTGCTGCCGGGTCCCGTGGACGCGCAGCCGCACGTTCGCGCGCTGCTCAAGGAGTCGGGCACCCGGCCGGTACGCCGGACCACCCGGCCCGCCCGGCTGGACGCGCCGCTCCCGGCGCCCCACCCGCGCGAGCCGCGCGCGCTGGCCTCCCGCAAGGGCGGCGGCTACGCCACGACCCTCGGCCTGCCCGGCGCCGAACTGGTCCAGGACCACTTCCTCGCCGCCCTGCGGGACGACGTCGAGCGGCGCGGCGCGAAGGTCGCGGACTGGACGACCGTCGAACGGGACCTGTCGGGCACCTTCGGCCGGCCCGTCCTGGAACAGGACCCCGGCCGCGTGATGGCCGGCTACCGGCGGACCGTGTGGGTCGGCGGCCGGCCGTACCGCCTCTACGTCCGCGGCCACCTGGTGGAGCGGCTGCCCGGCGACGTGGCGACCACGATGGAGGTCGAGTCGGTCGTCGGTACGGGCGGCGGCGTCTCGTCCCGCCGGGGTACCAACTGGACCGTGCGGGCCAACGTCGGCGGCGGTCTGCGGGTGAAGATCCTCGACCTGTTGTCGCTCCAGCTCGGCAGCGTCGGCGGGTATGTGGGTTACGGCCGCGGCAACGAGGTGTCGTTCACCGGCGGCAACAAGTCCAGCCGCCGGTCCAAGCCGAAGGCGGGCGCCGACGAGCACACGTACAACGTCGTCTACGAACAGCGGCTCACCCCGCTGAAGGTCCCTTCGTGGCCGGCGCGCGACAAGAAGGAGGCGCTGCGCAAGCCGCGGGCCGACGGACCCACCGAGACCTGGTGGATCGACCGGCCGGGCGACGTGGTGGCGCAGGTCGTCGTGCCGCACGCGTTCGTGCCGGGGACACCGGTCACCGCCGCGGAGGCCGCCGGGGTCGGTACGGCGAAGCGCGAGGAGTCCTGGCCGGCGGGCCCGGGCCGGGACGGGCAGCACCTGGACTTCGCGCGCGGCGGCACCGGGGGCGTCGTGCCCGCGTTCCTGCCCGCGCCCGAACTCGCCCGTACCGCCGCCGCGTTGTACGCGGACCTCAACGGTCTCGGGGAGGAGTGGGCCCGCGACCCCGAGCTGTGGCCGGACGAGATCCACGCCCTGGCCGACCCGGCCGTCCTGGGCGCGGCGTTCAACGACCTGGTCGGCCGCTTCGGCCACGAACCCGAACTGGCCCACCGCAAGGGCTTCCAGCAGGCCTTGCGGGTACGGCTGCGGGCGTACGCGCCGCAGGACCTCGGCGAGACGGCGACGGCCACGGACATCGTCGACACCAAGGAGGTGAACAGCGGCCAGGGTTCGGTACGGGGGACGACGGTCGAGGTCGGCGTCAGCGGCACCGTGGGCGGCTATATCACGGCGCTGGGCGCGGAGGCCGGGGAGCATTCCTCGGTGGGCGCGAGCGGCGGTCACCTCTACGCCCAGGGGCGGGTGTGGACCTCCCGGGGCTGGAGCACCACCCACCGCGAGGAGCCGGGGCAGCTCAACCGGAACAAGGCGACCTACCGGGGCGCGCCGCACGAGGTGGACTCGCTCCCGGTGTTCGAGGTCACGGCGGTCCGCTGGAAGAACGGCGGCCGGCAGGAGGAGCGCACCGGGTACCTGTCGGTGACCCAGGGCCTCCAACTCCTCGTACCGCCACGGACGCTGGAGGAGGTGATGCCGGCGGGCGAGACGACCGGGGAACAGGCGGCAGGCGAGCGGCCAGCGGTCGAGCAAGCGGCAGTTGAGCAGGAAGCAGTCGCGCAGGGGGCAGTTGAACAGACACCGGCCGAGCAGGCAGCAGCGCGCGAACCGCTCCCCGCCCCCGTCGAGCGCGACTACCTCGTTCCCGACATCGCGAGCGGCATCGGCCGCCCCGAGGTGATGCACGCCGACCAGGTCCTCGACACGATCGTCGCGCGCCTCGCGGCGCACGGTGTGCTCCGGACCGGGCAGTCGGCCGACTCACCGCGCCCCGACCTGCTCACCCGTACGCTCCACCAGCTCTACTCCTCCGAGTCGCTGGCGAACCAACTGCCCGTGCTGCTGGGCACCGGCGTCTGGTCCTGGCTGCCGGTGCCGGGCTTCCTCGGCGCCACCTCGTACGTATGGGTACGTGTCGTGGCCGAGCGGGTGCGCCCCGCGCACGCCCACCGGCCGCGCCCCGAGATGAAGCTCAACGTGGCGGCGGCGGCCACGTCCAACACCCGTGACGAGAAGGGCACGTTCAAGTCGTCCGGCGGCGATGTGCGGAGTCGGGTGGGTGGGTTCACCGACGGCACCACGGACGCCGGCTTCGAGACCGGCGCCGGGTACCGCAGCACGAGCAGCCGGACGGTGGCGGACAGCGGCGCCGGGTCGGAGGTCTACGACGCGGACCCGCAGGACACGTTGGAGGAGTTCAGCCACCAGGTCGACTTCCGCGTGGAGGTCGGTGGCACGACCGAGCTGCCCCGGGTCCTGGACCTGCCGCTCACCGGGGCGCACCACGCGCTGCTGAGCGCGGCGCACCACGGCTTCGACTCGCGCGACGCCATCGCGCGATGGCTGGACGGGCACCGGGCGTGGACGTGGTTCGAGCGCGACGCGCGGCCGACCGGTGACGTACGCCTCCTCGTACCGACCCACCTGACCGGGCCCGCCGGCGAGCAGCGGGTGGTACCGGTCAGCCAGTCGCTCGGCACCGAGCCGCGCTGGGCCGGGCCGCCGGCCGCGCCGCCCGGGCTCCCCGAGGCGCTGCTCCACGGCCTGCACCCGCTGGCCGTCCCCGCCGCGGCGGCGGTGGAGCGCTGGGCGGGCGTCGCCGGGTCCGCGGCGAGGCGGGCGCCGGACCTCGGCGCCGCCGCCGCGAGCCGGGACGCCCGGGGCCCGGACTTCACCACCACCGCGGGCCCCGCGTACGCCCACTTCGCCGGCACCGGCATGCTCAAGACGCACATCGCGCAGCTGCTGGAGCACACCTACGGCGTACCGGTCGACGGCGGGAACGTCACCGTCGGCTTCCGGCTGGACGGCGCCCACGTCGTCGGGCCGCAGGAGGGCTTTGCGTACGACGCGGCCCGGTACTCCAAGAACGAGACGACCACGTCGTACGCCGAGGCGGAGTCGCGCGGCTGGTCGGCGGGCGCGGGTCCGCGGGTCGTGGGCGCGGGCGTGGACCCGACCACCGTGTACGGCGACGCGTCGGCCGAAGGCGGGGTCGCGCAGAGCTTCGGCCAGGTGTTCCGGGACGGGGACAACGACGAGAACTCCCGTACGGGCAAGGTCAAGCGGCCCTACCGCTACTACCAATTCGATCTGACGGTGGTCCTCCAGGGCCCCCGACGCACCCTGGAGGTACGGGCACCGGGCGGCCTGCTGGGCATGCTGCCGCTCGGTCCGGACGGCAAGCTGATCGGCGACCTCGAAACGGCGCTCCCGGAACTGTTCGGCGGGGCCGTCACCGAGACCCCCCTCACTCGGGCACCCGGGGTCGCAGGGCCTCTGCCGCGCGTGGAGGAGACCGCGGAGGAACACCTGCTCGCGGCCGCTCCCCCGCCGGTGGCGGAACCCGCACCGTTGGCGGAGCCCGCACCGGTAACGGACCTTGCGCCGGTGACGGATCTTGCACCGGTCACGGACCCCGCACCGTTGGCGGACCTTGCACCGGTCACGGACCCCGCGCCAGTGACAGATCTTGCACCGGTCGCTGACCTGGCACCGGCGGCGGATCTTGCACCGGTCGCTGACCTGGCACCGGCGGCGGAACCCGCGCGGGCCGAGGCACCACCCGCACCCCTCGCGCCACCCGCACCGCTCGCACCGCTCGCACCGCTCGCACCGCTCGCACCGCTCGCACCGGCCCAGGCGGCGCCCGTCCGGGAGACACCCCCGACCACGGACCCCGCTCACGAGGCCGCCCCCGCCCCGGGAACGGCCCCCACCCCGGAGATCACCCCCGCCCCCGCCCCGCCACTCACGGCTCCCGAGCCGCCCCGCCCCGTCGTCACGGCCAACACCTGGGCCGGCACCGCACCCGTCCTCAACCCGGTGGTCGGCGTGCAGCCCGGGGCCCGGAACGGGACAGGAGACACCACCGCCCCCGCGACACCCGTCACCCCCGCCCCGACGGCCGCGCCCCCGACCGTCCCGCAGGCCTTCCTCGACGCACCCCGCCCGAACCGGCCGGCACCACCGGCGGAGGAGGCGCCCGCGGGGAACGTACCGCCGGAAACCATCCCGACACCCCCGCCACTCACCGCCGAGCCCCGGACGGCCGACCCGTCGTCCGACGAGGTCCCGAACGACCCCGTCGCGCTCATCAGGGCGGAGTACGAGGCGGCGCGCCAGGACGCGATGACCGTACGGGAGCGTTACGCGGCCGCCGCGGCCCGTTCCGCCGCCGGGCGGTCGGTGGGCTGCGAGTTCGCCGAGGCCGCCGTGTCCCTGGGCGCGGCCGAGGACCGCTTCGACCGCGCCCAGGCGATGCTGAACCTGCTCGGCGGCTGAACAACGGCGGACGCCGGCGCCAGGCTTCGAAGCCAGGCGCCGGCGTCGGGCTATGGCTCAGGCGTCGGCGCCGCCGAAGCGGGTGCGGTACGTCTCCAGGTCCTCGTCCGAGAGCTTCGCGAAGAGGACCGGCGGCACGGTGAACGGCGTACCGGCCGGGACCGCGTCCAAGGACCTGGCCTCGTCGGCGGTCACCCAGGTCGCCGTGTCGCCTTCGAGCGCGAAGGCACCGCGCATCGCGGCGGCCGAGGCCGGGATGAACGGCTCGGAGACGATCGCGTAGAGGTGGATGAGGTTCATCGCGGTACGGAGGGTCAGCGCCGCGCCCTCCGGGTCGGTCTTGACCTCCGTCCAGGGGACCTTGGCCTCCAGGTACGAGTTGCCCGCCGACCACAGGGCGCGCAGCGCCGCACCGGCCTTGCGGTACTGGAGGGCGTCCATGTACTCCTCGTACTCGCCGAGCAGCCGCGCGATCTCCTCGCCCAGTTTCGCCTCGGCCTCGCCGGCCGCGTTGCCCGCCGGGACGTCGTCGCCGAAGCGCTTACGGGAGAAGGAGAGGACGCGGTTGACGAAGTTGCCGAGGGTGTCGGCCAGGTCCTTGTTGACCGTGGCGGCGAAGTGCTCCCAGGTGAAGGACGAGTCGTCGGACTCCGGGGCGTTGGCGATGAGGAAGTAGCGCCAGTAGTCGGCGGGCAGCAACTCCAGGGCGGCGTCGGTGAAGACGCCGCGCTTCTGGGAGGTGGAGAACTTGCCGCCGTAGAAGGTCAGCCAGTTGAAGCCCTTGACGACGTCGACCTTCTTCCACGGCTCACGCACGCCCAGTTCGGTGGCGGGGAACATCACCGTGTGGAACGGGACGTTGTCCTTGGCCATGAACTGGGTGTAGCGGACGGTGTCGTCGGCCTCGAACCACCACGACTTCCAGTCGCGGGTCTCGCCGTCGGGCGCCGCGTCCGACCACTCCTTCGTCGCGGCGATGTACTCGATCGGGGCGTCGAACCAGACGTAGAAGACCTTGCCGTCCGCGGCGAGTTCCGGCCAGGTGTCGGCCGGTACGGGGACACCCCAGTCGAGGTCGCGGGTGATGGCGCGGTCGTGGAGGCCCTCGGTGAGCCACTTGCGGGCGATCGACGAGGACAGCTGCGGCCACTGCTCCTCGTGCCGGCCCACCCAGGCCTCCACCTCGTGCTGGAGCTTCGACTGGAGCAGGAAGAGGTGCTTGGTCTCGCGGACCTCCAGCTCCGTGGAACCGCTGATCGCCGAGCGCGGGTCGATCAGGTCGGTCGGGTCCAGGACGCGGGTGCAGTTCTCGCACTGGTCGCCGCGGGCCTTGTCGTAACCGCAGTGCGGGCAGGTGCCCTCCACGTAGCGGTCCGGCAGGAAGCGGCCGTCGACGGGCGAGTACACCTGCCGGATCGCACGCTCCTCGATGAAGCCGTTCTTCTGGAGCTGGCGCGCGAAGTGCTGCGTGATCTCGGCGTTCTGCGGGGAGGAGCTGCGGCCGAAGTAGTCGAAGGCGAGCTGGAACCCGTCGTACACGGCCTTCTGCTCGTCGTGGGCCCGCGCGCAGAACTCGGCGACCGGCAGCCCGGCCTCCTTGGCCGCCAGCTCGGCCGGCGTCCCGTGCTCGTCGGTGGCGCAGATGTAGAGGACGTCGTGACCGCGCTGGCGGAGGTACCGGGAGTAGACGTCCGCCGGAAGCATCGACCCCACCATGTTGCCCAGGTGCTTGATCCCGTTGATGTAGGGAAGCGCGCTGGTGATCAGGTGTCGAGCCATCCTTGGATGCTCCATTTCGTACGTAAGTCTTCGGTGGCGGTGCCGCGGCGGGCCCAAGTCGGGGGGCGGCAGCAGACTCGTCCGCCCGGCGTCGCTCGGTCGGGTGACGCACGGTGACGGGCGGGCCGGGTCTGCAGGCCACTGCCATGGTATCCAACCTGGCCATGGGTCCGGCGAGGTGTTTGTTACGGGGCGGGGGCGGGGCCCTGGGAGAGGAGGGGGACGGGGTGTGCGGCCTGACCACCGCGTTGTCAGACCTGGATGTCACGATCCGTTGCATGTCCGATCACGATGAACTGATACGCCGCGTCCGTACGCTGGCCGTCCAGGAGTCCTCCCCGCTGCCGCCGTGCGTGGACTCCGCCGCCGTCGCCGAGGCGGAGCGGCTGCTCGGCTTCGGCCTGCCCCCGCTGCTCGTGCGCCTGTACGCGGAGGTCGCCAACGGAGGGTTCGGCCCCGACTACACACTGTTTCCCCTGCTCGGGGAGGGGCAGACGGTTGTTTCGGAGTACGGCGAGCAGCGGCCCGTACAGCCTGCGGAGCCGGCGGGGTCGATAGGGCCGGCGGAGCCGGAGGAGACCTGGGACTCGGAGCCCCACTGGCCGCACGGCGTGCTGCCCGTCCTGGAGTGGGGCTGCGCCATGTACGCCGCCGTCGACTGCCTCCGGCCGGATGCGCCCGTCCTCCTCTTCGAGCCGAACGGCTACGTGGACGACTGGGCCGAGGTGTGGTTCCGGGACGCGCCGTCGCTCTCCGAGTGGTTGCTCAGGTGGGTGAACGGCACGGGCTGGTGGGAGGAAGACGCGACGCGGTCCGAGGACGCCGTGGTGCCCGTCCCCTGGCCGGAGGCGGCCGACCGGATCAACGTCTCCGCCCAGTAGGTCAGTTGCCCGGCCGGACGGGCGCCGCAGGGAGGGTGGTGTATTGGGCTGCCTGGAGTTGGTAGAGGGAGCGGAAGAGGTGGGGGCCTGGGGTGTGGTCGGACATCAGGGCGGGGAACGTGCCGCTTTCCGCCACGCGGCCGTGGTCCAGGACGTGGATCAGGTCCGCCGCGCGGACCGAGCCCAGGCGGTGGGTGATGAGGATGACCGTCTGGCCGGCGTCGGCGAGGGTGCGGATCTGTTCGAAGAGGCGTTGTTCCGCCTTCGCGTCCAGAGCCGAGGTCGGTTCGTCGACGATGAGGATCTGGCCGGACCGGTAGTGGGCGCGGCCGAGGCCGAGGCGCTGCCATTCGCCGCCCGACAGTTGGTGGCCTCCCTTGTAGCCGCGGGCCAGCAAGGTCTGCCAGCCGCGCGGGAGTTCGGCGATCAGGTCCTCGGCGCCCGCGTACCGGACGGCCTCTTCGAGGCGGGGGCGCGAGACCGGCACGTCGGCCCGGCCGATGCTGATGTTCACCGCCGCGGTGAACGGCCAGCGGTAGAAGTCCTGTCCGACGACCGCCACGCGCGAGACCAGTTCCTGGCGGTCGGCCTTCGCGGCGTCGACACCGTCCCACAGGATGCGGCCCGCGTCCGGCTGGTAGAGGCCGCACAGCAGCTTGATCAGCGTGCTCTTGCCGCTGCCGTTCTCGCCCACCAGCGCGACGATCTTCCCCGTCGGGATGGTGAGACTTACACCGTCGAGCGCCCGCTTGTTGTCCTTGCCCCGGTAGGTGAACTCCACGTTCTCGAAGGTGATTTCCGCCGGGTCCGGCGGAAGGGGCACTCCCCCGGTCGGGATGGACCGGGTGACGGCCTCCTCGCACAGCCGGTGCAGGTCCCCGACGAACAGGCTCTCCTCGTGCAGGTAGTTGACCTGGAGGACAAGGTTCTCCAGGCTCGCGGACCCGCTCCGGATCGCCAACACCGCCGTCCCGCCGACCGCCAGCGCCATCGTCCCGGTCCACAGCAGTCCGCCGAGGGTCGAGTACGCGGCGGCCGTGGCGAGCCCCGTCCAGCCGGCCGCGATCAGTCCCGTACGGGCGGCGAGGCGCGCCAGGCGGCGCTGTTCCGCCTCCTGCGACTGGGACATCGCCCGGAAGTGGTGCAGGAGGAACGGGCCGACGTCGTGGACGCGGATCTCGGGCGCCGCGTCCGTGGAGATCAGCATCTGGCTGATGAGGTGGCCGGCCCGGGAGTGCTGCACCCAGACCTGGAACGACGCGTAGCGGCGCCGCGCCACCGACAGGGCCGCCCAGGCGCTCGGCACGGTCATCGCGACGAGCAGCGGCAGCAGCACCGGGTGCAGGACGGCCAGGACGCCGGCGGCCGCGACGAGTGACATCAGGGCGTTGAGGACGCCCTGGCAGTACTGCACCATGCGCCGCGCCGAACTGGCCCCGTACTGGGCGCTGTCGAGGAGTTTGTGGAACTCGTCGTCCTCGACCGCCTCCAGCTCCACCCTGGCCGTGTGCGACAAGTACCTCTCGGTGGCGACCCGTTCGACCTTCGGCTCCAGTTGCCCCGTACCCGCCGTGGCCAGGGCGCGCAGCACCGCGCCCGCCAGGGCCGTACCGGCGGCCAGCGCCAACGCGCCGCCGGCGTCGGCGAGTCGCTCGGCCGTGGTGCCTTCGCCGAGGAGGTGGGCGAGGACGCGGTTGACGGCGATCAGGCCGACCGCCTGGCTGATCCCCCGCCCGGCCTCGGCCAACGCCACCAGCTTCAGGGCGCCCCGGTCCGCCTCCCAGGCCAACTGGCCCGTCATGCGCAGGAGTCGGGGCATCCCGGTGATCATGGATCGCAGGTTCAGCTGGAGGAACGCGTCCTCGTGCTTGTTCCAGCCCATGTCGTACCGCAGCGCTCCCCCGAAGAGCAGCTCCTCGGATTCCGAGACCTGGGGGGTCTCGACCTGGGCCGTCGTGCCGCTGTCGCTTCCGCCGGTGGGGGTCTTCCGCCTCGCCATACGCACTCCCGCTCGTGTCGTGCGTGGGTGACCGTCTCCGCTCCCCGGCATTCAATCGCCCGGCGCCCCTCGGCGGAGAGGGCGCACGGCGCGTCCGCGGCGGCGCGTGCGGGGCACGTCCGGCGCGCGGCGGTGGTACGGAGCGGACGTACCCCAGCAGCGGTACGGAGCGGTCAGCGCGTCGCGCCCAGGGCCTTCTTGGTGGCGCGGTAGCGGGTCAGGAGCAGGGGGCGCAGCCAGCGCAGGGGCGGCGGGAAGTTGGCGGCCATCGCCGCGTAGCCCGGCACCCGCACCGGGTCCTCCATCAGGCCGAACACCAGGTGCGGGCTGTCGCGCGGGGCGCTGTGGACGATGGCCTTGCGGACGCGGACGATGTCGGCGTCCGGGACCTGGGGGAAGAGGTCGCGCAGGACCGGTTCCTCCCTGTCCAGGTGGGCTGCCAGGAGGTCCTGGACCTTCTGCGCCGACGGAAGCCCGGCGAGCGCCGCCTGCCCGACGACCGCCAGGGTCTTGGCGCGCTCGCCCGCGACGGCGGGGTCGGCGATGCCGTCCACGGCCCGGGTGAGGGTGTGCAGCTCCACGTCCAGGGCTTCGTGTTCGACGGTCAGGGCGTCCAGTACGGCGACCGAGGACGGGAAGAGGCCGCGCAGGACGGGCCAGAACAGTTCGTCCTCGCTCGCGTGGTGGTGATGCACGAACGCGATCAGCCAGCGGGACGTCCTGACCAGGGCTCTGACGTCGACCGCCTCGCCGGCGGTCAGACGGGCGAACGACGTCGTCACGAGGGTGGTGCCCCGGCGCATGATCATGTGTACGGCGAGCAGCTCGTCGTACATCCTGGAGCCTTCGGCCCCGGCCTGGGGTGAAGCAGCCATCGTCCGGTCCTCGACGTCGTCCTGGGCGCCGGTTCCGCGACGCGTCCGCCCCCCACAGTGCCCCCGGCCGCGGGGCGGCGCATCTCGGACCTGGCCGGGAGTGGCATTCGGGCTGGTCGGGAAAGGGCTCCGAGCTGGTCGGAGAGTTATCCACAGGCGGTTGTCCACAGGCTGGGCGGTAGGCCGACGGAATGTCCTGGCCCGGGCGCAGAATGGGGTCATGACTCAGATCACCGGTTCGATGCCGGATTGGGAGAAGCGCTTCAGGGCGCCGCGGGTTTCGCTGCCCGACTGGGCGGAGGACGCTCCGCAGCGGGCGCTGTTCGTGTCGAACGCGACAGGGACATACGAGCTGTACGCGTGGGACAGGGCGACGGGCGAGCAGCGGCAGGCGACGGACCGGCCGAACGGGACGACGGACGGGGTGCTGTCTCCCGACGGCGAGTGGATCTGGTGGTTCTCCGACACCGACGGGGACGAGTTCGGGGTCTGGATGCGGCAGCCGTTCGTGGCGTCCGGGGCGGGGACAGGAGCGGGATCCGGGGACGAGCCCGCGACCCCGGGGCTGGAGCCCTCCTACCCGGGCGGGCTGGCGCTCGGGCGGGACGGGACGTCCGTGGTGGGGCGGTCCACCGACGAGGACGGTTCGACGCTCCATGTCGTACGGCCGGGGCAGCCGCCCGTCGAGATCTACCGGCACCGGGAGTCGGCGGGGGTCGGGGACCTGTCGTACGACGGCGACCTGCTCGCGATCGAGCACACCGAGCACGGGGACGCGATGCACTCGGCGGTCCGGGTGCTGCGGCTGGACGGTTCGGTGGTGGCCGAGCTCGACGACACCGCGGGCGGGACGCGCGAGCTGGGTCTTGAGGTGCTGGGGTTCGCGCCGGTGGCCGGGGACAGCCGGCTGCTCGTCGGGCACCAGCGGCGGGGGCGCTGGGAGCCGATCGTCTGGGACCCGCTGACCGGCGAGGAGACCGACCTCGCCATCGAGCTGCCCGGGGACGTCAACGCGGAGTGGTATCCGGACGGGTCGGGGCTGCTCGTCGCGCACAGCTTCGAGGCGCGCGGGGAGCTGTGGCGGTACGACTTCGCCCGGCGCGCGCTGATCCAGGTGGACACCCCGCCCGGGACGGTGTCGGGGGCGACGGCCCGGCCGGACGGGAGCGTCGAGTATCTGTGGTCGTCGGCCGCGCAGCCGCCGGAGGTACGGTCCACGGCCGGCGGGGTCGTGCTCGACCCGCCCGGCGCCGCCGCGCCCGCGTCGGTGCCGGTGGAGGACGCGTGGGTGGCGGGTCCCGGCGGGCGGGTGCACGCGCTGGTCCAGAGGCCCGAGGGCGAGGGGCCGTTCCCGACGGTCTTCGAGATCCACGGCGGGCCGACCTGGCACGACAGCGACGCGTTCGCCGCCGGGCCCGCCGCGTGGGTGGACCACGGGTTCGCGGTCGTGCGGGTCAACTACCGCGGGTCGACGGGGTACGGGCGGGACTGGACGGACGCGCTCAAGCACCGGGTCGGGCTGATCGAGCTGGAGGACATCGCGGCGGTCCGGGAGTGGGCGGTGACGTCCGGTCTCGCGGACCCGGCGAAGCTGGTCCTGTCGGGGGGATCGTGGGGCGGTTACCTGACGCTGCTCGGGCTGGGCACGCAGCCGGAGGTGTGGGCGGTGGGGTTGGCGGCGGTGCCGGTCGCCGACTACGTGACGGCGTACCACGACGAGATGGAGGCCCTCAAGGCGATGGACCGCACCCTGCTGGGCGGTACGCCGGAGGAGGTGCCCGAGCGGTTCGAGGCGTCGTCCCCGATCACGTACGTCGATGCCGTACGGGCGCCGGTGTACATCTCGGCCGGCGTCAACGATCCGCGCTGCCCGATCCAGCAGGTGGAGAACTACGTCGACCGCCTGGCGGCCCGGGGTGCGCCGCACGAGGTGTACCGGTACGACGCGGGCCACGGCTCCCTCGTCGTGGAGGAGCGCATCAAGCAGGTCCGCATGGAGCTGGACTTCGCGGCTAGGCACCTGGCGTAGCCGGGGGCCGCCGTCCCAGCGGGTCGCCACTGCCGGGCCGGGCCTCGTGTCCGGCTCGGCGGGGGTGGGCCGGGCGGGCGGCTCGGGAAGACAGGTGGTTCTGGGGCGGGGGGATGTTGGGCCGTTCGGGGGACTGCGGGGGTGGGGGTCCGGGGGTAGGGGTTTCGCTGCGGCGGTGGGGGGGCTTGGTGGGGCGGGGCTCGGGAGGGGGTGGGGTAGCGGGACCCGGGGGGTCGGGGGTGGGGGACGTTCCGTACCGTGGAGGGGTGTATCGCTTCCTGGTGACTCCCCACTGGTGGGGGATCAATCTGTTCGTCGTGCTGGCGATCCCCGTCTGCATCTTCATGGGCACCTGGCAGCTCGGGCGCTTCGAGGACCGTGTCGCCACCCAGAACGCGGCCGACAGACGGCCCGACCCCGCCACGGAGGCCACCGCGCCGCTGGCAAAGCTGCTGCCGGTCGATCAGGAGACCTCAGGTCGGCACGCGACGGCGACGGGCCGCTACGGCGATCAGTTCGTCGTGCCGGACCGGGAGTTGGACGGGAAGGACGGTTCGTACGTCCTGACCCTGCTCCGTACGGACGGCGGCAAGGCGCTGCCCGTCGTACGGGGCTGGGTGGCCGACGGCGAGAAGGTGCCCGCGCCGCCGGCCGGCGAGGTCACCGTGACGGGTGCGCTCCAGGCGTCGGAGACGTCCGGTTCCACCGGTGTGCACACGGGCGGCGGGCTGCCGCAGGGGCAGCTCGGGATGATCAGCGCGGCGTCGCTCATCAACGTCGTGCCGTACGCGGTGTACGACGCGTGGGTCACCGTCAGCCAGGCGTCGCCGGGGCTGCTGCCCGTACCGGCCACCGCGGCGCAGAACACCGGGCTCGACCTCAAGGCGTTCCAGAACCTCGGGTACACGGGTGAGTGGTTCGTGTTCGCCGGGTTCGTGGTGTTCATGTGGTTCCGGTTGTTCCGCCGTGAGGTGGAGACCGCGAAGGACCGGGCGCTGGGGCTGGACCTCGGGCTGGACACCGCCGCCTGAGGGAGCTCGGCGGGTCCGGCAGGTTCATTGGGTCAGCGGGCCGGACGGGCCGGGCCTCGCCCGGCCCCGGCCCCGACCTCTACGCCGTCGGTGGCAGGACGCCCGTCCGGTAGATCGTGCCCGCGCAGGCGTTGGGGATCGTCGCCTCGGCGACCGGTGAGCCCGGTTCGGCCGTGTGGGACACGGTGACGCTGCCGTCCTCCGTACCACCGCCGTCCTCGACGAGCTGCGTGTCGGTGCTCGTCGCGTCCGTGCCGGACGTGGCGCTGGAGCCCGGGTTGGAGCCGCCGGTGCTGCCTGTGGTGGTGCCCGACGACACGTTGTCCGTCGGCGAGGGGTCCGGGGAGGGGTCGACCGTCGGACAGGTGTCCGCCGGCACCCAGGCGAACTGCACCTCGTACGCGCCGTTCGGCGGGAGGACCATCGCCGGCGCCTCCAGCGACGGGTCCGGCAGGCCGCTCGCCTGGTCGCCCGCCGTGTGCTGCACCACCGCGATCTTGTCGCGGTCGGCGGCGCCCGCCGCCGTGAAGTTGACCGTTCCCTTGCCGGCGACCGCGCACTCGGATCCCGAGACGTTGGCGACGCGGAAGGTGCCGTAGACCGTGCCGTCCGCGGTCGGGGCGCCTGTCCTGGCGGTCACCACGTTGAGCTGGTTCGGGTCGCACACCGGCGAGGAGGCGGTGGAGGTGTCGTGCGGCGGCGCCGTACCCCCCGTACCGCCGTTGACGGAGCCCGGTGAGGGGTCCTTCGGCTTGTCGGGCTTCCCGGACGCGTCCGGGTCCGAGGAGGCCTCGCCCGGCAGGTGGTCGGTGTCCTTGTGGATGCCGCCCGACGTCTTCCCGCCGTCCGCGCCGTGCTGCTCGCGCTCGCCGTGACCGGCGTTGACGGACCGGCTGTCCGTCGTGCTGCTGGAGTTGGCGACATGGACGAACGCCGGGATCGCCGTACCGCACAGCAGCGCGGCGGCCGCCACGCCGACCATCGCCTGGCGCTTCCTGGCCCGCCGGGTCGGAACCGCCTTGCGGAGGTGGTCGAGCGCGCCGTCCGACGGCTCCAGGTCCTCCACCGCGGTGTGGAACAGGCGGCGCAGCGCCAGTTCGTCGTCCCCGAAGCCGAAGTCCTCGCGCCCCGAGCCGTCGTCGTCGCCCTTGCCGGTGCCCGATTCGGCCCCGTTGTCGCCACCGAGCGCCTTGCGCAGGCCACTCAGCTCGTTCTCCGGCCCGTTGTTCACAATTCCGTTTCCAGTCAGGTCGTTCATCGGCGCGCCCTGCGTGTCGCCCGGCCGGCGGTCCCTGTCGGGGTCCCACCGGTCCGGTTCTTCGTGCCGCGCGTTCTCACGGCCGTCTCCCCGGCCGTTCGTACGGCCGAAGCCGCGCCCTTTCATGCCTGCGCCTCCATCACGACGCGCAGCGCCTTGATACCCCGCGAGCCGTACGCCTTCACCGAGCCCAGCGATATCCCGAGCGTCTCGGCGACCTGCGCCTCCGTCATGTCCGCGAAGTACCGCAGCACCAGGACCTCGCGCTGCCGCCGCTGGAGCCCGCGCATGGCCTTGATCAGCGCGTCCCGCTCCAGCTGGTCGTACGCCCCCTCCTCCGCGCTCGCCATGTCGGGCATCGGCTTCGAGAGGAGCTTGAGACCCAGGATCCGCCGACGCAGCGCGGAACGGGAGAGGTTCACGACCGTCTGGCGCAGATACGCCAGGGTCTTCTCCGGCTCCCGTACCCGGTTGCGGGCGGAGTGCACCCGGATGAAAGCTTCCTGCACGACGTCCTCGCAGGAGGCGGTGTCGTCCAGGAGCAGGGCCGCGAGGCCGAGCAGCGAACGGTAGTGCGCCCGGTAGGTCTCGGTGAGGTGGTCGACGGTCGTACCCGCCGCCGCCGTGTCGTCACTGCCGTCGCGCTGGGCCGGAATGCGGGTCGAACGCGCGGCGGGCATGCGGGCGATCACCGGCATACCGCCGGGCGCACGCGGGCGCCGGGCGGGGCGCACTGCCGCGCCACGCACCGGGACGATCGCTGTGATGTCGAGAACCTCTGCCACGCCTGTTGGACACGCTCCCCCCCGTCAGGGTTGTACGCGTAGGCCCACCCATTTGACGTTGCACCAAATACCGTCATGCGTACCTGATCTCCCCCAATGCCCCATTTGCCTGCGGCACCCCGCACCCCCACAGGCGCGACCGCATAGACGCCTCCCGGCGAGCGAGCGGTTGCGGAACTCCCGAAGGAAACTCACAGAAAGACTGATACGCATCGTCGGACACAACGACATACCAGTTCAAGTGGTACAGACCATCGTCTTGATCACAGGGCGTTCACAGATCCTACAAACACTTAAGGATCCAGGGCTTCCGGTTTTCTCTCGACTACCCCCAGAACAGGGCAAGTTCAGCCAAGGAAGGTGAGCAAGGCATACGGAAGGAGCACACAAGGGGTACGCGAGGACAACGGGGGCGGTATGGCAGTACAGCTGCGGCCTCAGGCCTTCGAGAGCTCGACCGCCACGGCCTCGGCGATCTGCGCCACGTTGAGCGCCGCCCCCTTACGGAGGTTGTCGCCGCAGACGAACAGCTCCAGCGCCCTGGGGTCGTCCAGCGACCGCCGTACGCGCCCCACCCACGTCGGGTCCGTGCCCACCACGTCCGAGGGCGTGGGGAAGTCGCCGGCGCCCGGGTTGTCGAACAGCACCACACCCGGCGCGGTCGCCAGGATCTCGTGCGCGCGGTCGACCGTGATCTCCTGCTCGAACCGCGCGTGCACGGCCGCCGAATGGGCAGTGATCACAGGCACGTTGACGCAGGTCGCCGCGATCCGCAGGCCGGGCAGGTCCAGGATCTTGCGGGTCTCGTCGCGGATCGCCGTCTCCTCCGACGACCAGCCGCCGTCCTGGAGCGAACCGGCCCACGGCACCACGTTGAGCGCCAGCGGAGCGGCGAAGGGGCCGGTGCTGTCGCCCACCGCGCGGCGTACGTCGCCCGGGTGCGTACCCAGGTCCGTACCGGCGACGAGCGAGAGCTGGTCGCGGAGCGCGGTGACGCCGTCCTGGCCGGCGGCGCTGACGGCGAGGTACGAGGAGACGACCAGTTCGCGCACCCCGAACTCGGCGTGGAGCGCTCCCACCGCGACCACCATCGACAGTGTGGCGCAGCCGGGGCTCGCGACGATGCCGCGCGGACGGGACCGTACGGCGTGGGAGTTGAGCTCGGGGACCACCAGCGGGACATCCGGTTCCATCCGGAAGGCGGCCGAGTTGTCCACCACGACCGCGCCCTTGGCGACGGCGACGGGTGCCCACTGGGTGGACACCTCGTCCGGTACGAGGAACACCGCGACGTCCACGCCGTCGAACGCCTGCTCGGTGAGCGCGACGACCTCGGTCTCCTGACCCCGTACGGACAGCTTGCGGCCGCTCGTACGGGGCGAGGCGACGAGCCGGATGTCGCCCCAGACGTCCGCGTGCTGCGACAGGATCTGGAGCATGACGGCGCCGACGGCACCGGTCGCACCCACGACCGCGAGCGTCGGCTTGCCGTTCATCGTCCGGTGCCCCCATAGACCACGGCCTCGTCCGAGTCGCTGTCGAGGCCGAAGGCGCTGTGCACGGCCCGTACCGCCTCCGTGACCTCGTCCGCGCGGGTGACGACCGAGATGCGGATCTCACTGGTCGAGATCAGCTCGATGTTCACGCCCGCGTCCGACAGCGCCTCGAAGAAGCCCGCCGTCACTCCCGGGTTGGTCTTCATCCCGGCGCCGACCAGCGAGATCTTGGCGATCTGGTCGTCGTACCGCAGCGAGTCGAAGCCGATCTTCGACTTCGTCTTCTCCAGCGCGTCGATCGCCTTGCGGCCCTCGGACTTGGGGAGCGTGAACGAGATGTCGGTCAGACCGGTCGCCGCGGCGGACACGTTCTGCACGATCATGTCGATGTTGATCTCGTTGTCCGCGATGGCGCGGAAGATCGTCGCGGCCTCGCCGGGCTTGTCGGGGACGCCGACGACCGTGATCTTCGCCTCGGAGGTGTCGTGGGCGACACCGGAGATGATGGCCTGCTCCACCTTGCGGTCCCCTTGCGGTTCGTGACTGAGCGGTTCGCGACTGAGCGGTTCGTGACTGACCCACGTGCCCGGCAGCCCCGAGAAGGAGGAGCGGACGTGGATCGGGATGTTGTAGCGGCGTGCGTACTCGACGCAGCGGTGCAGCAGCACCTTCGAGCCGGAACTCGCCAGCTCCAGCATGTCCTCGAACGAGATCCACTCGATCTTCCGGGCCTTCGTCACGACCCGCGGGTCGGCGGTGAAGACGCCGTCGACATCGGTGTAGATCTCGCAGACCTCGGCGTTCAGCGCGGCCGCGAGGGCGACGGCGGTGGTGTCCGAGCCGCCCCGGCCCAGCGTGGTGATGTCCTTCTTGTCCTGGGACACCCCCTGGAACCCGGCGACGATGGCGATGTTGCCCTCGTCCAGCGCGGTACGGATCCGGCCCGGCGTGACATCGATGATGCGCGCCTTGTTGTGGACGGAGTCGGTGATGACGCCGGCCTGGCTGCCCGTGAACGACTGGGCCTCGTGGCCCAGGTTCTTGATCGCCATGGCCAGCAGCGCCATGGAGATCCGCTCTCCCGCGGTCAGCAGCATGTCGAACTCGCGCCCGGCGGGGATCGGCGATACCTGCTCGGCGAGATCGATCAGCTCGTCCGTCGTGTCGCCCATCGCCGAGACCACGACGACGACCTGGTGGCCGTTCTTCTTGGCATCGACGATTCGCTTGGCGACCCGCTTGATGCCCTCGGCATCGGCTACGGAGGAGCCTCCGTACTTCTGCACGACAAGGCCCACGTGCGCTCCTCGCTCAATCCAGCAATCCATCACAACTGTCGACTGTCGGCTCAGTCTAACGAGCGGCCGTAGGACGCCATGGCTATATCACATCGTGAGATGTCCCGCTCACTGGATGATCACCGAGTCCGCTCGGTGAGGATGTATGCCCGCGATCGCGGCGCCCACGCGGAACGTAACCCACGTCACACGGCCGGCCTCGGCGCGCGCTTGTCCGTGTTCAGGCAAGAGGGTGGGCAGGAAGGTTGTACGGCGGCACGTCTCGATCCGACGGCTCTGGGATTGCGCGAGCGTCACGATCCCGCGCGCGAGCCCTATTTCTTGATCACGCGAGCCTTATTTCTTGATCATGGGACGGCAAAGAACGTACTTTCGGTCGATCAACAGAATCCGCGTGTCGCTGAGCAGTGAACTTCGCGCGGGGGGAACGTTGTTCACCGAGACCCAGAGGACCCGCTCCATGCGCAGCACCACCGCCGCCCGCACCACCACCCCGGGCAGCTCCCTCGTCCGCCGTACCGCCGTCGCCGCGTCCGCGCTCTCGCTCGCCCTGCTGGTCGGCGCGTGCGGCGGCTCCGACGACAGCTCCGCGGACTCCGACAAGAACAGCGGCAAGTCCGGCGACAAGACCAAGGCGAGCGCCGCGGCGAAGCCGGCGGCCGACGCGGCCGGCGCCACCGCCCTGCCGCAGGCCGAGCTGGAGAAGCTGGCGCTGGCCGAGGGGGACGTGAAGAACTACAAGATCGCCAAAGCTTCCGCGGCGGACGTCGCCGCCGGGGCGGGCATCACCACCGACAACAACGCCTGCACCCCGCTGATCGACGTCCTGGGCCTCCGGCCGACGGGCAAGCCCGGCGCGTCCACGCCGCTCCGGATCTCGAGCGTGCCGCAGAAGCCGGCCGCGGACGCCCCGCCGGAGGACGCGCTCGCCGCCCTGACCAGCATGACGATCACCGCCGAGACCCTCAGCTCGTACGAGGGCCAGGGCGCCCCGGAGGCGCTCGAAGCGCTGCGCGCGGCGGGCAAGGCGTGCGCGGGCGGCTTCACGTACACCGTCGGCGGCGAGAAGACCAAGGTCACGAAGGTCGCCCCGGCGACCTACACGGCGGGCGACGAGGCCGTCGCCTACACCGTGACGACGGACGTGGAGGGCGAGCCCACCACGTCCCCGCTGGTGGCCGTGCGCAAGGACGGCCTGGTGGCGGCCTTCGTCGCGATCAACCTCGGCGGCGAGAGCAAGCAGCCGAAGGACCTCATCGACGCGCAGTTGGCCAAGCTCGGCTGACCGCCGTCCGGCACGGCTCGCACCCCGTCCCGGCGTCGTGCCGGGACGGGGTCGTGCCCGTGCGGGGTCGGTTGGCGGTGGCGGAGAGGGCGGGTACGGGGGCTTCGGCGGCGCCCCTGGAGGCCGCCCGGGCCAGCACGCCCCCGGCCGCGGCCAGCCCGCGGGCGGTGCGGGCGCCCAGGGCGCGGGCGGTGTTCCGTACGCGCCTGGCGTGTTCCGTACGACGCGTCGTGGGGACGGCGGCGGTCGACAGGGTCGTACAGGCGGGCGCTGTGGTCGAGGCGGTCACATGTCCGGGCACGAGCGATCGGGTCCATTCCGTCCGGGGCGCACCGCCCGGCGACCGGGTGGGCGCGGGCGGTGCGGTGTGTCGTACTGACTGCTACCTACATTCATATACGGCACCCGGACGCCGTTCGTTCAACGCCCGAACAAACTAGCGGACCAACCCCGCGATCCTCCAGAGCGAACCCCCGCCGCTGGCCACGTCCGTCGCGTAGGCGTCGCCGTTCCTGTCGACCTTGAAGAAGACGGAGTTGAGACCGCGCAGCGTGGCGATCTCGACGGCCTGGCCCGTGACCGGATTCAGCCGGGTCACCTCCGAGCCCACCGCGAAGTAGACCTGCCCGTCGCTCCCGACGGAGATGGACGTCGGCTCGTACTGCTCCTTGGCCAGGCTCTTGACCGCGCCCGTCGTGAGGTCGGTCTGAAGGATCCGCCCGGTCATCATGTCGGCGGTGTAGGCGAGGCCCTTGCCGTCGAGCGCGATGCCCTGGGAGAGCCCGAGGCCGGAGGCGACCACGCGTACGGCCCGCCCGGGCCGTACCTCGTACAACTTGCCCGCCCCACCGGTCGCGTAGGTGACACCCGCGCCGTGGACGATGCCGTGCAGCGGCCCCAGCCCACTGGCCAGCAACTCCTGCGAACCGGTGGCGAGATCCACCTTCCGCAGGTTCCCGTCGAAGTCACCGACGTACGCGCTGCCGGCGCCGTCCAGGTCCACGCCGCGCAGATTGCCGAGGCCCTTGGCGACGGTGGTCGTGGCACCGGAGGCGAGGGCGACCTTGCGGAGGTCGCCGTTGACGTACGTGATGTACGCGTTGCCCGCGCCGTCGAGCACCGAGGTGACGGGCTCGCCGAGACCGGAGGCGAGGCGCTGGCAGGAGGTGGAGGGGCACGTAATGGCCGCGGGAGCCGGGGAGTTGACGGCCCCCGAGGCAGGCGCCGCGTTCATCGCGTTCGCGGTGTTCCCGGAGATGCCGCCGGTGAGGACGAGGGCCCCGGCCGCGAAGGCACCCATGGCGAATGCGGTGAGACGTACGTGCCAGGTCGAGCGGGAGGTGCCGGTCGGAAATGCCGAGGGAGCAGTCACGATCGAGTCCATTCCGTGTCGGGGCCGAGTGCCGCGACCGCACAGCTGAGAGCCGTACGGCCGCACGTACCGAACCAGTGCGCCAGGAGCGCCCAAGTCACCTCGCACGCCCCCACCAGACATACGGCGACAACGACCCCGAGGTTCAACTCCCCTGACAACCTGGCCGAAACCCCACCACCACACACCCCACCCAGACACTCAAGCCCCGTACCGAACAGACCAGTTGACGGTCCCTCAGCCGACGCGGGCCTGCGGGCGCGCGTTGTCGGCACTCACGGCCGGGCGGTCCGGGCCGGGAGGCCCAGGGGGCCGGCGATTTCTTCGGCCATTACTCGGCCCGCCTCTTCCGCCAGGGCGTCTTCCGCGTCCTCGCTGAGGTCCTGGTCCGTGTCCAGGCCGTCGAGGGCCGGGAGGGGCTGGTCCAGGCGGACGTGGGCGACCAGGGAGTGGAGGGCGCGGAGGGTGGCGGAGGCGGTGGAGCCCCAGTTCGAGAAGTACGAGAACTGCCACCACCACATCGCCTCGGTCGTCCGGCCCGCGCGGTAGTGCGCCAGGCCGTGGCGCAGGTCCGCCACCACCCCCGCGATGTCGTCCGAGATCCGCGCGGCGACCGGCGCCTTGCGGGGCTCGTACGGGTCGAAGACCTCCGAGTAGACGTCGATCGGCTCCAGGAGCAGGGCGAACCGCTCGCGCAGGTCGTCCGTGTCCGGCTCCGGGCCGAGGTCCGGCTCGTACCGCTCGTCGGGGAGGATGTCCTCGTGCGCGCCGAGCCGGCCGCCCGCCAGCATGAGCTGGGAGAACTCCAGCAGCAGGAACGGTACGGCGCTGTCCGGCTCGTCGCCCTTGGCGACCTCCGTGACCGCGACGATGAAGCTCTCGATCTGGTCGGCGATCTGGACCGCGAAGTCGTCCGGATCCTGATGAGCCGCGTGCAGCGTTGCGTCAGACATCGAGAAGTCGTCTCCCCTCGAAGGCACGCCCGAGCGTGACCTCGTCGGCATATTCGAGGTCGCCCCCCACGGGGAGACCGCTGGCCAGGCGTGTGACCCGCAGGCCCATCGGTTTGATCATGCGGGCGAGGTACGTCGCCGTCGCCTCGCCTTCCAGATTCGGGTCCGTCGCCAGGATCAGCTCCGTGACCGTGCCGTCGGCGAGGCGCGTGAGCAGCTCGCGGATCCGCAGGTCGTCCGGGCCGACCCCCTCGATCGGGCTGATCGCCCCGCCGAGGACGTGGTACTTCCCGCGGAACTCGCGCGTACGCTCCACCGCGACGACGTCCTTGGGCTCCTCCACCACACAGATCACCGTCACGTCCCGGCGGACGTCACGGCAGATCCCGCACAACTCCTCCTGCGCGACATTGCCGCACACCGCGCAGAACCTGACCTTGTCCTTGACCTCGAGGAGGGCGTGGGCGAGGCGGCGGACGTCGGTCTGCTCGGCCTGGAGGATGTGGAAGGCGATCCGTTGCGCACTCTTGGGGCCGACGCCGGGCAGCCTGCCCAGTTCGTCGATGAGGCCCTGAACCACGCCTTCGTACAACGGATTGCCTTTCCTGGTGCCGGGGTTGTGCGGGGTGCCGCGCCGGGTGTCCTGCTTCTACGTACCGTAGTTGGTACGCCCTTGCCCGGAGAAGGGCGGGCCGGAAGGGCGGGCTAGAAGGGCATCCCCGGCATGCCTCCCAAGCCCTGCGCCAGCGGGCCCAGCTTCTGCTGCTGGAGCTGGTGCGCGTTCTCGTTCGCGGCGTGGACCGCGGCGACGACAAGATCCGCGAGCGTCTCCGTGTCGTCCGGGTCCACGGCCTTCGGGTCGATGACAAGGGCGCGCAGCTCACCGGAGCCGTTGACCGTGGCCTTCACGAGGCCACCGCCCGCCTGCCCGTCGACCTCGGTCGCCGCGAGCTCTTCCTGTGCCTGTGCGAGCTCCTGCTGCATCTTCTGGGCCTGCTGGAGGAGCTGCTGCATGTTCGGCTGACCACCACCGGGAATCACGGTCACTCCTGGCATTTCGACGACGTTCTGTCCGTAAGCCGAGCCTACGTGGTCCCCGAGCGGCGCGCCCTACCCCGAGGGGACCAACTCTTTCGAGTGAGTGCCACGGGCTCCTCTACCTGATCAACACGCCCGTGCGGGCGGAAACCCCTGGATTTCGACCCTCCGGCCCACCATTCGGCGGTAGGAAGTGCATGCGCGTCCACATCCGTCGTCACGACGTCACACATAGTCACGACGTGTAGTCACAGCCACGAAGCGTCACGCAACACAGCGTGCCCGCAGATCCGTCACAGCAGATCGCAGAGGAGTGCCCCGGTGAGCCAGCCGGAGATGCAGCCCGGAGGCCCCGCCCGGGAGGAGGACCCCTCGGACCACTCGTACCCGGCCAACCCGCCCAACCCGTCCCACCCGTCCAATCCGGCCAATCCGGCCGACCCGTCCCCTCACCACCCGGACCCCTCGGACCACCCGGACGCGTCGGGCCGGCCCGGACCCCCGGACGCCGCCGATCCCGCGTCCGGCCGCTCCACCCGATCCGGCCGCCCCGCCTGCCCGCCCGTCGGCGACCTGACCGGCGGCCCCTTCCCGCTGGGGGACTGGGGCGAGCCGGCCGAGCGGCTGGACGAGCTGTACCGGTGGGCCGAGAGCGGGGCACTGCGCACGGTCGCCTGGTACCTCGCCGACCGGGTACGCAAGCGGCGCGCCGCGTGCGTCCTGCGGGCCTCCACGGCTTTCGGCGTCGTCGCGGGTACGGCCCTGCCGCTGCTCGACCTCACCCGGGCGCTGCCCGGAGCCGCCGGCTGGGGGTACGTCTCGCTGCTGCTGGGCGCGGCCTGCGTGGGGTGCGACCGGTACTTCGGCCTCACGTCCGGGTGGATGCGGTCGGTCGCGACGGCCCAGGCCGTACAGCGCCGGCTCCAGACGTTCCAGTTCGACTGGGCGTCGGAGAGCGTACGGGAGGTGCTGGGCCCCGCCGAGGGCACCGCGAGCGAGGCGGCGGAGCGGTGCCTGAACGTGTTGCGGCGCTTCTCCGAGGACGTGACGGAGTTAGTTCGGTCGGAGACCGCGGACTGGATGGTGGAGTTCCGGTCGGGACCCGCCCCGCTGGTCATGCAGTCCCTCGCGAGCGGCGGGGGACGGCAGGACGCGGGGCCGGGGCCGGGGCGCTTCCCGCTGCCCCCGGGCACCCGCCCCAACATGCCGCGCCAGCGCCCCCCGGAGTCGCCCCGCTAGGCAGGGGGTGGGGGACGGGGCGCGGGGCGGAGGTACGACGCGGGCGCGGGGCGGGGGCGTGACCTCCCGCCCCGGCACCCCCGTCGTCAGCTGAAGACGATCATCGAGCCTTGCGCCAGGCTCCTCGTGGCCGCCGCGTGCAGGCCCAGCCACACGTGGCGTTCCCGGGCGAACGGACTGTCGTCGTACGGGATCGGGTTCGCCGGCTCCTCCAGGGAGGTCGGCCGGTCCGGCGGGGTCGGGGGCGCCGGCGGGTTGGCCGGGTCGATACCGATCGACGCGGCGACGAATTCGAGCTCCCGCAGCAGACCGTGCGTGGAGCCCAGCGGGCCACCGCCCGCGAGGAGTTCCTCGTTCGACAGAGGTACGGCGAAGTCCACCGGGACGTACGCGCCCGCGTGGTCGTAGTGCCAGACCAGGTGCGACTGCTGGGCCGTCGACTCGAACATCTCCAGCAACTGTTCGTAGTCACCGCCCAGTTCGCCGACCGGCGTGACCGCCAGGCCGCACACCTGGAGCAGGTACACGCGCCGCAGGAAGTGCAGCGCGTCGTAGTCGAATCCGGCGACGGGGGCGACGTCCCCCGAGAGGCCCGGCATGTAGGCGAAGACGGGGACGGACGGGAGCCCGGCGTCGCCGAGCGCCTTGTCGTAGACGGCGATCTCTTCGGCGAAGGGGTTGTCGGGGCTGTGGCACAGCACATCGACGAGGGGGACCAACCACAGGTCACAGGCCAAGGGAGGCTCGCTCTCCAACGAGTTCGTACGCGTGCGCGCGATGGTCACGATGGTCGGGACAGCGTAGTGCGGCGGGCACGTTCCGCGAAGGGTGCCGGTCGACCGGCCTTTCCCCCTCACTATGCCCTTGCCTTCTCACTATGCGTCACCCCGCGGCCCCCGCCGCGCGCGCCCCCGCCCCCGTCGGCGGCAGGTCCCAGATCCAGGCGCCGTCGACCCGCTTCCCCGGTTCGCCGAGCAGCTTCTCCACCGTCTCGTACAGCGCCGCGTCGTTCGGCTGCGGCGCGAGCACCACCACCCCGGCCTTCCAGAACGCGAGGTCGAAGCGCGCCTGCGCCTGCTGCCCCGGCCCGATGGGCGGCACCTGGCCGGTGTTACGGACCTCACGCAGCCAGTTCGAGGTGAAGCGCGGGGACGCCCCGTAGATGCCTCTCCGGTCCGGGCCCCAGGGCCCGTTGAAGTACCCGCCGGGCACGGAGAACCCGAGCCCGGACGCCGACTGCCAGTGCAGGGCCTCCGCGTCACCGGGATCCGGCAGCGGTACGGGCACGACGGACTCGCCCGGCGAGACGTACGACCGGTACGTGCCGTCCGCGATGAACGCCGGGACGTCGGGCCGCTCCCGTACCGGCATCGGCGTCGGGATGATCGGGATCAGCGCCGTCGCCAGCGCCGCGAGGCCGACGAGCCGGTCGGAACGCCGGGGAAGGACCCCCTCGTCCCCCAGCCGGTCCGCCGCCAGCGCCACCAGCGCGCCCAGCGCCGGGGCGCAGATCATCGCCACCCTCGACTCGATGACCGACTCGAAGAGCGGCTGGTGCGCGAGGACCCGCCAGGGGCCGGGCAGCACCACGTCCGTGAAGGGGATCCGTACCCTCGGCCCCAGCGAGAGCAGCGCGGCGGCCGCCGCCGTGAACGCCAGGGCCCGCACTGCCGCCAGCCGCCACAGCCACACCACCAGACCCCCGGACAGGGCGATCAACGGCCAGCCGTAGAAGGCGTTCTGCTCGGTACGGTTCATGGCGAGCGGGTCCGCCGCCGCCTCCGTACCGAAGAGCGCGCGTCCGGAGAAGTGGAGGAAGGACAGCGGGCTGTTGCCGGCGTTGTCGCCGTGCAGGACGCTGTGGTAGCTCTGCGGGCCGAAGAACTGCCAGTACAGCGGGAACGCGAGCAGCGGCAGGCACACCTGGAGCGCGTACCCGAGCCCCCGCAGCAGGGGGCGGACCGACGCCTTCGCCACGTCGCGGCGCTGGAAGGCGTACGCGAGCGCGAAGAGCAGCATGCCCATGACGGCGAGCAGGAGGGGTTCCTCGCCGAGGAAGATCTGGTACGTCACGAAGAGGCCGAGCAGCACACCGTCCCGGGCCACCCGCTTCGGGGCGGCGCCCGCCGCCACCGCGTCACCGGGACCCGCCTCGCCGGGGGCCGCCCCCGCCGCTGCCGCCGCGTCGCACAGTCGCAGCGCCCGGTCGATGATCACCGGAATCATGAACAGCACGAGAAAGTTGGGGTGCGCGTTCGCGTGGGACATCATCGGCGGCGCGAACGCGGCCAGCGCCGCGCCGAGCGCGGCCGCCCAGCGGTTACGCGTCAGCCGGCGGGCGAACAGCCAGTACCAGGCCGTCGCCGTCGCCGCCAGCCCGAAGGTCAGGACGAACGCCCAGGTCACGGTCGGCCCGAAGAGGAGCGTGACGGGCGTGAGGGGGACGGAGAGGCCGAGCATGACGGTGTTCGCCATGAGGTTCACGCCGTCGGGGAAGTTCTGGAAGGTCGTGAACAGCGGGTTGTGGAGGTGCCGGACGTTGTCGGCGGTGACCGCGAAGAACCACTCCCACTGGTTCTGGTCCGACCCGGAGTCGGCGAGGTAGGAGTGGTCGAGGTCGCTCCAGAGGCCCTTGTAGAGGAAGAGCGCGGCGAGGACGAAGAGGACCGTCACCGTCAGGTCCACCGGCCGCAGGCCGGACGTCCCCGGGCCGGACGTCCCCGGGTTCGGCGCCTCCGAGCCGGACGGCCGGGAACCGGAGGCCCAGCGGGCCCAGCGGGCCGAACGCGACCGGCCCGCCTTGAGCCGTACCAGCTCCAGCAGCACCCGGACGTAGTCCAACGGCCGCACCTTGGAGCCCGGTTGGTGCGCCCAGCGCACCGGGACCTCCGTCACCGGCCAGCCCGCGCGCCGGAAGTACCGCAGTATCTCGACGTCGATGCCCCACCCGTCCAGCCGCGACGCGCCGAACGCGGCGCGCGCCTGGTCGCCGTCGAACAGCTTGAAGCCGCACTGGGTGTCCTCTATGCCGTCGACCGCGACGGCCTGTATGAGCCGGTTGCCGAGCCGCCCCAGCCACTCCCGCAGCGCCCACTGGCGCACCTCGATCCGGGCGTCGGGGTGGGCGCGGGAGCCGATCGCGGCGCCGAGGCCGTCGTCCGCGGCCTGCTCGCCGAGCCGCTTGTCGAGCTGGTCCAGCTCCTCGATCGGGGTCGCGAGGTCCGCGTCGGTGAGCAGGACACGCCGGCCGTACGAGGCGAGGACGCCGAGGCGCAGCGCGTGGCCCTTGCCGTGGTTGCCGGGGCTGCGGACCAGCCGGACGCGCGGTTCCTCGGCGGCGGCGGCCTCGGCGATCGCGACCGTCCCGTCCGACGAGCCGTCGTCCACCACGATCAGCTCCCACACGCCCCAGCGGCCCGGGTCGGCGGCGAGGTGGGCGCGGATGGCGTCGAGGGTGGGGCGCAGGCGCGCCTCCTCGTTGTAGGCGGGGACGACGACAGAGAGGGTGACGTCGGTGTTGCGCGGCCGGCCGGCCGCGGCGTCCGCGACCCGCGACTCCTCGGCCACACCCGCCCCCGTACGCGTATCCGTATCCGTACGCGTATCCGTATCCGTACCGGCGCCCGACTCCCCGGCCCCGCCCGGCTCCCCCGCCTTGTCCGCGCTCACCTGTGTGTACTTTCCAGTCGGTCCGCCCACTTGCGGGCGTGCTCGTCGTACTCCCCGATCACCGCCCGGACCGCCCCGGCGTCCCCCAGGGTGATCGCGTCGACCAGCGGTTCGTGCCCGCTCCACAGCCACTTCTCGCCCTCGGCGTCCGCCCGCAGGAACGGGACGGAGAACACCCACGCCTGCACCCGCATCCGGTGCAGGAACTCGCACACGTACCGGTTGGCGATCAGCGCGCCCAACTCCCGCCAGAAGCGCAGGTCGTACCCGATGAGAATGTCCAGGTCCCCGGCGCGCGCCGCCCGCGCGGCCTCCTCGGCCCTGCGCCGTACCGACACCAGCGACTCGCCGTGCGCCCTGGCCGCGAGGCCCGCGCCGTCGAGCCTGCGGACCACCCCGTCCACGACCAGCGAGCGCGCCTCGACCATGCCCCGGAAGTCCTCGACGGTGAACTCGTGGACGTGGAAGCCGCGATGCTGGTCGGAGTCGAGCAGACCCTGCGCGGAGAGGTCGACGAGCGCCTCGCGCACGGGCGTCGCGGAGACCCCGTACTGGTCGGCGATGTGCTTGACCGTGAATTCCTGGCCCGGCAGCAGACGCCCGGCGAGCACTTCGTCACGCAGCGCGTCCGCGATCTGCTGCCGCAAGGTGCTGCGGGTCACAGCTCCGCTGGCAGGCATGGTGGTACGTCCCCTCGTCCGGCTCCCGACACCCTAAGCCAGCGCGCGAGGGGCGATGTCACGCCCGGGCCCCCGCCCTCACCCCTTGGGCGCCGCGCCCGCCGCTTCCGGTGGGGTCCTGCGTACGGCCAGGACCGCGATGTCGTCGTCCAGTCCCCCCGCGCTGTGCTGGAGGAGCGCCCGGTGCAGCTGGTCGAGCAGGGGCCGCGGCGGTACGGACGTCCGCTCCCCCGCCCACGCGGCGAGCGGGAAGAACGCGCCGTCGCCGTCCCGCGTCTCGGTGACGCCGTCGGTGTAGAGGAGGAGTTGGTCGCCGGGCACGAACGGCACCTCCTCCGCGTGGTACGCCCCGCCCAGCAGCGTCGCGAGGTTGATGGGCGGGGACGACGTGCGCGGGGTGAGGGAGCGGATGCGGCCGTCGTGCGTCAGGAGGACCGGCGGGTGCCCGCAGCTCAGGATCCGGGCGTGCGAGCCGTGCGTGGGGATCTCGGCGAGGACGGCGGTGGCGAACAGCTCGGAGGCGTCGGGGCCCGGGCCGGCCGCCTCGTAACGGCCGACGGTGGTGTCCAGGCGCCGCGCGAGCACCCCGAGGTCCGGCGCGTCGTACGCCGCCTCCCGGAACGAGCCCAGCACGGCCGAGGCCACCCCGACCGCGTCCAGCCCCTTGCCGCGTACGTCGCCGATGATCAGCCGGAGCCCGTGGGCGGTGTCGGCGACCGCGTAGAAGTCGCCGCCGACCCGGGCCTGGGGGGCGGCGGCCACGTACAGCGTCTCGATCCTCACGCACCCGATGCGGGCGGGCACGGGCCGCAGCAGGACCCGCTGGGTGGTGTCGGCGACGGCCCTGACCTCGGCGAGCGTGTCCTCCCGCTGGAGGCGCAGATGGCTGGCGTAGGCGGCGGCCAGCGTGACCGCGCCGATGGCACCGGCGGTGTAGAGGGTCGAGTCGTGGTCGGCGAACATCGAGTACGCGATGACACCCAGCGCGCAGATCACGCCGAGCCCGAGGGTGGCCGCCACGGACCACAGCGACGCGGCCAGGGCGGGCGCGGCGGGCAGGAGGCGGGTGAAGGGGACCTCGGGGGGCGTGAAGATCGCCAGGAGGGCGATCACGGCGGTCAGGACCGCGGGCGTCCAGAGCATGGGATCCCGCCGCCCGTGGACAGGTCGGCGGGACGGGAACAACCGACCGAGTCCGCTCACACAACGCACCATACCTACATGTTCCACCCACCTGACGCTCCCTCAGCGCGGCTTGCCGCCTGCCGCCTCCCGCCTGCTGTCTACCGCTCGCCGCCCGCCGCCCGCCGCTGGACCGTGTACTCGTCCGCGACCCCCAGCGCCACGTCCAGGGCGGCCAGGCCCTCCTTCGCCTCCGCCTCCGTGACGTTGCAGGCGGGGACGGCGTGGGTGCGGTTCATGTTCACGAAGGGCCACAGGCCGTTCCGCTTGCAGGCGGCGGCGAACGCGGCCATGGGGGCGTTCGCCTCACCCGTCGCGTTGTACGGGACGAGCGGCTCGCGCGTCTCCCTGTCCCGTACGAGATCCAGCGCCCAGAACACCCCCGTCCCCCGCACCTCCCCCACCGACGGGTGCCGCTCCGCCAGGTCGCGCAGGCCCGGGCCGAGGACGGTCGCGCCGATGTGCGCGGCGTGCTCGACGACCTTCTCGTCTTCCATCACCCGGAGCGTGGCGACGGCCGCCGCGCAGGCCAGCGGGTGGCCGGAGTACGTGAGACCGCCGGGGTACGGGCGGGTCGCGAAGGTCTCCGCGATCGCCGCCGAGATCGCGACCCCGCCGAGCGGTACGTAACCGGAGTTGACGCCCTTCGCGAAGGTCAGCAGGTCGGGTACGACGTCGAAGTGGTCGGCCGCGAACCACTCCCCCGTACGCCCGAATCCCGCCATCACCTCGTCCAGTACGAAGACGATCCCGTGCCGGTCGCAGATCTCGCGCACCCCCGCGAGGTAGCCGGGCGGCGGCATCATGATCCCGGCCGTGCCGGGGACGGTCTCCAGGATGACCGCCGCGACGGTCTCGGGCCCCTCGAAGGCGATGGTCGCCTCCAGGTGCTCCAGCGCGCGTGCGCACTCCTCGGCCTCCGTCGAGGCGTAGAACGGGGAGCGGTAGAGGAACGGCGTCCAGAAGTGCACGACCCCGGCGGTGCCGCTGTCCGACGCCCAGCGGCGAGGGTCGCCGGTCACGTTGATCGCGGTGGTCGTCCCGCCGTGGTACGAGCGGTACGCCGACAGCACCTTCGGGCGGCCGGTGTGCAGCCGGGCCATCCGGAGGGCGTGCTCGACGGCGTCGGCGCCCCCGTTGGTGAAGAAGATCTTGTCGAGGTCGCCCGGGGTGCGGGCGGCGATGAGGCGCGCCGCCTCGGACCGTACGTCGAGCGCGAAAGCGGGCGCGAAGGTCGTGAGCCGGGCCGCCTGTTCCTGGATCGCCGCGACGACGGTGGGGTGCTGGTAGCCGATGTTGGTGAAGACGAGGCCGCTGGTGAAGTCGAGGTAGCGGTTGCCTTCGTAGTCCCAGAAGTACGCGCCCTCGGCGCCGGCGACGGCGAGCGGGTCGATCAGCTCCTGGGCGGACCAGGAGTGGAACACGTGCGCACGGTCGGCGGCCTTCACGGCCGCACCGGCCCGGGGGTCGGCGAGCGGGGCGGCGGACGCGGGGGCGTGCGAGGGCGCGTGCGACGGGACAGGAGGGGTCATGGGGCCCAGGGTAGGGAGACGCGGGTGGCGGGCGTCATCGCCATCTTGTATGGCGTCGGCCACTTTGCTGGGCAAGGTGTCGAACGGGGTGCAGGGGGCTCGCGCCGGCGGGCCGGTGCAGGGGGGCTGGTGCCGGTGGGCCGGTGCAGGGGCCCGGGTGGCCGCCCGGGGCCGGGGTGCCGGGGTTCCCGCCCGGGACCGCGGTGCGGGTGCGGGAGTGCCGGGGTTCCCGCCCGGGACCGCGGTGCGGGTGCGGGGGTGCCGGGGTTCTCGCCCGGGACCGCAGTGCGGGTGCGGGGGTGCCGGGGTGCCTGTGCCGGGGTGCCCGCCCAGGACCAGAGTGCCAGGGCCGGGATGTGCGGATGCCGGGGTTCCCGCCCGGGACCGCGGTGCGAGTGCGGGAGTGCCGGAGTGCCTGTGCCGGGGTGCCCGCCCAGGACCAGAGTGCCGGGGCCGGGATGTGCGGATGCCGGGGTTCCCGCCTGGGACCAGGATGCCAGTGCCGGGGGCCCGCCCGGGGCCGAGGTGCCGAGGCGGGGACGGGTATGCCCGCCCGGCACGGGGAGGTCGGCGTCAGCGGCTGCGCGCGCCTCCTCCCGCCTTCGCCCCCGCTGCCGCCCGGGTCCCCTCAGCCCCAGCCCTCGTCCCAGCCCGCGCCCCCGCGCCCTCCCCCGTCGTACGGAACCGCGCCCGGTACGTCGACGGGGTCACCCCCAGGTGTCGCAGGAACACCCGTCGCAGCGACTCGTCACTCCCCAGCCCGCTCCGCCGCGCCGCCCCCGTCACCGTCTCCCCCGCCTCCAGCAGCGCCTGCGCCGCCTCCAGCCGTACGGACTCGACGTACGCGGCCGGCGTGCTGCCGACCTGCTCGTTGAACAGTCGCGTCAGGTGCCGGGCGCTCAGCCCCCCGCGCCGCGCGAGCGCCGGGAGCGAGTGGTCGGCGGCCGGGTCGCCGGCCATCTCGTCCAGCAGCCCGCGCAGCACGTCGTGCCGGGGGCTCGGCGTGCGCGCCGCGACCGAGAACTGCGACTGCCCGCCCGGCCGCCGCAGGAACACCACGAGGTCCCGCGCCACCTCGCGCGCCAGACCGGCGCCCTCGTCGTCCTCGACCAGCGCGAGCGCCAGGTCGATGCCCGCGGTGACGCCCGCCGACGTGTACATGTGCCCGTCCCGTACGAAGATCGCGTCCGGGTCGACGGTGACCGCCGGGTGGCGGCGGGCCAGGACCGCCGCGTGCCGCCAGTGCGTGGTCGCGCGCCGGCCGTCCAGCAGCCCGGCCGCGGCCAGCGCGAACGCGCCCGTACAGACGGACGCGACCCGCGCGCACCGCCCGGCGAGGAGCGTGACCGCGTCGAGAAGCCCGTCCGGCGGCGGGTGGTGCGGCAGGTCCTCCGAGCCCGGGACGATCACCGTGTGGACCTCGCCGACCTCGGACACGGCCGCGTCGGCGTGCAGCCGGGTCCCGGTGGAGGTGATGACGGGCGCGCCGTCCGCCGAACAGACGGTCAGCGCGTACGCACCACCGAGCCCGGCCGCCGTGGCGAAGACCTCCAGGGGCGCGGCGACATCCATCAGCCGAACGCCGTCGTAGACGAACACGACGACGTCCCGGGGCTCGCCACGCCGCTTTCGCGTCTTCCGTACCCGCTGCTGCCTGCCATCCATCCCTCCACGGTAGCCCGGACCCATGTCCGAATGTGTGGGATGTACGTCTCCGTAGACATGGCGGACCACCCGAGCCCGAGCGGAGAGTAGGGAGAACAGAAGGCAGCCGCACCCCCCGCCGCGCCACCCCCGGCCGCACCCCCCGGCCGCACCCCCACAGGAAAGGCTCCCCGCCATGCCCGAGATCGTCGCCGGTATCGAGATCCCCGACAGCACGCTCGCCAGGGAGGCCACGGAGCTGGTCAGGGACACCGCGAGCCCGCTGCTGTACGACCACTCCCGCCGCGTCTTCCTGTTCGGCTCGCTCCAGGGGCGGCGGCGCGGACTCCCGTACGACCCCGAGCTGCTCTACGTCGGCGCGATGTTCCACGACCTCGGGCTGACCGAGGGCTACCGGACCTCGCAGCAGCGGTTCGAGATCGACGGCGCCGACGCGGCCCGCGACTTCCTGCTGCGCCACGGCCTCTCGCGGGACAGCGCGCGCATCGCGTGGACCGCGATCGCGCTGCACACGACACCCGAGATCCCGGCCCACATGGAGCCGGAGGTGGCGCTGGTGACGGCGGGGGTGGAGTTCGACGTCCTCGGGATGGGGCTGGACGTCGTCCCCGAGGAGGTCAGGGCCGAGGTGGTGGCGGCGCACCCGAGGCCGGACTTCAAGCGGCGGATCCTCCAGGCGTTCACGGAGGGCATCGAACACCGCCCGCAGACGGCCTTCGGGAACGTGAAGGCGGACGTGCTGGCGCACTTCTCGCCGGGCTTCGTCCGTACGGACTTCGTCGAGGTGATCGAGAACTCGGCGTGGCCGGAGTGAGACGAGCCGAGGTCGGCTCCGCCGGCCGACCGGACGCCCCCCTCGCCTAGCCCCCCGACCCCCCGACCCGGCGCGCCCGGCGCCCTCCGCCCCGAGGGCGCCGGGCGCGTCGTACTCACTCCATGCGCCCGGGGCGGAGATCTGTCCGAAAAGCACGAGGAACTACCTTCGGATAGTCGACGGTTCCGGCCGCTTCATGCGAGATGATCCAGGGCGTGACAGTGGCGTGGCCCGCGATGGATCGGGAGCGCCGGGTGCGTCAGGTTCGGGGAGGGGCCGCGCGGCCATGGAAAGACTCGTAGCAGATGATCCGCAACACATCGGCTCCTACCGGCTGTTGGCACGCCTCGGGGTGGGCGGCATGGGCCGGGTGTACCTGGCGCGCTCGAACCGGGGACGTACCGTCGCCGTCAAGCTCGTACGGCGGGATCTGGCCGAACGGGAGGAGTTCCGCAGCCGGTTCCGGCAGGAGGTGGCGGCGGCGCGGCGCGTCGGGGGCGCGTGGACGGCGCCGGTGCTCGACGCCGACACGGAGGCGGAGGTGCCCTGGGTCGCGACCGGGTACGTGGCGGGGCCGACGCTCCAGACGATCGTCTCGGGCGACGACGGCACCGGCTCCGGCCACGGCCCGCTGCCCGAACGCTCCGTACGCGTCCTCGCGTCGGGCCTCGCCCGCGCGCTCCAGGACATCCACGCGGCGGGGCTGATCCACCGCGACCTCAAGCCGTCCAACGTCCTGGTGACGATCGAGGGCCCGCGTGTCATCGACTTCGGCATAGCCCGCGCGCTGGAGTCGGTCGGCGAGGACGGCCTGACCAGGACCGGCGCGCTGATGGGCTCGCCGGGCTTCATGGCACCGGAACAGGTGCGGGGCGACCGGGTGACGGCCGCGTGCGACATCTTCTGCCTGGGCTCGGTCCTGGTGTACGCGGCGACGGGCCGGCAGCCGTTCGGCGCGGCGGACAGCGGGATACCGGCGCTGCTGTTCCGTATCGCGCAGGAGGAACCGGACCTGTCCGACCTCCCCGACGGGCTAAGGGAGTTGACAGCCCACTGCCTCCAGAAGGACCCGGCCGCCCGCCCGACGACGACGGACGTGCTGGCCCGCCTGGCGGACACCCACCAGGGCCCGAGCACGAGCGGCGAACCGTGGCTGCCGGGCGGCCTGCTGGCCCAACTGGGCCAGGGCGCGGTGGAGTTGCTCAACCAGGAGGACCCGGCGACGCAGGGACGGGGAACGCCCACCCCCGGAACGCACGAACTACCGACAGCGCGCGCCACGACCCCACCCCAACTGCCCCTGCCGCAGGCGACCCTCCAGCCACCGTACGGATACCCCCGGACCCCCCAGACCTCGCAAACCTCGCAGACCCAACCAACTCCCCAACCACCCAACGGCTTCGGCCCCCCGACACCCCCCGGGGCCCCGTTCGGCCCCACACCACCGTACGGAGCGACCCCGCCCTACGGAGCGACCCCGCCGCACGGAGCGACCCCGCCGTACGAACCGATCAGCCCCACCCCGTACGACCCACAGACCCCACCCCCCGAACCACCGCCCCGCAACAAGCGCGCGACCGTCGCGCTGATCCTGGTGGCCCTGATCGTGGCGATCGGCGCGGGCGGTTCGGTGTACGCGTTCATGGACGGCGGCGGCACGAGCGACAACAAGGCCCGCTCGACCGACACCCGCACCTCCGCCCCCACCCCACCAACGGACCAATCCCCACCCCCATCCGTCTCCCCCTCCCCGTCCCCATCGGAGACGCCGGGCGAGGTACCGAAGGAGTACCTGGGCACCTGGACGGGCGGTGTCGACACCGGTACGGGCACGAACACCCGCGAACTGGTCATCACCCAGGGCAAGGTGGGCGAGACGGTCCTCTCCCTCACGGCGGACGGCCCGACGGACACCGGCACGTACCACTGCGTCTTCGAAGCCCCCCTGGCCGCCGCCCCCACCCCGGGCAAACCGGTCCGCATCGGCCCGTCGAAGGTCACGGTCGGCGAACCGGCGGAGTCCTGCTCACCGGGCAACCCGACAGAACTGAAGCTACTCACCGACGGCAGACTGAGCCGCACCACAACAACCGGCGAGAAGCTGACGTACACAAAGTCGAACTGAACCGGGCAACAGCCCGCGCGGGCACGGCAAATCTCCTTTGCGGGGCGTCCACCACCCACCCCACACTGACGCCATGCTGATCCGCCGCGAGACCCCAGCCGACCACCCCGCCGTACGCGCCGTCACGGCAGCCGCCTTCGCCCGCCCGGAACAGCCGGTGCCCATCGAGGTCACTCTGCTGGACGCGCTGCGCGCGTCCGACGCCTGGCTCCCCGCGCTCTCCCTCGTGGCGACGGACGACGAGGGCGCGGTGGTCGGCCACGTCGTCTGCACACGCGGCCACGTCGACACCACCCCGGTCCTGGGCCTCGGCCCCCTGAGCGTGGCCCCCGCCCACCAGCGCCGCGGGGTGGGCCTGGCCCTGATGCACGCCACACTGGGCGCGGCCGACGCCCTGGACGAACCCCTGGTGGCCCTCCTAGGCAACCCGGCGTACTACACCCGCTACGGCTTCCGCCGGAGCACCGACCACCACATCACCCCACCGAACGCGTCCTGGGGCCCGCACTTCCAGGTCCGCACCCTGACGGCGTACAGCAACGACCTACAGGGCCAGTTCGCGTACGCGGAGCCGTTCGACGAGGTGTAGGGGGGGTTCAGACGAAGACGTAGTCGGGGTGGGCCGGGTTGTTCGGTGAACGTGGGGGCCGCCCCTTGCTGTTGAGTGTCGCGGTTTCGGGGCGGGCGTCAAGGGCGCTCCTTCGTCGCGTCGGCTCCGCCGATTCCGCTTCGCTCCACCCTTGACCCCCGCCCCGAAACCGCAAGTGAAGGCGGAGGGGGGCGGCCCGGGGGAGGGGTCCCCGGAGGGCCTGTTTGTTGTCGGGGTTTCGTTGCGGTCTGCGGCTCCGGTTGGGGGGTTGCGCACCACTTGAATGGGGCGGCAGGCCTCGGCTCAGCGGCTGGAAAGCTGTCTGTTGGCGGGTGCGCAAGCACCGTGTCTGAGATTCGTGCTCAGCTGCGGGGTGGGGTGAGGGATATCCCATCCGGCAGCCAGGACACCCCCATTCACCCAGCCTCGGGATTCCCCTGGCGGCCTTTCCACCCCAGCCTTGCGTCCTGCGTTCCGTTGACCGGAACCCAGGACACACAACCCGCCGGATAGGGCCGGGGAAGGGATGGGATGGGGCCTGCCAGCCGCCTCACTCACCCCACCAACCCCATCAACCCCACCCGCCTCCCGGCGTGGGGGTGATGTCCGCATAACGGCCGGGGAGGCGGCAACCGACGGCTGAAACCACCCCACCACCCACTCCAGCCCACCCATATGCCCTATTTGCCCTGACTCGGGAGCCCTCCGGCGGCCCTTCCTCCCCGGTCTTGCGTGCTGTGTTCCGTTAGTGCATACCCAGGGCACATCACCGGCCGGAAGGGGGGAAACTGCCCGCCTGCCCCCTTCTGCCTCCCCTTCCACCCACCCAGCCCAGACACGGTGCTTGCACACCCGCCAACAGACGGCCAGCTAGCCGCTGAGCCGAGGCCCGCCGCCCCATTCAAGTCGTGCGCAAACCCAGCCCCGAGCCGCAGACCGCGACGAAAGCCCGGCAACAAACAAGCCCCCCGGGGGACCCCTCCCCCGGGCCGCCCCCCCTCGGCCTTCACTTGCGGTTTCGGGGCGGGAGTCAAGGGTGACCGAAGGTCATCGGCTTGCCGACGCGACGAAGGAGCGCCCTTGACGCCCGACCCGAAACCGCGACACTCAACAGCAAGGGGCGGCCCCCACGTCACACAACACAAGAACCGCGACCCCGACTACGCCCCGCCTGAACCCCCACCCAAACACCCCAGCACCGCATCCACCGTCTCATCCACCGTCTGGGTTCCGTTGTCGATCCAGGTTCCCTCGCCCGCCAGTTCGGTGCGCAGGGCCTGGTCCAGGGGGGACCAGTCCGTTGTCAGGGTTTTGGCGCGGGTCTGGTTGCGGTGGTGGGTCGTGGTTGGGGTGGGGGACAGGACTACGAGGTGGAGGGGGCGGGTGTGGAGGGTTGCGCGGTAGAAGTCGAGGTGGGCGCGGCGTACCACCACGTCGTCCAGCACCGGTACGAACCCCGCGGCCGCGAAGCTGTCCGCCAGCAGGCACGCGTTGCGGGCGCGCAGGAAGATCTGGCGGTCGGCCTCGGCGTCCGGCTCCGGGGTGGGCCAGCGGCCGCCGCTGACGATCATCTGCTGGAGCCCGTCCACCTCGACGTGGGCCGCCCGCGGCAGCCGGGTGGCCAGTGCGGCCGCCACGGTGGACTTGCCGCTGCCGGGGATGCCGGTCAGCAGGACGGCGCCGACGGGGGGCGGTTCACGGTCGATGGGGACCAGGGCGAACGTCATACCGCCATCGTCGTACACGGGCGGGAGGGGGAAGGGGAATGTAGCGTCTTGGCGTGAGCGAATCGTTGAACGCCGGCATCACCGACCAGGCGCCCGCCGACCCGGCCGCCACCGACGACATGCTGGCCAACCAGCCCGTCGGCTACTGGACCGGACTCGCGCACGACGCCGTGACCCGGCATCTGCGTGACGCCATGGCCAGGGTCGATGTCACCCAGCCTCAGTACTGGGTGCTCAACCGCGTGAACGGCGGGCCCGAGGCGCCCGGTCGGGACGAGGTCGTCGCCCAGCTCACGCACCTCGCGGACGGGCCGTACGAGATCCCGCGCGTCATCGACCAGTTGCTCCACCGCCGCTGGCTGCGGACGGACGCCGACCGCCGCCTCCACCTCACCGACGACGGGGAGGCCGCCAGGGTCCGGGTGCGGGAGCTGGTCACGGGCCTGCGCGCCACGGTCCACGCGGGCATCAGCGACGAGGAGTACGTTGCCGCGCTCAAGGTGTTGCGCAGGATGGTCTCCAACATCGGGTGAGAAAGTCGGGCTCCCGGAGCGTTCGGGTGGTTGGGGGTCCGCCACACGTGGCGAAGGGGCCGCCCCCGTGGTGGGTCTGCGGGGGCGGCCCCTTGGTGCTTTGGCGCGGTATCGGGTCAGCCGACGTTCAGTGCCGTGTCGTCCACCACGAACGACGTCTGGAGCTTCGAGCCCTCGGTGCTGGTGAACTTCAGCGTCACCGACTGGCCCGCGTAGGCGCTGAGGTCCAGGGTGCGCTGGGTGTAGCCCGTCGCCGCGTTGACGTTGGAGTACGTCGCGGGGGTGCCGAGCACCGTACCCGAGGAGTTCAGCACCTGGACCTTGAGGGTGTCGTACGCCGTCGTGCCGGTCTCCGCCGTATCGATGTGCAGCCAGAAGCTCAGCGTGGCCGCGCAGCCCGCCGGGATCGTCACCGACTGGGAGAGGGTCTCCGTCCCCGCCGTACCCGCACCGCCGAGCCAGGCCTTGTACGAACCGGAGTGCGACGCCTTGGTGGTGCTGGACGTGATCACGCCGGACGTGGCGCTCCACCCCGAAGTGCCCGATTCGAAGCCGGGGTTGGCGAGCAGCTGGCCCGACGTGGTGCAGGTCTCGCCGCCACCGCCACCGCCTCCGCCGGTGCTGCCCGTGCCGGACAGCCAGGCCGTGGCGTTGAGGGCGAGCGCGGCGTTCGTCGCGGACGGGTCGTTCCAGCCGTCGTACAGGGTGTCGCCGGAGGCGCCCGTACCGTCGTCGATCGGCGAGCTGTCACCCCAGATCGCCACCCGGCCGCTGCCGAAGGTGCTGGTGACGAAGAAGGCCCCGGTGGTGCCGGTGGTGCTGGAGCCCGAGCGCCAGAGCAGGCCCTTGACGGCCGGGTTGTCGGCCGGCTTGAGGGTGAAGGTGGTGCCGTTGGCGATCAGGCTGCCGGTGACCTTGCCGAAGGAGCCGTTCAGCACCGGGTTCGAACTGTCGCTGATCGCCTTCGGGTTGCCGGAGGTGATGTTGAGCTTGTCGACGGAGAAGCCGAACGGGTCGGTGTTGTCGACGCCGTTGCTGGTCATCAGGTCGTTGATGACCATGGGTGAGTCGTAGCCGTCGTTGTTGCGGTCACTGACGTCGTGGTCGGAGATCAGGAAGAGCCCGCCGCCCGCCTGCACGAACTTCATGACCGCGGTCTTCTCGGCCGTGCTGAGCCGGATGTTGGGCTCGGGCAGGACGAAGGTGTCGAAGTTCTTCAGGTCGAGCGCGCCGGAGCCGCCGTAGGTGATGGTGTTTCCGGCCGGCAGGGTCTTGAGCGAGTAGTCGCCCGTCCGCTGGAGGGCGACTCCCCACGAGGACAGGCCGCCGGTCCAGTCGGTCTCCTTCGTGGGCGTGGAGTCCTGGCCCAGCGGGTCGGGCTGGCTGGAGCCGATGACCCAGTCGGCGTTGCCCGCCTGCTCGGCCTTGGAGTTGTCGAAGAGCACGCGGTGCGTGGCGGCGGCGGCCGCGGCGGGAGCCGGGGCCGCCGCCGGGGCGGCCTGGGCGGAGTAGCCGGCGCCCGCGGTGACCAGACCGAGGGACGCCGTGGCGGCGATGAGCAGGGAGCGGGACTTCACGGATCCGAGCATCCGTCAACCTCCGTGTGGGGGTGGAGTGGTGGGGGTGGAGTCGTGGAGCGGGGGTGGGGCGAGGTGGTGCGGGAGTGGTGCGGGATGGAGCGGGATGGGGCCGGCGGCGGTGCGCGGGACAACTCTGCGCGCGTAGACCCGGGTGCGGAAGACCTTTTTGCCAAAGCTCGATGAACGTTGTACGACTCGCGGGCGTCAGACCGGAGCGGATGGGCCGTACCGGACACCGGGCGTCAGCTTCACCGCACGTCCTTGACGAACACGAGGCCGTCGGTCGTCCCCAAGTGGGCCGGATCGAGCGGGGCGTAGCCGAACCACGGGGAGACGCGGGGCGCCGGGCGGCTGTCGGCGACGGTGGCGGTCAGGCGCCGGGCGTCGACGACGCGGCGCTCCTCCGGGAGTTGGTACAGGAGCCCCTCGACGGTGTCCGGCGGCGGGGCCTCCACGCCCTGGTGCCGGATCGTGCCGAGGGCCGTGGGGACGAACGCGTACTCCGCGCCGTACCGCGCGCTCACCAGCGCACCCGGGCTCCACCACTCCACCACCCCTTCCCACAGCCGCATCGAGCTCTTCTCGCGTTGCAGAAGGGAGTTGTGGGCGTGGACGAGTACCGGGCCCCGGGCGGCGACGGCGAAGAGGTTGTCGGCCATCATCGAGGCCCGCAGCGCGCACAGCCGTGTCATGCGCGCGGGTGAGGTGTCGGCCATCCAGTGGTGGTAGCGCAGCAGGCCGGTCGCGGTACGCGCGTACAGGCCCGCCCGCTCCCGCTCGTCCCGGGACGTCGCGGCTATCAGGTGCGGAGTCTGCTGGTCGAGCAGTGTGGCCAAGTCGTCGGCGAGCAGGCGGAGTTGGCCGGCCTCCGCCGACCGCCCCACCGACCGGGACGGGTCCAGCATCGCGGCCGGGTCGGTCCACCGGTCGTCGGTCCCGGTCAGGCGGTCGAGTGTGTCCGCGGTGCAGGGGAGCAGGCCCTCGTCCACGTGGGCCGCGAGGTAGCGGTGGAGCGCGGTGAGGGCGAGCCGGGGGCTCGCGGCGTGGGTGAACTCCAGAGGGCCGTCGAGTCCGGCGAAGCGGAGCCGCTCCGACGCGGGCCGTCCTTCGTCGTCCGTACGGATGTTGTACGCGCGCATCCAGCGCACCAGCTCGCGGTTGGCCGCCGACGCGCCCCAGCCGTGGCTGATCCCCCGCTCCATGACCTCGTCGAGGGTGCCCGCGCCCGACGTGACGTGGTCGTCCACGGCCAGGCCCGTCAGGCAGTCGCTCTCGATCGCGATGGTCCGGTAGCCGTGGTGCTCGACCAGTTGCCGGAAGAGTTCGTTACGGACGTCGAGGAGGGCGTCCTCGCCGTGGGTGGGCTCGCCCAGGGCGAGCAGCCGGGGGCGGGCCGGGAGCAGGCGCATGAGGGCGGCGGCGTCGAGGGCATGGGTGGTGTCGGCGATGTCCTTGAGGTCAGTTGCCATGCCTTAAACGCTATCGTTGAACCTTCGGTGGAGACTTTCGCGCGTTATCGTCGGCGTATGGCGAGAAAGCTTCAAACGGAGGGTGAGCGGCCGCGCCTCCGGCCGGTCGATCTGGCGCGCGGTCACGGCGTGTCCACCCAGGCCGTCAGGAACTACGAGGAGGCCGGCATCCTTCCGGCCGCCGACCGCGGCCCCCACGGCTACCGCGCCTACACCCCGCTGCACGCGACCGCCCTGCGGGCGTTCCTCGCCCTGCTGCCCGGCCACGGGCATGCGACGGCGGCGTCGATCATGCGGGCGGTGAACGAGGGGGTGGCCGAGGAGGCGTTCCGCCTGATCGACGAGAGCCACGCCCAACTCCTGGACGACCGGCGGACGCTCCGGGCCGTGGAGGGCGCGCTGCGCGACCTGGAGCCGGGGGTGGGGAACGGGGCGGGGCCTGCGGCGGGGGCCGGGCCCGAGGGGGCGGGGGTCAGGGCCGGTCGGGGGCCCGGGTCTCGGGCCGCGTCCCGGTCCGTCCCGGGGTCCGGCGGCGGCGCCACCTTCATCGGCCCGCTCGCCGCCGAGCTGGGGGTCCGGCCCGCGACGTTGCGCAAGTGGGAGCGGGCCGGGCTGGTACGGCCGGGCCGCGACCCGGTCACCGGATACCGCGTGTACGACGAGGCCGACGTACGGGACGTGCGCCTCGCCCATCAACTCCGGCGTGGCGGCTACCTGTTGGAGCGGATCGCCCCGCTGATCGCCCAAGTGCGCGCGGCCGGCGGGTTGGAGCCGCTGGAGGCCGCGCTGTGCGACTGGCGCGACCGGCTGTCCGCCCGCGGGCGGGCGATGCTGGCCGGGGCGGCGGAGTTGGAGGCGTACCTGCGCGAGCGCGGCTGAGGGGTCGGTCTCACCGCCCCGTTCACGACCAGTCCAGCGTCGGCGGCAGCACTCCCTCCAGGGTGAGCAGCCAGTGCTTGGTCGCGAGGCCCGCCTCGCCGCCCCCGTAACCGCCGACCCCGCCCGCCGCCACCACGCGGTGGCACGGCACCAGGACGGAGACCGGCGCCGAGCCCATGATCGAGCCCACCGTCTTGGCGCGCAGGCCGCGTTCGCCGGGTTCGTCGTCGAACGCACCGCTCAGGTCGGCCAGTTCGCCGTACGTGACGGTCCTGCCGTACCCGACCGTGCGGTGGAGCGTCCGCAGGACGGCCTGTTGGGCGCCGGTGGTCACGCGCCAGTCGATGGGCAGGTCGAACTCCCGGCGCCGGCCCGCGAAGTACTCGGCCAGTTGGGCGGTGACGGCGGCGGCCCGGCGGTCCTCGGTCGTGAGGTCGGCGCCGGTGACGGCGTCCGCGGCGGGTGTCCCTTCGCCACCGCCACCGCCACCGCCACCATCACCGTCCGGCCCGAACGCGACCGTCGACACCACACCCTGGTCCGTGACACCTATACGCATGCCGCCCGTGGGCAGCGGGGTCTCCACGGTGAACCAGCCCACCCCTTGATCGTTCCGCATACGGGAAACGTACCCGCGCGGCGGGCGGACGCCGGTCGGGTCCGCGACCGGCGTCGGAAACCCGCTGGTGACGGGGCGCTGCCGCCCGTCAGGGGAACAGGGGATCGAGCGGATCGCCCTCGCACCCGAGAACGAGGCAGGTCGCGGCGACCGGTCCTCGGGACAGCTCCCCGAGCCGGGCCAGGACCGCCGCCTCGGACGGCAGCCCGGCCGGATCGAGGCCGAGCGCCCGGGCCGCGCGGTCGCGTCGCCGGTCGAGGTCGGGCATGTCCTCCCGGAACTCGTCGGCGACCGCGCGGAGTTCGCCGGCCGTCCGCCCGGGAGCGTCCCGCCACCACGGCGCCACCAGACACAGCCGCACCAACTCCGCCAGCCCGAGCGCGAGCGGTCCGGCCTCGCCGTCAAGGCTGACGTACACGACGGGGCGTTCCTCACCGCCCTCGCCGACGAAGCAGAAAGCGTCCCCCGAGCCCGCCCGCGCGAACTGCTCCAACCGGGCCCCCGAGGCAAGCCGGACCCCGTCCTCCAGGTGCTGGTCGGCCGGGTTCGTCGCGTCGAGATCCGCGACCCCCACGAAGAAGTCGACGACCTCCTGGTCGGCAACCAGGAGAGGCAACAACGCGCCCTGGCGGGCGGGTATCTCGGCCGGTGCGGCCGGCGCGTTCGATCCGTTCGATCCGTTCGATCCGTTCACCCGGCCACCGTAACGGGGCCCTGGCGCCGAGGGCCTGGGCGCTCCACTCTCACCTCCCCTCGCCCGGCGGGCTTCTGAGGGAGCGCTCGGCCTCACGTGTAGAAAGTACCCATATCGGCCGGATCGTCGGCCACAGGACAGCCGAGGACACGAACACACCGAGGAGCGGAACCCCATGGCGAGACTCGCAGGCAAGGTCGCACTGGTCGCCGGTGCCACGCGCGGCATCGGCCGCAGCGTCGCGGAGCTGTTCGCCGCGGAGGGGGCGACCGTCATCGGCGGCGGGACCTCCGTACCCGAGGCCGGTTCCGCCGAGAACGGCGTCGCGTTCGTACGGCTCGACGTGACCGACGAGCAGGGCTGGGACGCCGTCGTGTCCCGGCTGGTCGAACGCCACGGCAAGCTCGACATCCTGGTCAACAGCGCGGGCGGTGGCGGTTACAGCTCGATCGCCGACTCGACGGTCGAGGACTGGCGCAGGACCGTGGACCTGATCCAGACCGGCACCTTCCTCGGAATGCGCCGGGTCATCCCGGTCATGCGCGAGAACGGGGGCGGCTCCATCGTCAACATCTCCTCCATCTGGGGCAGCGCCGCCATCCCCGCCGCGGCAGCCTACCAGGCCGCGAAGGCCGCGGTCGAGCAGATGACGCGGAACGCCGCCGTGACGTACGTCGGCGACGGCATCCGTGTGAACACCGTGATTCCCGGCATCACCGCCACACCCTTGATCGAGAATCAGGCGCAGGAGATCACCGACCTGGTGGTCGCGGCCACCCCGATGAAGCGCATCGCCCGCCCCATCGACATCGCGTACGGATGCCTCTACCTCGCGAGCGACGAGGCGGCCTTCACCACCGGGGCCGCGCTCGCGATCGACGGCGGTTACCTGGCTCAGTGAGGGAGTGAACGAGCGAAGAAGGTACGGTCAGCGCGGCTCGCGGATGCTGTCGATGATGCGCGTCCAGTTGTCGCCGCCGTGCCCGTGGTCGATCGCCCGCCGGTAATGCCCCTGTACGGCCAGGGCGAGCGTCGGATCGAGGCCGAGTGACGTGCTCGTCTCCACGATGTGGTCGGCCGTCGCGCCCATCATGATGACCGTACTGAGGTCGCCGGGGTGCTCCCCGGCGTCGAGCGCCGCGCCGGGGTTCTCCTCCCCGGCCCGCAGGATGTCGCCGATCGAGTCGGCGGAGGCGAGCAGTTCCGGCAGCGCTTCCCGGGCCTTCATCCCCGCCGTACCCAGCATCGCGGTGGCGTGCATCAGGCCGGACAAGGTGCTGAGGAACACGGCGAGTTGGGCTTGGTACATCATCTGCGCCAGACCGGGATCCCCGCCCAGGTACCGGGGTGTGCCGAGCAACGCCAACACCCCCCGGTGCCCCTCCATCACCCCTTCCGGCCCGCTGTAGTAGACGTGGGCCGCCGCCGTCCCGACCATCGGCGCCGGGACCATCACCCCACCGCTGAGGAACGCGGCACCGTGGCCGGCGGCCCAGGTCGCCGCCTCGCGCGTACGGTCGGGTGTGTCGGAGCTGAGGTTGACCAGCGTCCGCCCGGCGAGTGACGCCGTGGCGGCGCCGAGGATGTCGTACATGGCCCGGTAGTCGGTGAGGCTGAGGATCACGAGGTCACTCGCTCCGACGGCCTCGCCCGGCGTCGCGGCGAACGTCGCCCCGGCGGCGACGAGTTCGTCGGCCCGGCCGGCGGTACGGTTCCAGACGGTGAGCGGGTGGCCGGCGGCGAGAAGGGTACGGGCCATCGCCCGCCCCATCGGCCCGAGCCCGATGACGGTGACGGCGCTACAGCGCCTATGGGTGGTGTGTTTCCGCTGTTCGTTCACCCCTCCATGCTCGGAGAGCGCCACTACGCTCGGAAGTACCCACTATTTACTGCGGTACTTACCTTTCGGTAAGGGGATCGGGGAGCAGCGATGGCCAAAGCGCCGAGACGCGGGCCGTACATCTGCGGCATCGACGCCGCGCTCGATGTGGTCAGCGGCAAGTGGAAGGGCCTGATCCTCTGGGAGTTGGACACCCATGGGGTACGCCGCTTCGCGGAACTCCGGCGCGGTCTGCCGGGCGTGAGCGAGAAGATGCTGACGCAGCACCTGCGCGAGATGGAGGAGGACGGTCTGGTACGGCGAGTTGTCCACGCCGAGGTGCCCCCGCGCGTGGAGTACTCCCTGACCGACCAGGGCCGCACCCTCAACCAGGCACTCGTCCCGCTCGGCGCCTGGGGAACGGAGCGAATGCGCCGCGAGACCGAAGCCACCGGGCCCGAGCCGGTGACCGAATCGGTGGCGACAGCCGAGGCGGTGGCGGCGACCTAGGGCCTGTCTGGAGTCGTGATCACGTGGCGGGGAAAAGAGGTGGGCGGGATCGCGGTCGGGCTGGTAGCTTTCGGTCGACCGCGACACCGCCCGAGGAGGTGAGACCCATGAACGCTGTATCCATGTGGGTGCTCCCCCTTCCCGTCACGGCCGGCGATTGACGTAGGTGTCGCCGGGAGCGCCTCGACAACAAGGCACTCCCGAAAGGCAACACCTATGTACTCTCCGCAGTTCACCGCCGAGTCGTCGTCGAACGGCATGCTCGAACGCGACTTCACCGTGGGCGGCATCCCCGGCGTCCTCTGGTCGTCGGCCTCCCATGCGGCCGATCGTGCGCCCCTGATCCTGATGGCCCACGGCGGCGGCAACCACAAGAAGCACCCGGCGATGTCCGGCCGCGCCCAGCGCCTCGTGACCCGCTGCGGCTTTCACGTCGCCGTCATCGACGCGCCCGGTCACGGCGACCGGCCTCGCACGGCGCACGACGAGGCGGAAATCGCCGAGCTGTTCCGGGCGAGGGCGGCGGGCGAGCCTGAAGGCCCGATCGTCGTGCGCTACAACGACCACTTGGCGGAGCTCGCGGTGCCCGAGTACCAGGCGGCCCTGGATGCCCTCCAGGAAATCCCGGAGATCGGCACCGGCGGGCTGGTCGGCTTCTGGGGCATCAACATGGGCACCGCGATCGGCGTACCGTTCGTGGCGATCGAACCCAGGATCACCGCCGCGGTCTTCGGTCAGCACTGGCCCGATGTCCTGGCCGAGAAGGCGAAGCAGATCACCATCCCGATCGAGTTCGACCTGCAGTGGGACGACGAGCACATCTCGCGCGAGGAAGGTCTCGCGCTGTTCGACGCCTTCGCCTCGAAGGAGAAATCGCTGCACGTGAACTCGGGCAAGCACAAGGAGCTGCCTCGGTTCGAGGTCGACAGCGCGGTCCGGTTCTTCGCCCGGCACCTCGGCGGAGCGGTCACCGCGTCGGCCTGACCGGAGCGGTCGCGGCGTCCGGCTTGCCGGCCTGGCGCCGCGACCACGGCCCCGGGTCGAGGCTGCGTATCCAAATGATGGATCCGCGTAGTTGAAGCCCCGCCAGGTAGCTCGCAGGCGTCCAGTCGTAGCGCGTGGCCAGGCCCCGCCACGCCCGGATGTCGGCGGCCTGTCAGGGCGTGAGCACGAACGCCGGCGGGCGGCAGCGCCGGTCTGCCGCGAGGTGGACCTTGCTGGTCAGCCCACCGCGTGAGCGACCCAGTGCGGCTGCCTCGAGCCGGGCCCGCGGCGCCGCCGCAGCCGTCGGCGCTCGGCCCGCTCGGACTCCCGGACCGGCGAGTCGACGGTCGCTGGGGCGATTTGCCCGGTTTCCGTGGCCCCTTTTCCTGCGCCGCGGCCTCTTCCAGCGCCGCTAGGACCTCCGGTTCCACCACCATCCCAGCCGCATCATGATGGGCGCGGGTCACCGTGGAGTCCACGCTGACCAGGGACATGTCGGCCTGGCCGCGCCGCGCGGCCTCGGCGATCATCCCCTCCATCAGCGCGGCCAACACGCCGACGTCGCTCCACCGGGTAAAGCGGTCGTAGACCGTCTGCCGGGCCCCGAACTCCTCGGGTATCTCTCGCCATTGGCCGCCAGTGCGAAACCGCCGGATGACGCCCTCGGACTGTTCGCGCAGGTGCTGCGGGAAAGGGCCGTACCGTCCTATCGGCAGGAAACCGCGTTGATCACGACTCCAGACAGGCCCTGGACGCCGCCCCCGCCTCAGTCCTCCACCGCGAACGCCTGGGCCACGGCGAGGCTGTCCTCGTAGACGTGGTGCCGGGTGATCAGGCCGTCCTCGACGGTCAGGTGCAGGGCGAACCGCGCCCGGTACGCACGTCCCGTGGCGCGGGCCGTCTGGCGGATCTCGCCGAGTACGACCGCGTCCTGGCCGTCCACGAAGATGCCCTCGATGGCGGTCGCCGCCTCCTCCGGTACGTGGTGCTCGGCCAGCTCGCGGAAGTGGGCGGCCGCGTCGGCCCGCGTGGAGCGGTGACGGATCCAGGGCGTCGCCGCCCTGCCGTGCTCGGCCTCCGGCCAGTCCAGCTTCCAGTCGACCCGTACGGCATACATCTCGGCGATGCCCGCCGCGTCCCCCTCCCCGATCCGGCGCAACAACTCGTGCACCACAGCCCGCGTGGCCTCGGACGCGGCTACTGGCAAGGACGTGGACGTGGTCATGACCCATCACTCCGATCGGACGCCCCGCGCCCGAACCGACGCGGCGAGAACGCCATTCTCACCAGCGCCACCGAACCCACGCCATTACCCGCGGGGTAAGGGCCGAACCCCACTACGATCAACCTCTGATATGGGGGGGCGGAATGCTCGGTAGGTCAGGCGCCGCAAACGCCGAACACTACTTCTCGGGGTACGGGTCGCGGGTCGTGGCGGTGCCGGAGAGGCTGCGCGGCCGACCGGTGAGGATCGAGGCGTGGGGCTGGATCGGCAGCTTGGGTTTCGAGGTTGTCGGCGTGACCGAGCCCCAGGGGCGCTACACCGAGAACGACGCCGGCTCATCGGGGATCGGTCGCGAGAAGTCGCACATTCTCCTTGTGCCCGGGCAGTGTGAATCGGTACGGATCAAGCGGGGCTGGAAGATGTCGGGCCGGTGGAAGATCCGCTTCGCGGACGCGATGCCCGCGGAGCCGCTGCCGCCGAAAGCCAAGGGCGCGACGTCGCGGCTCTTCCGGTGCCCGGCGCCGGGAACGCGGCTCGCCGTCGAGTTCGGTGACTCCGGAGGGCGGTTGACCGTCTACAACGAAGAGGGGCGGCGCATCGCCACGCTGGCGGGGCGCGAGCACCAGTTCAACGACGCCGTTGTCATACCGAAGGTGAAGGGCCTGCTCGCGGTCGAGAGCACGGTGGCGAAATGGGGTCCGATGACCCACTGGTCGCTCCGGACCGAACCCACCACCGCGACGAGCTGAACCAGCGCGGGGGCACGTTCAGCCACGCTGGGCGAGGACCTGCCGCCGGGGTCCTGCGGCGCCGCTGGGGCCGCCGGGGCCTGGACCATGATCGTGCTCACCGAGAACCGCTGAACCGATGTTCCCCGAGGGCCTGGCCGCCCCCCGTCGGGAGTTGGCGGGTTCGGTAGCGGCCGGGGGTTTCGCCTACCAGGGTGGCGAAGGCTTCGATGAAGCTGGTCGGGTTGGCCCAGCCGCAGGCCAGGGCGGTGTCCGTGACGGACTTGCGTGCGGCGAGCAGGGTGAGGGCGTGGTGTACGCGTAGTTGTGTGCGCCACTGGTGGAAGCTCATGCGGAGTTCCTGGCCGAAGAGGCGGCTGAGCGTGCGTTCGCTCGCCCCTACGCGTGCGCCCAGCTCGGCGAGGGTCTGCTGGTTGGCGGGGTCCGCGTACAGGATGCCGGTCAGCGCCCGGAGGCGGTCGTCCGCCGGCTCGGGCAGGTGCAGTGGCTGTTCGGGCGCCGCGGTCAGTTCGTCGACGACCACCGCGTGCAGCCGGTCCACCGCCTCCGGCGCCCGCCCGCCGGTGTCCGCCTCCTCCGCCGTCAGGGCCAGCAGGGCTTCGCGGGCGAGTCCGGAGACGGTGAGTACGGCCGGATGCGCGGGCAGCCGGGCCGCGAGCGCCTCGTACAGGAACAGGATCCGCATGTCCGCGCTGCCGTGCGCGGTGTGGTGGTGCTCGAAGGCCGCGGGGGTCCACGCGACCCGGGTCGGCGGGGCGATCCACGTACCCCCGGCGGTGGTCACGGACAGCACGCCGGTGGCCGAATAGACCAGGTGACCGCGGTCGTGGGCATGGGTGGGCAGCCGCTGGCCGTGGGCCAGGACGATGCGGCCGCGTTCCACGGGATCAAGATGGCGGGTTTCCCTCATGGATTGGCATCCTATCGGTAGCCCGCCGCCGCCACGCCGTCCGAGAGTGGATGGCATGAACAGCCCAGTCACCCATCAGGCCCCTTCCGCGGCGGGCCCGCAGCCGTCGCCTCCCGGACCGGCCGGCGCGCGCGCCGTGCAAGCCGCCGTCGCGTTCAGCCTGGCCGCGCTCAACCTGCGTATCGCCGTCGCCTCCCTCTCCCCCGTCCTCACCGAGGTCCAGCACGACGAGCACCTGTCCTCGTTCGGCGCCGGGGCCCTCTCGACGGTGCCGGTCGTCTGCTTCGGGGCGTTCGCGTTCCTCGCGCCCCGGCTCACCCGCCGCTTCGGACCCCACCACCTGCTCTGGTACGCGCTCCTCGCGCTGTCCGTCGGCATCGTGCTGCGCTCGGTCCCGGGCGTCCTCGCCCTGTTCGGCGGCACCCTGATCGCGGGCGCGGCGATCGCCGTCGGCAACGTCCTGATGCCGCAGCTCATCAAGCACGACTTCGCCGGCCGCGCCGGGCTGATGCTCGGCTGCTACTCCCTGGCCCTGTCCGGCGGAGCCGCGCTCGCGGCGGGCGTGGTCGTCCCGCTGGAGTCGGCCACCGGCTGGAGCTGGCGGCAGGTGCTCGCGCTGTGGGCGATCCCGTCCCTCGTCGCCGCCCTCGCCGGGCTTCCCGAACTGCTCGTCCCGGAACGGCGTTCCGCGCACCAGCAGCAGCAGAAGGCCGTGCGGCACGGAAGAGGAGAAGGGGGCGGAGCGCCTGCCCTCGGGGCGCTCTGGCGCGACCGGACCGCCTGGGCCGTGACCCTCTTCATGGGACTCCAGTCCCTCGGCTACTACGCGATCCTCGCCTGGCTGCCGACGCTCCTCCAGGACCACGGCATGAGCGACAGCCAGGCCGGATGGATGCTCTCCTTCTCCAGCTTCCCCGGCATGGCCGCCTCCTTCGCCGCACCCTGGCTCCAGCAGCGCCTGCGCCCCGCCTTCGCCGCGCCCCTCGCGGCCGCCGTGCTGTGCGCGACCGGCTTCGTCGGCCTGCTCACGTCCCCGGTGTCGGGCGCCTACCTCTGGATGACCGCCCTCGGCCTGGGCCAGGGCATCGCCATCGGTCTCGCCCTCGGCTACATCGTCGCCCGCTCCCCCGACGCCCACCACACCGGCCGGCTCTCGACGATGGCCCAGGGCGTCGGCTACCTCATCGCCTGCCTCGGCCCGCTCGGCCTGGGCCTGCTGCACTCCGCGAGCGGGGGATGGTCGGTGCCGATCGCCGCGCTGCTCGCCGTACTCGTCGCGCAGACCGTCGCGTCCTTCGGCGCGAGCCGCGACCGCCACGTCCTGGCGTCCTCATGAGGCCGCCAGGACGTCGATCCCGAAGGGCCCGGCGATCGGTCAGGCAGCGGGAAGCAGGTACGTCACGAGGCCGCGCGCCCAGTCGAGGGTGAGCGGGAAGTCGGTGAAGACGGCCCGGTAGTAGAGCGGCGCGAGCACGGCGTCCGTGGTGCGTTCCAGGGTCGGGGGCCGGTGGCCCCGGCCCTGGTCCCGTTCCAGGATGGCTTCGAGCTGCCGCTCGCGTTCGCTACGGCAGGCGGCGGCGCCCTGCTCTCCGCCGATGCCGATGGTGGCGCGTACGAGGGCGAGGGTGTCCGGGTCGCAGAGGTCCTTGGCCAGGTCGCACGCGTAGCGCTCCAGGTCGCCGCGCAGGCTCCCGGTGTCCGGCACCACGATGTCACCGGAGAAACGGCTCGTCACGACGTCGGCCAGCAGGTCGCCGACGGCGCCCCAGCGGCGGTAGACCGTCGTGGCGTGCACGCCCGCGCGTGCGGCGACGACCGGGATCGTCAGGGGTTCGTTGCCCTCCTCGGCGACCAGTTCCTCCACGGCCCGGTGCACGGCCGCGCGCACTCGGGCGGAACGACCCCCCGGCCGACTCCCGGCCGACGAGGCGGCCCCGGTCGGCGAGGCGCTCCCGGTCGGTGAGGCGCTCCCGGTCGGTGAGGCGGAGGACGCGGCAGTAGGAGGCACGTAGCCAGTATCGCACTGATCACTGCGACTAAAACGCAGCGATCGCTGCGTTTGTGTTAGCGTGAAACCACTAACGCACAGATCACTGCGAGAGCTGCGAGATTACTATGCGCGCCGACGTCACCTTGTCCTCCCCACCCACCCCCTCCCCCGCACGGCCCGCCGCCTTCCCGAGCGTCGCCGCCGTCTTCGTCCTCTTCCTCGCCGCCTCCAGCGTCCCGTCCCCCCTCTACGCCGTCTACCAGCAGCAATGGCACTTCGCCGCCTGGGTCCTGACCGTCGTCTTCGCCCTGTACGTCGTCGGCCTGCTGGCCTCACTCCTCGTCGTCGGCGCCCTGTCCGACCACCTCGGCCGCCGCCCGGTCCTCGCCGCGGCCGTCGCGCTGGAGATCGTCGCCCTCGTGCTCTTCCTCACCGCCGGGAACGTCGCCGTCCTCGCCACCGCCCGCGTACTCCAGGGCATCGCCACCGGCGCCGCGACCACCACCCTCAGCGCCACGCTCGTCGACCTCGAACCCCCGCACGCGCGGGGCCGCGCCGGCGTCGTCACCTCGGTGGCGCCCCTCACCGGGCTCGCCCTCGGCGCCCTCGGTTCCGGCGCCCTGGTCGAGTTCGGCCCCGCCCCGACCCGGCTCGTCTACGCCCTGCTGCTCGCCGCCATGGTCGCGGCGCTGCCGGTCACCGCCCTTCTCCCGGAGACCTCCCCGCGCCGGCCGGGAGCCGTCGCCTCCCTGCGCCCGCGGGCGGCGCTCCCCGCGCACCTGCGCGCGGACATCGTGCCGGTGGTGCCCGCGATGGTGGCCAGTTGGGCGCTGGCCGGGCTGTTCCTCTCCCTCGGGCCGTCCGTCGCGGGCGAGTTGTTCGGGCTACGGAGCCGGCTCGTCGGCGGCGTCGTCGTCACGCTCCTCGCGGGCACCGGGGCGCTCACGGTGGCCGCCCTCCGTACCCGTCCCGCGGCCTCGCTGCTGGCCCCGTCCTCCGCGCTGCTCGGGCTGGGCGTACTGACGGCCCTCGCGGGCACGGTGACGCACCACGTGTGGCTCGCCGCCGCCGGGACCGTCGTCGCGGGCGTCGGCTTCGGCGCCTCCGTACTGGCGACGTTCGGTACGTTCGCCCGGCTCGCCGGGCCGCACGAGCGCGGCGCGGTCTTCGCCTCCGCCAACATCATCAACTACCTCGGCAACAGCGTCCCCGCCGTGCTCGGCGGCATCGCCGTCACCGCCGTCGGCCTGCGGACCGCCACCGAGATCTACGCGCTGGCCATCGTCGGAATCGTCTCCGTCGCCTTCCTCCTGCGACTGGCCCAGCTACGGGCAGGCCGCCGCGCCACCGCGTCCCCGGGCGAGTGAGACCCGGGGCGCGCACCCCCCGAACCGCCAGGCACCCTACGTAACGTACGAAAGAGGGAACACCGTGACGACCTCAAGCAGCACGACCGACACCACGAGCAACAGCGAGAACCTCCTCGTCCGGCGGGCGGACCACACCACCATCCGGTACACCGCCACCGGCCCCGCCGACGGACCGGTCCTGGTCCTCATCCACGGCTGGGCCTGCGACCGCCACGACTTCGACGCCGTGACCCGCCACCTCCCCGACCACTACCGCGTCCTCGCCGTCGACCTCGCCGAGCACGGCGAGTCGCGGTCGACCCGGACCGTATGGACCATCGAGGAGTCCGCCCGCGACGTGGCGGCGGTACTGGACGCCCAGTCGGTGACCACCGCCGTCGTGGCCGGGCACTCCCACGGCGCGGCGGTCGCCGTAGAGGTCGGGCGGCTGCTCCCCGACACCGTCTCGCACGTGGTCGCCCTCGACGGGCTGCACTACCTCTCCCTGTTCCCCGCGCAGAGCGAGGAACAGACCGACAACCTGCTGGGCCTGTTCCGCGACGACTTCCCCGCGGCGGTACGCGCCCTGGTCGAAGGCGGCTCCCCGGCCGGGACCGAACCGGCGCTCAAGGACGCGTACTTCGAGAAGATGGTCCGGGTGCGCCGGCCCGGCGGGCTGCGCGCCATCGAGGGCCTGGTCCGCTGGGACATGGACGCGGCGCTGCGCGAGACGAAGCAGCCGATCACCGTGTTCGGCATACGCGAGCTGGTGACGCGGGAGGCGCTGGACCGGTACGCGGACCGCCTCGACATCGTGCTGATCGACCTCGGCAGCCACCACTTCCAGGTGGAGGCCCCGGAGGGCACGGCGAAGCTGCTGGCCGGGGTCGTGGGCTGAGAGGAGCCGGTTACGGCGAGGCGTAGGAATCGCCCCGGTCGCCCCGCTCTTCCCGGTCGCCCCACTGACACAGCGTCGAGCCGTCGCCGAACAGCAGCGTGGCGGTGTTCAGCAGGAGCAGCGGATGTACGAACCGGTCGGGCCCGGTCGGCGGTACGTACCAGGACAGCGGCCAGGTGTCCCCGTCCAGCGCCGGCACCGGTACGTAACTCACGTGCCCGTAGCAGGAGTTGAATCGCGTCACTCTCGGCGGCCAGGCCCGCAGCGCGGTGCTTCCCGGCGGTAAGTAGAAGTACACGGCCCGGCGCCCGTTCGCCTCGCTGACGATCGGGCCCGGGTCCCCGGCCGTGATCGCCTCCATCGCGTCGGCGAGGCGACGACCGTCGTCCCCGTCCACCCGTACGGCGTCGAATTGCACGCCGGCCTTCCGGAGTTGGAATCCCGAAAGCGGAATCCAGCTTGCCTTTAATTGGCGAGTTCTCGCATCCATAGAGACAGTGTGCGGCCCACCGACTAGCGTTTTACGCGATCACGGCAGAAGGTCGCGTACGGCCCTGACCTGCTTGAACGTGGTTGAACGCGGAATGAAATCGGTGGGTTCCGGTTGAGACCGGTTGAGTCCGGTTGTGTCGAGAGGGGATCGCAATGGCGCGAGCCGAGAACAAGGAAACGGTAAGCCCGACGATGCGTTACGTGGCGGCCATCGCACGACTGCTGAGGAAGCAAAAGGGTTGGTCACAGGAGGAGTTGGGGAAGAAGATCGGGTTCACGGGCTCGGCGATCAGCGCGATGGAGACGTGTGCCCAGCCCGCGAGCGACCAGATGTTGGTGGGGTTGGAGCGGGAGCTCGGCGAGGGAAGCGGCATCTTCGAGCGGGCGAGGGAGGAAGTGCGCGTAGAGAAGTTCCCGAGCCGCTTCAAGGACTTCGTGGCGTTCGAACAGAAGGCGCGGAGCCTGACGATGTACGAGGTCCTGCTCGTGAACGGCCTGTTCCAGACTGAGGGTTACGCGCGTGCACTCTTCGCGGGCGGGTTTCCGCAGATGTCCGACGAGCGGGTGGAGGAACTGGTCGACATCCGGATGGCCCGCAAGGCGGTGTTCGACCACAACCCCCCGGCCGTGATCGAGCTGGTCGTGGACGAATCGGCTCTGCTGCGCACGATCGGAAGCGCATCGATCATGCGTGAGCAGCTGCTGCACCTTGCCGCAATGGCTCAACGCTGGAACGTCACCCTCCAGGTGATGCCACTGAACCAAGGCCTTTCCGGTCAGTACGCCGGTACTGACGGTCCGTTCACGCTGATTGAGACGGACCAACATGACCATCTGGGTTACATGGAAGGACAACGCGAAAGCCAAGTGATCAGCGACCCAGCGAAGGTGAGCGCCCTAACTCAGATCTATGCGAAGATTCGCGCACAGGCCCTCGGCCCGCGTGAATCGCTGGCCCTCATCGAGCGGTTGGCGGGAGAAGAGCAATGACCAGCACCCAGCAGTGGTTCAAGTCCAGCTATAGCGGCTCCAGTGGTGGCGAGTGCATCGAGGTCGCCTTCAACTGGCGCAAGTCCAGCTACAGCGACAGCGAAGGCGCCCAGTGCGTCGAGGTCGCCACCACCCCCCACACCATTCACCTCCGGGACTCCAAGAACCCCGGAGGCCCCACCTTCGCTGTCGCCCCGACCGCCTGGACGAAGTTCCTCGACTGGACGGCCTGACCGCCCCGACCCGGGTCAGCTCGTTGCCGTACCCACGCTGAAGAACATCCGCGGGTCGTCGCCGACCCCCTTCCAGACCACCAGGGCCTTGAAGCGGTCCACCGTCGTGACGGCCGGTGTGGTGCTGGTCAGGCCGGCGTCGACGAACGCCTGCGGCTGCCAGTTGCCGTTGGTGTCCCGGACCGAGTAGTAGACGCGGCTGTCGTCGGCGCGCCCGCGCCACACGCCCCGGTCGCCGTAACGGTCCACGCCCGGGGCGTGGCTGCTGCGCCCGTCGCCGCCCCAGAAGGTGACGGGACCCCAGGTCACCTTCCCGGGCTGGCCGAAGCGTGCCTCGTACATGCTGGTGTCCGTGCCGGCGCCCCGCCAGACCACGCTGCCCCAGGTGGCGCTCGGGCCGGTGGAGGTGCTGACGTCGCCCGGTACCGGCTCCGGGGTCTGCCACACGCCGCCCCACAGGTACGAGTAGCTGAGGCGGGTCGAACCGGCGTCCTTCCACACCAGGACGGGCGAGTTGATGCGGTCGGGCTCGAAGGTGAAGGCGAGGGCGGGCCGGGCGTCGGTGCGGGCCGTACCGCTCACCGCTGCCTGGGGGGTCCAGGTGAAGCCGTGGTCCGTGGTGCGGGTCCAGTAGAGGGTGGTGTCGGCGCCCACGCCCTTGTACGCGAGGTACACGACGTTGTTGGCGCACGCGAGCGCCGGGGCCTCGCTGGTCAGCGCGCCGCCCTCCACCTGGTGTTCGGGCGACCAGACGCCTCTTTCGTCGCGGGTGGCGAAGAAGATCCGCGTATCGCTGCCCATTCCCTTCCAGACGAGGAAGTTGTCGCTGCCGCAGTTGCCCACCGCGGGGGCGTGGCTGGTGAGGCCGCCGACCGTGGCCTGCGGGGTCCAGGTGTAGCGGGTCGCCGCCGCGGCGGCGCCGGCCGTACCGGTGGTTCCGGCGGTGACGGCGGCGACGCCCAGCAGGGCGGCGGCGGCTCCCGTGAGGCGGCGGAGGCGGCGGCGCGTACGAGCTGTGCGCGGTGTGTGCATGGGATCCTCCTCGGTCCTCCCGGGACCCGCGGTCCCGGGAGTCCGAAGTCTCCGGTTCCGGGGCGGACTTGTCTGTGGGTCGGTCCGCTGAGCGGACCGAGGAGGTCAGGGGGTGTCGACGGCGGAGAGGCCCGGGTCGGAACCCAGCTGCGGAATCCGGCGTTCCAGTGGTTTCCTGGAGAAGACCGGATTCCTGAGAGGACCGGTTTCCGGGAGAAGACGATCGGGCTTCGACCAAGGCCCGGCTGTACCGGCGGCCGTGCCTCGACCGGGCGGGGCGGCTCGGGAGGGGTGGGCTGTGGCAGGGGGAACGCGGGTGGCCGGACGCGGCGTCATCGAGGGGGCCTTCCAACTGCTCGAAGAGCTGTCGCGGTTGGGGGACGCGGGACTGACCGAACTCGCCGACGCGGCCGGGCTGCCCAAGTCGACCGCCCACCGGCTGCTGGACCAGCTCGTCGCCGCCGAGGCGGTCGAACGGCACGGCGGCCGCTACCGGATGGGCACCCGGCTCTTCCGCATGGGGCAGGCGTGGGCGCCCGGGCCGTCCCTGCGCGCCGCCGGACGGCACCCGCTGGGGCAGCTCGCCGAGGCGGTTCCCGGCGCCAGCGTGCTCCTGTCGGTGCCCGAGGGGGGCCGGACCGTGGTGGTGGCGGGGTACCGGGGGGAGCCCGACGAGGTGTTCCCGATCCAGCCCGGCGCGCTCATCTGGCACGGCAACACCGGGGACCGGCTGTTCGCCGCGCCGGCGGAGATGGACAGGACGGCGGAACGAGTACGGCCTCCCGGCGTCCCGGCGTCCGTGTGGCGGCGGCAGGTCGCCCGCGCGCACGACGAGGGCGTCGCGTACGACTTCCGCCCGCCGGTCGGCCCCGCGGTCTCGTGCGTCTCCGCGCCGCTGCGGAGCCCGGCGGGCCGGGTGGTCGGGGCGGTGACGGTCGTCCTGCTCGACAACGACCGGGTCCGCCCGTACGCCCCCGCCGTCCAGCGTGCCGCGCGGATGACCACGGCGAACCTGACCCGCCTGCGCACGACGGACACCTCCCTCGCGTCGTGGCTGGACGAAGCACCCCGATGACCACGCACTCCGACTCCGCAGTGGCGGCGCGGGACCACCACGTAAGCGGGGTGGGGGGCTATTGCGCGGGCGGTTCGCTCACGACCAGTCGCCAGATCACCGAATTCGGTGCCGTGAACTTCCACGCCAGGTCATTCAGGTGCGCGTGCGGGACTTTCGCGGTGAATACGCCGCTCCCGTCGCCGCATTCCGACCCGGCGAGGGTCTTCCCCGCGGCGGTGATATCGAACTTGGCGGGCCCCGCGCAGGTCCACATCACCGTCACCGACGAAGCCTTCCCCGCCGACGCGGGGAGCGTGACCGCGCCCGCGCCCCGGCCCGACCCCGTGTACAGGGTCTTCGACCCGACGGGCGCCGGGGACTGGACCGGATCGGGCAGACCGTCCGGGCTCGTCGGGGTCGACGCGGGGGCGGGGGTGGTCGTGGTCGCCGCGGGCGTGGCGGTCGTCCCCGTATCCGCGTCGGAGTCCTTGCCGCCGGAACAGGCCGACACCGACACCAGCACGAGCGCCGACAGGCCGACGACCAGCAGGGAAGGCTTCATCAGGTCGTCCTCGACTCACGAGTGGGCGATGTAGGGGGAGACTTGGCGCGGCGCCCCCCTGGCCGCCAAGGGCCATGGGAGCGCCGCGTCGTACACGTACGTACCGCGAGACCTACAGGAAGGAGTTGATCTGGATCGTCTCCGTACGGCCCGGGCCCACGCCGATCGCCGAGATCGGCGCCCCGGACATCTCCTCCAGGGCCTTCACGTACGCCTGCGCGTTCTTCGGGAGGTCGGCGAAGGTCTTGGCCTTCGTGATGTCCTCCGACCAGCCGGGCAGCATCTCGTAGATGGGCTTCGCGTGGTGGAAGTCCGTCTGGCTGTACGGCAGTTCCTCGACCCGCTTGCCGTCGATCTCGTACGCCACGCACACCGGGATCTGCTCCCAGCCGGTGAGCACGTCGAGCTTCGTCAGGAAGAAGTCCGTGAGGCCGTTGACGCGGGTCGCGTACCGCGCGATCACCGCGTCGAACCACCCGCACCGCCGGTCACGGCCCGTCGTGACGCCCCGCTCGCCGCCGATGCGGCGCAGCGCGTCGCCGTCCTCGTCGAACAGCTCCGTCGGGAACGGTCCGGCGCCCACGCGCGTCGTATAGGCCTTGAGGATGCCGATGACCCGGCTGATCTTCGTCGGTCCCACACCCGCGCCCGTGCAGGCGCCGCCGGCGGTCGGGTTGGAGGACGTGACAAAGGGATACGTGCCGTGGTCGACGTCCAGCAGCGTGCCCTGGCCGCCCTCGAAGAGGACCACCTTGCCTTCGTCGATCGCGTTGTTGAGGACGAGGGTGGTGTCGGAGACGTACGGCTTCAACTGGTCCGCGTAGGTGAGCAGTTCCTCGACGATCTTCGCGGAGTCGATCGCGCGCCGGTTGTAGAGCTTGGCGAGGATCTGGTTCTTGAAGTCGAGCGCCGCGTCGACCTTCTGGATCAGGATCGACTCGTCGTACAGGTCCTGGATGCGGATCCCGACGCGGTTGATCTTGTCGGCGTACGTCGGGCCGATGCCGCGGCCCGTCGTGCCGATCTTCCGCGAACCGAGGAACCGTTCCGTCACCTTGTCCATGGTGGTGTGGTACGAGGTGATCAGATGAGCGTTTCCACTGATCAGCAGCTTGGACGTGTCGACACCGCGGTCGTTCAGCCCGCTCAGCTCGGAGAGCAGGACGGCCGGGTCGACTACCACTCCGTTGCCGATCACCGGGATACAGCTGGGCGAGAGGATTCCGGAAGGGAGAAGATGCAGCGCGTACTTCTGGTCGCCGACGACGACCGTGTGGCCGGCGTTGTTGCCGCCCTGATAGCGCACGACATAGTCCACGGACCCACCGAGCAGGTCGGTGGCCTTTCCCTTGCCTTCGTCACCCCACTGAGCACCGAGCAGCACAAGTGCGGGCACAGGCGTACACCCCTTCCGGGCGGGGCATGTCCAAGGTCGGGGGCGCACGTACGGCGTTCGTACGTCGCGTGTGCGCCGTACGACCTGGACGACATCGCACGACATCGCACGAGTTCGCCGGACGTAGATCACAGACGCGGATCGCACGACGTCGTACGACGCAGCCCGAACCGTCGAACCGGTTGCCCCGGAATAGACGAAGCCCCTGGCGCAATAGCGCAAGGGGCTCTTGCACAAAGATGCTACCCGAGGAAGGACCGAGGTGTCGGCTCCAGGGCCCGCCGAGAACGGCGCGCAGCAGCTTCTGGTGGTCATCGACCCGGTCGCCCGCCGGACCGACGGTGAATCCGTACGTATCGCGAAGGACGTGTTGAGCGCGGGTGCGGCGGTGAAGATATGCCTGCCCGAGGGGCCCGAGGAGTTCGCGCGGGCGCTGGCCAGGCGGGGCGGCCGGCGGCCCGTGGTGATCGGCGACGACCGGGCGCTGTTGCGTACGGTCGCGCTGCTCCACCGCGAGCGGGAGCTGTCCTCCGGGGCGCTCTCGCTGGTGCCGGTGGGGGCGTCGGTCGAGCTGGCGCGCGCGCTGGGGGTGCCGACGGGCGCGGTGGCGGCGGCGCGGGCGGTGCTGGACGGGGTGGTGCGGCGGCTGGACCTGCTGGTGGACGAGAGCGATGGGGTGGTGCTGGGGGATCTGCATATTCCGGGGGTGGGGGGTGGGGGGTCCGGGTGGTCGGGGTCTTCGGGGTCGGGGTCCGGGTCGTCCGGGTCCGGGTCCGGGTCCTCCGGGTCCTCCGGGTCCTCCGGCGACGGTTCCGATGGCGGCCGCCAGCGGAACGGGCACGGCAACGGGGCCGGGAGCGAATCCGGCAGCGGATCGGGGAGCGGGCCCGGCAACAGACCCGGGAGCGGCCCCGGCAACGGATCCGGCAACGGGCCCGGGAGCGCGGGCGGGGCGCACGGTGCGGCGGCCATGTGGAACACGTGCCGTTCGCTGGTCCGGACGCTCGTACGGCCGCCGTCCGGCGCGTACCCCGCGCACACGTACCGGCTGCGGGTGGAGGCGGACGGGGTGCTGCTGAGCGACCTGGACGAACCGGTCGAGGGGATCCTGGTCCGCTCGCGGGGCGGCCGGGCGGAGGTGGTGATCCGTACGCGCGCGTCGGCGGAGCCGGTGCGGGCCAGCGCGCTGTCGGTGACGGTTTCGGGGGCGGACTTCCGCTACCGGGCCGACGCCCGGGTCACCGGTCCGGTCCGGACGCGGACGTGGACGCTCCGGGCGGGGGCGTGGGGGCTGACGTTGCCGACGACGTATTCGGTTCCGGGGGCTTCTGGGACGCGGTGACCACCGATAGCCTCGGGTGCCACGAAGCCGGTACCACGCCTGGGGGCCGACCGATGCAAGATCCGACGCTCGATCCGCCGTCCGATTCCCTCTCGAGCCACGCACCGGAGGTGGCTCTCGACGTCCCCGCCACGGCGGAGGCGCTCGCCCGCTACCGCTCGCGGGCCGGCATGTGGGTCCGCGTCGGCCTGACGACGGCGGCGGGCGGCGCGGTCGTCGAGCTGGCGAACGCCGCCAAGCGCCTGGACTGGGCGGACGTGGTGGCGGAGGTCATGGGCGGTCTGGCGCTGGCGCCACTGCTGGTCGGCCTGAGCGCGCTGCGCCTGGCCCGGCTGATGCGCCTGCGCCTCGCGGCGCGGCCCTGGACGGCGCTCCCGGCGGTGACGGCACCGCACGGCCCCCACGCGGCGGCGGTGGTCCTGCGCGACCCGGCCCCGGGCGGCGAGCCGGTGGCGCTGACCCTGGTGGGCCTGCACGACCGCCACCGCGCGGCCGACCCCGGCCCGGACGGCGAGCTGTGGTGGTGCGGCGACCCACAGGTAGGCGGGGTCCTGGCCCGCCCAGGCGGCACCGAACTGATCTGGGCCCGCACCCCGGGCCGTTTGACCCGGGAACGGATCCTGGCGGCGGTACGGAGGGCGGAGGGGGCGCCGTAGGGGCTTGACGGGGGCGGGGGTGCCTCGCGGGGCGGGGGGTCGCTTCGCGGCGGGCCGGGGCGAGGTGCCGGACGGCGGGGGCACGCCACCGGGCGCGGCCGAGGCCGGTCACCGCACGGCAGGGCACGCCACCGGACGTCGGAGACCGGACGCCTCGTGTCCGTGCCAGGGCCGGAGGACGAACGGTCGGGCACGCCACCGGGCGGTCGGGGCGCGGGGGCCTCGTTGGATGCGTCGCGATTGGACCCCGGAGGGTCTCAGGCGGCTGTAGTCGTCGTGGGGGTGGCGAGGGCTACTGGCATGACCAGGGTGGTGAAGCTGCCCTGGTCGGCGGAGCGTACGACGACCGGTTGGGTCGGCGTGGAGATCTCCAGCAGCACGTCGGGGCCGACCCCGGTTTCCAGGGCGGGGGCGAGAACGGCCGGGTCGAAGGCGATCGTCAGGGTCAGGTCCTCCTGTCGGACAGCCGGTACGGCGCTCCCGCCCTGGGGGCCGGGGTCGGCCGACCGCGAGACGACCACCTCGTCCTCACCCAGCCGCACGGTGACCGCGGGCGTGTCCCCGCAGCGGTGGACGGCGGCCAGGAGTGCCGCCCGGTCCACGATCACCCGGCATTCGGGCGGGGGCAGGGCGGAGAGCATGTCTCGGTAGGCGGGGAAGCGGCGGTCGACGAGTGGGAGGGGGCGCGAGCCGGCCGTACCGTACAACCTGCCGCCGTCCGGCGCAATCTCGATGGTCACTTCGGCGCTGCGCGCGGCCCACGCCCCGATCTCGATCAGGTCGGCCGCGTCGATCAGGAAGTGGCAGGAGGGGCCGTCGGAGGCGGCGGGGGTCAGGACGCGCGTCGAGAAGCGATAGCGGTCGGTGGCGACGAGGCGGACCTCGGCGTCGTCGATCTCCACGAGGACGCAGGCGAGTTCGGGGTGCGCCGCGTCGCGGCCGACGGCGGGGGCGACCTGGCGGGCGGCACTGGCCAGCTCGGCGCCGCCGAGCCGTACCCGGGTAGGGGCCGCGGTCTCCGAGAGGGTACGCAGGACCGCCGCGATCGTGACGTCGGCCTCCTGGCTCCGGGCCCGTACGCGGCCGCGGTGCCGCTCCAGCACGGCGCGGGCATCGTCCCCGGACCCTTCGAGTACGGCGACGACGTCGGCCAACGGCAGCCCGGCCTCCCGCAGACTCCGCACCAGCCGGGCGCGCGGCTCCTGGTCGGGGCGGTAGAAGCGGTAGCCAGAGGCCCCGTCGACATGGGCGGGCCGCAGGACGCGGCAGTCGTCGTAGAAGCGCAACGCGCTGGGCGCGAGGCCGACGCGGCGCGCGAAGGCACTGATGCTGAGGAGTTCTGTGTTGCCGTCCATGCCCTGATCCTCGACTTTCATCCCACTCGAAGGTCAAGCCGACCGATGTCCGCCGCGCCCTCCGTCCGACTCGGGACCGTCACCGCGACACGGAGGCCTCGTCGTCGCTCCGCGCGCGGCAGACGGTCACGATCGAGGCGACGGCATCGATCCCGACGGGCCCGACGATCCTCGACCGAGCGAGCGCGGGCAGTTCGGCGGACCGCCTCTACCGGCCAGGGGAGCGGCATCTCGGGCAGGTGGCGCGTGAGCGAAGTCTGAACTCGGCCGTTCGCAGCCCGCACACCGCGCACCGCACACCGCAGGAAGGCGGTTGGCGGCGATCGTCTTCGTTGCCTCGTCATCGGGCTGTACGTGGGGGGCAGTTGCCTCCGTCGTTCCGCTACCGCCGACCAGCAGAATGAGATGTCCTCCAACTCCGGTAGCCGGGAGCGTTTCCACTGATGACCGCACAGCCCGTACAGCCGTTCAAGCCTTCCCTCGTCAAAGCGGTATTCAGGGATGTGACCTCGATGCACGTCTCTCGGTCGGCTGCGCAGGCCGCCGCCTCGGTGACGCGGACCGTGCTGACGGAGATCATCAACGGCGCGAGGGCAGCGGCCGCGGCGGAGGCCCGGAAGAAGCTGATCCCCCGGGACCTTGTCACCGCGATCGACCGGAACGTCGAGCTCGAGGTGGGGAGCAACTGGTACGCGCACACCCCGACGTTTCATGGCCTGCTGGGTGTCGCATACGACGCCAACGGTGTCATCGAGCCTCCTCGTAAGCGCAGCAGGTCGCGCAAACCGAGTGCGGTGGTCGGCGCCCACAAGTTCGAGGCCGGAGTCAAGCAACTGCTGCGAAGCCGGGGGGTGACGGCCGTCCCGGCGATGGTCCGCGACCTGGACGGAATCGCGAGCATGTTCCTGACGGACCTCGCCCGGGACGCGGCCATGGTCACCCGCGAGGGCGGGATCAAACGTTTCGGTACGGTCAGCCTGGTGATACCGGGCGAACCGGACCCACCCCCGCGCCTCAAGGAATTCCCCCGAGTCCGGTCCGTCCGTGTGGGCGACAGGCGGACCATCGGCAGCGACGACGTCCTGGACGCCGCCACGATCCAGCTGTTCGGCGACCTCAGGCACCAAGCCCTTACCGAGGCGCACGAGACGCTACAGAACATTTCGGCCGGCTGAGGGGAGGGCAGCGGTGGGGCGGCGGGTGGCTATGCAGCCGTCGGGGCGGATGAGGACGAGTTCGTCGCCGGTGGTGCCGTAGGCGCGGTGGGCATGGCCGTTCGTGTCGATGACGGTGCCGGGGGTGGTGGCGGTGGCGGACGGGTCGGTGGTCACGTGGACGGTTCGTGGTGCGGCCGCGGTCGCGGGGGTGCCCGGGAGGTCCGGGAGCGGTGTGGTGGTGACGGTGAGCAGGGTCCAGTGCGGGCCGCGCAGCAAGTCGTACAGGCGTACGGGCCCGCCGTTATCGTCAACGGCTGGTTCGACGGCGCCGCCGAAGGGCCCAACGGGACCGCTACGTAAGGAAGGGACCCGCATGAACGCCCCGGAGGCGAAACGCGAGGCACCCGCACCCAAACCCGCACCGGGATTCGCGCCGGGGTGTGGGTGGTACGCGCTGACTCCCGGCCTCGCCGCGCTCGGCGTCTACGGGGCCACGGTGTGGACCGCCCGGTCCTGGGCGAGTTGCCCCCTCGGGAACGACGCGAGTAACGCCATCGGGCTCCAACTGCTCATGCCCGTCATGTGGATCTGCGTCACGCTGCCGGTGCTCCTGCTCCAACTCGCCCTGCGCCGAGGGCCTTTGCGCGGCAGCCGGGTGGTGATGTGGCTCGTGCCGTGCGTCGCGGTTGTCGCGCTCGCCCTGCTGTACCGGTGGGGGATGGGGTGGCCTTACCACCCGCCTGGCGGCCAGTGCGCGGAGGGCTATCCGCTGTTCCCGTTCACCGGCACGACAGGTCCGCGCTCCGTCGAGTAGGCGAGGGTGAGTGGGGTGCGGGGCCCCGGCTTATCCACAGGCTGTGGACAACCACGGCCGCGCGCGTACGAATGTCCGCACCCCGACGCCTACCCCGGCGTCACCAACCGCGCCTCGTACGCGAACACCGCCGCCTGCGTGCGGTCGCGCAGGCCCAACTTCACCAGGATGCGGCTCACATGCGTCTTGATCGTGGACTCCGCCACCACCAGGTGCTCCGCGATCTCCGCGTTCGACAGACCCTGTGCGATCAGCACCAGCACCTCCGTCTCCCGCTCCGTGAGATCCCCGATACGCGCCAGCGCCGGCGGCCTCGGCGTCTCCGAGAGCTTCGAGAACTCGGTGATCAGACGCCGCGTCACCGTCGGCGCGAGCAGGGCCTCGCCGGACGCCACCACCCGTACCCCGTCCGCCAGTTGACGCGCCGACGCGTCCTTCAGCAGGAAGCCCGACGCGCCCGCCCGCAGCGCCTGGTACACGTACTCGTCCAGGTCGAACGTCGTCAGCACCAGCACCTTCGCCGCCGCGTCCGCCGCCACGATCTCGCGGGTCGCCTCGATCCCGTTCAGTTCCGGCATCCGGATGTCCATCAGGACGACGTCGGGGTGCAGGGCGGCGACCTGCGTGACCGCCTCGCGCCCGTTGACCGCCTCCCCCACCACCTCGATGTCCGGCATCGCGTTCAGCAGCACCGAGAAACCCTCGCGGACCATCACCTGGTCGTCGACGATCAGCACTCTGATGGTCACGCCGCTTCCCCGTCCTTCACGGCGGCCACCGGGATGAACGCCGCGACCTCGTAGCCGCCGTCCTCCTGGAGATCCGCGGTCATCTCGCCGTTCAGCATCGTCACACGCTCCCGCATCCCCGTGATGCCGTGACCCGCCCCCGGCGACGGCTTCACCAGCCCGCGCGGCGGGGTGTTGACGATCCGCAGCCCGAGCCCGCCGAGCACGTAACTGATCTCCACCCGCGCCGTCGACCCCGGCGCGTGCCGCAGCGCGTTGCTCAGGGCCTCCTGGACGATCCGGTACGCCGACAGCTCGACGCCCTGCGGCAGCTCCCGTACCGCGCCCGTCACCGTCTTCTCCACGGTCAGCCCGGCGTCCCGCACATTGCCCAGCAGCCCGTCCAGGTCGGCGAGCGTGGGCTGCGGGGCGTCGGGCGCCTGGTAGTCCTCGGCGCGTACGACCCCGAGGACGCGGCGCAGCTCGGTCAGCGCGGCGACGGCGTTCTCGCGGATCGTGGCGAAGGCCTTCTCCAGCTCCGGGGGCGGATTCTCCACCCGGTACGGGGCCGCCTCCGCCTGGATCGCGACGACCGACATGTGGTGGGCGACGACGTCGTGCAGTTCGCGGGCGATGGTGGTGCGCTCCTCCAGCAGCGTGCGCCGGTCGCGCTCGACGGCGGTGACGCTCTGCTGGATCGCGACCTCCTGCTCCGCCTCGCGGCGGACGTGGAGCACGGTGACGGTGAGGAGGACCAGAGCGGAGAGGAAGAGCATGGGGGCGGAGGTGGCGCCTCCGGCGTACCCGCCGAGGAAGATCGCGGCGAAGGTCGCGTACACCGCCGTGAGCACCCACAGCCAGGCGGCGGTGCGCGGCCGGGTCCGGATCGCGACGACGGTGATCACGAAGAGGTACCCGGCGAAGGCGCCCGGCGTCCAGGGCCAGTTGTCGTAGCTCCCGCCGAGGATGCTCAGCACGGCGGAGACCGCGAGGGACAGCCACCAGGCGCCGACCGGCCTGACCAGCGTCATCAGCAGCGGGACGGCGGGGAGGAGGCCGAGGAGCGACTGTTCGTCGGACACCCCGACCAGGGCGACGATCAGCGCGCCCAGCACGATCACGCCGTGCGGCAGCCACGCGGAGTACTCCCGTATCCGGCCGGGCAGCCGGCGGGTGATCGGGCCGTCCGTCCGCCTGGGTTCGAGCGGGCGGTAGGCGAAGGCGTCGTGGAAGAGGTCCTCGCGCAGGCCGCTGATGGCGTCCATGGCGAGGCGGAACTCGGGGCTCCGGGTCTTCCCGGTCTCTGTCTCGGTCACATTGCCAAGGTAGGGGGAGGCGCGCCGCTGGGTCGTCACCACGGAAGCGGATCCTGGGGGGTCCGTCGCAGGGACTACGGGGGTACGTGGGGCGGCGGCCCTCCGGGGACCACGGGGGCCTGGGGCGGGCGCGGGGGCCCATGTCCCGTGGCCCGGGGACGACTCGACACCGAGCGGTCGCGCCGAGGCGGAGGGCGCCGGGGAGCGAGGCAGGGCACGGTACGCGCGGGGCGGGACGGTGACGACACTCACACGGGGTCGGTACGCACGAGGCGGCCGGCGGCGGGGGCGAAGTGGGCGGCGGGGAGGCTGGCGGGGGCAGTGAGCCGCCGGGGTGGAGGGTGACGGCGTTCACGGGGCGGGCCGTGCGCGCACGGGCAGGCGGCGACGACGTTCACGGGGGCCGTACGCGCCGGGCGGACGGTCACCGATTCGCCGGGACCAGCCCGACGCGCCCAGCCGGACGGCGGTGCTCGCGAAGCCGGCGATACCGACGCAGACGGGGCCGCACACCCCGGGCAGACGGTGACCGCGTTTACGGAGGGGCCGTACGCGCCCAGGCAGACGGTGACGACGTTTACGGACGGACCGTACGCGTCGGGGGCGGACGGCCGTACGCACGAAGCCGACGGCTGGCAAGGGGCCCGTCGGGTGGACGGTGACCGCTCGCGGCCGGTCCGCGCCGAGGTGGACAGCGGTGCGCGCGAAGCTGGCTGGCGGTGAGGACGCTGACGGGGACCGTACGCGCCGGGCGGACGGTGACCGCGTCACGGGCGGGGCGGCCGGCCCGCGCCGAGGCGGACGACGGTGCGCACGAAGCCGACGGTGACGGCGCTGACAGAGGCCCGTACACGCCAGGCGGACCGTGACGGCGCGTACGGGGGGGGCGGGCACCACGCGACCAGGCGGACGGTCACGACGTTCACGGGGCTGGCCGGCCCGCGCCGGGGCAGACGGCGGTACGCGCGAAGCCGGCGGTGCCGACGCTGACCGGGGCCCGTAGACGGCGGGGCGGGCGCTGGCCGCATTCACGTGGGCGAGCCCGTACGCGCACCGGCCAGGCGGTCACCGCGTGCACGGGGGGCTTGGCCGTACGTGCCGGGGCGGCGTGACCGTGTTCACGGGAGCGGGCCTACGCGCCAGGGCAGACAGTGGCCGCGTTCACGGGGCCGGCCGGCCCGCGCCGGGGCAGACAGCGGCCACGTTCACGGGGGGGGTGCCCGCGCCAGGGCAGATAGTCACCGCGTTCACGGGAGCGGGCCCAGGCGCCGAGGCGGACGGTGGCCTCATTCGCGGGGGCCGGCCCGCGCCGGGGGCGGACCGTGGGCGCGTTCGCGGGCGGCGTTCGCGAGAGGGGACCTGCCACGGCGGTACAGCGCCGCGTCCCCCTCACCACGCCAGCTGGGCGATCTCCTCCGCCACCACCGCGCACGCGTCCGCCGCCGGGTCGATCAGGGGGAAGTGGCCCACGTCCGGCAGCACGGTCAGGCCCACCGTCTCGCCCGCCTTCGCCGCCGCGTCCACGTACGCCTCCGCGACCTCGTACGGCACCGTCAGGTCGGTGCGGCCCTGGACCACGGCCGTCGCGATGCCCGTCGGGAGCAGGGCCGCCGGGTCGGCGCTCGCCCTGCGCTCCGCGAAGTGCTCGTCGCCGCCCAGGAGTTGGACGATCGCCCCGCCGCACACGTCCAGCTCCACCGCCCGCGCCAGGTCCGCGATCGGCGCGAGCGCCACGACCCCGCGCAGCGGCGGCGGCTGCGGGAGCCGCCACGGCGACCCCTCGGGCAGTACGTGGCGGGACGACGCCCACAGCGCGAGGTGGCCGCCCGCGGAGTGGCCGGTCACCACGATGCGGCGCGCGTCGGCCTGCGGTACGGCGGCCGTGACCAGCGCGGGCAGCGCGTCCATCGCGGCGGCCACGTCGTCGAACGTCTCCGGCCAGCGGCCCGCCGCGGGGCGGTCGTCGGGCTGGGGCGTGCCGGTGCCCTGGTGCGGGAGGCCGGGACCCCGCCGGTACTCGACGTTGGCGACGGCGAACCCCCGGCGCGCCAGGAAGTCGGCGAACGGCGTCATGTGCGCGCGGTCGTACCGCGCCCGCCACGCGCCGCCGTGGAACACCACGACGAGCGGGACCCGTTCCTGGTTGCCCCGGGGCGCGTAGAAGTCGATCACCTGGTCGGGGTGGTCGCCGTACGCGGCGGTGGCGTCGGGCGGGACGACCGGGTGGGAGAAGGCCGACTCGGTCTCTGCTGCGTCACGAACCACGGGATCGTGCGCGCCGGGGTCCGGCATGGTGCTCCAACCTCTAGGTGCAGGCTGCGAATTGACCTGATCAGCGGGGACGGTACCAGTACGACCCGGAGTCGATCACATCCCCGCGGACCAGAACGTGACCACCCGCCCCGCACCCGCCGCCCGACCACAGAGAGCAGCTGGCCAAACCCCGCCCCACGCCACCCGCCGTCACCGCCGACGCCGGTCCGCGTCACCACGGACCCGGTGCGCGTCACGCCGAACGCCACCCCCGCCCCACCACCGACCCCGGGGCCCGCATCACCCCGAACACCGGCCCCCGCCACCCCGGCCCCCAGTCCGCGCAGCCCCCGGACACCGCCCGCGTCACCACACACGCCGCGCCGCACAACCCCCGCCACGCCACGGGCGCCCGGTCCGCGTCACCCCGCGTCACCACAAACGCCCACCCCGCGCCGCCCCGAGGGCCAGTCCGCGTCACCACACACACCCCGCCCCGCGCCACCCCGGAAGCCAGTCCGCATCACCACGCACACCCCACCCCGCGTCACCCCGGAAGCCGCCCCGCGCCTCCACCGGCGCCCGGTCCGCACCACCCCGCCACACCACGAACGCACACCCCGCGTCACCACGCACACCCCGCCCCGCGCCACCCCGGAAGCCGCCCCCCGTCACCACCGGCGCCCACTCCGCGCCACCACAAACGCCCGCCCACGTCACCACAGACCCCGCGCCGCGCCACCCAGGAAGCCGGAGTCCGCGTCACCACACGCAGACCGCCCCGCCCCACCCCGGAAGCCGCCCCGCGCCTCCGCCGGCGCCCACTCCGCGTCAACACGAACGCCCGCCCGCGTCACCGCAGACGCCCCGCGTCACCACCGGCACCCGCCACCGGCACCGCCACCCCGAACCCCGCGCCCCCCGCGCCCCCCTCACCCCGCCGCCAGCACCTCCCCCAGGACCCGCGCCGCTCGTTCCGCGTCCGTGAAGCGCACGTACAGCGGGGTGAAGCCGAAGCGCAGGACGTCCGGTCTGCGGAGGTCGCCGACCACGCCTCGGGCGATCAGCGCGTCCATGACCGCCGGGGCCTCGGCGCAGCGCAGGGCGACCTGGCTGCCGCGCTCCGCGTGCGCCGCCGGGGTGAGCGGGCTGACCCGCCCCGCCGGGGCGTACGCCTCCACGCACTCCAGGAAGAAGTCCGTGAGCGCCAGGCTCTTGGCCCGTACGGTCTCGATCCGCACCCCGTCCCAGACGTCGAGCGCCGCCTCCAGCGCCAGCATCGAGAGGATGTCGGGCGTACCGACCCGGCCCCGCGTCGCCCCCTCCGCCGCCTCGAAGTCCGACGCCATCGCGAACGGGTCGGCGTGCGACGTCCAGCCGGGCAGCGGGGAGTCGAAGGCGGCCTGGTGGCGCCCGGCGACGTACAGGAAGGCGGGCGAACCGGGACCGCCGTTCAGGTACTTGTACGTGCAGCCCACCGCCAGGTCCACCCCGTGCGCGTCCAGCCCCACCGGCAGGGCGCCCGCGCTGTGGCACAGGTCCCACACCGCGAGCGCGCCGGCCTCGTGCACGGCGGCGGTGATCCCGGGGAGGTCGTGGAGCCGGCCCGTACGGAAGTCGACGTGGTTCATCAGGACGACAGCCGTACGCGGCCCGAGCGACCCGACCAGCTCCGCGGGGTCGACGGGCACCAGCGGCTTGCCCGTCATGCGGGCCGCGGACTGCGCGATGTACCCGTCGCTGGGGAACGTCGTCGCGTCGACCAGGATCTCGTCCCGCGCCGGGTCCGTCGGGTCGAGCAGGCGCACGGCGGCGACGAGGGCCTTGAAGACGTTCACGCTCGTCGAGTCGCCGACGACGATCCGCCCGGGGGCGGCGCCGACGAGCGGCGCGATCCGGTCGCCGATCCGCTCGGGCGCGGTCCACCAGTCGCCCTCGGTCCAGGAGCGGATCCGCAGCTCGCCCCACTGGCGGGTGATGACGTCGCGCATCCGCTCCGGTACGTGCCGGGGCAGCGCGCCGAGCGAGTTCCCGTCCAGGTAGACGGACGCGTCGTCGAGCGCGAACAGGGCGCGGCGGTCGGCCAGTTCGTCGGCCGCGTCGAGGGCGGCGGCCTTCGCGGCGAGGGCTTCGGCCTTGGCCGCGAGGGAAGTGGCGGCGAGGGAAGTGGCTGCGGCGGCGGACGGCTGGGACGAGGCGCCCGGCGCGGCGGCCGACGGGGCTGGGGTGTCAGACATAGCTGCGCGCCGTCCAGAGCTCGGGGAACACGTTCTTGGTCGCGCGCTTCTCCAGCCACGCCACCCCGGCGGACCCGCCCGTACCGGTCTTCGAGCCCATCGCGCGCCGCGTGGCGACCAGGTGGTCGTTGCGCCAGCGCCACACCAGCTCGCCGACGTCCGTCAGCGCCTCGCCGAGGCGGATCAGCTCGGTGTGCTGGTCGGCGTCCGCGTAGACGCCGGCCCACACCCGCTCGACCTCGGGCGACGGCTCGTACTTCTGCGAGAGGTCGCGCTCGACCACCGCGCGCGGAACGGGGAGCCCGCGCCGGGCGAGCAGCCGCAGCGTCTCGTCGTACACGCTGGGCTCGTGCAGGGCCTTCTCCAGCTCGGCGTGGACGCGCGGGGCGCCCCGGTGCGGGACGAGCATCGACGCGGACTTGTCGCCGAGCAGGAACTCCATCCGCCGGTACATCGCCGACTGGAAGCCGGAGCCCTCACCGAGGGCGCTGCGGTACGAGTTGAACTGCGCGGGCGTCAGCTGTCCGAGCGGCTTCCACGACGCGTTGAGCGCCTCCAGCTCGCGTACGGACCGCTTGAGCGCGTCGACGGCCACCTGGATCCGGTCCTCGCGCAGGGCGCGGGACGCGGTCTCCCACTCGTGGACGATGACCGTGAACCACAACTCCATGACCTGCGTGGTGACGAGGAAGACCATCTCGCCCGGGTCGTCGGAGAGGGGGTGCTGAAGGTGGGTGAGGACGTCCGCCTGGACGTAGTCCTCGTACGGGGTGGTGCCTGCGAAGTCGAGATGCGGGGCTTCCGTGGGCGGGGCGTCCGCTTGGGGCGCTCCTGTGGGCGGGGCGTCCGCGTGGGGCGCTCCCGTGAGCGGCGCTTCTGTGTGCGGGACGCCCGTGTGCGGGGCGTCCGGACGCGGCGTGCCCGAACCCGCGGATCCGGAGGCATCGGGGGCATGCGACATTGCTGTCTCCTCGATATTGCTACCGGGTAGCGGTCCGCCCCTTCCGTTTCGTCTCGGAGCTCCGGTCCCCTGTTCGCATCATAATCCGGCTCCCGGCACACGGCTCCGCCAGGCCACAGGCGCCCCATAAGGCCTGATCAGGCGAAGGCCCCCGGCCCCATAAGGCCTGATCAGGCGAAGGGTCCCGAGAGGTACGTCCCGTTCCTGTCGTACGGCCAGGCGTTGGCCCGGCACCCGTCCAGCCCCTTGATCTGCTGCATCATCACCGGCGCCGGCCAGCCGGGCCCCGGGCACGCGAGATGGCGGCGGAGGCCGATCTCGTGGCCGATCTCGTGGTTGATGATCAGGTGCCGGTAGTCCGAGGCGGGCCCGTCGAAGGTGGGCGAGCCCTCCGTCCAGCGCCGCAGATTGACCACCACGCCCTCGGTCGTCTCGCAGTTCAGCTCGCCGTGGGTGTCGAGCCCCTCGGCCCGGCAGAGCCGGTCGGCGGTGGCCGGGGTGGCGATCCTGATGGTGAAGTCGGCGTGGGCGGAGACCAGCTGGAAGGCGCCGCGGCCATGGGCGGCCCAGCTGCGCGGGTCGGCCAGGATGTCCTGGATCTCGGTGGCCGCGCGGTCGGCGGACAGGCCCGTACCGGTCTCGACCTGTACGAGGTAGCGGCGCGGGGTGCCCGTACCGACCGGGGCGCCGTGCGCCGACGCCGTGGTGAAGGCGGCGGGCTCGGGGCCGCGCTGCCGGGAACCCAGCGAGGCGGCCGCGCCGATCAGGACGACCAGGCAGAGGCCGAAGAGCAGCGCGCGGGCGCCCGGACCGCGTCGTTCGCCCGTCACCGCCCCCACATCCGCCCCTTCCGTACCGGTAATCGACAAAGGCCCACCCCCCGGAGAGACGGGGTGGGCCTTCGTGAGGTTGCTCGTTCAATGATTCAAGCGGTTGGAGCGACGTACGGGCCGACCGCCCTACCGGCCTGCCTACCTCAGCCCAGCGTGTCCGCCGCCAGCGGGGACGAGTCGCGGAGGAACGTCGAGCAGCGCTCGTACTCCTCCTGCTCACCGATCGCCTGCGCGGCCCGGCCGAGCGCGTGCAGGGCGCGCAGGAAGCCGCGGTTCGGCTCGTGCTCCCACGGCACCGGGCCGTGCCCCTTCCACCCGCTGCGCCGCAGCGAGTCGAGGCCGCGGTGGTAGCCGGTCCTTGCGTACGCGTACGACTCGACGACCCGCCCACCCTCGAACGCGTCGTCAGCAAGCCGCGCCCAGGCCAGCGAGGAGGCCGGGTACTTGGCGGCTACGTCGGCGGGCGAGGTCCCGTTGGCAAGGAGCTCGCGCGGCTCGGGGTCGTCGGGCAGTTCGGTGGGGGGCGGCCCCCCGAGAAGGTCTTTGTGAATGGCCATGCCTACAGTCTGCCCTGCCCCACCGAAGACCCGCCCCGCCCGGCAGGCCGCGGAAGGGGGGTGGCTCCGCCGGGCGAACGTGGGGAGCGTCGTGCGCGGGACGGGGCGGCCCCACCGGGCAACTGCGGGAAGCGGCGCACGCGGCACGAGGCGACCCCGCCCAGCAGCTGCCGGAAGCAGCGCACACGGGACGCGTGGCCCGCCTGGCGACCGCGGGGAGCGGCGCGCGGAACAGGGCAGCTCCGCCGGGCTACCGCCGGAAGAAGCGCACACGGAACGAGGCGGCCCCACCGGGTCCCGGCCCACCCCGGCCGGCAGGCCGCGGGAGGCCCGGTCGGCAATGGGAAGCCCGGGCAGCCGTGGTAGCGGCGTGCGGGAGGGGCGGCTCCGTCGGGCCCGTGGAAAGCGGGCGCGTGGGGAACAGGGCGGTCGCGCCGGGCATCCGCCGGAAGCGGCGCCCGCGGAACGAGGCGGCCCCGCCCGGCGACCGCGCGAAGCCCGGCGAACAGCCCGGGACCGGGAACGCCACCTGGCGGTTGGCACAGGGCCGGGCAACCCCGCCTGGCGCTAGGCAGCCCCCAGAGTGGGACCGGGCGAGCTCGCTCGGTGGGCGCGCCAGGACCGGGCACCGCCGCCCAGCGAACAGCCCGGCAAGGGCAACCCCGCCCGGCGGTCAAGCCGGGACGGCTGCTCGGGACAGGACCGCTGTCATGTCCTCCTCGGGGAGTGCCGGGTTGGTGCCTGCGCTGGAGGCCAGTTCGGGGACGTGCAGTGCCTCGCGGAGTCTGGGGAGCGGGAGGCGGGGGTCGGCGGCCGCCGCCTGGCGGGTCCAGACCTCGGGGTCGTGGCTCAGCCGTTCGATCAGCGCGGGGGTGGCGGCCGGGTCCCGGACGGCCAGGCGGCGGTAGGTGCCGTCCGGGTGGTCCGCGTAACGGCGGGCGAGGCCCTCACTGGGGAAGCGGGGGTGCGTCTCCGCCATCCACGCGGAGAACGAGCTGCCGAGCCGCGCGTACACCCGCATGAGGACCTCCTCCGGGACGTCGGGGTGGTGGATGCCCAAGAGGTTCTCGACCGACGGGTCCTCGGTACGCGCGAGCAGGCGCAGGAGGTCGGGCGGCAGGTGGGGGCTGAGGGCGGCGGTGCGCCGGAGCAGCGGGTGGGCGGAGGTCGCGGCCCGGCGCAGCACCCCGGGGTCGGCGAGGCCGTCCCGTACCCACTCCACGTCTCCCCCGGCGTGCGCGCGCACCGTGAAGTCGATCGACATGCGCCGCGTCTCGCCCAGTTCGGGCCTGACGGAGACCGCCAGCCGTACGGCCTCGTCGGGGTCGGCGGCCAGGCGCTCCACCAGGTCGGCGGGCAGCGACGGGTTCCCGGCGAGGGCGGTCAGGTGTGTCCGCTCGGCGAGGTACCGCTCGGCGTCCGCGCGGTGGAGGAGCCCGCGTCGCAGCGCCTCGGCGGCGGACTCCGGGTCGCGGAGGAGCGTGGCGGTGAGGCGCGCGTCCCGGTGGCACTCCGCCAGCGCGGCGGCCCGCCGTACCGGGGCGTCGGGGTCGGCGAGCAGCGCGGCCCGCGCGTCCGCCGGCAGCGTCCGCCACGCGCGCGCCGCCCGCAGGCGCGCCGCCGGATCGCGGTGCGCGGCGAGCGAGGCCACGAACGACGGGGTCAGGTAGGGCGAGTCCAACAGCGCTTCTCGTACGGCGGGGTCGGGGTCGTCGAGCAGGCGGGCGCACACGTCGTCCGGCAGCGGCGCGACCGTCGTACGCGGGGCGGGCCACTCGGGTCCGTAGGCGAGCGCGGCCCGCACCTTGGGCGAGGGGTCGTCCACGAGACGGGCACGCTGCGCGGGTTCCGCCCTGGCGCTCATCGCGAAGCCGACGCGGGTACGGGGGTTGGGGTGCGCCAGGATCGCGGCGACGGCCTGCTCGGGGAGTCCGGCCCGCTCGACGGCCTGCCGGGGCGGACCGTACCCGCCGCCGTCGAACGCCAGCAGACGCAGCAGCAGCGCGGTCGGCAGCGCCTCGTTCCGAGCGACCCCATCCAGCGCGGACGCGTGGAACGCGACCATGGCTCCTCCTCACCTCAGCCCCGGCAGGTCACCCCGCCCACCACCATGATCCCCGCACGAGCGGGCCATTGCCGCCCCCGCACACAGGCGACAACCCGTTCCCCACCAGCCACAACCCGTCACACCCTCACCGGCCGCCGGCCCGTCAAGCGCCACGGGCCGCAACCCACCGCCCCACCAGCCGCAAGCCCGCCAAGCCCAACGGGCCGCAACCCACCTCCCCACCGGCCACCGGGCCGTTAAGCGCCACGGGCCGCAACCCACCACCCCACCAGCCGCCGGACCGCCAAGCCCCACGAACCGCAACCCACCACCCCACCAGCCGCCGGACCGCCAAGCCCCACGAACCGCAACCCACCACCCCACCAGCCGCCGGACCGCCAAGCCCCACGAACCGCACCCCACCGCCCCAGGGCCGCCCAGCCCGAGGAGCCGCACCCCACCACCCCACCAGCCGCAGGACCGCCAAGCCCCACGAACCACACCCCACCAGCCGCAGGACCGTCACGCCCCCGCCTCCCCCTCCCGGTGACGCAGGTCCGCCCCCCGTACCGGCTCCAGCGGTGGCGACGACAGGCCGCAGTGGACCTTGCACTCGGGCTGTTCGTGTGCGGCGGGCGCCCCCGTCGGCGCCGGTGGTGTGCGTACGGTCAGGAAGGCCACCAGCGACCCCACCACCAGGATCCCCGCGCACACCGGCATCGACATGCGGAACGTGTGGTCGAACTCGGTCGCCGACCGGAACGCCTCCGGGCTCGTCCCCGCGATCAGCGGCAGCGCGGCCACCGCGAGCAGGCTCGCCGCACGGGCCGCCGCGTTGTTGATCCCGCTCGCCAGCCCCGCGCGCCCCACGTCCACCGACGCCAGCACCGTCGCCGTCAGCGGCGCGACGAGCGTCACCATCCCCGCGCCCATCACCACCAGCGCCGGCAGGACGTCCGCGAGGTACGACGCGCCCTGTCCCACCCGCAGCATCAGCAGCAGCCCGCCCGCGCACAGCAGCGGCCCCACCGTCAGCGGGATGCGCGGGCCGATCTTCGCCGCCAGTTCGCCGGACCGCGCCGAGAACAGCAGCATCAGCGCCGTCGTCGGCAGCAGCGCGGCGCCCGCCTGGAGCGCCGAGTACCCCACCACCACCTGGAGCTGGAGCGCGGCCAGGAAGAAGAACCCGCCGAACGCCGCGTACACGCACAGCGTCACCAGGTTCACCGCCGTGAACAGCCGGGACTTGAAGATCGACAGCGGCAGCATCGGGTCCGGCGTGCGGTGCTCGTACAGGACGAAGCCCGCCGCGACCACGACGCCCGCGATCCCCGACCACACCTCCTTGGCGATCAGCGCGTACGTCACCAGCGCCAGCGCCCCCGCGCCCAGCACCGCGCCCAGCACGTCGAACCGGCTGTGGTGCGCCGGGTCCTTGGACTCGGGCGCGTGCCGCAGCGCCACCGGCACGCAGATCGCCGCCAGCGGCAGGTTGATCAGGAACACCCAGCGCCAGCCGGGCCCGTCCACCAGGTAGCCGCCGAGGAACGGCCCGACCGCCGCGCCCACCCCGCCGAGCCCCGACCACACCCCCACGGCCCGCGCCCGGTCGTCCGGGTGGAAGCTCCCCTGGATGATCGCCAGGGAGCCCGGTACGAGCAGCGCCCCGCCGATGCCCTGCAACGCGCGCGCGAGGATCAGCAGTCCGGCGTTGGGCGCGACCCCGCACAGCAGCGAGCCGAGCCCGAACCACACCACCCCGACGACGAAGACCTTCCGCCGCCCGTACCGGTCGCCGAGCGACCCGCCGAGCAGGATCAGGGCGGCGAGGGTGAGCGTGTACGCGTTGATGGTCCACTGGAGGGCCGCCAGGTCGGCGTTGAGATCGTCCCCGATGTGCGGCAGCGCCACGTTGACGACGGTCCCGTCCAGCAGGGCCATGCTGGAACCGAGCACCGTCGTGAGAATGATCCAACGGCCCTTGGCCGAGGACAGTCTGATCTCCATACCCGGATCATCCACGTCCGGAGGTCAGGAGGCGAGCCTGCCGAGCGCACAACCCGGATCATCCACGCCCGGAGGTCAGGAGGCGAGCCTGCCGAGCGCGCGGATCAGCGCGTCGACGCCCCGTTCGGCCTTGGCGCGCGGACACCCCACGTTGAGCCGTACGAATCCGTCGCCACCGGCCCCGTACGTCGACCCCCGCATGATCGCGACCTTCTCGACCTCGACCAGCTCCCGCTGGAGGGCGTCGTCGTCGATCCCGAGGGGCCGCAGGTCGATCCAGGCGAGGTAGCCGGCCTCCGGCGGGCGCCAGTCGAGCTGGGGAAAGGCGGAGTTCAGCCGCTCGGCGACCAGGAGGAGGTTCTGTCCGACGTACGTGTTGAGGGCGTCGAGCCAGGGGCCTCCCTCGCGGTACGCGGCGATGTGGGCGATCAGCGCCAGCACGGCTGGCGATTCGAGCCCCTCGCCGGTCGCCATGCGGCGGACGAAGGCGGCATGGTCGCCGGGGTCGCCGACGAGTCCGTACGAACCGCTCAGCGCCGGGAAGTTGAAGGCCTTGGACCCGGACGTGATCAACGCCCAGCGCCCGGTCCCGAACCGGGTCCAGGGCAGGTGGCGCACCCCGCCCACATGCAGGAAGTCCGCGTGGATCTCGTCGCTGATCACCGCGACCCCGTACACCTCCGCCAGCCGCGCGAACTCCGTCAGCTCGCCCTCCGTCCACACCCGCCCCGTCGGATTGTGCGGCGAGCAGAGCAGCAGCACCTTGCTGCCGGGGCGGGCGAGCTGCCGCTCCAGCGCGGCCGTGTCGCCGACCGGCGCCCCGCGCAGCTCGCGCCCGAGCCCCGCTATCGCCTTGAGGAAGCCGTCGTACGTCGGGGTGTGGACCACCACCCCGTCCCCCGGCCCGGTCCACATCCGCAGGAGCTGCGAGAGCTGGTTGAGCACGGACGGCGCGTACACCAGCCGGTCCGTGTCGATCGCGGTGTCGTACCGGGTCGCGAACCAGAGCCGTACCGCCGACAGGAAGTCCTCGTTGCGCCAGTCCGTGTACCCGAGCACGCCGTGCGCGATACGGCGGTGCAGCGCGTCGAGCACGACGGGCGGCGACGCGAAGTCCATGTCGGAGATGGTGAAGGGCAGCATCCCGTGGGCCGCCGCCGCGCCGAAGCGGTCGGCGACGCCGTCCCACTGCACGGACCAGGTGCCGGTGCGGTCGATGACGGTGTCGAAGTCGAAGTCGGTATCGAAGTCGGTATCGATGTCCACGAGATTCCTCCGGGCATGACACGGGCCCGGCATCGTGAAAGGGATGCCGGGCCCGGTGTACGGAAACGGTGCGTACTACTTGATCTTCGTGCCCGTGGAGCGCAGCGCGGCGCACGCCTCGGTCACGCGCGCGGCCATGCCGCCCTCGGCGAGCTTGCCCCAGGTGCGGGGGTCGTACGTCTTCTTCGAGCCGACCTCGCCGTCGACCTTCAGCACACCGTCGTAGTTGCGGAACACGTGGTCCACGACGGGCCGCGTGAACGCGTACTGGGTGTCGGTGTCGAGGTTCATCTTCACGACGCCGTTCTCCAGCGCGGTGGCGATCTCCTCGGCCGAGGAGCCCGAGCCGCCGTGGAAGACGAAGTCGAAGGGCTGGCTGCCCGCGGGCTTGCCGTACTTCGAGCCGACCCCCTCCTGGAGGTCCTTGAGCAGCTCGGGGCGGAGCACGACGTTGCCCGGCTTGTAGACGCCGTGCACGTTGCCGAAGGACGCGGCCAGCAGGTAGCGGCCCTTCTCGCCCAGGCCGAGCGCCTCGGCGGTACGGAGCGCGTCGTCGACCGTGGTGTAGAGCGAGTCGTTGATCTCGTGGCTGACGCCGTCCTCCTCGCCACCGGTCGGGGTGATCTCGACCTCAAGGATGATCTTGGCGGCGGCGGCCTTGGCCAGCAGCTCCGCGCCGATCTCCAGGTTGTGGGCGAGCGTCTCGGCGGAACCGTCCCACATGTGCGACTGGAAGAGCGGGTTACGCCCGGCCTTCACGCGCTCGGCGGAGACGTCGAGCAGCGGGCGGACGTACGTGTCGAGCTTGTCCTTGGGACAGTGGTCCGTGTGCAGCGCCACCGTGATGTCGTACTTCGCGGCGACGATGTGGGCGAACTCGGCGAGCGCGACGGCGCCCGTCACCATGTCCTTGTTGTACTGGCCGCCCAGGAACTCCGCGCCACCGGTGGACATCTGGATGATGCCGTCGCTCTCGGCCTCCGCGAAGCCGCGCAGCGCAGCGTGCAGGGTCTGGGACGAGGTGACGTTGATGGCCGGGTAGGCGAACTTGCCTGCCTTCGCCCGGTCGAGCATCTCGTTGTAGACCTCGGGGGTTGCGATGGGCATCGGGCCGCTCCTTGTGATGTGCGGGTGTGAGGACTAGTCCCTGACCGGGGGCATGTCGTGGGGCGACGTCATCGTCGGCCCCATCTTTCCAGACTCTCGCTCGGGCTCGGCGCTGACCGGGGGCCGTTTCACGTGAAACGGCCCCCGTGCACACAAACGCCCAGGTCACACCAGGTAACAGACACCTCAGGAACCCCAGACCGGAGCCTCGAACGCCTCCCGCCCCGGCCTCAGGCCAGGTCGAGATCCCCCCGGCCTCAGGCCAGGTCGAGGTCCCGCGGCCTCAGGCCAGGTCGAGATCCGCCGTCGTGTACGCGTGGAGGTACGGGAGCCCCGCCTCCGTCACGGTCGCCGCCGCGCCCCGGTCCACGATGACGGCGACCGCGACGACCTCGCCGCCGGCCTCCCGTACCGCTTCGACGGCGGTCAGCGGCGACCCGCCGGTGGTGGACGTGTCCTCGACCACCAGGCAGCGGCGGCCCTTGACGTCCGTGCCCTCGATCCGGCGCTGCATGCCGTGCGCCTTCTGCGCCTTGCGCACGACGAACGCGTCCAGCCGCTTCCCGCGCGCGGCGGAGGCGTGCAGCATCGACGTCGCCACCGGGTCGGCGCCGAGGGTCAGCCCGCCCACGCAGTCGAAGTCCAGCTCGGCGGTGGTCTCCAGCATGACCTGGCCGACCAGCGGCGCGGCGTGACCGTCCAGCGTGATCCGGCGCAGGTCGATGTACCAGTCGGCCTCCAGACCCGAGGAGAGGGTCACTTTGCCGTGCACCACGGCGATGTCCTTGATCTGCTGGAGCAGTTCAGCGCGTACGTCAGTCATGGTCACGAGCTTAGACCGCCCGGTCGGGCGGGCCGCCGGTGCGCTCAGAGCCGCTGCCAGCTCCACTTCGCCGACACTTCGAGCGGCTCCAGCGGGGTGACCAGGCGGGGCAGGGTGTTCAGCCCGTTCGGCGGGCCCGACTGCGGTTCGACGCAGACCGCCTCGTCCTGCTCGTCGTACACCACGACCCACTCCTCGCGGCTGGTGACCCGCAGCCGCAGCTGCCCCGGCCAGGTGAGGGTGACGTCGACGCCGTCGGGCATGCCGAAGCAGTCGTCCCAGGGGCCCGGTACGGGCTCGATGCGGCGGCCGGTGGGCAGCGAGTTCTCGCCGCGCTCCTCCTGCCAGGCCGGGCTGAAGTCGAGGTGGACGTCGCCGTTGCCGAGGTTGCGCCGGAACCACGGGTGCCAGCCGGCCTGCGCGGGGAACGACGAGTCGTACGTCTCCACGCCCATCGTGAGGATCAGGGAACCCTCGGCCAGCTCGAAGGTCTGGGTGACCCGTCCGCTGTACGGCCAGGGCTCGCCCAGGTCGTACGTGAACGCGGCCCGGCTCTCCGTCGCCGCCGCCCTGCCCTCGGGCTCGATCCCGCTCGTGCGGGCGACCCGCCAGCTGGTGTCGCGGCCGGTGCCGTGGATCGCGTGCGCGCCGGAGTTCAACGGCATCTGGTGCACGACGTCGCCGGTGCGGAACTGGCCGTTCTCGATCCGGCCGCACCACGGCACCATCGGGAAACAGCCGAACCGCTCGCCCTGGCGCAGCAGTTCCGTCCCGTCGATCCGCAGACCGCTGATCCGGCAGCCGTTCTCCGGGTCGATGGTCAACTCGGCGGTGCCGGCTGTCAGTCGGATGCTCTTCTCGCTGCTAGTCACGCTCCGACAGTACTGGCGCGAGCCGACCGGCGCGCCCGCGAGCGGCCGGCGCTACTCGCGCGAGGCGACTGCCGCCCCCGCGTGGAACCGGCGCCCCCTCGTGCGGCCGGCGCTACTTGCGGCGCCGCAGGACGCGCCCGACGACCACCGCGGACGCGAGGGCGAGGGCGGCGGCGGGCGCGATCCACCGGAGCGTGGCACCCGGCCCGGCGGCCTCCGGGGCGGGGACGGGGGCGTACCGGCCGCGCGGGGGCGCGTGGTCGACCTCCTCGGCGCTGCGGCCGATCATGGTGCGGCGGGCGTGGGCGGCCTCGGCGGGGGGTTCGTCGGGGATCAGGAAGTCCCCTTCGCCGGCGGTGGTCTCCCCGTCGAGGGGCACGAGGGGCCCGTCGGGCGGGCCGTCCAGCGCGGACGGGGGTACGGAGGCACCGAACCCGCTGCCGGCGTCGGCATCGGGGTCCTCGACGTCATCCGCGTTCTCGACATCCTCCGCGTCCGCCGCGTCCTCCACCGGCGCCAGCGCGTCGGCCGCCCGGTCGGCGGACGGCGGGGGCGCGGGCCTGTCGCGGCGCGCGGCCTTCCCACCGGACCCCGGCGCCCCCGGCCCTTCGGGCGTCTCCGGCGCCACGGCCTCTTCCGCCAATCGGGTGGCGAACCGGTCCAGCAGCCGGTGCGCGGCCGCCGTGGCCGCCTCCGGGGGCAGCTCGGCGAGGCGGCCCTCGGCGCGGGCGCCGCCGGTGAAGGCGAGCGTCGTGCCCTCCGCCGTGTCGGTCAGCCGCAGCGTGAGCGTCAGCTTGGCGGAGCCCGTACCGCGGGCCTCCGTGCCCTCGGCCCCGACGGTGAAGACCCCGTCCGCGCCCTCGGCCAGGGTCAGCGCGCCCCGGTACGTGATGGTGTGGCCGCCGGCCCGGAACTTCAGCCGCCCGGCGAGCGCGCCCGCGGCGGCGTCCGCGTCCTGCTGGAGTCCCGGCACGCAGCGGGCGACCCGGACGGGGTCCCGCAGCGTCTGCCGGAGGGTCTCTGCCGTCACCGGAACGAACACCTCATGCTCCATGAGAACCGAGCCTACTCAGCCCACCCCGTTCAGGCGCCCCCAAGCGACGAACGAACCCGTACGGGTACGTGCCCCCGCCCGGAGGCCTCGCCCGGAGGCCCAGCCCGGAGTCCCCGCCCGGACAGGCGCCCGTCACCCCCCGTACCGCGGATGCACCAGCGTCGACGGCGGCAGGTCCGCCCGGCGGGAGTCGGCGGCCTCCCGGGCGTCCGACGCCAGCTCCGGCAGCGTCAGGGAGCGCAGGCGGGGCGCGTCCGCCGCCAGGCCGAGGGCGGGCGGCCGGCCGGGCGCGGCCAGGACCAGGCCCCAGTCGCCCGTCGCCGGGGGACCGCCCCGGACGCGGTCGGGGCCCGCCGTGAAGCGGGTGAGGCGGCCCTCCGCGCGGTACGGGGTCGTGCCGAACCCGGCCGCCCGGAGCGTCGCGTCGACCGTCCAGTACGTACGCGGCTGCGCCGTCGGCGAGCCCGCGTGCACCGCCAGCCGCCCGCCGGGGGCGAGCGCCCCGCGCGCGAGGCCGTAGAACTCCTCCGAGTACAGCTTCGTGCTCGCCGTGATGCCCGGGTTCGGCAGGTCCGAGACGATCACGTCGTACGTGCCGTCGTCCGCGTCCTCGTCCCCCCGCACCCCGTCCGACCGATCCGGCCCCCGCACCCCCCGCAGCCACGCGAACGCGTCCGCCGTCACCGCCCGCACCCGGGGGTCGTCGTACGCGTGCCCGTTCAGCGCCGACAGCGCCGGGTCCGTGCGGGCCAGCCGGACCACCCCGGGGTCCAGCTCCACGACCGTGACGGAGCGGACGTCCCCGTACCGGAGCACCTCCCGCGCGGCCAGCCCGTCCCCACCCCCCAGGACCAGCACCCGCCCGTGCGGCCCGCGCATCGCGGGGTGCACGAGCGCCTCGTGGTAGCGGTACTCGTCCCGCTCGCTGACCCGCAGCCGCCCGTCCAGGTACAGGTCGAGCGGTTCGCCGCGCCCGCCCGTGAGCACCACCTCCTGGACCTCCGTGTGCACCGCGACCCGCACCCCGTCCCCGTACACCGCCCGCCGCGCCGCCCGCTCGAAGTCGTCCACCAGCACCGCGGCGGCCGCCAGCACGGCCAGCACCAGCACGTTGACGAACACCAGCAACAGCCGGGAACGCGGCGTCAGGTCCCGGCGGAACACCCACAGGACGAGCGCCCCGCCCGCCAGCGCGTTGACCGCGCCCGTCAGCAGCGCCCCGGTCAACTGCCCCAGCCACGGCAGCAGCAGGAACGGGAAGGCGAGCCCGCCGACCAGCGCGCCCACGTAGTCGGCGGCGAACAGGTCCGCGACCGTCCCGCCCGCGTCCTGCCGGGACACCCGCTGGATCAGCGTCATGAGCAGCGGGATCTCCGCGCCGATCAGCACCCCGATGGCGAGCGAGAAGCCGACCAGCGCGAACCGCGACTCCCCCACCCACGCGAAACTCGCGTACAGCACCAGCGCCGAGCAGCCCCCCAGCAGCGCCAACGCCGCCTCCACCAGCCCGAATCCGACCGCCGCCCAGGGCCGCAGCCGCTTGGCGAGCAGCGAACCGATGCCCATCGCGAAGACCATCACCGACAGCACGACGGACGCCTGCGTGACGGAGTCACCGATCAGGTACGACGCGAGCGCGACCAGCTCCAGCTCGTACACCAGTCCACACGCGGCGCACACGAAGACCACCGCGAGGATCAGGAAGCGGCCGGCGTCCGGCCGAACGGGCAGCCGCGCCCCGCCCTCGGGCGGTCCACCTGGGGGAGGCCCACCGTGAGGCGGTCCACCCTGCGGTGGCGAGGAGACGGACTGCTCGATCATGCCGTAACGCTACGTCACAGCAAGATGCCGGTTTGTCACCCACACGGGTGCAAAAACCGGCGCACGCGTGTAACTACAGCGTGGCGGGCATACGGACCCCGATCCGGGTCCGTGTCACGACCAGCCGGCCCTCCTGCGGGTAGGCGTGCCAGGTGCGCCAGCCCAGCTGTCCCTTCTCGCGGTGCGCGACCATCGCGGTGAAGGCGTGCGGGGAGCCGGGGAACGTCCCGGCCAGCCCGTTCGGATGGTCGGTGACCAGCGCGAGCAACTCCTGCGCGCGGGCCGCGAACTTGCCGGGCGAGAGCGTCTCCACGCGCGCGGCGAACTCGTACTCCCACTCCCCGAGGCGCTCCGAGACGCCGAGCGGCAGCGGTGTGCTGCTGCCGGGGATGCAGGCCACGGTCTCGGAGCAGGTGCCCCGCTCCTCCTCCACGAGCACTTGGTGGGAGGCGCCGAGAAGCCTCAGCTGCAATGTCGTACCGGACAGTTCGAGGTCGAGGACGGCCAGGGCGGGAAGCGGCTCCCGGCCCAACGCCCAGGCCAGATCGGCGGCACGGGTGTCGGTGTAGGCGGTATTGAGGGTCGTGAGCATGGGTCGGCTCCGCAAACACGCTTGACGGGTGGACCGGGGGCGTCCCGGGGAAGAGCGAATGGACTGGTGGGGAAGGTCGCCCGCCCGGCTCGAACGAGGGCCGGGGGCTGGGGCTCTCCACAGCGAGGGAATCACGAACTACGCGGCACTCACAGCGTTTTTACCCAACTTGACGGGGTTTCCATCCCCATGGGGGCTGCACGGTTCAACTGTTCACCAGAAAACGAAGATGAAGTCAACGAAGCGGTCAACATGGGTACTTCGGCCCCGCGCCGACTGCCCGGTGGGCATCGGGTACCCGCGAACGGCACGCACACTCCCCACATCGCCCCCGGCCGCCGACACCGTGCCGGACGCACATGCCCCCGGCCACCGTTGACGTGCCGGGACGCGCGTGCCCCGGGCACACCGGTGCCCGGTGGGCACCTGCTCCCCACCGGGCACCGACAACCCGCGCGGACCGGCTGCCCCGTGTCAGCCGCCTCCGCCGCCGCATCCCCCGCCACCACCACCGCACGACGACCCACCGCCGCACGACGATCCGCCACCGCAGGAGGAGGAGGAATGCCCGCCGCCGCCCCCGCAGGACGCGCCACCGCCGTCACCGGCCGCGGCGCCCCCGGCCCACCAACTGCCTTCGGAGCGGTTCCTCTTGGCACCCTTCTTCCCCAGCGACGTCGAGCCGGTCATGGTCCTCAGACGCCGCTGTTCGCGCGCGACACTCCGGACCACCGCCTGCATCGCCGTCGCGATCACCGCGAGAACAAGGAGAGCAACGAACACGATCACCAGAATTCCCATGGCCCCCACCGCCTTTCACTTCCCCCGAAGCGAGACCCTCGCGCCTTTGCGTGGCCGGCTTCGCTCCTGCCCGGCTTCCTGCGTGACAGGGATGTCCCCGCCCGCCCGCACGGCCAAAGCCGAATTGAGCAACTCCAGAGGTTCGGAGGCGGTTTCGCCTCAGCGGGCGAGCGCCGCCAGCCGCCGCACCGCCTCCTCCAACACACTCGCCTCCTTGCAGAACGAGAACCGCACCAGCCACGTCGGCGCGTCCGACCCCACGTAGAACGCCGAGGTCGGGATGGCCACCACGCCCACGCGCCCCGGCAGTTCGCGGCAGAAGTCCACGCCGTTGCCGTACCCCGCCGGGCGCACGTCGGCCTGGACGAAGTAGCCCGCGTCCGCGCGGAAGGGCCGCAGCCCGGCCGCCGCCAGGCCGGTGCCCAGCAGGTCCCGGTGCGCGCGCAGGGTGCCGCGCAGTCCGGCGGCCCACTCCTCCACCGAGCCGAGCGCGCGGGCCAGCGCCACCTGGTACGGCGTGCCCGAGGCGTACGTCAGGAACTGCTTGGCCGCGCCCACCGCGGCCACCAGCGGGGCCGGCCCGCAGACCCAACCGATCTTCCAGCCCGTCGTGTTGAAGGTCTTGCCGGCCGACGAGACGACCACCGTCCGCTCCCGCATCCCGGGCAGCGCGGCGACGGCGAGGTGGCGGACGCCGTCCTCGTACACAAGGTGCTCGTACACCTCGTCCGTGATCACCGTCAGGTCGTACGTACGGCACACGTCCGCGACCTCGGCCAGTTCCGCCGGGGTGAAGACCTTGCCGGTGGGGTTGTGCGGGGTGTTCAGGATCAGGACGCGCGTCCGGGGGGAGAGCGCGGCGCGCAGCGCGTCGGCGTCCAGCGCGAAGTGGTCGCCGTCGAGGGCGAGCGGGACCGGGACGAGGGTGGCGCCCGCGAGCCGGGCGTCCGCGGCGTACGCGTCGTAGCAGGGGTCGAAGGCGACGACCTCGTCCCCCGGGTCACAGAAGGCCAGCACCGCCGCGGCGAGCGCCTCGGTCGCCCCGGTCGTCACGAGCACCTCGCCGACCGGGTCGTACGCCACGCCGTACCGCCGCAGCTGGTGCGCGGCGACGGCCTCGCGCAGCGCGGGGAAGCCGACGGCGGGCGGGTACTGGTTGTGGCCGGCGAGCACGGCGTCCGCGACGTCGCGCAGGAGCGCGGGCGGGCTGGGCAGCTCCGGGACGCCCTGGCCGAGGTTGATCGCCCCGGTGGTACGGGCCAGCTCGGTCATCTCGGTGAAGATCGACGTCCCCATGCCGCGTACACGCGCGGCGGGCGCCCAGGAGCGCGCCTCCACGTCGGCGCCCACGCCCACACCACCCACACCCAGATCCATGTTCACGCCTCTGCCCATCCGCCGGTCCGCTGACCGCCCTCACGATAGGCGCCGCCCGGGACGACCCACCGGAAAGCCCCGGCGCGGGACGACCACGCCCCCGCGTAGCAACAGCCCCCCTCCCTGTCACGGCGACACGCCCACTCTCCCCGCCTCCCGCCCGTACGCGACGGCTTCCCACCCGGTCGGCGCCCCTGCGGTCGCCCCGCGCACGGCCGCCGCACAGGGTCGGGGTGTCCTACCTCGCGCGCGCCCGGAGGTGCCCCCTGTCCGCCGACCTCTCCGCCGACACGCTCGACACGCTCAAGCCCGCGCGGGCCCGGTGGAGCGCCGCCCGCGCCGACGCCACCTCACGCACCCGCGCGGCGCTCCACCGGGCCCTCCCCGCACTCGGCCTCTTCGCCGCGGCCCGGCTCGCGGGCATGGCGTTCATGGCCCTGTGGGCGTGGCACATCGGCCGCTCGCCGCGGGCGCTGCTCGCGTACTCCTGGGACTCGCGCTGGTACGCGCACATCGCCGCGCACGGCTACGGCCGCACCCTGCGCTTCCCGGGCGGGATCGTCCAGAGCGACCTGGCGTTCTTCCCGCTCTACCCGGGCCTGATCAGGGCCGTGACGGGCGTCCTGCCGGTGACCGGCGGCACGGCGGGGCTGCTGCTGTCCTGGTCGGCGGCGGGCGCCGCGGCGTGGGGGATCTACCTGGTGGGCGAGCGGCTGCACGGCCGGACCACGGCCACCCTGCTGGTCCTGCTCTGGGGGCTGCTGCCGCACTCGATCGTCCTGTCGATGGCGTACACGGAACCGCTCCTGACCGCCTTCGCCGCCTTCTCGCTGTACGCGGTGCTCACGCGGCGCTGGCTGTGGGCGGGCGGCCTCGCCGTCCTCGCGGGGCTGTCGCGGCCGAGCGGGATCGCGGTGGCGGCGGCGGTGTCGCTGACGGCGGCGTACGAGCTGGTACGGCTGCGCGGCCGGGGCCCCTGGCGGCTGTGGGCGGGGGCGGCGGTCGCGCCGCTCGGGTGGGCCGCCTACGTGCTGTGGGTCGGGGTGCGCGTCGGCGACCCGCTGGGCGGGTACTTCGCGGTGCAGCGCGGCTGGTCGTCGCGGTTCGACCTGGGCGCGGGCTCCCTCGGGGTCGTCCAGGACCTGGTGACCCGCAGGGCGGACCTGGGCTTCCCGGTGGCGCTGCTGGTCGTGGGGGTGGCGGTGGTCCTCTTCGCCCTGCTCGCCCTGGCCGGACCGCCCCTGCCCGTCCTCGTCTACTCGACGATCCTCCTGCTGATCACGGTCGGCGGCTCGGGCTTCTTCGAGTCGAAGCCGCGCTTCCTGCTGCCGGCGTTCCCGCTGCTGCTGCCGCTCGCGGTGGCCCTGCGAAAAGCCCGGCCCAGGGCGGCGATCGTGGTGATCACGGCCCTGGCCGGGCTGTCGTTCTGCTACGGAACGTACCTGCTGACGCTGGCCTCCATGGCGCTGTGAAGCGCCGTGCGGAGTCCGGACTCACGTGTCCTCAGGCGTTCTCGGGGTCCTCGTCGCCCGGCTCGAGGCCGAACTGCTCCAGGAGCCACTTGTCGAACTCGATCGACGCGCGCACCCAGCTGACCGTGGACGACACGAAGTGCTCCAGGTTGACGCCCATGCTGATCAGCATCTGGGCCTCACCGATGAGGCGGATGGTGGGCGGACCGTCACCCTCCTCGTGGATGTGGCTGTACACCTTGGGCCACAGCGTCCGGCGGTTCCAGTCGTCGATCGCGTCGAGGATCTTGTCCTTGTCCGTGATCGGGTGCGGCCGGTCGTAGAACGTCCGCACCGAGAAGACCTGCTGGTCGTCCTCGCCGCGGAACATGAAGTACGTGCGGAATTCCTCCCACGGCGCCGCGAGGTCACCCTCGTCGTCGACGACGTACTTCAGCTCCATCTGTTCGAGGAGCTGCTTGACCAGATCCTGGTCGGGGACGACGGGGCCCGCCGGTCCTGCACCCTGCGGCTGGGGCGGTCCCCCGAAATTCGGAATCGAGGACGGGTCGATAGACATCGCTGGAAACTCCTGAGGATGGCGTGCGTGCCGTTGTCTGCGGACGACCCTAGTCGCGATCGTCGGCGGGTGGCCCTCCGGCCCGGACGGAAACAACCTGTCCGTCCAGCCTATGGCCTGTCCGGACCGGGCGGGACGGCGGCGAGGGGACGGACCGGAACCCGGCCTGTCCCGCCCCCGCCGACCCGCCGGTACGCGCTACAGCGTCTTCTCCGGCGGCGCCGCGGCCTCCGCGGCCTCCGTCGCCGTCGGCGGCTCTCCCGGGCCCACGATCAGGCCGTCGGCGAAGCGGGCCACGCGGACCGTGTCGCCGTCCGTGATCTCGCCGGCCAGGATCTCCTTGGCGAGCTGGTCGCCGATCGCCGTCTGGATCAGGCGGCGCAGGGGGCGGGCGCCGTACGCCGGGTCGTTGCCCTCCTCCGCCAGCCAGGCCAGGGCCTCGGGCGTGACGTCCAGGGTCAGGCGGCGTTCCGCGAGGCGGGCGGCCAGGCGGTCGATCTGGAGGCCGGCGATGTGCGCCAGTTCGTCCTTCGAGAGGGCGGAGAAGACCACCAGGTCGTCCAGGCGGTTCAGGAACTCCGGCTTGAAGGCGGACCGCACGACGGTCAGCACCTGCTGCTTCTTCTCCTCCTCGCCCGTCAGCGGCTCGACCAGGTACTGGCTGCCCAGGTTCGAGGTCAGGACCAGGATGGTGTTGCGGAAGTCGACCGTCCGGCCCTGGCCGTCCGTGAGGCGGCCGTCGTCCAGGACCTGGAGCAGGATGTCGAAGACCTCGGGGTGGGCCTTCTCGACCTCGTCCAGGAGGATCACCGAGTACGGGCGCCGGCGCACGGCCTCCGTGAGCTGGCCGCCCTCCTCGTACCCGACGTAGCCGGGAGGCGCGCCGACCAGCCGGGCCACCGAGTGCTTCTCGCCGTACTCGCTCATGTCGATGCGGACCATCGCCCGCTCGTCGTCGAAGAGGAAGTCCGCGAGGGCCTTCGCCAGCTCGGTCTTGCCGACGCCGGTGGGGCCGAGGAAGAGGAACGAGCCGGTGGGCCGGTCCGGGTCGGCGATCCCGGCGCGGGTACGGCGTACCGCGTCGGACACGGCCTGCACGGCCTCGTGCTGGCCGACCAGGCGCTTGCCCAGCTCCTGTTCCATCCGCAGCAGCTTCTGCGTCTCGCCCTCCAGCAGCCGCCCCGCCGGGATGCCGGTCCAGGAGCCGACCACGTCCGCGATGTCGTCGGGGCCGACCTCCTCCTTGACCATCGTGTCCTTGGAGGCTTCCTGTTCGGCCTCCGCGGCCTCCTCCAGCTCGCGCTCCAGGCCGGGGATCTCGCCGTACAGCAGCTTGGACGCGGTGTCGAAGTCGCCGTCGCGCTGCGCGCGCTCGGCCTGTCCGCGCAGGTCGTCGAGGCGCTCCTTCAGCTCACCGACCCGGTTGAGGCCCTGCTTCTCCTTCTCCCAGCGCGCGTTCAGCCCGCGCAGCTCCTCCTCGCGGTCCGCGAGGTCGCGGCGCAGCTTCTCCAGCCGCTGCTTGGAGGCGGGGTCGGACTCGTTCTTGAGCGCCAGCTCCTCCATGCGGAGGCGGTCGACGGACCGCTGGAGCTCGTCGATCTCCAGGGGCGAGGAGTCGATCTCCATCCGGAGGCGGGACGCGGCCTCGTCCACCAGGTCGATGGCCTTGTCGGGCAGGAACCGGGAGGTGATGTACCGGTCGGAGAGGGTGGCGGCGGCGACCAGCGCCGCGTCCGCGATCTGCACCTTGTGGTGCGCCTCGTACCGGCCCTTGAGCCCGCGCAGGATCGCGATGGTGTCCTCGACGTTCGGCTCGGCCACCAGCACCTGCTGGAAGCGCCGCTCCAGCGCAGCGTCCTTCTCGATCCGCTCGCGGTACTCGTCCAGCGTCGTCGCGCCGACCATGCGCAGCTCCCCGCGCGCGAGCATCGGCTTCAACATGTTGCCCGCGTCCATGGAGGAGTCGCCGCCGGCGCCCGCGCCGACGACGGTGTGCAGTTCGTCGATGAACGTGATGATCTGTCCGTCGCTGCCCTTGATCTCGGCGAGGACGGTCTTGAGGCGCTCCTCGAACTCGCCGCGGTACTTCGCGCCGGCCACCATCGCCCCGAGGTCCAGCGAAACCAGCCGCTTGTTCTTGAGCGATTCCGGCACGTCGCCCTTGACAATCCGCTGCGCGAGCCCCTCGACCACGGCCGTCTTGCCGACGCCGGGCTCGCCGATCAGCACCGGATTGTTCTTCGTACGGCGTGACAGCACCTGCACCACCCGCCGGATCTCCTGGTCCCGGCCGATGACCGGGTCGAGCCTGCCCTCGCGGGCGGCGGCGGTGAAATCGGTGCCGAACTTCTCCAGGGCCTTGTACTGGCCCTCCGGGTCGGGTGTGGTCACCCGGCGCCCTCCCCTTGCCTTCTCGAACGCGTCCAGCAGCTTTTTCGCCCCGGCCCCCTGCCGGTCCAGCACCTCCCCGGTCCGCCCGCCCTTGGCGGCGATCCCGATCAGCAGGTGCTCCGTGGAGAGGTACTCGTCCCCCAGCTCCTTCGCGCGCCGGTCGGCGTCCGCGATGACGGCCAGCAGCTCGCGGTTGGGCTGCGGGGGCGCCACGGTGGAGCCGGTGACGCTGGGCTGGGCGGCGAGCAGCCGCTCCGTACCGGACCGTACCGCGCCCTGGTCCGCCTCGACGGCGGCCAGCAGGTCGGTGACGTTCTCGTTGTCCTGGCCTGAGAGCAGGGCGAGCAGCAGGTGGGCGGGGGTCAGGTCGGCGTGCCCGGCCGCCACGGCCCTGCTGGTGGCGGCGTTGATGGCGTCCCGGCTCTTGTTGGTCAACTCGGCGTCCACGGGCGCTTTCTCCTCCTCGCGCGGATCTCAACTCTGACTGGGGCAACCTCTGCAAAGTTGAGTCTATTCCACTCAGGGTCGCACGCCTACGCTTTCCGCATGGCCCATGACGTACACCACCCCAGTCCTGAGTTTCTCGCGTTCTGGCGCGAGTACCACCTGTGCACCCTGACCACCCTGCGGGCCGACGGCTCGCCGCACGTGGTCGCGGTGGGGGTGACGTACGACCCGGAGGCAGGCCTCGCACGGGTCATCACCAACAAGAGGAGCAGGAAGGTCGCCAACATCCTGGCGTCGCACGCGAGCGGCGGTGCGCGGGTCGCGGTCTGTCAGGTGCACAAGGGGCGCTGGGCGACTCTGGAAGGCGTCGCGACCATCCGTACGGAACCGGAGGTCGTGGCGGACGCGGTACGCCGTTACGCGGAGCGCTACGAACGCACTCCCGCGCCCAACCCGGACCGGGTTGTCATCGAGATCGCCCTGGAACGGGCGCTCGGTCGCGCGTGATCGTCCGGTCGGGGCCAGGGGGGTGCCCCGACCGGACGTGCCCGCACGCGGGCGGGGGGCACAGCGGCGCCATCGTGTTTCAGGTCCACGATGGCGCCGCTGTGTGGGGGAAGTGCCGGAGCGATTTACAACGACGGGGGAATCGCTCAGGCACTGCGGGGGGTGGCGAGGATGGTCTTGGGTTCGACCAGCTGGTGGTCACGCTGGTCGAGGTTCACGAAAATCATGTCGTACCGGATGGCACATCGGACGGGCTGTGGGGCGCCCCTGGGCTTCCTCAGGCAACGGTAGGCCCGGACGTCGTCGTCCTCCTCGCGTACCACGAGGATCGGCTCTCCGAACAGCGGCACCGTCAGCGAGTCGCCACGATGTGGAATCGCGGTGACCAGGTCGATGAAGTGCCAGCCCGACCGGTAAGCCGTGGCCATCTCCCGCCGGAAGACCCGGTCGTCCGGCGGGACAGTCATGCGACGGTGCCGGCAGGCTCGCCCCAGGCGATGTCCTTCGGGGCCGGGCCCCAGGCGATGTCACCCGCACCGGAGTTCCACGCGATGTCTCCCGCGGCGGCACCCCAGGCGATGTCACCCGCCTTGGCGGCCCACGCGATGTCCCCCGCTCCAGCGGCCTGCGATCCGGCAGGCGTGGTGACCTGGCCCGCGTCCCCTCCGACAGCCAGCACACCACAGGCCAGAGCCGCAGAGAAAGCGGTGGCGACCACCGCGCGAAGCATTCTCTTATACATAGTCGGCTTCGTCCTCACTTAATGGGTTCCTCTTCCCCCGCCATGAAGACGATGTCCCACCCGGGCACGCCAACGCCACCGGATCGAGGCATCATGTTCCTGTATGTTCAGGACCCTGGGGGGTGGAGATTTGCCCGCAAGAGACACAAACCAGACACATCCCCATGCCATCACCGATATGTGTGATGAAGGCAGGCGGCTTTACGCCAGTGCGTTGCGCTCCGGGCGCATTGCCCGGAGCGAGGTCGCGGTGGCGCCGTGCCTCATGGAGTTCCCTCTTCTGCACCCGGATCCGGACGACGCGGACTGGCTTCGCCCCGTTCCACCGTCCGCGGCGCTCGCCCAGCGGCTCCACCCCATCGAGCGGGAGATCCAGGAGCGGCGGCACTTCGCCGTCGAGCTGACCGACTCTTTTGAGCCGTTCATGACGATCAGCGCCCAGGATCCGCCGATCACCCACGCGATCACCGTCCTGGAGGGCGACAGCCGGATCAACGCCGCGCTGGACCTGTCCACCGCCGAGTGCAAAACGGAAGTACTGACGCTGCAACCGGGCGGCGGCAGGAGCGCGCATCTGCTCGCCCAGGGGCTGGAGCGCGGCAGGGCGGTGGTGAACCGCGGGGTCAGCATCCGAACCTTGTACCAGCACACGGCCCGCCACAGCCAGGGGACCTTGGCCTACGCGGAGATGCTGGGCAAGAGCACGGTGGAGATCCGGACACTGGAAGAGCTCACCGAGCGCCTGATCATCTTCGACCGGACCGTCGCGTACATCCCCGCCAGGTCCGACCGGCAGGTCGCCCTGGAGCTGCGCCACCCGGGGCTCGTGGACTACCTGGCCCAGGTCTTCGAGCAGCTCTGGCGGCGCGCCACGCCCCTCACGGAGCAGGTGGAGTACGAGCCGACCCCGGCCGGCATCACGGGTGTCCAGCGGACGATCGCGCAACTGCTGGTGGAGGGGTACGTGGACGAGGCCATCGCACGACGGCTGGGAATGAACGTACGGACGTGCCGCGCGCACATCGCCAAGCTCGCCACCACGCTGGGCAGCGGCAGCCGCGCGCAGTTGGGCTACCTCATCGCGAACTCGGGGATCCTGAACCAGCAGTCCTGACCTGCTCGCGCCAGTCCTGACCGGTCACCGCCAGTCCGCCCGGCTGGGCCCCACGGAGGCCTCAGCCGCCCCAGGGAGCCCAAGGCGGCCCTTCTGGCCCTTCCGTGCCCAGCACGGACGCCCCCGGCGCCCAACAGGGCTCCGGGGGCGTGCTGGTGGCTCTCAGGGCGTGGCGGACGCCGACGCCTTCAGGGCCTCAGGGCCGGTCCGCCGGGCGCCACACGACCAGCGCGCCGGTCGCCTGCACATCGGTGTACGGCACCAGGTCGCGGCGGTACGAGGCGTGCACCTGCGCCTCGCGCTGGCGCATCGCCGCCGCCGCGCCGTCCACGGCCGCCGACAGCTCGGCGACCCGGGCCTGGAGTGCGGCGACCTGGTTCTCCAGCTCGATGATCCGCTTGATGCCCGCCAGGTTGATGCCCTCGTCCTGGGACAGCGCCTGCACCTGGCGGAGCAGCTCGATGTCACGGGCCGAGTAGCGCCGGCCCCGCCCCGCCGTACGGTCCGGGGAGACCAGGCCCAGGCGGTCGTACTGCCGGAGGGTCTGCGGGTGCAGTCCCGAGAGCTGGGCCGCCACCGAGATGACGTACACCGGCGTCTCCTCGGTCAGTTCGTACGCCCTGCCGAACGCGGAAGGCGGTCTGCGCCGCCCGTCCCTGTCCATCTCGGGTCATGCTCCTTTCGCGGCCTGGAACAGCTCCGCCCGCGGGTCGTCGTCCGCGGTCGCCTTCCGGTAGGCCTCCAGCGCGTCACGTGCCTCCACGCCGAGGTCCTTGGGAACGGCGACCTCGACGGTGACCAACAGGTCCCCGCGGCTGCCGTCCTTGCGTACGGCGCCCTTGCCACGGGCGCGCATCGTACGGCCGTTGGGGGTGCCCGCGGGCAGTTTCAGCGTGACCGGGGGGCCGCCGAGCGTCGGCACCTTCACCTCGCCGCCGAGCGTGGCCTCCGTGAAGGAGACCGGCACCGTGACGGTGAGGTTGTCGCCCTTCCGGCCGAAGACCGGGTGGGCGCCGACATGCACGACCACGTACAGGTCGCCCGCCGGGCCGCCGCGCTCACCGGGAGCGCCCTTGCCGCGCAGCCGGATCCGCTGGCCGTCGCTGACGCCCGCCGGGATCCGCACCTGCATCGTCCTGGACGACCTGGCGCGCCCGCTTCCCTTGCAGACCTCGCAGGGGTCCTGGGCGATCAGGCCGCGGCCCTTGCAGTCCACGCACGGGTCGGTGAGCGAGAAGCCGCCACCGCTGCCGCGGGAGACCTGCCCGGTGCCGACGCAGGTCGGGCAGACCCGCGGGGTGCCGTTCTTGTCGCCCGTACCCGAACAGGCCTTGCAGGGTGCCTGGCTGGACATCCGCAGCGGGACCGTGGCCCCGTCGACCGCCTCGGTGAAGCTGAGCGTCACCTCGGACTCGATGTCCTGGCCGCGGCGCGGCTGGACCCGGGTGCTGCCGGGGCCTCCCCGGTTGAAGAGGCCGCCGAACATGTCCCCGATGCCACCACCGCCGCCGCCGCCGAAGCCGCCGCCCTGCGCCGTTCCCGTACCACCGCCGCCCGGGGCGCCCCCGAAGAGGTCGCCCAGGTCGAAGTTGAAGGAACCGCCGCCGGCGCCCGGTCCGGGCCGGAAGCCGCCGTTGCCGAAGAGCGCGCGGGCCTCGTCGTACTCCTTGCGGCGCTTGGTGTCGCCGAGCACGTCGTTGGCCTCGGAGATCTCCTTGAAGCGCTCCTCGGCCTTCGCGTCACCCTTGTTGGCGTCCGGGTGGAACTCGCGGGCGAGCTTCCGGTACGCCTTCTTGATCTCGGCCTCGGTGGCGTCCTTGGGGACGCCGAGAACCTTGTAGTAGTCCTTCTCCACGAAGTCCTTCGTGCTCATTCCCGACGTCCCTCCTCTCCACCGGCCGCCGTTACGCCGTCCGTGCCTGCCGTACCCACCGCCGTGCCCGCAGCGTCAGCCCTCGTCGGGGCCACCGCTGTCCTTGCCTTGCGCGGACGAGCCCGACTCGCCCGCCTGCTCCTCCGACTTGGGCGTCGCCCCCGGCTGGGGCTCCGCCACCGCGACGCGGGCGGGCCTGATCGTCCGCTCGCCGAACCGGTACCCAGGCTGAAGGATCGCGACGCAGGTGTCTTCCGTGACATCCGGCGCATACGAGTGCATCAGCGCTTCGTGGATCGTCGGGTCGAAGGGCTCGCCCTCCTTGCCGAACTGCTGGAGGCCCATCTTGGCGACGATGGTCTCCAGCGACTCGGCGACCGACTTGAAGCCGCCCACCAGCTCTTCGTGCTCGCGGGCGCGCCCGATGTCGTCGAGCACCGGCAGGAGCTCCGTCAGCAGCTTCGCGACGGCGATCTCCTTGACCGTGACCCGGTCACGCTCCACCCTGCGGCGGTAGTTCTGGTACTCGGCCTGGAGCCGCTGGAGGTCCGCCGTGCGCTCGGCGAGCGCCGTGCGCACCTGGTCCAGCTGCGCCGTCAGCGCTATGTCGTTCACGTCCCCGGCCGGGGCCGCCGGGCCGGTCTCCTTCGCGGAGTCCGGCCCGCCGGCCTGCGGCGCGGCGTCTTCGGGGGTCGCGCCGGAGGGGACGTCAGGCTTCTCCTCGAAGCCCGGGGTCTCCTCGGTCACGCGGCACCGCCCTTGGTGTCACGCTCGTCGTCCACGATCTCGGCGTCGACGACGTCGTCCGTGCCGTCCTGGGAGGCCTGGCCCTGCTGGGCGCCCGGCGCCTCGGCGCCGGCGGTCGCACCCTCGGCCTGGGCGTTGGCGTACATCGCCTGGCCCAGCTTCTGGGAGACGGCCGCGACCTTCTCGGTGGACGTACGGATCTCGGCGGTGTCCTCGCCCTTGAGCTTCTCCTTCAGCTCGGCGATGGACTCCTCGACCTCCGTCTTGACGTCGCCGGGGACCTTGTCCTCGTTGTCCTTGAGGAACTTCTCCGTCTGGTAGACGAGCTGCTCCGCCTGGTTGCGCGTCTCGGCGGCCTCGCGGCGCTTGTGGTCCTCGTCCGCGTACTGCTCGGCCTCTTCGCGCATCCGGTTGACCTCGTCGCGCGGCAGCGAGGAGCCACCGGTGACGGTCATCTTCTGCTCCTTGCCGGTGCCGAGGTCCTTCGCGGCCACGTGCATGATGCCGTTGGCGTCGATGTCGAAGGCGACCTCGATCTGCGGCACGCCACGCGGGGCGGGCGGCAGGCCGGTCAGCTCGAACATCCCGAGCTTCTTGTTGTACGCGGCGATCTCGCGCTCGCCCTGGTAGACCTGGATCTGCACCGACGGCTGGTTGTCCTCGGCCGTCGTGAAGATCTCGGAGCGCTTCGTCGGGATCGTCGTGTTGCGCTCGATCAGCTTGGTCATGATGCCGCCCTTGGTCTCGATACCCAGGGACAGCGGGGTCACGTCGAGGAGCAGGACGTCCTTGACCTCACCCTTCAGGACACCGGCCTGGAGCGCGGCACCGATGGCGACGACCTCGTCGGGGTTCACACCCTTGTTGGCGTCACGGCCGCCGGTGAGCTCCTTGACGAGCTCCGCCACGGCGGGCATACGGGTCGAGCCACCGACGAGCACCACGTGGTCGATCTCGGACAGCGCGATGCCGGCGTCCTTGATGACGTTGTGGAACGGCGTCTTGCAGCGGTCCAGCAGGTCGGAGGTGAGCTGCTGGAACTGCGAGCGGGTGATCTTCTCGTCCAGGTGCAGCGGGCCCTCGGCCGACGCCGTGATGTACGGGAGGTTGATCGTCGTCTCGCTGGACGAGGACAGCTCGATCTTCGCCTTCTCCGCGGCCTCGCGGAGACGCTGGAGAGCCATCTTGTCCTTGGCGAGGTCCACGCCGTGGCCGTTGGCGAACTGCTTCACCAGGAAGTCCACGAGGCGCTGGTCCCAGTCGTCACCACCGAGGTGGTTGTCACCGTTGGTGGCCTTCACCTCGACGACGCCGTCACCGATCTCCAGCAGCGAGACGTCGAACGTACCGCCACCGAGGTCGAAGACCAGGATCGTCTGGTCGTCCTTGTCGAGCCCGTAGGCCAGCGCGGCCGCGGTCGGCTCGTTGACGATACGCAGGACCGTGAGGCCCGCGATCTCGCCGGCCTCCTTGGTGGCCTGGCGCTCGGAGTCGTTGAAGTAGGCCGGGACGGTGATCACCGCGTCGGTGACCTTCTCGCCCAGGTACGCCTCCGCGTCCCGCTTCAGCTTCTGCAGCACGAAGGCCGAGATCTGCTGCGGGTTGAAGTCCTTCCCGTCCAGGTTCATCTTCCAGTCGGTGCCCATGTGGCGCTTGACCGACCGGATGGTCCTGTCGACGTTCGTGACCGCCTGGCGCTTGGCCACCTCTCCGACGAGCACCTCGCCGTTCTTGGCGAAGGCGACGACGGACGGCGTGGTCCTGGCGCCCTCTGCGTTGGTGATGACGGTGGGCTCGCCGCCTTCGAGAACGCTGACGACGGAGTTAGTCGTGCCCAGGTCGATGCCGACCGCACGTGCCATTTCGATTCCTCCAACTGACTTGAGTGGAACAGACTCAAGGATGCATCACGGATCGCGGTGAGTCAAAGGACCTGAGTCGAGGGGGCTCAACAATCGTGCTGACGCGGCGCAACGGGGCTGGCGGGAGGCCTGCGGAAGGCCGGTGAGGGGATCCGCCGGCGCCCGGAGTGCCTCCGGGGCGAGGCGGCCGCGTCATGCGATCGTTCTGTCATAACTTTCACAAAGGCCCCGAAAGTTCCCCGGGAGCCCCCGGAGCCCCCTTGAGCCCAGAACGGTCAGGTGTCCGCCATGGAACGACTCCCGGCACGGGCGCGGCGCCTCGCGAGGGACGTCCCGGCCACCCGGACGGGACGCCTCGCGAAGGGACTCCTGACCCGGGCGGCGCACCGCGCGGGTGACCGCCTGGCCCGGCTCGCGGACCCCAAGCGCCTCCTGGACCTGACGCTCGGCTCGGCCCTGCTGGTTCTCGCGGCCCCGGCCCTGCTGGCGGCGGCGCTCACGGAGGCGGTACGGGCCCGGGGCTCGGGGCGGCCCGTCCTCGCCGGCGACTACCGCACCGGCCTCCACGGACACCCCTTCGTCCTGCGCTCGCTGCGCACCCGCCGGTTCCGGCTCGACCTGCTCTCCCGGCTGCCCCACGTCGTACGCGGAGACCTGTCCCTCGTCGGGCCCGCCCCGCTCGGGCTGGGCACCCCGGCGGCGGCCGCTCCGTGGCGGCAGCTCGTACGGCCGGGCCTGACCGGTCTCGCGCAGGTACGGCGGCACTCGCCGATGCCGTGGGACGAGACCCCGCTGCTGGACCAGCACTACGTCGAGCACCACTGGATCGGCCTGGACCTCCTGATCCTGGTCCGTACGGCCCCGGCCCTGCGCCTGGCGGCACACCCCCAGGGGCACGTACGCACCACGCCCTCCCCCCGCTCCCCGGCCCGCGGGCGCGCCCCAGCGACACAGATCACCACCCGCGCCACTACATTGCGTCGAGACAACTGGGTAACCTCAGCACGAACCGATTAAGTTACTGCTTAGTACGAGTGCTGGACCTTCCACCCTCGCAGGCCCGAGGAGCCCCTCACATGCAACTCGCCGCGATCATCGTGTCGCTGGTACTCGGCGTCGTCGGCGTGGCGCTGTTCGCCCGAGCCATCGCGCAGATCTACCGCTTCGTGCGACTCGGCCAGGACGTCCCCGCGGGCACGCGGACCGACGACCCGAAGCAGCGCACCCTGACGGTGGCCAAGGAGTTCCTCGGCCACACGCGCATGAACCGGTGGGGTGTCGTCGGCGTCGCGCACTGGTTCGTGGCGGTCGGCTTCTTCTCGCTCGTACTGACGCTCGTCAACGCCTTCGGGCAGCTCTTCCAGGCCGACTGGCTGCTGCCCGTGATCGGCGACTGGACCCCGTACGAGGTGTTCGTCGAGCTCATCGGCGCGCTGACGACGCTCGGCATCCTGACGCTGATCGTGGTCCGCCAGCTGTCCCTGCCGACGCGCGCGGGCCGCAAGTCCCGCTTCGCGGGCTCGAACTTCGGCCAGGCGTACTTCGTCGAGGCCGTCATCCTCGTCATCGGGGTGGCGATCCTGCTGCTGCGCGGGCTGGAGGGCGCGCTGCACCACGCGGACGGCTACCAGGCCGCGTACGTCGTCTCGTACCCCCTCGTCGCGGCCTTCAAGGGCCTGAGCCTCACCACCCTCCAGAACCTGGTCTACCTGATCGCGATGATCAAGATCGGGACGTCCTTCGTCTGGATGATCACGGTCGCGCTCAAGACCGACATGGGCGTCGCCTGGCACCGCTTCCTGGCCTTCCCGAACATCTGGTTCAAGCGCGACGCGGCCGGCGGCACGGCGCTCGGCGCCCTGCTCCCGATGACCAGCGGCGGCAAGGAGATCGACTTCGAGGAGCCGGGCGACGACGACGTGTTCGGCGTCTCCCAGATCGAGCACTTCTCCTGGAAGGGCATCCTCGACTTCTCGACGTGCACGGAGTGCGGCCGCTGCCAGTCGCAGTGCCCCGCCTGGAACACCGGCAAGCCCCTCTCCCCCAAGCTGCTGATCATGTCGCTGCGCGACCACGCGCACGCCAAGGCCCCGTACCTGCTGGCCGGCGGCGGCAAGACCATGGAGGGCGAGGAGAAGGCGACGGCGGAGCAGCTGGCCGGGGTGCCGGCCGCCGCGCTGGCCGAGGCCGAGCGCCCGCTGATCGGGACGCTGGAGGAGAACGGGGTCATCGACCCGGACGTGCTGTGGTCCTGCACCACGTGCGGCGCGTGTGTCGAGCAGTGCCCCGTGGACATCGAGCACGTCGACCACATCCTCGACATGCGGCGCTACCAGGTGATGATCGAGAGCTCGTTCCCGAGCGAGGCCGGGACGATGCTCAAGAACCTGGAGAAGAAGGGCAACCCGTGGGGGTTGCAGAAGAAGCAGCGGCTGGAGTGGACGAAGGAGGTCGACTTCGAGGTCCCGGTCGTCGGCCAGGACGTCGAGGACCTGTCGGAGGTCGACTACCTGTACTGGGTGGGCTGCGCGGGCGCCCTGGAGGACCGGGCGAAGAAGACGACGAAGGCCTTCGCGGAGCTGCTGAACATCGCGGGCGTGAAGTTCGCGATCATGGGCGGCGACGAGAAGTGCACGGGTGACTCGGCGCGGCGCCTGGGCAACGAGCCGCTGTTCCAGCAGCTCGGCCAGGAGAACGTGGCGATGCTGAACATGGCGTTCGGCGAGGACGACGAGGACGCCACCACGCGGAAGCCCAGGTCGGCCAAGCGGATCGTCGCCACCTGCCCGCACTGCTTCAACACGATCGCGAACGAATACCCGCAGCTGGGCGGGGAGTTCGAGGTCATCCACCACACGCAGCTGCTGCAACACCTGGTGGACGAGGGCAAGTTGGTGCCGGTGACGCCGGTCGAGGGGCTGATCACGTACCACGACCCGTGCTACCTGGGGCGGCACAACAAGATCTACACCCCGCCGCGCGAGATCATCGCGAGCGTGCCGGGCCTGCGCAGCGAGGAGATGCACCGTCACAAGGAACGGGGCTTCTGCTGCGGCGCGGGCGGGGCGCGCATGTGGATGGAGGAGCGGATCGGCAAGCGCATCAACAACGAGCGGGTGGACGAGGCGCTTTCGCTGAACCCGGACATCGTGTCGACGGCGTGCCCGTTCTGCCTGGTGATGCTGACCGACTCGGTCAACGGGAAGAAGAACGAGGGCACGGCGCGGGAATCCGTCCAGGTGGTGGACGTGGCGCAGTTGCTGCTGGACTCGGTACGGGTGCCGGTGGCGGCGGGGGCGGTGTCCTCGGACGCGACACCTCCGCCCGCTCCTGAGCCCTCGACGCCGCCGAAGCCGGAACCGACGCAGGACGAGGCACCGGTGCAGTAGCGGCCTCGGCGGCCATCCCCTGGGCGCGCCCTCCGGGGCCCCTAGGGGATGTCACAGCTCAGCAGCAAACCCTGCCCGGTCCCGTACCGCGTCGGCCGTACGGCCCGGGAGCGGGTACGTTCGACGACGTGGCTGGATTCAGGATCGGACGCGGCCGGGACAACCGCACCTCGCGACAACAACCGCAGCGGCAGCAGCAGCAGCAACAGCAGCCGTACGGACGGCAGGCGCCGCCCCCGAGCTACGGGGGCGGCGGACAACCCGCGCCTCCGTACGGGCAGCCGCCACGCCCTCCGCAGCAGCAGTGGCCGCCGACGGGCGGTGGACAGTACGGCGGCGGGCACGGCGGCCAGGGAGGCCCCGCGCAGGGCGGCGCCCACGGCGAACCGGAGTACTTCGGCGACCCGTACGGCCAGCAGCCCCACCAGGGCCAGGGCGGCGGCCACGGCGCCGACCCGTTCGCCAACAACCCGGGCCACACGCAGATGTTCAGCGTGAACGAGGACCCGTACGGCGACGGCGCGACGTACCAGGCGGGCCAGGCGGCCGCCCCGGCCGGACCGCGGCTCCCCTGGAAGGAACTGCTGAGCGGCATCGTGCTGCGCCCGGCCCAGACCTTCCTCCAGATGCGGGACTACCCGGTCTGGGGCCCGGCCGTGACGGTGACGTTCGTCTACGGCCTGCTGGCGCTCTTCGGCTTCGGCACGGCCCGCGAGGACACGATCAACGCGACGCTCTCGTCGGCCGTACCGTACGTCCTGGTGACCGCCGTGACCTTCGTCATCGGCGGCCTGATCCTGGGCGCGGTGACGCACACCCTGGCCCGCCAGCTCGGCGGCGACGGCGCGTGGCAGCCGACCGTGGGCCTGTCGATGCTGATCATGTCGATCACGGACGCCCCGCGCCTGATCTTCGGCGTCTTCCTGGGCGGCGGGAACTCCCTGGTCCAGATCCTCGGCTGGGTGACCTGGGTCGCGGCGGGCTTCCTCTTCACGACGATGGTGAGCAAGAGCCACGACCTGCCGTGGCCGAAGGCGCTGGGCGCGTCGGCGATCCAGCTGGTCGCGCTGCTGTCGCTGCTGAAGCTGGGCACGCTGTAGGACGTCTTCACCTGCTCCGGGCCCGCCCCGCCGTCCTGCGGCGGGGCAGCCGGGACACCAGGAAGTTACATGGGGTACGGCGCGTCGGACGCCCGCGAGTGGCTACCGGACCGGTGGCAGGACACTCCACGGAAAGTTGATCCAGTCGTCGGTGCGCTTCCAGACGTACTCGCACTTCACGAGCGACTGCGACTTCTCGTAGATGACCGCGCTGCGCACCTCGGCCACCTCACCCGCGCAGAAGTCGCGGACGAGCTTGAGCGTCCTGCCGCTGTCGGCGACGTCGTCGGCGATCAGGACACGCTTGTCCGTGAAGTCGACGAGGTCGGGGACGGGCGCGAGCATGACGGGCATGTCGAGGGTCGTACCGACGCCGGTGTAGAACTCGACGTTGACGAGCGAGATGTTCTTGCAGTCGAGGGCGTAGGCGAGGCCGCCGGCGAGAAACACACCGCCGCGGGCGATACCGAGGACGATGTCGGGCGTGAACCCGTCGTCGACGACGGTGCGGGCCAGCTGGCGCACGGCGACACCGAAGTCCTCGTAGGACAGCTCTTCCCGCTTGTCCGGACTCATCGCGCCGCCCTTCCCTCAGACCTGGGTGCGGTGGAAGTTGAGGAAGGACCGGGAGGCGGTGGGACCGCGCTGCCCCTGGTAGCGGGAGCCGTACCGCTCGGAGCCGTACGGGAACTCCGCCGGCGAGCTCAGCCGGAACAGGCACAGCTGCCCGATCTTCATCCCGGGCCACAGCTTGATGGGGAGCGTCGCGAGGTTGGACAGCTCCAGCGTCACGTGCCCGGAGAACCCGGGGTCGATGAACCCGGCCGTGGAGTGCGTGACCAGCCCGAGGCGCCCGAGGCTGGACTTGCCCTCCAGGCGGGAGGCGATGTCGTCGGGCAGCGAGATGACCTCGTACGACGAGGCGAGCACGAACTCCCCGGGGTGCAGGATGAACGCCTCGTCGCCGTCCGGCTCGACCAGGCGCGTCAGGTCGCTCTGCTCGACGGCGGGGTCGATGTGGGGGTAGCGATGGTTCTCGAACACCCGGAAGTACCGGTCGAGCCGCACGTCGATGCTCGACGGCTGCACCATCGATGCGTCGTACGGTTCGACACGTACGCGTCCGGAGTCGAGCTCGGCCCGGATGTCCTTGTCAGAGAGAAGCACGCCCCGAGGATACGCAAGGAGCACGAGCCACCCGCAATCGGCCGACGCGCACCCCGAGCGCCCCTAACCCCCAAAAGCCAAGAACACCCTAAACCGCCACACCAGCCACCCCACCCCCCACCGGCGGCGCAACCTCCCCCGCAACCTCTCCCACAACCCCCACGGCCGCCTCCACCGGCACGGCGTGCCGCAACCGAGCACACCGCGGACACCGGATGAGCCGCCCGGGCCCGATCCGCCCGGCGTCGAGCTGCTGCATCGGAAAGGCCGACGCTCGGAACACGTGCCCCTCGGCACAGCGAACAACGGGCCGCTCGATCAGATCCATGAGATCCCTTCCCCAACAAACGCGGACAAAGGACCACACTAGGGGATCAACAGGACGCAAACCCACCCCGCCGCTCCGACCCAACCTATCCACCCCCACCCACCCCAACTCCCGCCCCCCACCCCCACATCCACCCCCCGAACACAGAAAGGACCCCAGGACGCAACCACGCCCGGGGCCCACGATGAGGTAGAGTGTCCGACGATGCGAGGCCAACAAAAGCCTCGCTCGGCGGGTGTAGTTTAATGGTAGAACATGAGCTTCCCAAGCTCAGAGCGCGAGTTCGATTCTCGTCACCCGCTCCACACAAAAGCCCCAGGCCAAGAGGCCGGGGCTTGTTTGTTGTCTAGACCATTCTCGCTTGAACAGCCTCCAGTGACCGCCATGCCGACGCTGTCGAAGCTGACGACCTGGGAAAGTGCTTCCATGATCGTGCCCTCCGAGAAACCCATGCGCCCACTCACGGTGATGCCCTTGCGCGGGGACGAACCGATCGCCGGACTCTCCGACACCGCGGTCGTCGACTTCTGGCGCTTCGCCATGCCGGACCTCAAGGTCAACAACACCCGGGGCGTGTTCGCCGAGTTTCTCGTCCACCAAGCGGTCGGCTCCGCTCGGCGCCGGGTTGAATGGGCCAGCCACGACGTGGAGACGGACGACGGCCTCCGCATCGAAGTGAAAGCCGGCGCTTACCTCCAGGCATGGGAACAACACCGCCACTCCGACATCCGCTTCACCGGACTGCGCGCCCGCACCTGGACCCCGACGACCGGATACTCCAACGAGAAGTCCTACAACGCAGACGTCTACGTATTCGCCGTCCAGACAGCGCGCGAACACGCCAACTACGACCCGCTGGACACCACCCAGTGGGAGTTCTACGTGCTCCCCCGCCCGACGCTGGAGCGCCTGAACACTGACACCCTCAACCTGGCATCCGTGCGCACGGCCGCAGGCCAACCAGCCCTCTTCCCCGGCCTAGGTGGCCGAATCCGGGCCACAGACCCCCGCCCATCCGCACACACTGTTGAGGCAGCCAGAACAACCTGACCATCTCTCTGCGCACGCGCACCCCGCCATGCAGCAGCCCCGCAGTGTGCATGAACCGGTGGTGCGCCAAGGGCTTGGCCACTACGGTCGCGGCGTGACAGGTTCCCTCGGACTACGAGTTCGACGTAGGGGGCGCAATCCAACAATTCGAGGGCCGCCCGCTGTCACACGAGCAATGAGAAACGCCGGTGCTCAAATGGCCAACGGGGTCTCGGAACTGGGCAAGCGTGCCGCGGAGCAGCCGGAGAACCACCCGCGGGCCCAATCGGCGGTTTCGCATGGACAGAGAGTGATCGCGAAGGGGGCTCGCAAGGTCGGTGCCGGGCTCGGGGAGCCGCCGGCGTCCTCCCGGACTGGAGCGGCACTGCCTTTCAGTCCTTGCGGGCAGACGGTGAGACGGGTCTCGCGAGTGGGACTTTCCCTCAAATCGGCGGTCACCGTCACCCCGGTCAGGTCGTAGGGCTCCAGCAGGGCTGGGAAGTGGGTGATTTCATTCCTCTTGTCCGGCACCCGCAGCTGGGTAAACGGTCCGGCCGCCGCCGGTCATGGCGGCAAGGAGATGGGCGGCCGGAGTCGTACCGAGGCGCGAGCCGCGAGCACTCTTGCCGTCCACGGTCAGCGTGTCGCTCCCGGCCGGATCGCATCCCGGCGGGTCGGCCGGCCCGCCGGGGCAAGTGCGCTGGACGACCCGGCGGATCGTCACGCCGCTGGGTGCGACGCACAGGGTGAACGCCGTGGCGGTGCGGGTTCCGAGCCGCGCGAGGGTGTCCTGCGGCGCTCGCTCGGCCCACTTTCCGATGGCAGCGAAGGACTTCACCCCGGTGACCACCGCCGAGCAGGCCACCGGCATGGCAGCCACCAAAGGGTGACGCCGCCCAGGCCGGCACCGCGGATCGGCCAGAGTCCGCCGCCGATCGGCCAGTGTCGGCAGCCGATCGGCGCCAGCGGGCCGGTCGGCTGGATGCTGACGGATGGACGACTTGGTCAAGCAGACAGCGGGAGATCGGCGGCAGATCGGAACTCCGTTGGGCGAAGGCGACTTGGAAAAGGTCACCTGCGCAACGGAGCTTCGCTGCGTACGGTGCGCGCCCACCGGACCTTGTCACACCGCCGCGAGCTGCACACCTACAAGATCATCAAGCCTTTGAAATCACTCTGGATAAGAGTTGCGGAGGTACGCCACGACGCATAACGTCGAAGTCGGTGGGAACCGTTTTCGCCGGTGGCGAGGCGGTTCCCGCGGCAATTGCGGTATCGGAGAGGACGGAAATGCCTAGCGAGATTTTCACGGTCAGACGTGTTGATGTCCATACAGGTATGCCGTACACGGAGTTCGTCACCGCTCTGGAGAAAGCTGCGCCTCCCCTCGATCCTGGAGTGTTCGAACTCATCGAAGAAGAGGGCGGTAGCTGGGACGACGTTCGTGCGGCCATGGCGAAGATCGCCCCCCACCACCTGATTCGCTACTGGCGGATCAATGGTACGCAGGTCCTGAAGCTGGCCGGAGGCACGACCAGGTCGGTGGAGTACCTGATCGGAAATCACGTAATTGCCCAGAGTATGTTCCAGTACAATCCTCGAGCATTGCTGTATGCGCCTCTGCGTATGATGGTGTGGAGCGAAGACAAGGGCGACGCCGTTTGCACCATGCACCGCCCCAGTGACGAATTCAGGAGTCTGGGAAACGCGGAAGTGGCGAAGATCGGCGAAGATCTCGACAGGTATGTGATCGAGCTTCTCCGTCTGTGCGGGGTCGAAGCGGAGCAGGACTTCGCCTGAGGTGGCCGCGATCACGTGAACACGGACTACGGACAGCAGTCTCGGTGACGTACGAGATCACCGACGTTCGGGGACGGCCTGGACAAGGCAGTGAGCAAGGCGTTCACCCGACCGACACCGAAGAACGCGGGCGAGTGGATGCGGTACCTGGTCAAGCGGCTCGGCGGCAAAACAAGGCCGCCACGCAGGTGCTGCTGCGGGTCTCCCGCCGCACGGTGGAACGGTACGTGACGAGCTTCGCGTACCGGATGCGGCGCTCGTAGATGAGACGCCGTGATGATCCGCGCCCGGCCGCTGACCCGATCTCGGCCGGCACACCGGCCGGCTCAACGGCACCGGCCCGCCCGTGCTGTGGACCGCCGAGCACGACACGGAGCACGACGCCGAGCTCGTTCGGCGCGGCCGTGCCTGGTTCCCTCCGCTCCCCCTCCGGGTCGGCCCGACATCACGATGCCGTGGCGCGTCACCGCGCCACGGCATCTCGAAGTCTCGGCGAATCGGCCGCACTCAGGTGAGGTGTCACCTGATGCGGCCGAGCCGAATCAGCAGGTCGCGTTCAGACCCGCCCAGTTGGCACGGTCGTTGTAGCCGCCGTCGCCGGCATCGCCGACCACCAGGTCGAGCACCCGGACGCCGGTCAGGTCGACGTCGACCTGGCGGATGTCGTCGCGGGTCAGCGCACCGCTGTCGAACAGCACCTGGCCGTCACCGATTACCTGGAAGGCCGAAGTGCCGCCCTCCGGGCCGACGTTGCGTACCGCATCGTCGATGCCGACGGTCGCGGTCAGCCGGCTGCACCGGTCGCCGAGGTAGTAGCGGACCGTGGAGGGCGAAGCGACCCCGATACCGGTCGGGTAGACCTGGCCGAGCATGCTGATCGGCGACCATCCACCGACACTCAGGTCGACCGTCGGGCTCATCCACCCGCTGGTACCGCTGATCCACTGGTGGTGCGACAGCACGACGTCGCCGTCCGGCGCCGCCGGTGCGACCACCATCGCCGTGGACATCTCCTGCCGCAACCGCCCCTTGCCCATCACCTCGTACGACGACCTGGCAGTGAGCACGGCACTGCCCGGCGCGGCGGTGGTCGGCAGGGCCACCGTGAAGGCCAAGGTCACCGAGCGGTTGGGGCGCAGCAGCTTCGGCGCTTTGCCGAGCGGACGGGCCGTCCAGCCGGTAGGCACCGTCAACTCGACCCGCGGCGCGAAGACCGGCTGCGCACCGTCGTTACGGACGGTCACCTCGACCCGGGCCTGGTCGCCGCCGGCGGCCAGCGGGGCGGCACCGGCCGGTGTCGCGTCGTCACCGACCCGCGTCACCTGCGGCAGGCCGGTGACGACGTGCGGAACACCGGGCTTGCCCGTTGCCCGTCCTACCCGGAACAGGGCGGCGCCGTGGGCCGGGACGGCGGCGCTGATCGTGCCGGCGCTCTCGGTGACCTGGTCGGTCCATGCGTTCTTCAGGGTGAACCGGTGGCCGGACAGCCCGACCGACGACGCCTTCGTGGTCAGGGTCGCCGGGCTGTCGCCCCGGTTCAGCAGCACCACGGCACGGTCGCCTCCGGCCAGCCGCTTCACCCAGGTCTCCGTCGTACCGGCGGGCCCGACGCGGACGGCCTGGACACCGGCCGAATCCTGATTGATCGCGAGGACATCGCGGTCCTCGAGAATGCCGAGGGAGGTCGTGCTGAGCTTACGGATGTCGCTGCCGATCACCAGCGGTGCGGCCGCCACCGACCAGAGCGTCATCTGGGTACGGAACTCCTCGTCGGTCATCCCCAGCTCAGGTCCGAGGTAGTCCGGGTCGTTGAAGTGCCCCGGCCCGGCGGCCTCGGGGTGCCGCGCGTTCGCGTCGTAGTTCCGCAGCACGTCCTTGAACTTGATCTCGCCGACAAAACCCACATCCGTGTACGTCCGCCAGGACTGCGCGATCGCCGGCGCATAGGTCCAGGAGTACGTCGACTGCTGCTCCTCCGGGTAGTTGCCCCAGTCCGGGGAGGTCACCGGGTTGCAGAGGTTCAAGAGCATGGGGCGCTTGCTGGCGTTGTTCCGCAACGCCTTCGCGAACTCGGTGTAGACGGTCTTCGGGTCGAGGTTCGCGGCGATCCCGCAGAGGTAGTCCGCCTTGACCGCGTCGAACTTCCAAGCGGCGAACTGGTCCGCGTCGCGCTGGTAGTAACCGTGGCTGCCGAGGCCGCACTTGCCCGGGATGTACGGGCCGGCGTCGGTGTAGATGCCGGCCTTCAGCCCCTTGGAGTGGATGTAGTCAACCAGCGGCTTCAGCCCGTTCGGAAACTGGTCGGGGTTGGGCACCAGGTCGCCGGCCGCGCTGCGCGGGGTCGGCGCCGCCCAGTTGCCGTCGATCCAGACGTACTGGTAGCCGGCGTCGCGCAGGCCGCTGCTGACCAGGTGGTCGGCCACTGACTTGACCTCGGCCTCGGTCGGATCGCCACCCAGCGCGTAGTAGGTGTTCCAGCCCATGTACGGCGTCGGGCTCAGCGCCGCCCGAGGTGCTGGCGCCGTGACAGCGGCAGGGCTGGCCGCTGGGCTGGCTTGGGCGGATACAGGCACAACCAGCAAGCCCGTCAGGAGGGCAAGGAGGACGGTGAATTGTCGTTTCACATCGGCACCTTCGCTGTCCGATCGATCAGGCGTGCAGATCCGTCCTGGTCGTGAGTCCTACGTACCGCTCCCTCGCGGGGGGGTGCGGCGGTCGGGCTTCGGGCCAGGCCATGCCTGCGCGCCTGCGATTTGTTTCCAGGATCTTGCAGCGGTCGCCGGTGAGCGTCAATAATAATTCCTAAATTAGGAGTTACCAGTTTGGCTCCACGCTTGTCAGGCCTGTCAGGCCTGTCCGGCAGACCCAGCTCAGGTACGGGGAGACCGCGACGGGGGCGACTCGGTCGCGGCGGAACCCGGCGATCAGGGAGTGCGGGCCGCGATGTCGTCGGCGAGGACGATGTCTTCATCTGATCGGGCAGCACGTCGCTGCGTCGGTCGTGGTGCATCGCGGTCATGTGACGAGCGGGCCCCGGCCGTTGAGTCCCCTTCGTCCATTCAGGCGCGGTTCCCGAGGTCAGGAGCGTAGGGCGAGATGGTCCGGCGCAGGACTGTCTCGCTTGCGCGCCCTTCGAGCGTTGCGGGGTAGACCGGCCCGTAGGCGTTCGCCGCGATGGCGCACGGAGTGGTCCCTAGGGTCCCGACCGAGACCGAGAATGGGGCATCCGCCGACGCCGATTGCACGCCGGCCAGCGGTGGATGGCTCCAGCCGGCTCGGTTGAACCGGTGGAAGCCGCTGGGGGCTTCGACGGCGATCATCAGTCCGTTGCCGGGTCCCTCGCGGGTCCAGGTCCGGAGCCGTTCGGCGACTGCTTCCGCGTCGGCCGACGCGAGGCCGAGCCATCCGCGAGGCCGTGTCCGCTGATCTTCTGAAGGATGCGGCCACCGCCGAACTGCTCGTGCACGGTGCGCTTCACCACCAACCCGGACGACCACAAGAGCCTCGCCGGCCTCCTCACCGTCCACCCGCCACCCGCCCCATCGCCATCCACGACCGGTAGGGCGCGCCCCGCCGCACCGCCTCCGCACCATGCACAGCGGTACGGGGCGGTCAGCCACAGTCACCAACGGCAGCGCCCCAGTGCGCACTTCAGGACCACATATGCCGCTGACCAGCCCGGACTCCGACAAGGCACCCGTGATTCCCCGGCTCAGAGCGCGAGTTCGATTCTCGTCACCCACTCCACGACAAACCCCCAGGTCACCGACCCGGGGGTTCTTTGTTGTCTAGACCTCTTCAGGACCCTTGTGCCCGTTGCGTGCCCGATGGCAGATCGGCGGCCTTCCTGCGTTGCGCCTGCACCATCTGGTCCAGGCCGGCCGCCGCTTCCCGCTGACGCTCGTGGTCCGGACCTGGAGCACGTGGAGGATGCAGCCGCAGCAGAAATCTCGGTAGAAGAAGCTCTCTCGGGTCGTGAAGAGCTGATCCCTGGGCGGGCCGTGCGACAGTTCCCGTTACGCGACTTCCGCGGCTCGGGAAGTACCCGTCTTCCGTACCACCGGCGGCGTCGGCGTCGTCCATGGGATGCGGTGCGGGCCGGACCGCTGTCGCATCCCATGGACGCCTGGTCAGTCGAAGAGTCCTTCGACGACCTCTTCGGCGACCTCGCCGCCGATCTCTTCGGCCGTCTCTTCCGCGATCTCCTCGATGAGTTCTCCGAAGATGTCGTCCATCTGTTCAATCCTTCTCGTCGGCGTGGCTGACCCGTGACACGCGTGAGGTGGCTGCGGGGTCCTGGGCATCCGTTCAACGTGCCGTTTGTGGGGGCGAGTTCCCAGAAAATCTTCCCTCTTCGGCGGCAACCAGGTCCACCGGATCGGCACGCTGGCTGACCTCCGTGACCTGGCCGGGCTGGTGCGGCGTCCCGTTCGGGTTCGAGGGAACCTCACTGGATCCGTGACGCCCCGCGCCCTCCGCCGTCGGAGCACCCGGGCGCCCCGGAAGGAGCGCCCGGGACACGTCATGTTCCGGTGACCCGCAACCAGCAGGCGAGCAGGACGGGTTCGGGACGGTGGAGGCCGTTCGGGTCGATGTCGAACACCTGGAGTGCGCGGAGCATGCGGATGGACGGGAGCGGCTCGTCGCTCGACGAGTGCCCGGAGGTACCGCCTCAGCCGCGCTTCGTCCGCCGGGTCGCCGGCTCCTGGCCCGATCATCCAGGGAGTGATCAGCGGAGGATCCACATAGGGCCGCCAGACCTCGTCCGAAGTCCCCTCCGCCAAGGTCCCGTTCTCCCGTGTACTTCGCATATGCCCCCCATGCTCACGGCTCGCCGGAGGAAAGAAAAGGGTTCGACCCCACGAGAACCAGTTGACGGAGGGCCCCGGCGTACGAAGCAACTGCCTGGTCGGTAAACCGGTTTCCTGTCCCTACGGGCCGGCCGCGCCACAACGTGCCAGTCGGAGCGGTGTACGGCGGTCTCGAACGGCATGGTCAAGGCGACTCGCCGACGTCCCCGGATTACCGTTTCCACAGGTCAGACAGATCTCAGCGACCTCGTGCCGGGTGATTCCCAAGCTCGGGGCGCGAGTTCGATTCTCGTCACCCGCTCCACATAAAAGCCCCAGGCCAGCGGCCGGGGGCTTTCTTGTTGTCCAGTCCAAGGCGAGGGCCGCGCACCACTTGTGCACGACATCTACCTGCGGCAGGGCGTGGTTGTCGGCAAGTCCGTCGTGCACGTCGATGCGGAAGAAACGGTCCCGCAGGGATAAGGCCACCGTGATCTTTTGGCCGCGCCGCTGTGCACGATGGCGTTGGTGACCACTTGGACACGACCAACACCGCCTCCGCGGCGACATGGTCGAGGCCGGGGGGGGAGGTCGCCCGTCCACCCGCGGACGGGCTGCTCCGGGGTCCGTCCCCGCGGGCGCGGGGAGCAGAACGAGTAGTGCCTGGCGAACGACGTTCCCCCGGGTCCATCGCTGTCGGCGTATGGGCGTTCTAGCTGTGTTGGTGTCTGGCGACTCCTATGCGCGACCGTGTGACGCTTGGTCGGTTGCCGATCCTGAGGTCGTACGTGGCTGGGAGCGGAAGGTGCGGCGGTAGGTGTCCGGGGGGACGCCGAGGCTGCGGTTGAAGTGTCGGCGCAGCGTCGTGGCGGTGCCCATGCCGGTGGCCGCGGCGATGGTGTCGATGCTCTCGTCGGTCTTCTCCAGCAGTTCCTGGGCGTGGCGGATCCGTTGGGTCAGCAGCCATTGCAGGGGGGTGGTGCCGGTCGCCGCCTGGAAGTGGCGGCCCAGGTGGCGTGAGCTCATCCGTGCGTGGCGGGCCAGGTCCTCGACGGTCAGTGGCTGGTCGAGGCGTTCGATGATCCAGGGGAGCAGGGCGGCGAGTGGGTGGTCGTCCTGGGTGGGCACCGGCGCGGTGACGAATTGGGCTTGGCCGCCGGCCCGGTGCGGTGGTACGACGAGGCGGCGGGCGACGGCGTTGGCGATCGACGAGCCGTGGTCGAGGCGGACGAGATGCAGGCACAGGTCGAGCGCGGCGGCCTTGCCCGCGGAGGTGAGCACGCTGCCGTTGTCCACGTAGAGGACGTCCGGGTCGACCTCCACGTGGGGGTAGCGGGAGGCCAGGTCGTCGGTGTGTGCCCAATGGGTGGTGGCTCGCCGGCCGTTCAGTACGCCTGCGGCGGCCAGCACGAACGCGCCCGTGCACAAGGAGACGACGCGGGCGCCCGCGTCGTGGGCCGCGCGTACCGCCTCGACCAGTTCGGCGGGCGGGGCCACGTCGACGTCGGCCCAGCCGGGGACGATCACGGTGTCGGCGCCCTGGAGCCGGTCGAGGCCGTGGTCGGGCTCCAGCCGGAACGGGCCGAACCGCACCGTGTCCGGCCCGCAGACGGAGATGTCGTACCAGGGGACGGTGACTCCGTCCGGGGCGGAGCCGAAGACTTCATGTGCCACGGACAGTTCGAAGTGCAGCATCCCGTCGGTGACGGCCAGCGCGACAATGGTCATGTCCGTAATTGTATGGGAGATGTCGTTCCAGACACTCACGGGTGACGCTTCGACCGCGCAAGGATCGTCGCAGTTGACCGGTTCGAGCACAGGAGAGAAGTCATGGCAGCGAGGCAGATGGTGACGGTGTACGGCGCGTACGGGCACACCGGGCGGTTCGTGGTGGCACACCTGCGCGAGCGCGGATTTCTCCCGGTCCTGTCCGGGCGCGACGCCCACAAGCTGAAGGCGTTAGCGGATGCGTACCCCGGAGTCGAGGTTCGCCCTGCTTCGGTGGACAACCCGGCGTCGCTCGACCACGCGCTGGCAGGTGCGGCAGCCGTCATCAACTGCGCGGGCCCCTTCGCCACGACGGCCGCCCCCGTGATCGAGGCGGCCCTGCGGGCCGGGATCCCGTACGTCGATGTCGCGGCCGAGATCGAGGCCAACGCCGATACGTTCGCGCGATTCGCGGACCGTGCCCGCGACGCGGGCACGGCGATCGTCCCCGCGATGGCCTTCTACGGCGGCCTCGGCGACCTGCTGGCCACCGCGGCGATGGGCGACTGGACCGAGGCGAACGAGGCGCACATCGCGTACGGGCTGAACAACTGGGCCCCCACGGAAGGGACGCGCGCCGCGGGCAAGGTCTCCGCCGAGCGGCGAAACGGCCGCCGTGTCCGCTTCACGAAGGGGCAGTTGGAGTACCACAACGACGACCTGCCCACCCTGAAGTGGCACTTCCCGGACCCGTTGGGGCTCCGTACCGTCATCGGCGAGTTCACCATGGCCGACGTCGTCACCATCCCCAGCCACCTGTCCATCCCGGAAGTACGCACCTACATGACGACCGAAGCGGCCAGGGGTGTGTCGGCCCCGGACACGCCGACTCCCACCGCGGTCGACGAGCACGGGCGGTCCGCACAGACCTTCCTCGTCGACGTCGTCGTGCGCGCGGACGACACCGAACGGCGTGCCGTGGCCAGGGGCCAGGACATCTATGCCGTCACCGCACCGCTCGCGGTCGAAGCGGTCGACCGCATCCTCACGGGCCGGACCAGGACGGTCGGCGTCGCCTCCGCCGGCGAGATGTTCGACGCGCCCGGCTTCCTCCGCGCGCTGTCCTCGCACATCTCGGTGGTACTGCATCCTTAGCGGGAAGGGCGCCCACACTGCGGTCTGCGTGACCAGCGGGTTTCCTGGCGAGCAGGGGCGGCGTTGAACCAACTGCGACGGGAGCGACGAAGGCACCCGTGATTCCCGAGCTCGGAGCGCGAGTTCGGATCTCGTCGGCCGCTCCACGACTGAGGCCCAGGTCGGAGACCTGGGCCTTTCTTGGTGTCGGTCCTTGCAGCCTAGGCGAAGGGGTGGGCGGCGGCGTCGGCGGTGGGCTGCCAGGGGGTGACGAGCGGCTTGCTCACCGGGAGGGCTTCGTCCCCGGAGAACCTGAGCACCCCGGCCTCGTCGGCGTCGTCGGAGACCGAGATGACGAGCGTCTCGAACACCTTGCCCTCGTCGAGGCCGGTGCTCCGCGGCTGCACCGCGAGGTAAGCGGCGGTGGACCCCTTGAGCTTGATCGATTCGCCGGTCCCCCGATCGACGTCGGCGGCCACGGTGTCGGGGTCGGAGCCGAACATGACCTGCTGGGGCGGGCCTTGGAGGATGCAGGTCACACCCGGCTTGGCCTTCGCGGTGATCAGGTGGTAACCGCTGCCCTCGGAGAACGTCGCGGCCGTGAAGTTCAGATCGCCGTTGTCGCACTTCTTGGCGAAGTGGTCCTGCTTGGCGCCGTCGACGTCGTTGTCCTTTCCGGCGTCGGCGCCGCTGCTGTCGCCGTAGTAGTCGTCCTTGGCACCGTCGACGTCATTGTCCTTACCGGCGTCGGCGCCACTGTTGTCGCCGTAGTAGTCGTCCTTGGCACCATCGACGTCGTTGTCCTTACCGGCTGCCCCGCTCGCCGTTTCCTTGGCCGTCGGCGATGAGCCGACTATGGCGCCGGTCTCTTCAGGGCCGCACGCGGTGAGCGTGGCGGTGAGGGCCGCAATGGCGACTGCGCCCATGGCGAGGCGGGTGTAGCGGGAGGAACCTTTGGCGAGGCGCGAAATCATCTGTCTACTCCGTCGAGTTGTGGGTTGTTTGTTGTGGGTTGTTTGTTGTGGGTTGTGTGGTGCGTGTTGACTTGCTGGTGCGACAGGCGGTGGGGGCCACGGACAGCGTGTTCGCGGGGTACGTGCCCGGCGCCGCGTCGTACCCGTCAATCTCGGAGCCCGCGCATCCGGGAGTCGGCCGGGGAGAAGTACTTGTTCGCCGCCGGCTGGAACATCAGCACGACCGCACCGGCGATCAGAGCGACCGGACTGACGCTGATGAACAGGTCGTAAACGAGATCAGTCGTGGTCTCTTTGTGGAATTCGCTTGCGTTCATGCTGTTGATCAGGAAGAGCGTGACGAGGGCGGCGGAGGCGGTGACGAGGCCTCGCGCCCAGTTCCGTCCCTGACGCATCATGAGGACGAGGAAGAGGAAGCAACCGCTGGTGAGGACGAGGAAACCGGCAGACATCGCGACTTGTCGAATCGCTTCGCTGTCGCCCATTTCTTCGCGCATTTCATCGAGTCCCGAGGGCGAGAGGAGAAGTGTGTCCCACACCCAGAGGACAGCGTCCACGGCAATCGCCGTGAGGAGCAGCAGGAAAGCGGTTCGCACCTCCTTGGGGCGCGTCATGCTCCGGCTTGTTCCTTCATTGGTCGTCATTCTGGTTCTCCTCTGGTGGAGGGCATCCCTCCCGAAGGCGTACGAAGCGGTCAGTGGGGCAGGCTGATCGGGTGCGGCGCGTCGGCCGGGACCTGGTGCGGGTGAGGGGCCGCCGGAACGGGCGGGGTCGTCCGGCGATCGCGTCGGGTGGCGAGCAGCGTCATCGCGAGACCGACCTGCACCGCGAGGATGAACGCCTGGGTCACAGGCGAGTCGACACTCAGGACGGCCATGGTCGTGTTGAAGCCGAGGTGGACCGCGACGGCTGCCGCGACTCCGGCGCGCTCGTAGGCGTAACCGGTCAGCAGTGCCACGGGGAAGACGCTGAGCGAGAACATCAGGCCGCTCCAACTGAACAGACCGAGTTCGGCCTGGACCGTCCCTTCGATGAAGAACAGCGGCAGGTGCCAGACCGCCCAGACGCCACCCAGCAGCAGTCCGGCCTGGAGCCGGCTCATGGACGCCCGTAGACGGGGGTACGCGGTGCCGCGCCAGCCGGGTTCCTCGGCCAGGGGACCGCCGATCAGCATGCTGATGAGGAACGGCGCGATTCCGCCGACGCTCGAGATCAGTTCCTTACCCTCGGTCAGGCTCACCGTGGCGTCGCCGAGGAAGTCGGCGAGGAGCGCGCCCGCCACCAAGGACGCCGAAGACAGTGCCAGCAAGGGCAGCGCCCAGAACAGGCGTACGCCCTGCCTGAGTTTGACCGTACGAGCGGGTACGGGCTCCCCGCGGCGGCCACGCCGTACCCGGACCGCGATCGCGCCGAACACCGGGCCGAAGCCACCGAGCAGAAAAGGAAGGGCGGTGGGGGAACTCGTCGGCGATCCGCCGAGTGCGATCGCGGTCAGCCAGAAGGTCCAGGTCGTCGCGAAGGTGACAGCGAAGAAGAGGCCGAGGCCGCTTCGCCGGGTCCGAACTCCGCCGTCCTCGGCCTTCCGCGGCGCTTCGCCACTGACGGTGTGTCCGACTCCGCTGTTCTGCTGGAACATCTCCGCTGCCCTCTCCGCTGAGGCGCTCTCTGCGCCATGACCACGACGCTACGCACGGCGAGGGCTCGGAACACTGGGCGCAGGGCCCGGCGTTGAGGTGGTGCTGGGTACACCCCTGACGGAGGTACGCACCTCTCCGACGGGGCAGAGGTACGCCCCCCTCTCGGCCTTCTCCGACCGGTCGGGCGGTTCCGGCTCGCTGACTCACGTGTGTTTCCCGCCCAGTTCACCGACGGTGGCACCCGGCAGCCAGACCCGCCCGTTCCTATCCGCGGCGGGGGCAGGCACGGTGTTTCCGGGGAGTCGATACTCAGAGCCATGAACGGACAAGCTCAGCTCGGGGACTTCCCGAGGACGCGGTGTTCCCCGACACGTCCCACGGATGTCGCGGTGTGCACCGGACGAGTCCGAGCGGCCGCACCCACCCAACCCGGCCCGGGCGGAGCACCAGACCGGGCCTGACCTGGCCCGTGACGCACGAGCTCCTGCCGGCGGACCCTGCGCGGCCCCGCCCCCTTCCACTCCCAGCCAGACCCGTACACACGTCGGTGTGCCACCGCGGCATGCCCGAAACCAGTGAAGGAACACCATGTCCAAGAAGTCGCTCGCCCTCGCGGCGGCGTCGGCCGTCCTGATCGCGGCCACGGCCGCGGCGCTCAGCCCGGCCTCGGCCTCCGCCTCCGCCTCGGCTACAGCTACGGCTTCGGCCTCGGCCGTCGCGTCGCCGTCGACCGGCCAACGCGTCTCCGTGCACTTCGACCTGACGAAGGGTCAGACTCCGGAGAACATCGCCCTGGCACCGGACGGCGACGCGTACGTCACCTTCGCCGCAGGCCGCCAGGTCGCCAAGGTCTCCCGCGACGGCACCACCCGGATCCTGGCCACCCTGCCCGAGCCCGCCGACGGCGGCATCCACACCCCGGTGCTGGGCTTCCCGCTGACGGTCGGCATCGTCCGGGCCCAGGACGGCACCCTGTACTTCCTGTACGCCACCGGTACCGCCGACCTGACCGGCCTGTGGCGCCTGCGCCCCGGCGGCACACCGCAGCGGATCGCCGCGCTCCCCGAGAAGGGCCTCCCCAACGGATTGGCCCTCGACGCACGCACCCGCATGCTCTACATCACCGACTCCGTACTCGGCACCATCTGGAGGGTGCCCACCACCGGCGGCACCCCCACCGCCTGGTCCACCGCCCCCGAACTAGCTTCCACCGGCTTCCTCGGCGTCAACGGCCTGAAGATCCACCAGGGTGCGGTCTGGGCCACCAACCTCGACAAGGGAACCGTCCTGCGCATCCCCGTGCGCCCGTACGGTCGCGCCGGCCGGATCCGTACCGAGGCCACCGGCCTTCAGGGGATCGACGACTTCGCCTTCACCGGCCACGGCGACCAGTTGCTGGCCACGCTCAACGCCACGAGCGAGGTCGCGCTCGTCCAGCCCGACGGCAGCCACTCCATCGTGCTGACCCCGGCCGACGGTCTGCAGAACCCCACGGCCATCGCCCTGCGCGGAGACATCGTCCACGTGACGAGCGCCGCCTACCTCACCGCCAAGGACCCCAACCTGCTCCGCGTCCACCTGAAGCGCTGAGCACCAGGACAACGCCCCGGCAGGAAACGCACCGCCCCGGCAGGGAACGCACCGGCCCGCCCGGACCCGTCGCGCCCCTGCCGGGGCCTGTGCCTCACCACCCGTACCCGTATATGCCCGGCCGCCGTGGCCGATGCCCTGGGACAGGGCGTCCACCAGGGCGGTTGGGTCCGTGACGGTGAGCGTCCCGTGGATTTCTGCCCGAACGATGCGCAGGCCCTTGTGGGGGCCGGGACTCGTGAAGGGCGGGCCCGGATGTACAACCAAATGGGGCTTCCGATGGTCATCTCCTGGTCCAACTGATCATTGTGGAAAGGAAGCTCCTCTCTGTGAGACCCCATTACCGGTTGAGCGGTGTCGGTGCGGTGGGGGCCGTCTGCGGTCTCGCGGGCGTGCTGCTCGGCGGCGCGGCGACCCCGGCTGTCGCTGACGTGAGTTGTGCCTCTCCGGCCTGGAAGGCGCAGTTCTACGCCAACACCAGCTTCAGTGGCACCCCCAAGTCGACCGCCTGTGACACTGCCATCAGCGAGAACTACGGGACCGGTGACCCCGCGGGAGTCACCCTGCCCCGGGACAACTTCGCCGTGCGCTGGAGCGTCACCCGCGACTTCGGCTCGGGTGGTCCGTTCACGTTCTCGGCCGCGACCCAGGACGGCATCCGCGTCTACCTCGACGGCGTCCGCAAGATCGACGTGTGGCGTAACGTCTCCAGCACCCAGAGCAAGACCCTCAATCTCACCGTCCCCGCCGGGAAGCACACCCTGCGCGTCGACTTCGTTGCCTGGACCGGGTCCGCGAACGTCAAGTTCTCGTACACCCCCCGGAGTACGGCCGCGGTCGACAAGGTGCGGCCGCTGGCCCCCACCGCGGTGACGGGCAAGCTGGACAACGCCACCGCCAAGGCCGTGGTGTCCTGGGCGCCCAACAAGGAGATGGACCTCGCCGGTTACCGCCTGTACCGGCGGGAATCGGGCAAGACCACGTGGGCCTACGTCGGCATGACCGCCGGCACCTCGCTCACCAACCTGCCCACCACCGCCGGCCTCACCTACTACTACGAGGTCCGGGCGTACGACAAGGCCGGCAACGTTTCGGCGGGCAGCGCGGACGTACCGGTCACCGTCCTCGCCATGACCCCGCCGGCCGGGCTGACCGGCCAGGGCCTGGACACCGGCAACAAACTGACCTGGAAAGCGGTGCCGGGGGCGGTGAAGTACTCCGTCGAGTGGCGTGACACCGACGGCGGCATCCGGTTCCTCGCCGCGACCACCACCACCGGTTACACCGACACCGCGGCACCCAGGTCCGAGAGGCGGTCGTACCTGGTGCGGTCCATCGACGGGGCCGGCCGGTACTCCGGTTACGCCGGTACGGAGGCCTCGCGCCCCGTCGCCGCGCCGCACGAGGTCACCGCGCGGGCCGACGCCAATCGGGCGGCACTGACCTGGAAGGTCAACTCGGCTACGGGCGGGGCCTATTACGGCTACCACGTCTACCGCTCCACGTCCCTGCCGGTGGACACCACCGGCGAGCCGGTGCGGTGCGACGTACGGTTGACCGCTCTCGTCGACGGCCAGAAGCAGTACAGCTGCACCGACACGACCACGGCCGCGGAGACCACGTACCACTACGTGGTGAAGGGCTACGACAACGGCAGTCGTGAGTCGGTCGCCTCCGGCACGGCGTCCGTCACCACGCTCGTCTCCGACCGGGACCTCACCCCGCCGGCCGCCGTCAGTGTGATCGCCGCCGAGGCGACCGAGTACGGCATCACGCTGGACTGGAAGGCGAACACCGAGTCCGACCTCGCGCGGTACGTGGTCTACGTCGGGACGGTACTGCGCGACGACGAGGACGGCGGCGACGGCGAGGCCGTGTGCAGCGGCTCGGAGTACGCCTACCTCAACACGTCCACCACGCACTACCTGTACCCGGCGAAGCCCGACGGTGAAGAGCGCTGCTTCTGGGTCGACGCCGTCGACACCAGCGGCAACTCCAACTACCGATGGACCAGGGCGGCCGACGCCAGGATCGTCACCGCGCTGGACCTGACGCCGACCGTCCCCACTCCCCCGGGTTCGCCCCTGTACCTGAACGCCCGTGCGGGTGAGCCGAGTCCGGGGCAGCAGAGGCCGGTGGAGCTGTCCTGGAACGCGGTCGAGGGGGCGACGGGGTACCGCGTGTACCGCTGGGACCGGGCTGCGGGCCGGTACGAGCAGCTGACCGTCGCCGACCCGATCGCGCTCACTTCGTACACGGACACAACAGCGGCCTCCGGGACGACCCACTACTACTGGGTGACGGCCGTCCTGGCCGACGGCACGGAGACGGCGCCGGGCGCGGACTGGGTTCCGATGCCGCCGACGGCGGGCTGACTGGCTGACTGGCTGTCCGAGGTGTGACGGGGGTGGGGGCCGATACGGGCTCCCGCCCCACCGGCTTCCGCGAGACGGTGGGCGCCGCCGCCGCGAGCGGCAGCCCGAAGGGCTCATCGGCGCGACCGATGAGCCCTTCGGCGTACGGTACGGGGCGCGAGTCCGCGTAACTCGTGACCCGTGAGCCGTGACGAAGTCGCCCCGCCCCTCGTCTGCGGCGATCGCCTGGACGCGGGCCGCTGCTGGCGTGCCGTGGACAAGCCGCTGCCGCCAACAGGTTCTGGGTTTCGGCCTGCGAGCTCGGGCTGCGTTCTGCGAAGTGAGCGGGGAGGGGATCACAGAAATCTTGCCTCATCCCTCATTCCTCATCCCTCGCCCCTCATCTAGGTCAGAATCTGGCCTTTATGACCTCTAACGTCGTCCTTGCCCGGTAGAACACAACCACGGAAGGCACCGGCAATGAGCGAGAACGTGACTGTCAACGAACTGGCCACCCAGGGCCCGGCCGACGCGCCGGCGGCCACCGGCGAGCGCGCCGACCTGCTGGAGGCGCTGGCCAAGCATCGGCACTTCCTGCGTTTCACCACCCGCGACCTCACCGACGAGCAGGCCGGGCGCCGTACCACCGCCAGCGAGCTCTGTTTGGCCGGCTTGATCAAGCATGTGGCCGGGGTCGAGCGGGCCTGGGTGCGGTTCATCCTGGACGGCCCGTCGGCGATGGGCGACTTCACCGCCATGACCAAGGACGACGAAGCCCGACGGGCCGACGAGTTCCGGTTGCTGGACGGCGAGACGCTGGCCGGCGTGCTCGACGACTACGCCGAGGTGGCCCGCCGAACCGACGAACTGGTCGTCACCCTGCCCGACCTGGACGCCGCCCAACCGCTGCCGAAGGCGCCCTGGTTCGAACCGGGCGCGCAGTGGTCGGCCCGCCGGGTGCTGCTGCACATCGTCGGCGAAACCGCCCAGCACGCGGGCCACGCCGACATCATCCGCGAGTCCCTGGACAGCGCGAAGACCATGGGTTAGTCAGGCGGCCGGCGGACTCCGCGTACGCCTGATTGATCGTTTCGGAATGAGTTCGGTGGGGGCTTCGCCGGGGGCCGGGTACGTTCCCCGGGACGCCTTACGAAGGAGACCAACCGTGTCGGAGTACCTCACCGTTCTGACCACGACCGACTCCGCCGAGAAGGCCCAGACCCTGGCCGCCGGCGCGGTGGAGGCCAGGGTGGCGGCCTGCGCGCAGGTCGACGGGCCGATCGCCAGCGTGTACCGCTGGGAGGGCACCGTACGAACCGACCAGGAATGGCGGGTGCTGTACAAGACGACCACCGACCGTTACCCGGCCCTGGAGGCGCACATCAAGGCCGTCCACGACTACGACACCCCGGAAATCATCGCCACCCCGATCACCCACGGGAGCGACGCCTACCTGTCGTGGGTGAGCGCGGAGACCACCACGGGGTGAGCCGGGCGGCGGGGGCGACCCCACCCTTCGGCCGAGTGCGGGTACGACCTGGCCGCGAACGGCGACTTCCTGCTGAAGCTCACCACCGGGTAGCCACACACCCGCGCGTGCGGGGAGCAGTTCGACCCCGAGGAGTCCTCGGGGATCGACCGGGGTCCATCCCCACATGCGTCAGGAGCGGTGTACGTGTCGTAGCAGACTATGGGCCATGACTGGTTTCCGGTTGATTCATCGTGTTCCGTACTACTCGCAGTGGGAATCCGCTGCTCTGGTGGCGGAGTTCGTCTCCGGCGTCAGGGGGGCGGCCGAGGACCCGCTGTGGCTCAAGTCCGGGGCTGACTCCGCGGAGGATTATGCCTTCTGGGCGCCGCGCATGTGTGGGATGGCTTGCCTGCGCATGGCCTTGGACCACTGGGGGCACGAGGTGCCGCCCTCGGTTCCGTTGGTGCGGGAAGCGGTGGAAGCGGGGGCATACGTGCGGACCGAGGAGCAGGTCAAGGGGCTGATCTACGCTCCCTTCGCCGGCTGGGTCGCGCGGCGCTGGGGCCTGTACGCTGAGGTACGGCCCGAGTTGGTGGTGGGCGACGTCGGGTCGGAGATCGCCCGGGGGCGTGTGGTGCTGCTCTCCGTTCACAAGTCCATCCGGACCCTTGATCCGGTACCGCCCCAGCGCGGCGGGCACCTGGTCCTGGCCGTGGGCACCGACCCCGACGGGGTCTTCCTGCACAACCCCTCCGGGCTGCCGGGGCGGTCCCAGGAGTTCCACCACGTCCTCTGGGCGGACCTCGACCGGTTCTTCGCCGGCCGCGGAGTTGTTCTGGGGCCTCACGCGTAAGGAGTCACTCTCCGGTCATCCACCGAGGCGACCGCTGGGCTTAGGCGTGTTTCGGCTGTCAAGCGGCGGGGGTTGCGGTGATTCGGGTGGCGATCTCTTGGGCGCTTTTCGGGTGTTCCCTGAACCAGTTGGTCAGGTGTTCTCGTACGGATTCCTCGATGCGGTTCCGGACTTCTGGGTTGCTCAGCTGCCGGCGTGTGGCGCCGACGAATTCGGGGTGGTCGAGTTTTACGGACACGACTGCCGTAAGGCCTTTGCCGATGCGGTCGGTGTGGGGGTCGGGGTCCGTGGGTGCGAGTAGGCCCTGTTCACGGGCGAATGCGGTGACCGCGGTTGCCAGTGCGTCGCGGAAGCCGTCCACGTGTGTGCCGCCCTGAGGGGTTGGTCGGCCGTTGGCGTAACTGCGTAGCCGCTGCTCGTGAGCGTCGCTCCACAGCAGGGCCACCTCCATCGTCCCCGCGATGCGCGGGTCGTACCGCTCGAATCCGATGAGGTCCGGAGGGAGGGGCGACCCGGTCTCGGCGTGGAGGGCGGCTACGAAGTCCCGTACTCCGTGGGGGAAGCGGAAGCTCACCGCCCTCGGGCCGGTCGCCGGGCGTTCGTCAGTCAGCGAGATCGCGAGGCTCCGGTTAAGGAAGGCAATCTGCCGGAAGCGTTCCGCGAGGAGAGCGAACGAGCAGCTCGTCGTCTCGAAGATCTTTGGGTCGGGCCAGAACTCGATGACCGTACCGTGCCCGTTCGGCCGCTCTACGGGGGTGGGCGGGGCGGCCGGGACGCCGCGTGCGTACTCCTGGACTGTGCGGCGGGCGCCCGTGCCCTGCGTTTCGGCCGTCAGCCGGCTCGACAGGGCGTTGGCGACCAAGAGGCCCGCGGTGAAGTGGATCACGGCCTCGTTGTTCCAGGCTGGGGGGTGGGGCCCGGTCGGCATGCGCGTCAGCAGCGCGTCGAGATTGGGGCGGTCAGCGTCCCTGGTGGCCTCGAAGGGGGCAACCGGCCCGTCGTCGGCGACCCGCACACAGCCGTCGGGCGTGAGCGTGACGTCGACGCGGCCTCCGCCCCCGGACAGCACCTGGTTCACCGCCCGGCCGACGACCTCGAACACCAAGCCGTGCAGGCCGCGTGCGCCGGTCGAGCCGATCCACATCCCGGGGCGCTTCCTGATGCCTTCAGGTCCCCGCAACTCCTCGGTTCGGGCGGTGTCGTGTTCTCTGCTCTCTCCACTCACGAAGAGCCCTTCGTCGCGTCCGGCAAACCCTCACCAGCTTAGGGTGAATCTGCGGAAGCAGCAGGTCAGAGGTGTTTTGGCGGAGCCGTGGACGGGCGGGTGAGTACGTTTCCGGGCTTGGGCCGCCCCAGATGCCGCGTACCTCGGCCTGAGTGTGTCAATGGGGCCGCCGAGGGCGTGTGGGACACCGTTCTGGGTGGCTCTCGGGCCCCGAAAACAGTTACTGGGCGCCTCATCGGGGGAGGTTGGATCGCGGCGGGGCTTGTCGGGGGTCCTCCCGTGGAACGAGCCGAAGTCCGAGAGGAGTTCGCTGACGCGTTCCAAGGCGTGGTCGGTGCGGGGATCGTCGTGGCGGGCGAGGGCGTGGACGATCTCTAGGCGCAGAAGCTGGTTGTCCTCGTCCAGCAGGGCGAAGGCGGCGTCGGCCACTTCGGTTGTGCGATCGGTGGAGGCGCCGAGGGGGTGAGCGGCACCGCGCCGAACGTCGGCGGGGGTCCGGAGGGGGCTGGGTCGACTACGTACGTCCCGGGTTCCATGAGGGCGGAGAGCGTCTCGTGTCCGTAGCTGTGGTGGGCGTGGACGGGTAGCGCGACCTGGGAGACGGGAGCGGTCAGCACGGTGTCGCACCCCGCACACGCGAACACGTCGACCATCGTTCCTTCTCCCTGCCCCGCCGGGCAGACGGATCATCGCGAACCGGCGGGCTGGGGCCAAGTGGTTTTGTCCATTGCGGGCTGCGTCCGGTTGCGTGCTGACCTTGGGCGGAAGTGATCCGTCCCGGCAGGATCTCTGGCTGTCGGTGCTGTCTGCTGTGATGGGGAGTACGTACGGCAACGGCGACGCGGGGTGTGGGGGCGGGGTAGTGGGTACGTGGGGCGCGGGCAACTTCGACAGCGACACCGCGGCGGATCATCTTGGGGCGCTGGCCGACAGGTTGGTGTCCGAGGTGACGGAGGCCATGGCGGGTGATCCGGTGGAGCTCGAACCGGACGAGTACTGGGGGACGTCCGTTCCCTGCAACCTGGAGCTGCTGCTCCTTCTGGTGCGCCAGGGATGGGTCGGGGTGACGCTGCCCTCGCCGGAGGTGATCAGGGACTGGCGGGAGGTGTTTCTGGGGGTGTGGGAGCGGACGATCGACGACTTGGGGCCGGATGCGGCGTACAAGGACGAACGCCGGGTGGTGCTGCGCGAGACGTTCGAGCGGCTGGCGGAGGCGGCGGAGGGGGGTGCTTCCCTCTGAATCGCGTGGGGTTGCGGGGACCTTCCGGCTGTCCGGGTGCCTGGTCGTCGGGGTGGCGGGCGGGCAAGCTCGGTGGACGTTCATGGCGCTCCCCCGCGCCACGCGCTATCCGTGCCCGGCCAGCTGCGGTGGTCAAGGGCGCCAGGCAACTGCGTTGCTTGATCCTGTAGCTGGCGCCGGGCCGACAACGGCGGTGGGGTGGCAGTGCTGCCGCGGCCCTCGGGCGGGTTCGACCGGGCTCCGGTCAATGGCGGCGGCTTCGTGGAGTCTCGCCGCGAACGCTTGATGCGACCGTCGGCCCATCCCTGCGGGCGCGGGAGCAGGCAGGGGGGTAGCTACGGCGCCCGGGGTGCCGCGTTGGGTGATTGATGGGGGCTTGGCCCGTTGCGGGAGGGGTCTCTGTTTGGCTGCGGTGGTGCGGTGCAGGGTGTGGGGGTGCTTCTCGGCGCGTGGTGGCGGGGGGGGGTTTGGTTGTTGGGTTGCTTATGAGTGGTAGAGCACTCGTACGACCATTGTTTCGCCTGGTAGGGCGTCCAGGTACGTGTTGAACATTCGGGCGTGGTCCGGGCCGCCGTCCTCCAGCCAGCGGCCGTCCAGGGTGAGGAGGGTGGGGGTGAGTAGTACGGCGGCTGCGTGGCGGGCCGCGTAGGTTTCCTGGTCCTCGTTGAAGTGCAGGGCCGGGTTGGAGGTGAACCTCTCCTCCAGGGTGGGGTCGGACTCGATTGTCTGGATGAGGGGTTGTTCGTGGGAGGCGGTCGCGGTCAGTTCTCTGGGATCCTGGGTTCTGAACCGCTCGGCGAGGGCGTGGTAGGCCGTCCAGGTGTCGGCTGCTCTGCGGGACTCGGCGGTGCGGGGGGTGTCCAGGTCGAGGAGGGCGCGTGGGCCGCCGTGGCAGTGGGAGGGTGGCAGGTTCTCGGGGGAGTCGGTCCAGTCGTCGTACCGTACGAGGCGGGGGTCGTCCTCGTGGCCGGGGAGTACGTCGAAGAGGTGGTTACCCGCGGAGACGAACCAGTAGCTCCACTCCCCCACCCAGTCGGGGCGGGGGCGGTCCTCACGGTCGTACCAGAAGGGGGCCATCGCCTGTCCGATCGCCTGCCTCAGCCCGGCGTGGTCGCTCAACGGTCGGCTGTTCTTGATTCTGATCGCTCGGCCACCGCTACCAGTGCCATGGCGGAGACGCTCATCGCGAAGAAGAGGGACGCGGCGACCGTGGGGGAAGGGTGCCACAGCTCTGCCCGGTCCAGGAACAAATAGGCGGTGACGCCGCTGAGGAATCCGAACTTGAAGAAGAAGATGCGGTTGCTCACCGCCCTCAGGGCGTAGTGGGCCACCAGGTAGAGCGTCGCGTAGATCCAGAGCCAACTGTCCGTGAAGGCAAGCCAGATGGTGGTGGCGAAGACCGGCAGCGTGACCAGGGGGACGAGTGCGGTACGCCACGCCAGTTCGGCGTTCACCCGGCGGGCGACGGCTGCTTTGGACTTGCCGCGTCCTGACCTCCATCTCAGGAGCGTGGGTGGGGAGAACCGTACGAGAAGGAGGCTCTCGTCCGCGTCGCGCGCGCCGTTGTACCAGGTCATCACGACCTCTCCGGCTCGCGAGTGGAACACCGCCCCGGCCGGGAGGCGGGGAAGGCCGCGTCGGACGGCCATGAGCGCGCGGACGGTTCTCACGTGTCCGAAGCCGATCAGCAGCAGGACCGCTGTCGAACCCGCCCAGAGGGCCGCGGTGATCAGGGCGGCGGCCAGAAAGTGCTTGATCATGTCCAATTGGCTCACCGTTTCTGGGGTGATCGGGTGATGGGGTGATGGGGTGATCTGGGGCTCGGGGGCCTCGGGGCCTCGGGGGCTCGGGTCATCTGGTGCTCGGAGTCAGTTGAAAAGGTCGTCCAGGAATCCTTGGTCGTCGGGGTCGTGTCCGTACCCGGGCCGTGTCCCGTGGTGGCTGCCGGGGCGGCCGTCGTCGTCGGCGTCTGTTCCTCCTACGGAGGGTGTGTCCGGCGTTCCGTGCTCCTGGCGGTGGATCCATGTCCACACCTGCTCGGCCAGTTCGCTCGCGGCGCTCGTACCCACACCTCCCAGAGCCGCGGCGCCGAACAGCCAGACCAGCATCGCCTTGGGCTCGGCCTTGCGAGGGGGCGCGGAGAACCCCTGGGCCAGTGCCAGGGGGGTCAGGCACGCGCCGCCGCCTCGCGGGTCTCCCAGGTCCTCCAGCAGGGCCAGGATGCCGTGGGTGAACGGTCTCTCCGCCAGGGCGCGGCCGAACAGGTCCGGGGGCACGGGGCGTCCCCGTTCGCCGGCTCGGCGTGCCTGCGCCACGAGTTGGGCCAGGCGGGGAGAGGTCAGGCGGGCGAGTTCGTCCTGCCACCCCGCGGGCGGTACGGGGATCTGGACGAGGGGCCACAGCGCGAAGACCGCGAGGTCGATCATCATCGACTCGGGGAGCGTGCCGTCCGGCAACCGCGTGCTCTTGTACAGGTACTGGGCGGCTCCGGCGGCCAGCAGGCGGCGCACCTGGTCGCCGGCCTTGCGCGCTTCGATCGTGGCCGCCAAGTCCTCTTGGAGCGCGTCGAGTTCTCCCGTACGGCTCGATGCCCTGCGTCGTCCGACGGGTCCCTTACCGACCGTGGCAAGGGTACGGTAATCGGCCGCCATGCGGTCTATCCAAAGGCGTAGGTCAGGCAGGGCGAGCGGCGCCTGGAGACCGTCGTAGTGGTGATGGTGGGCGATGTTCTGTGTGCCGTTCACGACCTGGTAGGCGTGCCCCCGCCCTTTCACCCGGGCCCGCAGGTAGGTGTGTTCGCCGGGTTCGGGCCCGTCGTCAGGGGCGCGTGGGCTCATGCGCCACAGTGTGGACCCAGCCCTTGATCAAGTGCAGCCGAACCGGCACAAGAACCCACCGCCTGTGCCATGTTGGGCATATCCCGCCTGCCTGGGGCGGGCCCGGGAAGAGGTACGCGATGTCGGGTCCCGCGCGGTGGACGGTGGCGGCCGTCTTGTCGGTGGTGGCGTTCGCCCTGGTGCTGGCGACGGTGCGGGCCGCGCCCTGGGGATGGTTGCCGAAGGACGACGGGGACCTGTGGGCGGTCGGTACGGCGTGCGGAGCCGTGGTCGCCGCGGCGGTGCTGTACGCGCTGACGTGGTGGAACTCCCGGGCGGCGGCTCCCCCGGTGCCGGCCGCGCCCGGACGGCACGTGACGCAGGACGCCGACGGTCGGGACGACGCCGTCATCGAACAGACCGTCGGGCGCCGGCGGCCTTCGGTGTCCGGTTCTGATACGGCCGTTGGTACGCCCCCGAGTACGCCGACCGGTACGCCTCCCGGCCCTGGAAGCGCGCCCGTCGACAGCTTCACCCAGCGCGCTCGGGGGCGGGGGCGGTCCAGGATCCGGCAGACCGGCGGTGACGATCACTCCTGATGCGTCCGGGTGTGGGGAGGGGGGCGGGGGGCCGGGGGGCCAGGGGCCGGGGGTAGGAAGAACTCGCGGAACCGGCGGGTGCGGGAGACGCGTGATGTCCTACGGTGCTTATGACGGCTTCTGGCGGCTTCGCGAAGGGGGATTCCGGTGGGGGACGGGACGGCGCTCGAGGAGCGGATCGCCGAGCGGCGGGCCGGGGTGGGTGATCCCCGCGCGCTGGTCGGGGAGTTGAGGCGCGCGCTGGTGCTGGTGCCGTACGACCGGGGCGGGTTGTGGACGGCGCGGTTCGGCGGGGTGCGCTGGGTCTGCGGGTTCACGGACGAGGCCGCGTTGGCGCGGTTCGCGCGGGCGCGGGACGCGGAGGACGGCCGGGAGGCGGCGCGTGGGCCGGACCCTGCGAACCGGCGAGAGGGCGACGGCGAGGCGGCCCGTGGGCCGGACCCCGCGAACAGCCAGGAGGCCGGGCCGGTCTGGGAGTTCGCCGCGTTGCGTGGGGCTCGGCTGCTGGACGAGATCGTCCCGGCGATGGGTGAGCCGGCCGGGGTGGCGGTCAACATCGGTGACGTGGACGGGGCGATGCTGTTCCCGCCGGTGGTGGGGATCGTGCCCGAGGCCGTCGCCGTGGATGCCGGTGAAGCGCGCGACGGGGAGCGTGGGTGATGGGCGGCGCCGAGGACCTGAAGGTCGACAAGGAGAGCGTCCAGCGCATCACCAACGGCCTGCGGGCCGCGGTGAGCGAGCTGCGGGACGTCGGTACGGGCACGGGGGCGGTGCTCGGCAAGGGGTTCTCGGACCTGTCGCTGACCGGCATGGAGGCCGGGCACCACGGGCTCTCGGTGGACTTCGAGGACTTCTGCGAGCGCTGGGAGTGGGGCGTACGGGCCCTGGTCCAGGACGCCAACACCATCGCGGCGAAGCTGGGGCTGGCGGCGGGGCTGATCTGGGAGGAGGACCAGTACGTCGAGGGCACGTTCAAGATCGCGGTGAACTCCGCCGTCGGCAATCCGCACGCCTCCGAGGACGACGTCGTCAAGCAGGACTGGGGCGACGTGTTCACCCCCGACTACCTGAGCCCGGACTACAGCGCGGAGTCGTTCGAGAAGGCGGCGGACGAGGCCGGGCAGACCTGGAAGGACACCGGCCGGGCGCTGGTGACCGAGGGGCAGGGCGGCCGGCAGGCGAGCGCCCTCAACGACCTGATCGGCGTCGACCAGGGCGACTTCGACCGTGCGGTGGACGACACGTTCGGGCCGTCTCCGGAGGAGCGGGCCCGGCAGCAACAACAGGGCGACGGGGGCAACTGAGTCGTGGGTATCGGTGACTTCATCAGTGACATCACGCCCGATGTGGTGGAGGACGCGGTCGAGGACGGTGTCGAGTGGGCGGGCAACCGGGTCGAGGACGCGGGGAACTGGACCGCGGACCGGTTGGACGACGCCGGCTGGGAGTCGGGTGCCGACTGGGTGCGGGAGAAGTCCCGGTCGGTGGCGAACCGGATGGGCGCCGAGGTCGACGAGCTGGACCTCGGGCAGACCGAGGACAAGACGAAGCTGATCTACGGTTCGCCCTCGGAGTTGCGGGCGACCGCCTCCCATCTCAAGGACTTCCAGAACGCGTTCGACAACGTGGGCAAGGGACTGGGCGGTCTGGATTCGGCGTCGCTGAAGGGGCAGGCGGCGGACGCGTTCCGGGCGACGGTGGCGATCGAGCCGCCGAAGTGGTTCAGGGGCGCGGACGCGTTCGAGAAGGCCGGGGCCGCGTTGGAGGCGTTCGCCGGGACCGTGGAGTGGGCGCAGGGGCAGGCGCAGAGCGCGATCGACAAGTGGAAGGCCGGGACGAAGGCCTCACAGGAGGCGCGGGACGCGTACAACGGGAAGGTCGACGCCTACAACAAGGCGGCTGACGCGTACAACGCGAAGCCGGCCGATCAGCGCGACCCGGCCGCCCTGCCGCCGAAGCCGGGGGAGTTCAGCGATCCGGGTACGGCGCGGATGAAGGAGGCGCAGGAGCTGCTGGCCGAGGCGCGGCGCCAGCGCAACACGGCGGCTGAGACGGCGCGTGCCGCTGTGCGGGCGGCCCGTGACACGGCGCCGCCGAAGCCCTCGTACGCCCAGCAGGCGACGGACGGGCTGAACGAACTGAACGTCATGCAGACCCACTTCGGTGGTGGCATCGTCAAGGGCACGGCCGGGCTGCTGACCTTCGCCCGGAGTATCAACCCGACCGATCCGTACAACATCACGCATCCCGCCGAGTACGCCCTGAGCCTGAACAACACCGTCGCCGGGCTCGTCCAGGTCGCCAACGACCCCTGGGGCGCGGGCAAGCAGATGGTCACCGACTTCATGAAGGACCCCGCCGAAGGCCTCGGCCGGCTCGTACCCGACCTCGTGATGACCGCCGCCACCGGCGGTGCGGGCGCGGGCGTCAAGGGGGCGCGGGTCGCGAAGGAGGCCGCCGATCTCGCCGCGGACGCCAACCGGGCGCGCAAGCTCCTCGACGACGCCCCCGAGGGCACCCACAACCGGCCCGACGGGGAACGCACCACCACCGGCACCGACCCCGTCGACCTCGCCTCCGGCCGCATGTACCTCCCGCAGACGGACGTGGTCCTGCCGGGCATCCTGCCCCTGGTCTTCACGCGCCGCGTCGAGTCCGGTTACCGGGCGGGCCGCTTCTTCGGGCCCTCCTGGTCCTCGACTGCCGACGAGCGCCTGGAGATCGACGCCACTGGGGTCGTCCACGTCACCGACGACGGCCTCCTCATCACCTACCCCCACCCCGTTCCGGGCCTGCCCACGAACCCGGAGTCCGGCACCCACCGCACCACCCTGGCCCGCGACGAGAGCGGTGACTACACCCTCACCGACCCCGACACCCGCCTGATCCGCCACTTCACCGCACCACCCGGTACCGAACCCGGCGGGGACGGCGACGCCTGGCTCGCCCAGGTCACCGACCGCAACCACCACACCATCACCGTCGACCGCACCGACGACGGCACCCCCCAGGCCCTCGTCCACTCCGCCGGCCACCACCTGGCACTGACCGTGACCGACGGCCGCATCACTACCCTCACCCTGGCCGGAGCGGACGGGGAGCCGCCGCGCCCCCTGATGGCGTACGGCTACACGGACGGCAACCTGACCACCGTCACCAAGCCCTCCGGCGCCACCCTCACCTTCACCTACGACCACCACCGCCGCGTCACCGCCTGGATCGACTCCAACAACCGCCGCTACGACTACGCCTACGACGACCAGGACCGGTGCGTCGCCGAAGGCGGCGAGGCCGGACACGTCCAACTCACCCTCACCTACACCGATCCGGACCCCGACACCGGACACCGCGTCACCACCCTCACCACCGCCGCCGGCCACACCACCCACCACCTCGTCGGTCCCGGCAACCACATCCTCGCCACCACCGACCCCCTCGGCCACACCACCCGCCACACCTACGACACCCGCGGCAACCCCCTCACCCACACCGACCCCCTCGGCCGCACCACCCACCTCACCTACGACAACAACAACAGACTCACCACCATCACCCGCCCCGACGGCAGCGAAGTACGCGCCGTCCGGGACACGTTGGGCCGGCTGACCGAGTTCACCGGCCCGGACGGCACACACCGGCAGCAGGAGTTCGACGACCGCGGCAACCGGGTGGCCGTGACCGACCCCGCCGGACACACCACACGTTTCGCGTACGACGCACACGGCCGGCTGGTCGCGGTCACCGACGCGCTCGGGGCCGTCACCACCGTGCGGTCCGACCCGGCCGGGCTGCCGCTGGAGGTCACCGATCCGCTGGGCGGCACCACCCGCTACGACCGCGACACCTTCGGCCGCCCCGTGCGCGTCACGGACCCGCTGGGAGCGGTGACGCTCCTGGAGTGGACCGCCGACGGCCAACTCGCCCGCCGTACCGGCCCGGACGGCGGCACCGAGTCATGGACGTACGACGGCGAGGGGAACCGCACCAGCCACACCGACCCCCTGGGCCAGGTCACCTCCTTCACCTACACCCATTTCGACCTGCCGGCGGCACGCACCGGCCCGGACGGCGCCCACTACGCGTTCGCCCACGACGCGGAACTGCGCCTGACCCAGGTCACCAATCCCCAGGGCCTGACCTGGTCCTACGCCTACGACGCGGCCGGCCGGCTCATCTCCGAGACGGACTTCGACGGCCGCGTCCGCACCTACTCGCGCGACCCGGCGGGACAGATCACGGTCCGTACGAACGCCCTCGGCGAGGCCATCACCCTGGAACGGGATCCGCTCGGCCGCGTGACCGCCAAGGACGTCGCGGGCGAGGTGACCACGTACGCGTACGACAGCGGCGGGCGCATGATCCGGGCCAGCGGGCCGGACAGCGAACTGATCTACCAGTACGACCGCCGCGGCCAGATCAAGACGGAACTCGCCGACGGGCGCACCACCACCTACGCCTACGACGCCCTCGGCCGCCGCGCCCGGCGCACCACACCCAGCGGCCGCGTCACCACGTACGGGTACGACGCGGCGGGCCGCCCCACCCACCTGACCGCCGCCGGCCACCGCGTCTCCTTCGTCCACGACAGGGCCGGCCGGGAGACCGAGCGGATCTTCGGTGACACCCTGACCCTGGCGTCCGGCCACGACGCGGCGGGCCGCCTCAGCACGCAGCGCCTCGCGGCCGGCGGCCGGGTCCTCAACGACCGCGTCTACACCTACCGCGCCGACGGTCACGTCACCTCCCTGGACGACACCCTGCGCGGTTTCCAGCGCTTCGACCTCGACGCGGCCGGCCGGGTCACGGAGGTCACGGCGGCCGACTGGACGGAGTCGTACGCCTACGACGTGGCGGGCAACCAGACCTCCGCCACCTGGCCCGAGGGCCGCTCGGACGGCGGGGCGAGCGGCGCCCGTGTCCACGCCGGCACCCGGATGCTGCGCGCGGGCGCCAACAGCTACACGTACGACGGGGCGGGGCGCCTGGTGGCGCGTACCAAGACGCGTCTGTCGAGGAAGGCGGACACCTGGCGTTACTCCTACAACGCCGACGACCAGCTCACCGCGGTCACGACTCCCGACGGCACGCGCTGGCGCTACCGGTACGACCCGCTGGGCCGCCGCGTCTCGAAGGAGCGGATGGCCGCAGACGGTACGGGGGGCGGCGGTACGGGCGCCGATGGCACGGGGATCGACGGTACGGGCGTCGCGGAACGGATCACGTTCACCTGGGACGGCACCGTCCTGGCGGAACAGACCACCAGCCACCCGGAGCGGCTGCCCCATCCCGTCACGCTGACCTGGGACCACCGCGGCCTCACCCCGCTCGCCCAGACCGAACGCCTCACCGACGAGACCACCCAGCGCGAGATCGACAGCCGCTTCTTCGCCATCGCCACCGACCTGATCGGCACCCCGACCGAACTCGTCGGCGAGTCCGGCGACATCGCGTGGCGGACGCGCACCACGCTGTGGGGCAACACCACCTGGAACGCGGACGCCACCACGTACACCCCGCTCCGCTTCCCCGGGCAGTACTACGACCCCGAGACCGGTCTCCACTACAACCACCACCGCTACTACGACCCGCGGACGGCCCGCTACACGACACCTGATCCGCTGGGGCTCGCGCCCGCCCCGAATCCGGCCGTCTACGTGCACAATCCGCTCACCTGGGCCGATCCCCTCGGGCTCACGCCGTACCCGCCCAAGGGCGAGCACTCCAATCCGTTCGGCCACCGGACCGACGCCGAGAGAGCCGCGTTCGAAGCGGCGGGGGTGCCGTACGGCGAGACACCGATCGCCGAGTGGACGGTGACCGGCGACAAGAGCCTGAAACACGTGCCGGGATACACGTATTCGAGCGAGGCGACCCACTGGGGGAACTTCCGCCAGTTCGAGACGGACCAGGGATCCCGGGTGATCGTGGAGCACACGCACGATCCGGCGGGTCAGCACTTCCACGCGGGGAAGCCCAAGATCGACGATTCCCGGGAGCTGGTCAACTTCGGCTGGGACAACGGCCGGGTGCAACGCGGGGACGGCTCTTTCGGGTATCCGGAGGACATGGAAAGATACGGCAAGATCAACAAACCGGGCGGGGACCACCACTTCTTCTACGTGGAGAAATGACGGAGCGCCGGCCCGGTGGTCCGGCCGGCCGGGAGAGGAATCACATGGAAGCGGACTCGGGTACGGGGCCTCCGGCCTGGCACCGGACCCTCGAAGCGTGCGGTCTGGTGGTCCTCGGGCGGGACGCCTCCCCCTCCGCGCCCGACGTCCTGACCGCCATCCGCGCCGTGACGGGGGTGGAGGTCACCCCGTCGGTGACGGTCCCGGAGTCGCGCGCCGACGCGGCGGCGGACCTGGACCGCCGATGGCTGGCCACGGCCTCCGCACTGCCCCTGGCGTCGGGCGAGGGGGAGTTCCTCGTCGTACCGCCGGGGCGGGGCGGCAGCGCGGTGGGCTGGGTCCGCGTCCACGATCCCGTCGGAACGGGACTGCCGTCCCGGGTGGCCGGCGCCACGGGTTCGCCGGAGTTCCTGGCGCTGTCGGCGGACGGCCGGCACCTTTGTGCGGTCACGTCCGAGGAGGACGAGTACTGGATCGTCACGCGCGCCCTTCCCTGAAGCGCTCCGCCCACGCTCAGGAGCGTTCACACCGCCAGGAGTTCGCCGATCCGGCACCGGCCCGGAGATGGATCGGGCAGGTGTGGCTCAGGGGGTTACGGGGGTCGGTGTATGTGGCTACTATCGGCCACAAGTCGCCGAACTTTGGCGATTTTTCCTCATAGAGGCGCTGAGCGGTGAGGGGAGCATCCCTAAAGTGACCGGATTGGGTAGGTTCGGGGGCAGGCGGGGCCGAGGCGTGGTCGTCGGGGACCGGCCGTCGGACGCCGCCGCCACCGCCGCCTCCGCGACAACCACCCACAGCGCGGAGCCGGTTACGGCGCGGGGCGGGTTTCGCCGACTGCCTCTGCGTACCGTTCTGGTCATCCTTGTCGTGGTGCCGAGCCTCGCGCTCGCGCCCCTGTGGGGACTGACCACGTATCAGCTCGCCACCCGCTGGCAGTCGGAGAAGAGCGAGAGCGACCTCACCGCCTCGCTGAGCCGGCCCTCGTCGGTTCTCTTCCGGTCCCTGGAGGAGGAGCGGCGGCTCACCGCGGAGGCGCGGTCCGATCCCGGCGCCTCCACCCGCGACAAGCTGGCCGCCGCGCGGGCCGTGACCGACCGGGCCGTGACCGGCTTCCGGCCGGTGGCGGCCGAGAGCACCTCGCACGGGCAGCAGGGACTCAGCGCCGCCCTCGCCGCCACCCTGGGCGACCTCGACCGCCTCCCCGCCCAGCGCAAGGCGGTCGACTCCGGGTCCGCCGGCGACACGGCGTCGTACGACTTCTACAGCGGTACGGTCGACTCGCTGATCACCGTCTTCACCGCCCTCGGCCGCAGCAGCAACGCCGCCGCGGCCCTGCTGGCGCACACGATGGTCGACCTCTACAGCGCCATCGACATGATCGGACGCGAGGACGCCCTCCTCGGCCGCGACTGGCGGACCGGGCACCTGAAGGTCGACGAGTACGACGCGTTCGTCGACGCCGTCGGCGCGCAGGACTACCTGCTCCAGCGCGTGGCCCTCAGCCTCACCGGCGCCGAACGCGACACGTACAAGAAGCTGACGGCCGCCAAGTCCTGGGCGGTCCAGCACGACCTGGAAGAACAGATCGTCGTCGCCGGTCCCCACCACTCGCAGGGCGAGCTGGTGCTCGGCAAGATCCACAACCAGTGGCGCGGCTCGGTGGACGCCAACTACCCGCGGCTGCTCGACCTGGCCCTCGTACGGTCCACGCACCTCAACAAGGTCTCCGCCGACAGCGTCAACGAGCTCCAGCGGACCCTGGTCATCATCAGCGCCGTCGGCCTGCTCGCCGTGATCCTGGTCATCCTCACCAGCTGGCGCCTCACCGTCACCCTGCGCCGGCGCATCCACGCGCTGCGCGAGGACGCCGTCGGACTCCAACAGCGCCTGCCCGACGTGGTGTCCCGGCTGGAGCGCGGCGAGAACGTCGACGTGGACCGCGAGGTCCGGCTCGTCGAACCCACCCCCGACGAACTCGGCGAGCTGGGGCGGGCCCTGAACGCGGCCAGCCGCAGCGCCGTCGCCACCGCCGTTCGCCAGGCCGAACAGCACCGCGGCTTCGAGCGCCTGCTCCAGCGGATCGCCCGCCGCACCCAGATACTCATCGGCCTCCAACTGCGCAAGCTGGACGAGCTGGAGCGCACCCACGACGACCCGGACGTGCTGAACGGCCTGTTCGACCTGGACCACCTCACCGCCCGGCTGCGGCGCTACGAGGAGAACCTGGTCATCCTCGGCGGCGGCCAGCCGCAGCGCCGCTGGCACAAGCCGGTCCAACTGCTCGACGTGCTGCGCGCCGCGCAGGGTGAGGTGCAGGACTACCGCCGGATCGCGATCGACGTCGAGAACGAGCCCTGGGTGCACCAGCGGGCGGTGGGCGCGCTCGTGCACATCCTGGCGGAGCTCATGGAGAACGCGGCCGCCTTCTCCAAGCCGCCGACGCCGGTCGAGGTGCGGGCCGCGGTGGTCGGCCGGGGCATCGCGATCGAGATCGAGGACCGCGGGCTGGGGATGGATCCCGAGCAGTACGCGGCCGCCAACGCGCTGATGGAGGCGCCGCCGCAGCTCGACGTGATGACGCAGGCCGACGACGTACGGCTCGGCCTGTACGTGGTCGCGCGGCTGTCGGCGGGTCTGGGCCTGCGGGTGGAGCTGCGGCCGTCCGCCTTCGGCGGCACGCGGGTGATCGTGCTGCTGCCGGAGCAGGTGGTGGTGGAGCCGGCGGGTGCGGGTGTGGGTGCCGGGGCGGGTACGGGTACGGAGCCTCGGTCGGGCGTGCTTCCCTCGGAGGGGATGCCGCTCCGGGGTGGGGGTGGGTCGGCTGTCGGAAGCTCTGTCGCGGGCGGAGGCTCGGTCGCGGGCGGGGCGGGTGCCGGGTTCGGGCCTGCTGTCGGGAGCGGTTTCGGGGCCGAGGCCGGGGCCGGGTTCGGGGCCGAGGTCGGGGCCGAGGTCGGGGCCGGGGCCGGGGCGGGGGCCGGGTTCGGGCCTGCTGTCGGGGGCGGGTCGAGGCCGCAGCCGTACGACGGGAGTGTCGCGGGCGGGCCGACGTCGCAGCCGTACGACGGGAGTCACGACGGGAGTACCGGGGCGCGGGCGCCGTACGACGGAGGTGTCGGGGCGGCGCAAGTGCCGCCCGACGACGGGCAGTTGCCCTTCCGCTCCCGGGGACGCGCGATGGCGAACGTCACCGCCTCCGCCTTCCGGCCGCCGGACGGCGACGTACCGACGCCTCCGCCGGCCGAGGCGAAACCGCTGCCCCAGCGGGTCCGCCAGGCCAGCTTGGCGCCCGAGCTGCGGCTCCCGGCGGAACCGAAGAAGCCGGACGAGCCCGACCTGTGGACGGCCCCCGACCGGTCCGGCCGGTCCGGGGCGACGATCGGCGCGTTCCAGAGGCAGTCCCGGCTGGCCCGGATGACCCCGGGCGGCGACCACCCGGACAGCGGCGGTACGGCGGGGGGCTCCGGCGGCGACGGTCGTGGTGACGCCCAGGGCAACGTCCAGGGGGACGCCCCCGGTGACACCTACGAGCCCTTCGGTGAGCGTGTCCGTGACAGCCGCGGTTACCCCCCTGTTTACGCCCCCGGTTACGGCAACGATCACACCAACGGCTACAACTACGGCTACGGCAACGGCGATGCCAGTGGCGGCGCCGGCAGTGGCGATGGCGGCGGCGATGGCAATGGTGTCGGCAACGGCTACGGTGACGGGCTCACCGCGCCCGACTGGCCCGGCTCTCCTAGGACGGATGATCGAGAATGACGCAGCGAACGACGGCCACCGACTTGGACCTGGACTGGCTCCTGGACGGCCTGGTCGATCAGGTCACGGGCACCCGGTACGCCATCCTGCTGTCCGACGACGGCCTCGCGATCAGTCGCTCGCGGACCATCGACCGGTCGGACGCCGAGCGGCTCGCCGCGATCGCCACCGGCCAGCAGAGCCTTGCCCGCGGCGCCGGGCAGCTCTTCGGCGGCGGACCGGTGCACCAGGTCATCGTCGAGATGGCCGGCCTCTGGCTGTTCGTGATATCCGCCGGCCACGGCACCCACCTGGCGGTGATCGCCTCCCAGGATGTCGACGCCGAGCTGATGAGCGTCGCGATGCACACCCTGGTCCAGCAGGTCGGCCAGCGGCTGGGCACCGACGCGCGCACCCCGGCGTCCGACGACGCCGGGCGGGCCGGATGAGGCACTGGGCCGAGGGGTTCGACGACGATGACGACGACGAGCAACTGGTCCGTCCGTACACGATCACCAGCGGCCGCACCGCCCCGGAGCGGGCGGACCTGACACTGATCACGCTGTTGACGACCGTGCCCGACATCACCCCCCGGGGGGCGCTCGCGGCGCGGCGGATGCAGCCGGAGCACCGCACGATCCTCGCGATGTGCCGGGAGCCCAAGGCGGTGGTGGAAGTCGCCGCCGAACTGGGCCTCCCGGTGTCGCTGACCAAGATCCTCATCGGCGATCTGGTCGACTCCGGGCAGATGTGGGCCCGTGCGCCGCGGCCGTTCACCCGGCCGGGCGGCCTTCCCGACATGACAATCCTTGAGGCGGTGAGAGATGGACTACGCCAGCTCTGAGCACGCGGCGGGGCGTACGGACGCCGCTCCCCTGGCGGTGAAGATCCTCGTCGCCGGCGGGTTCGGCGTCGGCAAGACGACCCTGGTCGGCGCGGTGAGCGAGGTCGCCCCGCTGCACACCGAGGAGTACCTGACCCTGGCCAGCGTGGGCGTGGACGACCTGGAGGGTCTGAACAGCAAGTTCACCACCACCGTCGCCCTCGACTTCGGGCGGATCACCATCAGCGACGACCTCGTGGTCTTCCTGTTCGGCACCCCCGGGCAGGAGCGCTTCTGGTTCATGTGGAACGACCTGGTCAACGGGGCGATGGGGGCCGTGGTCCTGGTCGACACCCGGCGGCTGGACGTCAGCTTCGCCTCGATCGACTTCTTCGAGAGCCGCGGCATCCCGTTCGTCGTCGGCGTCAACTGCTTCCACGGGGTACGGGACCGGAGCGCGGAGGAGATCCGCGCGGCGCTCGCCCTGGACCCCCAGGTCCCGCTGCTGCTCTGCGACGCCCGCGACCGCGGGGCGGGGCGCGACGTACTGCTGGCGCTCGTGGACCACCTGATGGCCAGTCAGTCGACGTCGTCCGTCTAGGAGTTGGGGGCCATGAGTACGAGCACATGGGCGGGCGTACGGGACCGGGTGCTCGGGCTCGCCGAACGCCCCGGCGCGGACCAGGTGTTCGGGGCGCGGGGGCACGGCTTCCGCCTCGGTCCGGTCATGGACGAGGTACAACTCCGGTCGCTGGAGGCGGACCTGGGCGTGGGGCTGCCCGCGTCGTACCGCGCCTTCCTGCTCCACGTCGGGGGAGGCGGCGCCGGCCCCGACTACGGCCTGATGACGCCGACCCCGGGCGACGGCGGGTGGCAGTGGCGCGGCACCGGGCTCGGCTTCTCCGCCGCGCCGACCACCGCCGAGTTCGCCGGACGGCCCTTCGTGGCGGAGGCACTGGCGGGTGAGCTCGCCGCACTGGAGGCGCGGGAGCCCGGGGAGGACGCCTACGCGTCGGAGGAGGAGTTCCGGCGCGCGTACGCGGCCTGGGACGCGCGCTACGAGGAGCTGTACGACGCGCAGGAGGCGGGCGCGGTGTTCCTCAGCGAGCAGGGATGCGGCTACTCGTCACTGATGGTGATGACGGGGCCGCACCGAGGTGCCATCTGGGAGGACCTGCGGCCGATGGACCGGGGGATCGTGCCGACCGGGCACAACTTCGGTGACTGGTACCGGAGTTGGCTGGAGCGTACCGAGCGGGATCTCGCGGGGGTTCGGCCGACCGCGACGTAGCGCAGCCCGGCGCCACGCGCGGGTGAAGGAGAATGGGTCCCATGACTGACCGACCCTTGACGCTCATGGCCGTGCACGCCCACCCCGACGACGAAGCCACCGGAACCGGAGGGGTCCTCGCGCGATACGCGGCGGAAGGCATCCGTACGGTACTCGTCACCTGTACCGACGGCGGTTGCGGCGACGGACCCGGGGGTGTCAAACCGGGCGATCCCGGGCACGATCCGGCGGCCGTCGCCGCGATGCGCCGGGACGAACTCGCCGCGAGCTGTGACGTCCTGAAGATCAGCGATCTGGAGATGCTGGACTACGCCGACTCCGGGATGATGGGCTGGGCCACCAACGACGCTCCCGGGGCGTTCTGGCGGACCCCCGTGGAGGTGGGCGCCGCCCGGCTGGCGGAGCTGATGCGGCTCTACCGGCCGGATGTGGTCGTCACGTACGACGAGAACGGCTTCTACGGGCACCCCGACCACATCCAGGCCCACCGCATCACGATGGCGGCGCTGGAGATGATCGAGGCGGAGCCCACCCCGCTCACCCCCAAGGTGTACTGGACGACCATGCCCCGGTCGGCGATGCGGCGGTTCGGCGAGACGCTCCGCGAGTTCGGCGAGGAGATGCCGGAGCCGGATCCCGACGAGGCCAGCCCGGCGTTCGAGATCGGCCTTCCCGACGACGAGATCACCACGTGGGTGGACGCGACCGCGTTCAGTGACCAGAAGTTCGACGCGCTGGCGGCGCATGCCAGTCAGGGCGAGAACATCTTCTTCCTCAAGATGGGGAGAGAGCGGTTCGGCGGCCTGATGGGCATGGAGACGTTCGTACGGGTCAAGGACACGACGGGCGCGGCGCTGCCCGAGAACGATCTCTTCGCCGGGCTGCGCTGACCTGCTTGTTCGGGGGAGTCCCGGGGGGTCCGAGCGGGTCCCGGCGGGGGGCGGCCGGGGGGCGGCCCGCGTCGGGACTTTCGCCGACGGCGCTGACGCGGGTCGGTCAGCCGCAGCAGGTGCAGGCGGAGGCGGCGCGGGGGGTGTCCGCCTCGCCGGCCGGGGGCGTGACGACCGTACGGAGGTCGGCGGGGGCGGACGCGGGCCCCGTACCGAAGTCGGCGGAGGACGGCGCGCAGCAGCCCTTCCCCCGCCACGCGTCACGCCCCTCCTTCACCGCCACGACCGCGATGGCGAGGGCCGCGACCGGGTCGGCCCAGGACCAGCCGAGGGCGGCGTTCAGCACCAGGCCGGTCAGCAGGACGCCCGAGAGGTACGTGCAGAGCAGCGTCTGCCGGGAGTCGGCGACGGCCGAGGCGGAGCCGAGTTCGCGGCCGGCCGCGCGCTGGGCCGCGGAGAGGAACGGCATCACCGCCAGGGACAGCGCGGCGATCGCGATGCCGGGGAGCGAGCGGTCGGCCTCGCCGGTGCCGGTCAGAGTCCGTACGGCGTCGACGCCGACGTAGGCGGCCAGGGCGAAGAAGGACAGGGCGATGATCCGCAGGGTGGTCGCCTCGCGGGCTTCCCGTACGGCGTGCTCGCGGGCGGAGAACTGCCAGGCGACCGCCGCCGCCGAGGAGACCTCGATGACGGAGTCCAGGCCGAAGCCGATCAGCGCGGTGGACGAGGCCATCGTCCCGGCGGTGATCGCGACGACCGCCTCGATCGCGTTGTAGGTGATCGTCGCGGCGACCAACAGCCGTATGCGCCGGGTCAGGACATCGCGGCGGGCCGTCCCCGGCCCGAGGGACACGGTGGCCATCAGCAGCACTCCCCCGTGGCCGCGTCCGCGCAGGTCCGGTCCGACTCGACGGCCACCACCGCGGCGAGCAGGTGCTCCAGGGCCTGGCCGAGGCGGGGGTCGGCCAGCTCGTAGCGGGTGCGGCGCCCGTCGGGCACGGTGACGACGAGGCCGCAGTCGCGCAGGCAGGCCAGGTGGTTGGAGAGCCGGGTCCGGGAGACGCCGAGGGTGTCGGCGAGGTCGGAGGGGTAGGCCGGCGCCTCGCGCAGGACGAGAAGGATGCGGCAGCGGATCGGGTCGGCGAGGGCGCGGCCGAACCGCGCCAGCACCTCGATGTCAGGGGCAAGAGTCAGCACCCGTATGACAGTACAGCAGATCCTGAATTCACAGAAGCATGGATCGTTCACCCCGGCCGGACCCCGGCCGGACACCTTGCTTGGGTACGGTGCGCCGGAGTCCCGCGACGGCTGTTGCCCGAGGACGCGGGACGCGGTCGTGAGCCGCTGCGAAGGAGTGGGCGATGGACGGAGTCAGGAACCCGGGCGCGGGCGGGGAGTTGAAGCGGCGCCTGGGGCTGTCCGACGCGGTACTGATCGGTCTCGGGTCGATGATCGGGGCCGGTGTCTTCGCCGCGCTCGCGCCGGCCGCCCGCGCCGCCGGGTCGGGTCTGCTGCCCGGGCTGGCCCTCGCCGCCGTCGTCGCCTACTGCAACGCCACGTCCTCGGCCCGGCTGGCCGCCCGCCACCCGGCCTCCGGCGGCACCTACGTCTACGGCCGCGAACGCCTCGGGCCCTTCTGGGGTTACGTCGCCGGCTGGGCGTTCGTCGTCGGCAAGACCGCCTCCTGCGCTGCCATGGCCCTGACCGTGGGCACGTACGCCTGGCCCGGCCGGGCCCACGAGGTCGCGGTGGCCGCCGTGGTGGCGCTGACGGCGCTCAGCTACACCGGCGTGCGGAAGAGCGCGCGGCTGACGCGCGTCGTCGTCGCGGTGGTGCTGGCGGTGCTCGCCGCAGTGGTCGTGGCCTGCCTGACCGGCGGGACCGCCCAGGCCGCCCGCCTGGACATCGGTACGGACGCCACGGCGGGCGGCGTCCTCCAGGCGGCCGGGCTGCTGTTCTTCGCGTTCGCCGGCTACGCCCGGATCGCCACGCTCGGCGAGGAGGTCCGCGACCCGGCCCGTACCATCCCCCGCGCGATCCCCCTCGCCCTGGGCATCACCCTCGTCGTCTACGCCTGCGTGGCGGTCGCGGTCCTCGCGGTGCTCGGGCCCGACCGGCTCGCGCACGCCACCGAACCGCTCACGGAGGCCGTACGGGCGGCCGGCGCGCCCGCCCTCGCCCCCGTCGTACGCGTCGGCGCCGCCGTCGCGGCCCTCGGCTCCCTGCTCGCGCTGATCCTCGGCGTGTCCCGTACCACGCTCGCCATGGCCCGCGACGGGCACCTGCCCCGCACCCTGGCCGCCGTCCATCCGCGCTTCGGCGTACCGCACCACGCCGAGATCGCCGTCGGCGCGGTCGTCGCCGTCGCCGCGGCCACCGCCGACCTGCGCGGCGCGATCGGCTTCTCCTCCTTCGGCGTCCTGGCCTACTACGCGATCGCCAACGCCGCCGCGCGCACGCTCTCCCCGTCCGAGGGCCGCCCGCCACGGGCGGTCCCCGTCGTCGGCCTGGCCGGCTGCGCGGCCCTCGCCCTCGCCCTGCCGCTGGACTCCGTCCTCGCAGGGGCGGCGGTGCTGGCGGTCGGGGCGGGTGTGTACGGGGTACGGAGGGCACGTACGGCCGACTGACGCTGACCAACCATCCGGACTTCGCCCACGAAAGCGGCCCGCCCACGGTCCGGCCGTGGTCCGCCCGCCGCCCGCTCGCGATCCGGCCGGTCGGCGACTCGCGCGTCCCTGTCAGTACCCGGCGATAGCCTCGCGCCGACCGAGCGTCCGCAAGCACAGCACCCGGCCGAACAGGACAACCCATCTATGCCCCTTCCCTCCAACCCCCTCAATCCCCCCAATCCCGCTGACGCCCACGGCACGCGCCTCACCGAGCGCGCCATCGCCTCCGTCGAGGCGGACCCGCACCGGCTGGTCCTGGACCACAACAAGTGGGCGGGGCCGTGGATCGGCGCGGTGGCGGAGCCGGTGCCCGGCGACACACTGGCCGCGATGGTGTTCCCGAGCGGACGCCCGTTGCCGCCCAGCCTGCGCCGGTGGCTGGCGTTCGACGCCGGTCTCCTGCGCAGGTACGGCTGGTTCGACGCGGGCCTGCGTTTCACCCCGCGTACCCTCGGACGGCTCGCGCGCGACGAGTTCGGCGACGGGTGGGGTGCGGGGTTCGACACGCTGTCGGCCCGCTTCGACGAGTGCTTCCTGCTCCCCGGGGGGTCCGATTCCCGGCGGGTCCTGGCCACGGGCGAGGCCGACGAGTACGGCGAGTACCCGGTCTTCGCCCTGGACGTGGACGACCTGCCGTGCGTCGAGTTGATGTACCCGGGCCTGGACGTCCACCTCGCGGACACGGCCGGCGTCATCTCCCGCCGGGAGGGCGGCTACTCGTCACTGGCCGAGGACGCGACGTACGGCCCCCGCATGCGCACCCACGCCCGCAACGCCTTCGCCGGCGAACTGCACCAAATCTGCCTCCCGGAGTAGCCGCGGGGCGCGGCTCGGGCGGGGCTCAACTTCCTGGTCACCTTCGCGGTGCTCGCGGCGCGTACCTGGGCCGTACGCGAACCGTCCAGGTTCGCCCTCGCTCTCGCCGGACTGATTGAGGACGGTGGAGGCGCCGCTCCCCCCACCTGTCCACGCGAACATGGCGCGTTTGCGGGACGCGTTCTGCTTCGAGAAGCCGGTGCGGACCTTCTTCCGGGCCTGCGGCCTGTGGTCCGCAGTCATCGACGCCATCCTCGACCTCCCCCGGGACCGCGCCGCCTCGTGACAACGTCACCTCGCCCGGGACGACTTGGTGGGTGCGAGGGCTTGTCCGGTGGCGGTCAGCATCTGGCCGAGCAGGTGGAGGGCTCGCGCCCGTGGCGGGGCTCCTCGTGGTGTGGCTGGCCGGCGGGCGGCTGTGAGGTTCTCGGTGGCGTCGAGGGTACGGGGCGTGGGAAGGGCCACCGACAACCCGGCGAGGGCCAGTTGGACTGCCGGGCACTCGGCTTCCCATCGGGCCAGCAGGGCCGGCGTGTGGACTCGCACCGCGCTCCGGGCGCGGGCCTCGCTGCCGGGGTCGGCATGCCGCGGAGCGGCCGGCCAACTCTCGGCACGATGGCGGTCCGTGACCGTGGCGGTCCTGAACAGCAGGTCCACGACGGTGAACCGGTGACGGGCGGGCACGCGGTCGTCGACGGCCAAGGCCGCGAGCAGGGGCACGCCGTCGGCGGTGCCCGGCAGGCACGTGTCCTGATGAAGGATCTCGCTGAAGAAGTCGGCGAGGAAGCCCCCGTCGTCGTCCCGGTACGGGTCGTCCGCAGGGCCGAACAGCAGCGCCGCCTGCGGTGGCCGCCGGTCCGGCAGGCGGTCCGCCACGACGTCCCGAAAGATCCGCCGGATCGACGGGGCGGGTACGGGGGTGGCCACCGGGGCGTCGCGCTCGACCGGAGGCCGCGGCGTCACGTACGACCACCACCCCTCAGGAACACCCCGACCTCAGCGGCCAGACGCCGCATGTCCTCCCCCGCCGCGTGGACCGTCGTCGCCTCGAAACGCCATCCGTTGTCGGACGCGGGTCCGCCGTGAAGCCCCCAGGTGAGCCGGACGTAACCGCCGGAGCCGTGCGTGGCCGACAGCGTCAGGTCCCGTTCGAGGGAGCGCCACGTACGAGACCCGTCCCACCCCCGTAAGCCCTCGGCCAACTTCGCGAGGAACCCGTCGAGGCCGTCGCCGTACATCGTCCGTACCGACACCTCGACGCTCACCCACTCACCCCGCGCACGGACCACGAAGTCGAGCATCGGGTCGTCCGCGTCCTCGGGGAACGGCCGCGTCGGTTCGGACAGGGAGACCCGGACGGCGCCGGAGCGGCCGCCGCCGACGCTCACCTGCGGGCGGCCCTCGGCGCCTTCCTCATCTCTCACCCGCGCAGGCTAGAACACGGGCACATCACGCGACGAGGCGGACTCCGAGGAAGTCAGAAGTACCCGAAGAAGCGCTGCCACCAGGTTGACTGATACGAGATGACGGGAAACCGAGTGGGGCCGGTGTAGTCGGTCACCAGTAGTTCTTCGGGGACCACCACGTACGCGAGATCCGCCAACGCCTGGTCGACCTTGGCGAGATCGTCGGCCGCCAGCTCTCCTTCCGCCTGGGCCTCGGCCGTGCCGAGGAAGGCGCCGGGGTTGTCCGCCGTGATGAGGGCCAAGGACCCGAACTTGCTGACGCAGACGACGATTCGGGTCCCGCACACCGTCGCCCCGGCGGGTACGACCACCCGTCCGTACTCACTGGAGTCCTGGGTGTCCTGCTCTGCGGGACAGCGGGTCGTGAAGTCGTCGTCGAGCCGGGCCACCAGGCGTCCGAACAGGGCGGCGGTCGCGTTGCGGTCGTAGCCTTGCGGCCGCTCGGCCCACTGCGGGTCGTCCAGCTCGCGGAGCAGGGTCAGTAGATCCGGTTCGCTCCTCATGGCCCTGCCTCTGTGCTCCTTGTGCGGGCTGTGATGAGCCAGGCGCGTGAGTCGAAGTGCACGCCGTTGCCGGTGTCGTGGGCGGCGAGGGTGGTGTGCAGGCGGGCGCGGGCTCGGTCGGCCGTGGCGGGGGCGAGGGGGGTGAGCAGGTCCTCGAACTTGAGGAGGCGGAGCACGTTGTCCAGGGCGGTGTCGGCGTCGGGGCCGTAGTGGACGGGTTCGTGCACGTCCGTGAAGTCGATGTCCGTGAAGCCCGCCGTCGTCAGGATGGCCGCCGTGGCGCTCGGGTCCGCGAGTGAGAACGCGTTCGGGGTGAGGGTGGGAGTGGGGGTGGGGGTGGGGGTGGGGGTGGGGGTGGGGGTGGGGGTGGGGGTGGAAGGGTTGGGGAGCAGGGTTTCTCGGATTGCTGCGGCCCATTCGTTGCGGTCGCGGGCCTGCCACACCAGCAGCACCATGCGCGCCCCGGGGCGCAGCGCCCGCCCGATGTTGGTGAACGCGGCGACCGGGTCGGCGAAGAACATCGTTCCGAACCTGCTGATACAGACGTCGAAACGGGCCGGCGCGAAGCCGTGCACCTGGGCGTCCGCCTGCTCGTAGGTGGCGTTGCGCGGGCCCTCCGCGTCGGTGAGCAGGCGCGCTTGCGCGATCATCGACGCGGAGACGTCCACCCCCAGCGCGCCTCCGTCGACGGCGGCCCGGGCGGCCTCGCGCGTGGTCAGGCCCGTACCGCAGCCGACGTCGAGCACCTGGTCGCCGGACCCGACGCGGGCGGCGGCGCGGAGGTGCTCGTTGTGGAGCCTCAACTCCGCGTCGTAGTCGAACACCTCGGACGTCATGATCACCGGATCCTCTCGGGTCGGAGTACGGCATCCTGTCACGGTGTACGAGAGCCATGTGACCGTGCTGTGCGGTGGGGACGAGTTGGGCCGGCTGGAGCGGTGGGCGGCGCGGCGGGGTGGTGTGAAGTTCACGCACATCGAGTTGGCGCGGGGGCGTACCTCCTCGCAGCCGATGCTGACGCTGTGCGGGTCGCGGGCGTCGTACGCGGACGAGGTGTCGGCCGTGAACGACATGGTGGGGCAGCTCGCCCGGGACGGGTTCGCGGTGGCGCGGGTGAAGGTCGAGTGCGCGCCGTGGGCGGCCGAGGTGCCGCGGGGCGGCGGCGAGGTGTCGGCTGTTGGCGGCGACGGGCCGGCGGCTGGCAGAGACGTACAGGCGGCTGAAGGTGACGGGCCAGCCGCCGGTGCGGGCCGCGGGGGGCGGCACTTCGAGCACCATGTGAAGCTGCTGCTCGACCCCGCGTACGACCGGGAGGCCTTGGTCGCTCTCGCCGTACGGCACGGCGCCCACGTCTCGCGCAACGCGCGCAGGCGGCGGGAGGACGGTCGGGAGGAGCGGTTCGTCACCCAGCGGTGCCACGACGGCGGTTCCGTGCGCGCGGAGTTGGTGCTGGACGCGCTCCTCGCGGATCTTCGGAGGTACGAAGTGGTGCACGTGGAGCGGGAGTACGTACTGCTGGACAGCGGTCCGCAGCTGGACGAAGGGTGGTTGGGGTCGGCATGAACGCGGAACACGACAGCGACGAGGACATCGCCGCCCGGTGGCGGGACGCACAAGGCCCCATGGTCCCGCTGCCTTGGGAGCCCTTGGCGTCGGACGTGCCCCGGACCCTGCTGCGGGTGATGGGCGCCGAGGCGATCCAGAAGGCGGTGTTCGATCCGGCGCTCAAACAGTTCCCGGACGCCTTCCGGGCGTCCGATCCCCTCTTCCCCACGCTCGATGCGACGCGGGCGTGGCAGACCGCCCGGTCCGCGGCGCTGTCCGCCGTACGGGACGGGGTGGCCGCCTCGCCGTGGGCACCGTCGCTGGTGCTGCGGGGCAGCGTGCTGATGGCCCTGTGGTTCGGCGAACAGGCCCGGGAGCCCGGTGACCTGGACTTCGTGGTCGTCCCCGCGTCGTGGCGGATGGACGAGGAGCGGACCTCGGCGCTGCTGGCCGGCGTCGCGGCGGCGGCCGAGGCGGGGGCCGCCGGACGGGCGGACGGGGTGCGGATCGACGCCTCCGGGGCCGTGTGCGAGGACATCTGGACGTACGAACGGGTGCCCGGGCGCCGCATGATGCTCCCCTGGCACGCGCCGGAGACCCCGGGCGGCTGGATCCAACTGGACTTCGTCTTCGGCGAGTCCCTGCCCGAGCCGTCCGAGCCCGTCGACCTGCCGTCGGGTGCGGTCCTGTACGGGGCGACGCCCGCGCTGTCCCTGGCCTGGAAGGTGATGTGGCTGGTCAACGACATGCACGCGCAGGGCAAGGACCTCTACGACGCCGTTCTGCTGGCCGAACGGTACGCGCTGCCGAACACACTCCTGCAAGAAGTGTTCCGGGTGGGTGGGGAGTGGCCGGTGCACGGGCGGGAGCGGGTACTCGGCGAGGACGTGGCCGAGGCGCTGGGGTTCGTCGAGTGGTCCCACTTCGCCGGCGAGTATCCGCGGTTCGCGGGACGGGAGGGGGAGTTCGTGGCGCGTCTGTGCGCGGCGCTGGAGCGGACGTTCGCCGACGGTCCGGGGGACGGGGACGGGGACGGCGACAAGGACGGGGACGACGGGGTGGTGTGAGCGCGGGACACGGCCGAGGTGACCGCTACGGGTTCGGGTTCGGGTTCGGGTTGGACAGTGCGTCGCTGATCTCCTTGAGGCGCTGTCCCGGCAGGGCGAAGGGGTTGGCCGGGTTTCTGTAGGAGTGTCCGCCGTCGTTGATTCGGACGCCGTTCACCGAGCTCCAGTGTGCGGGGGTCCATTGGCCCTGGTTCTCCAGGAGCGTGCGCGCCACCGTGGCCGGGTCCTCGATCACGGTGAGAGCGGCGAGCGCGGTGGTTACGGCGGTGGTCGCGTCGTCCGGGAGGCAGGCGTCGCCCAGCGTGGGGAAGAGCAACAGGAGGCGGGCGTCGGTCGTCTCGGCGGCGGGCTCCGCCGGCGGTTCGGCGGCGTGCAGGAGTTCGGGCCACGCCATGCCCGGCCCCATGAAGTGGCCGTCGTCCACGGCGAGGGTTTCCGCATCGGGCCAGGCCGGGTGGTGTATCAGGTAGTCCACTCCCCCTTCGCCCTCGATGTTGCGGTAGACGACATGAACGGTGTGGCCGGAGCGCAGCGGCACGCTGAACACCGGCCACTCGTCCTCGGCGGCCAGCGCGCGGTAAAGATCGTCGGCCGCGTCCCAGTCGGCGCCGAACGCGGCTCGTTGTGCGTCCTCGCCGGGGAGGGAGCTGCCCAGGTGCAGGGGCCAGAAGAGCGGGTGGTCCAGGTAGGCATCGGCCCGGGTCAGCGGGCCGCCTTCGTATCCCGGGATGTTCAGCACGGTGAGGATGATGGCATGGGGCGTGGGGGCGCGTCGGCGGCCGGGGTGTCGTACCTTCCGGTCAGGGCCCGCACCGTCTCGGTCATCGCCCCGCGCAGTTCCTCCGGTGCCATGACCTCCACGTCGACGCCGAGCCGCAGCAGTTCTCCGCACGCGTGTTCCGTGCTCTCCGTCGGGATCACGGCCTCGCTCCAGCCGTCGTCGCCGACCGCCGTCGCCGTGTCCTCGAAGGCCCGTACCACCTCGGGCGGGACGTTGTCGGCCAGCCGTTCGCGGCCCCTCGGTGACAGGCGGATGGTGGCGGTGCCCGTGTACCGACGCGAACGGAAGTCGTCCAGGTAGCGCGACCAGTACGCGCCCAGGACGAAGTCCGCCGGGCGTTCGAAGCGCTCGTCGCTCAGGGCCGCGTCGAGGACCTGGGTGATCCGGTACGTGGCGGGCCGCCCCCCGGCCGCCGCGACGAGGTACCACGTACCGGACTTGAGGACCAGGCCGTACGGGTGCAGCCGCCGCCGTACCTCCTGCGGCGCGCGCCAGCGGCGGTAGCGCACGTCCACCGCCCGCCGGCCGAGCACCGCGTCCACGAGCAGGCGCAGGTACGGGGTGGCCTCGGCCTCGCGGTACCAGCCGGGGGCGTCCAGGTGGAACACCGCGTCCGTCCGCGTCGCCTCCTCACGCAGGACCTCGGGCAGCGCGGCCAGCAACTTCAGCCGCGTCGCGGCGACTTCGTCCGCCCACCCCAACTCCGCCGCGGGCAGCGGCAGTCCGGCCAGGAACAGCACCCTGGCCTCGCGCTCGCTCAACCCGGTCAGGCGGGTGCGGTAGCCGTCGAGGAGCTGATAGCCGCCGGTACGGCCCTGCTCGGCGTAGAGGGGGACCCCGGTGGCCTGGAGACGCTCCAGGTCGCGGTAGGCCGTCCGTACCGAGACCCCCAACTCCTCGGCCAGGCGCCGGGCGGACATGCGGCCACGGGTCTGGAGCAACAGCAGCATCGACAGCAAGCGGTCAGCGGACATACGGGGATTCTGCTTCGGGAACTCGGAAACACTGACAGGTTCTGGCACACCTGGGCCATAGCGTCTGCCTGCCTGCCCGTCCAAGGCAGTCACTACGACAAGGAACGAACGGAGTCCGCCGTTGTCCGGAACCGGCCCCGGCCGCCGCCCCACCGTCATCGAGCTGCGCCAGTACACCCTGCTCCCCGGTCGGCGGGACGAGCTGATCGAGTTGTTCGAGCGGGAGTTCGTCGAGACGCAGGAGGAGGCCGGGATGGCCGTCCTCGGCCAGTTCCGCGACCTCGACGACCCGGACCGCTTCGTGTGGCTGCGCGGGTTCGCGGACATAGAAACCCGGCGGGACGCCCTCTCGGCCTTCTACGGCGGGCCGGTGTGGGCCGCGCACGGGCCCCGGGCCAACGCCACCATGGCCGATTCCGACAACGTCCTGCTGCTGCGGCCCGCGCCGGGCTCGCGCGGTCCCGCGACGGCCTCGTCCGTACGGCCGGCGGTGGGCGCCGCGGCGCCGGACCGGTTCGTGGCCGCCGCGCTGTGGCACTTCCCGCCGGGCGGGGAAGCCGGGGAAGGCGTGGAAGGCGTGGACGACAGGGAAGCCGGGGACGACGGCGGCGTCCGGCTGATCCTGGACCGTCTCGTGCCGCTGCTCGCGCAGACGGGGCCCGCGCCCTTCGCGGTGCTCACCACCGAACCCGCGGCCAACACCTTCCCGGGGCTGCCGGTCCGTACCGGGGAGAACGTCGTCGCGGTCCTCACCTCGTACCCGGACGAAGGCGCCCACCGCCGCCACCTCGCCGACGTCATGGCCCATCCGCTCGTACGGGACGAGATCCTGCCGGGCATCGAGCGCGCGCGGACGGAGGCTCCCGAGCTGCTGCGGCTGGTGCCCACGGGGCGGTCGCTCATCCGTTGACGGGGATCGGGGGGGGGAGGGGGAGGCGCGTCTACCGTACGGGGAAGCCGAAGACGTACCCCTGCTGCCGCAGCCACGGCAGCACCTCGCGCAGGGCGGCCACCGTCTGGGAGCGGTCGCCTCCCGCGTCGTGGAAGAGGACCGTCGGGCCCTCGGGGATCTCGGTCTTGACGGTGGCGACCATGGTGTCCACGCCGGGGCGTTCGAAGTCCTTGGAGTCGACGTTCCAGCCCAGGGGGCGCATCCCGCGCGACGCGGCGAGCTGGCGGCTGTACGGGGTGAACGCGCCGCCCGGCGCCCGGTAGTACTGCGGCCGGACGCCGCCGGACGCCTCGGTGATCATGCGTTCGGCGTCCAGGATCTGCTGCGACTGGTAGGCCTCGGACTTGGTGTCCATGGTGGTGTCGTGCGAGACGGTGTGGTTGCACAGCCGGTGCCCGTCCGCCACGACGTCCTTGACCAGGTCCGGGTACGCCCGCGCCTGGGTGCCCACCATGCAGAATGTGGCCTTCACCCCCTCGTCCTTCAGCAGTCGCAGCACCTGCGGCGTCCAGGTCGGGTCGGGGCCGTCGTCGATGGTGATGTTGACGCCCCGGTCGCCGCGGTCCGAGGCGTGCACGATCTCCGCCGCGACCTTCGCCACCGTCCGGTCCTGGGCGCCGGCCGCCGGCGCCGAGGCGCGCGCCCGCGGCTGCGCGGCGTCGGCGGGGGCGGCCTGCACGGTCCACATCGAGGCGGCGACGGCCGCCGCCGTCACCCCGAGCGCCGCCGCGAGAACCCGGCCGTGCCATCCCATGCGCTTGTGCCTCGCCATGTCCGCCCCGCCCCTTGATGTCTCCGCCGACGCCCGGTCCCCGTGCCGACCCCGTGTGCACCCATGAAGACATACGAACGCCGTGGTACGTCCCTGGTGTTACGGATCGCGGACAGAGCCGGGCAAGGGCGGCGACAAACGCCGGAAGGCCGCGACAGAAGGGGCCGGCCGGGGCGGCGGATGGGTGACGGTTCCGGGCGTTGTCAGTGGGGGCCGGTAGCTTCTTGCCATCGAGGGACGGGAGTTGGCCCGCGGATCGTCGTCGCGGGCCGGCCGGCCTCTCGCGTACGCCCGCTCACCTCCTGCTCTCCGCCCGCTCACCGCTCGCTTACTGAGGGACGCTCATGGAACCGGTCTTCGCGGATTTCTCCACCACTCCCGCCCGGCTGTCGAACGCCGTCGTCGGGTACCACCGGTGCGGGGTGGCACCCTCGCACCTGGCGGTGGGCTCCGACGGGTACGTCAAGATCGACTTCACGACGGACGGGCGGGAGGAGATCGGCGAGGCCGTTCTGACCGTGACGACCCTCGGGACGGGCGTTCCCCTGGACGTCCTGCTCAACGGCAAGGCCGTGGCGGAGGGGCTCGTGTTCCCGGGGGCCGACGGGGACGGCCTCGCGCGGGGCGGTCAGGACGAGGCAGGCGACCGGGTCGTGTCCCTTCCCGGGGAGCTGCTGACGCCGGGCGACAACCTCCTGGAGATACGCAGCCCGGCCGGCGAGCCGGGCCTGCTCCGGCTGACCGCCGTCACCGTGGACCCCGTCCAGGACCGCGGTCGCGCCCGGCGGGCCATGGCGGCCCGGGCGAGTACGCGGTCGGTCTTCGCGTTCGACACGGAGCGGCGACCGGCCGGGTCCTCCGTCTGGCAGGCCGCTTCACGGCTGCTCTTCCACCTCGACCGGGGCGAGCGGGCGGTTCCCGCGCAGCTCTCCTGGCGCGGGACGGACGGCGCGGAGACGGCGATCGCCCTGCGCGAGGACTTGTCCGGGTTCCACGGTCACCACCGGGCCGCCGACGGGGCGATCGGCGAGCTCCGCGGCGTACTCGCCGACCGCTGGGCCTACCCCGAGGGGATCGCGGACGTCCCGCCGTACCGGTTCTCCACCGAGGAGGGGCGGGACGGCGAGTGGCGTCCGTCCGGTGAGCTGCGCGTCCTGCTCGACGACGGCCGGGGCGCCGGTGTGGAGCGGGTGACGTGGACCGACCGGCGGGGGAACGCGGCGTCGATCACCCTCACGGCCGCCGTGGCTGCTGCCGCTACCGACGGGCGTACGGCGGGAGGCGGGCCCGCGCCCGTACCCGCGCCCGGTGAGCTGAGCGACATCACCGACACCGTGACCGACGTCGAGGCGAGCGACGAGTTCGCGGCCGGCGGGGAGGTGGCGCGGAACCTGCTGCGCAAGTCCCGCACCAAGTGGCTGGTGCACGACGACACCGCCGAGCTGGACTTCACCCTCGAGCACCCGGCCGCGGTCGCGTCGTACAGCCTGACGTCCGCCAACGACGCCCCGGACCGCGATCCGCGGGACTGGCGCCTCCAGGGCTCGCACGACGGCGGTACGTGGACGACGCTCGACACCCGGACCGGCGAACGCTTCGGCCGCCGCTTCGAGACGAGGGACTTCTCCTTCGCCAACTCCGTTCCGTACCGCCGCTACCGGCTCCTCATCACCGACAACGCGGGCGGCGACGAGATCCAGCTCAGCCGGGTCCAGTTCCTCGCCGGGGCCGGCCGGGCCCCGGCGGCCACGGCCGCCGACTTCATCGGCTACTACGCGCCGGCCGGAGGGACGCCGACCGGATACCGGGGTACGACCGTCCCGGTCCCGGGGTCCGACGCGTACGGGGACGGGGAGCCCCGCGAGAAGCTGCTCGCCGCCGACCTGACGGACACGGCCCAGGACCTGGACAGCGCGGCCCGCCTCCTGGGCAAGCTGGCGGAGTACCTGCGGACTCCGTGACGGTGGTTGCGGGGGCGATGACGGTGGTGGGGGTGGTACTTGTGACACCCCTGTGACTCGAAGTGTGACCTCCACCACGCGTGCGGGGCGGGTGACTTGATGAAGATGACCGGATGAGCAGACGACAGGCACGTCCTCGCCCGCCCCTCGCCGCGACCGCGTCCCTTCTGGTGGCCCTCGTGGTCGCGGCCCCGCTGCTCTCGGGCTGCGGGACGCAGAGCGCGGGCTCCGGATCGGCCGCCGGGGGCTCCGCCGCGCCCTCGGGCCGCACGCCGGTCAACGATCCGGGCAAGGACGGTGTACGGGTCACCTCCGTGACGCTCCCGCCGGCCTCCCCGTCGCCCTCCCCCTCGCCCTCCGACGACTACATCGTCTCCGCCGACAGCCTTCCCGGGGACGCGGCGAAGCCATCCGCCGACTACGAGGTCACCAACAGCGGTACGGAGGCCCTCACCTACACGGTCATCTTCACCTTCCTGAGCGCGGACGGCGGCGCCATGGACAACCCGAGCGTGACCGTGCGCGACGTCGGCCCCGGGAAGACCGTGCGGGGTACGGTCCGGTCCGGGGAGATGCCGCCCTCCGCGCCACGGATCACCGGCGCCGAGGTGCTCGAAGTGACCGCGGTCCCCTCGGCCGAGGCGCCGGCCGAGCCGGGCGTCTGCCCCGCCTCCGGGGTCCGGGTCAGCGTCGACCGGGGTGACGCGGCCATGGGACTGCGTGTCGTGAGCCTGCACCTCACCAACTGCGGCACGCGCCCGTACAGCCTCGACGGTTACCCGCTGCTGGAACTCCTGGACGACCGGCGCGAGCCCGTCGACGGCGTGAAGATCCTCGACGGCACCGGCGGGATCACCACCGGCCTCGGATCCGACCTGCCGCCCGAGCCCTTCACCCTCGCCCCCGGTGAGTCGGCGACCGCCGGGCTGGCCTGGCGCAACACCACCCAGTTCGGGACGCCCGTGAACGTGCCGTACGTACGGGTCCGGGCGAAGACCGGCACCGACCCGGTGATCGTGACCCCGAACCTCGACCTCGGCACCACCGGCAAGCTCGGCGTCGGACCGTGGCAGAAGACGAAGCCCGGGCAGGGCGCCGCCGGCTGACAGAAGGGAGCCACGGCGGCCGCGGGGAGAGGCTCCCGCTCGTCAGGTGAACCTCGAACTCGCCACCGGACCAGAGGAGTTCAGGCGGGAGCGGCCGGACCGGAGCCAGGTGTCCCGCACGGCCGCCACGAAGTCGGCGGCTTCGGGCGGCCGGGGGCCGCTCAACAGCGGTACCGGCAGGGGCCGGTGGCGGTACGGGCCGGTCGGCGCCCCGGTCGCGGAGCCCGTCTGCACCCCGATCGCGGGGGCCCGCCGACACCGCGGCCACGCTGCCCTCAGCCCCCGCCGCCCGAAGCCCGGCTGTCCGAAGCCGCCCCCCTCAGTCGAGCCAGACCAGCATCCCCTCGTCCGCCGCCGCGGCTGCCTCGAAGAAGTCCGTCAGGCCGTCGTACCAGTTGCGGCCCCACTCCAGCACGCCCGGCTCGTCCCAGCCCAGCGGATACACCTCGGCCCGCGTCAGGTCGGCGGGGTCGACGCCCGCGACGAGCCGCTCGTACGGGGTGGCGCGCAGCGTGCGCGCGGCGAGGCGGACGCGGTCGGGTCGCAGGCAACGCGGCGGGCCGTAGCCCCAGTCGCGGCCCTCGGCGAAGGTCTCCTCGCCGTGGATCACGTTCACCGGAACCTCGGCGCGCTCCAGCAGGTAGCCGAGCAGGCCCCAGGCCTTGTACGTGCTGAAGTGGCGCGCCCCGGCGGGCGCGGGCTCCGACTCCTCCTCGGAGTCCTGGACCTCCTCGACGTGGTCCAGCGCCCAGTCGGGATCCTGGATCGCACGGTCGAGCTGGGCCGCGGTCACCCGTACGTACTCACCGATCATGCTCATGGACCGAGGCTAGGGCGTGTGCGGCCGATCCACGAGGATCCGCCGGACAGGCCCGGCGCGGGCACCGATCACGGAGGCGTGTCCCGTTGTTGTGTTCGGGTGGCGAGCAGCTCCGGGAGGTCCTTCAGGCGGTCCAGGCCCCGAACGGCCTGGGCCGTGCGGGGGTTGGTGGCGAGCGTGGAGCGGTGGCGGTGGAGGAACGCCCAGTAGCCGGTGGTGTACGGGCAGGCCCGGGCGCCGGTGCGGTGGGTGGGCGTGTACGCGCAGGGGGCGCAGAGGTCGCTCATCCGGTTGATATAGGCGCCGCCGGAGGTGTACGGCTTGGTGGTCATGAGGCCGCCGTCGGCGTACTGGGACATGCCGACGACGTTGGGGAGCATGACCCAGTCGTAGCCGTCGACGAAGCAGCGGCTGAACCAGTCGGTGACCGCCGCCGGGTCCCAGCCGTCCTGGAGGGCGCGGCTGCCGAGGACCATCAGGCGCGGGATGTGGTGGGTCCAGCCGGTGTCCCGTACCTGCGCGAGCACGGTGGAGAGGCAGTTGGCCGTGACGGCGTCGGCGTCGAGGTCCAGGAACCAGTCCGGCAGGGGTTCGGTGTGACGCAGTGTGTTGCGGTGGCGGTAGTCCTCGCCGAAGTGCCAGTACAGGTGCCACACGTACTCGCGCCAGCCGGCGATCTGCCGGACGAAGCCCTCGACGCTGTTGAGGGGCGCGTCGCCCGCCCGGTAGGCCCGTTCCGCGCGCTCGACGCATTCGGCCGGGTCGAGGAGGCCGAGGTTCAGGGGCACGGACAGCAGGCTGTGGCTCATCACCGGGTCGGCGGCGAGCATGGCGTCCTCGTACCGGCCGAAGTCGGGGAGCCGGTGGGTGACGAACCCGCGCAGCGCGGACAGCGCCTCGCGGCGGGTGACGGGGAAGCGCCGGGGGCCGTCGCGGCCGACGAAGGAGACGTCGCCGTCGCGTTCCCAGCGGTCGAGGTCGTGGCGCACCTCCTCGTCGATGGCGTCCTCGCGCGGCAGCCAGGGGCCCCGGACGTCGAGGACGGGGCGGTCGCGCGGCGGGGGTTCGCGGTTGTCGTGGTCGAGGTTCCACCGGCCGCCGACGGGCGCGTCGCCGTCCATGAGCAGGTCGTGCCGCTCCCGTACCCAGCGGTAGAAGCCCTCCAGCCGCAGCCCTTTCCCGCTGCCCCGGCCGGCCCACTCGGCGAAGTGGTCGTGGCTCACGAGGAAGCCCCTCGCGGGGAGGATCTCCACGTCGTCCCGCGCGGCGACGAAGTCCAGGGCGCGGCGGGAGGTGGGGTGACAGACCGTCAACTGCGCTTTCCGCTCGACTGGTTCGGCGTGGCGGCGGTTGCGGGTGGCCGCCGCTCCCCGGTGTTCCGCGGCCTGCGCGAGGCCCTGCGCGTAGGTGTCGGTACGGAGGTACGTGACGCGGTCGCCGAGTTCGGCGGCGCGGTGCCGCATCGCGGAGAGGATCAGGTGCGCCTTGGCGCGGTGGAAGCGGCGCCTGCGCAGGACCGAGCGGGCCTCGATCATGAGCACCGGAGCGCCGGGGTCGGGGCCGCCGTGGCGCGGGTCGAGGAAGTGCGGGCCGAGTTGGTCGCCGAACAGCCAGTGGGGGCGTGGCGGGGGCGTCATGACGTACGTTCCGCCTCTCGCGGCCTTTGTCGTGCGGGGTGTTGGGGGTGTGCTGGAGGGGTGCTGGGGTGCCGGCCTTCTGTCGCGCCGCCCGGGCGCCCGGCCGCCGTCCATGCTGTCAGGGTCGTCCCGCCGGACCCGCGACGACACTCCGGCGGGCAGTGGCGCGGGGGCGGAGTGCCCGGCCCTCGTCGTGTCCGTGCAACCTTCCCGCGGCCTCGCGGGTCTCCACCCCGTACCACCTGACCGCACCGCGCGAAAGGCCCCCGTGCACCCCAAGAGATCCGTCGCCGCCCGCACCGTCGCCGCCCGCACCGGCAGCGCCCTGACCGGCGGCGCGCTGTTCGCCGTCGCCGTGGGCGGGCTGCTGGCCGCCGCCCCGCAGGCGGCGGCCGCCGACGTCAGCTGCCCGGCGAACGTCTACAAGCGGACGTTCTACAAGAACACCTCGTTCTCCGGCACCCCCGCGCGGACCGACTGCGACACCGCCGTCGGCGAGAAGTGGGCCGGCGCGCCGGCCTCCGGGATACCGTCGAACAACTTCGGTGTCCGCTGGTCGGTGACGCGTGACTTCGGCTCGGGCGGCCCCTTCACGTTCTCCGCCTCCGCCACCGACGGCGTCCGGGTGTACCTGGACGGTGTGCGCAAGATCGACCTGTGGAAGAACACCGGTGACACCGCCCGTACCAAGGGCCTCAACCTCGCCGTCCCCCCGGGGAAGCACACCGTGCGCGTGGACCACGTGAACTGGAGCGGCGCCGCGAAGGTCACGTACACCTACGCACCCCGGACCTCGGCCACGTACGACAGGACGAAGCCGCTCGCGCCCACCGGTGTGAAGACCGCCTACGACACGAAGACGCGCCGGACGACCGTCTCGTGGGCCGCCAACAAGGAGATGGACCTCGGCAGTTACTCCCTGTACCGGCGGGCGGTCGGCTCCGGCACCTGGACGAGGGTCACCGCGTCGACCACCGCCCGCAGCCACACCGATCCCTTCGTGAACCCGGACGACCGGACGCCGTACTACTACGAGGTGCGCGCCAAGGACAAGGCGGGGAACACCTCGTCGGGCAGCACGGACACCGTCGTCCGGCCGCTGCCGGACGTCGGCGTCCTGACCGGTGTGTACGACAAGGCGACCCACAAGGTCACCCTGAAGTGGCCCCTCAACACCGAGCCGCACTTCGACCACTACACGGTCCTCGGCAACGACAAGGTGGAGGGCCGTTACGACTGGGTCCCGCTCGGCACCACCAAGGGCGCCACGTGGACGACGGCGCCCGTCACGGCCGACGGCGAGACCCGGCACTACCGCGTCCTGGCCACCAACGACGGCGGGACCACCACGTACAACCCCGACTGGCTCGACGCGAGCGCGGCGAACGAGCTCTGGCTCGACATCCCCGACGGCATCGCGCCCGGCAACGCCCCGGCCCTGACCCTGGGCCGCTGCGCCGAGGGGGTCCAGGCGACCGCCACCGAGTACACGCCGCCGCCGCTCCGGGACTACGACGGCCTCGCCGTCGAGCGGCGTGCGGCGGGCACGGAGGCGTGGACGCAGGTGCTGCGCGAGGGGTACAACCCGCGCTCCGCCTTCGCCACGGTCTCCGTCTGCGACCCGCTGCCGGCGGACGGGCGGACGTACGAGTACCGGGCCCGCAGCTACGACCGGGCCGGCAACTACTCCCCGTCCAGCCCGGTCGAGACGGTGACGCCCGGACGCGACTGAGGCCCGCCGGGCCCTGTGCCGTCCGGGCACAGGGCCACGCCTTCGACAACCGCGCGGCGGACATTGCGGTCCCGGAAGGGACCGGCCCGCTGTTTCGAACCAGGGGTTCACCCGGTTGCGGTCCGGTGTTCACCGGGGGCAGGGAGGTTCAAGCCATGACTTCAAGCCCCTTCTCTCGCAAAGGCACCCGGATCGCCCTCGCGATCGGTGCCACCGTCGCCGTGGTGGGTGCGGGCACCGTCACCGCGCAGGCCTCCGGCTGGTTCTCGGCCCCGTCCCACGACTTCCGCGCGACGGCCGACTCCTTCTCCGGGCACGGCACGGTGACCGGCAACGTGCTGCGGAACGACTCCGGCGCGACCTCCGTCGTACGGCACACCGATCCGTCCGACGGCGCGGTGTCGGTGGACGCGGACGGCTCGTTCACGTACACACCGAAGTCCGGCTTCAAGGGGACGGACACCTTCACCTACACCACGACGGACGCGGTGCGGCTGTACAAGGACACCGACGCGAAGGGCGCCCCGCTGCCTCCGCTCAAGGAGGTCGCCGGTCCGAACGGCACCACCACCAAGATCTCCGGCGCGGGCTACGGCTCCTCGCTCGCGCCCGTACCGGGCAAGCCCGGTCACTTCTACGGCCTCACCGACCGGGGCCCGAACGCGGACGCCCCCGACGGCAACAAGTCGGAGATGGTCACCGACTTCACGCCCCAGATAGGCGAGTTCAAGCTGGTCGACGGCAAGGCGCAGCTGGTCAAGCAGGTCACGCTGAAGGGACCCAAGAGCCTCGGCGGGGTGAAGTACAGCGGCCGCCCGCCGCACGACACCAGCGAGGTCATCGACGACGTCGACGCGACGAACGCCAACGGCGGCAAGCCCACCCCGGTCGCCAGGGACGCGTACGGGTACGACTCCGAGGGCCTGCTGGCGCTGCCGGACGGCACGTTCTGGGTCTCGGACGAGTACGGGCCGTACATCACGCACTTCGACGCCAAGGGGTACGAGCTGGGCCGGCTGACCCCGTACCGGAACAGCCCCGACAACGCCTCCCACAAGATCGTCGGGTACCTGCCTGCCGAGCTGGCCAACCGGGTCAAGAACAAGGGCATGGAGGGCCTGACGGTCACGCCGGACGGTTCGACCCTGGTGGGCGTCATGCAGTCCGCGCTCCAGCAGCCGGACCTGGGCAGCACGAAGGCGGGCGGGGTCGCGCCCGCGCGGATCGTCACGATCGACCTGCGGACGTACCGGACCAAGCAGTACCTGTACCTGCTGGACAACCCGGGGACCACGGGCGCCGCCAACAGCGAGATCACCGCGCTGTCGAACACGAAGTTCCTCGTGGACGAGCGGGACGGCAACTTCGAGCCGTTCGCGCAGAAGTCGCTGTACGAGATCGACCTCAACGGCGCCACGGACGTCAGCGGCCTGACGCTCGGCGGCAAGTCGCCGGAGGCGTTCGTCGGGGCGGCCACCACCAACGCGGCGCTCACCGCGCTGACCGGCGCCGGGGTCCACGTCGCGCAGAAGCAGCCGTACCTCGACGTGGGCACGCTGGTGAGCCAGCTCGACCCCACGGGGGCGTACTTCGGGCACGACAAGGTGGAGGGTGTCGCCACGGCGGACGGCGGCAGGACCGTCTACCTGTCGAACGACGACGACTTCGGCATCGACACGATCGCGGTCGACCCGGACGGGAAGTGGCGGGTGCACCAGAAGGTGCTGCCGGCGACGGGGCGGACGGACAACGCGGAGATCCTGAAGGTCGACACCACGAAGCTGCCGGCCGTGCTCAAGACGGTGACGGTGACGGTGCGGGTGCGCTGAGGCGGGCACCGCTCCACACAGCGCTCCACACACGGCGCTCCACACGCAGACAGACGCCCGGCCGGGGGAACCGGCCGGGCGTCCGTCTGTTCAGAGCCGCGCGTCAGAACGGCACGTCAGATCGTCGGCGTCTCGTCGACGACCTCCTTGTGCGGCTCGACGACGAACTTCCAGCCGTCGCTGGGCTCCAGGAACCGCACGCGGGTCGGGTAGATGTCCAGGGCGCGGCGGTCGCGGTTCTGGCCGTTCGTGTTCTTCCGCCCCCGGGCCGGCTCCTCGAACAGGTCGACCTTGACGTCCGGCACCTCGACGACTTCCTCGCTCCAGCGCTGGACGACGCCCACGCCGAACGCGTCACGCGCGGAGGAGTAGAGCGCCTCCAGGGACTCCTTCGTGCCGTTGGGCACGAAGAGGGCCAGGTTCAGGAGGACGCCGGCGCTCTGGAGGACCTCGATCTCCTCCCCCGCCTTGTCGGCGACCCAGATCCCGCGCTCCTCGGCGTTGTCCGGGAGGACGTGGCTCTCCTCACCGAATACCGTCCTGGTGGTGAAGGAACCCCCCTCGAAGTTCTTACCCGGCTCTGTGAGGAAAGCCGGGGCGTAGCAGTCGAGAGGAAGACCATCCATCTCCGCCGAGACGAAGATGCTGTCTTGGAGGCCCAACTCCGAAACCTCTTCGGCCGTAAGACGTCGAGCCGTAACCTTCTCGGTATTCACGCCATTCCCCTTTTTTCGCGGCGTCCTATAAACCCATCAAGACTCTACCACGGAAACGGTCGACCAGTTCCCATTGCGTCCCATTGCGCATGCCTTCGCACGCACGGCACTTATGGTCGGGCCGTACGTGATTTGTTTCCGCGACGCGGCGGGCGGGCCCGGCCAAATAGTGTGCACCACCTGGGAGTTCGTGATCGTTGCATCGGTTCGACGGGGTAAGCGGGGGCCGTCCGCCTCCACCGGACAAGGTGATTACTTCTGACGGACGAATGAACGGTCCTGTCGAATCGTGGCCGACCATTTACGGTCGGTGGCGCCAATTCACCCGGCCACCTCATACATATCGAGCGGCGTCATCCTGCTTTGGGCGATCTGATCCCCTTCACCCCTGCATGCATCGAATCCTTCGAGAAGAGAAAGGGATTGCGCACCGACGGGCGCACGTGAACCTATGCCGGAACTCGTTACCCGCTCGAAGCTTTTGCTCCTTCGAGCTCTCTGTTTTCTCACGGCGGAGTGCACGGCCTCTCAGCCGATCGTGACGACGCGGGCCCACTGGGGTGGCGTGTCCGGGACGTAGTCGGGGTTCTCCTCGTCCCGCTCGCGGGTGGGGCGGGGGAAGAGGCCGACGACCGTACGGCAGGGAGGCGGGGCGGAGGGCCAGGGCGTCTGGCCGTCCGTCAGGGCGACGATCACGTCCGGGCGGGGGCGCGAGCGCAGCGCGCGGGCGAAACCCGACCGGAGGTCCGTACCGCCGCCGCCGATCAGCTCCACTCCCTCGGCGCGGCACAGCGGCACCGCGATCCCGGCCGCCGCGTCGCAGGAGATCACCGACACCAGATCGCGCCGCCCGCCCACCGCCCGCGAGATCGCCGCGACCTCCAGCAGCGCGGCGCCCAGTTCGGCGTCGCTCACCGACCCCGAGGTGTCGATCACGACGCACACCCGGGGAGGCGTACGGCGCAGACTCGGCAGCAGCACCCCCGGCACACCGGCCGAACGGCGCGACGGGCGCCGGTAGCTGTGGTTCTCGCCCACCCCCTGCGCACTCACCGCCGAGCGGATCGCCGCCCCCAGCAACCGCCTCCACGGCTGCGGGGTGTGGAACGCCTCGTCGGCCCACCGCCGCCAGCCCGCCGGGGCGTCCCCCGGCAGCCCCTTGATCCCCTCCGCGACCCGGAAGCGGACCGCGTCGCGCTGCTGCCGGCTCAGCCCGTGCGCCCCGTCGGGCCCCAGCTCCCAGGGCCGGCGGTGCCCGTCGGCGCCGCTGCCGCAGTCCAGCCACGCCAGGTCCGCGGTGAGTGCCGACAGGGACGCCTGCCGCAGGTACTCCTCCATCAACAGCCCGTCGGCCAGGCCCAGCAGGGACGGCATGACCACGCCGGCGGGCTGCGGCAGACCGTCGCCGTAGATGTCGTCGTTGATCTCGAAGTCGGCGGCAATGTTACGGCGCAGGCGCTCGCCCGGCCCGTACTCCTCGTGCTCCCTGGCGTACCGCGCACCGCGCCCGTGGTGGTCCCTGAGCAGGTGAGAGACCTCGTGCACCCAGACGCCCGCCAACTCCTCGACCGGCATGCGCGCCACGAAGGCGGGCGAGACGTAACAGCGCCAGTGGGCGTCGACCGCCATCGTGGGGACCGAGCGGTCCTCCACGATGTGCAGCGCGAAGAGGGCGCTCGCCAGGTAGGGGCGGACCTTCACGGCGTGGAGCCGGGCGGCGAGCAACTTCTCCGTGTCGAGCGGGAGTTCGGGCTCGCTCGCTCTCCGGACCCGGCGCGGCGGGGTCGGGCGGGGCGCCGGGCGGGGGCGCGGCGCGCCGTCCGGCGGGGGCGGCGGCAGGGGGTGCTGGGCCCGCCCCGTCATCGGCCCGCCCCCGTCGCGCGGCGCGCGTTCGCCGCCACCCGGTCCACCGACCGGTCGGCCCGCCGGGACACGTCGATCACCCCCACCAGCCGCTCCACCGCCTCCGGCACCTCCCAGTCGTCGCGCCGCAGCGACGCCAGCACCGCCGCCGGGGCGACCAGGAGGTCAGGGGCGCCGGTCTCCAGCGCGCGGACCAGCACCGCCCAGCCCGCCTCCCACCGCGCCCGCTCGGGCCGCGCCCCGACGGCGGCCACCACCGCCTCCAGCGCGGCCTGCCGCAGATCGCCCCGCTCCGGCAGCTCGGCGGCGGCCGGGTCGGCGAGCAGCGACTCCGGGTCCGGCAGGTCCATCCGGTCCAGGTGCGCGAAGAGTTCGAGCCCGGGACCGTCGCCGACCGTGCCCCGTACCAGCAGGGCCAGCACCTCCCGGGAGACGGACGCCGCCGTGCCGAAGGCCAGCAGCGCCAGCGCGGCCTCCCAGCTCCGGGGCGACGGCCACGCACCGCCGCGCCGGGTCTCGGTGCTGGGCAGCCGGTGGATCAGCGTCGGCCGGGCCTCCAGGAATCCGCAGACCGCGCGCCGCGCGAAGGCCACGGCCTCCGGCAGCCGCGCCGGGTCCAGCCGGGGCAGCTCGGCCCGGGGCCAGACGCCACCGAGCCCGCGGACCACGACGTCCTTGTCGTGCACCCAGTACAGATGCACGAACCGGTTGGCGAGCGGCGGGCTCAGCTCCCACCCGTCCGCCGCCGACGCGCTGGGGTTGGCGGCGGCCACGATCCTTACGTCCGGGGGCAGTTGGAGCGCGCCGACCCGCCGCTCCAGGACCACCCGGAGCAGCGCGGCCTGCACGGCCGGGGTCGCCGTGGACAGCTCGTCCAGGAACAGCAACCCCCGCCCGGCGCGGACGAGTTCGACGGCCCACTGCGGCGGCGCCATCGGCACTCCGCGCACGGCGGGGTCGTCGCCGACGATGGGCAGCCCGGAGAAGTCGGTCGGCTCGTGGACGCTGGCGATCACGGTGGTCAGCGGCAGGTCGAGGGAGGCGGCGAGTTGGGTGAGGGCCGCGGTCTTGCCGATGCCGGGCTCGCCCCAGAGCAGGACGGGGAGGTCGGCCGCGACGGCCAGCGTGAGCGCTTCGAGCTGCTCGTCGGGGCGGGGCTGGGTGGTGCTGGTGCGGAGGAGGGTCAGGAGGTGGTCGGCGAGGGCCAGTTGGGGATTGGGGGTGGAAGGGGAGGTGGGGGTGGGTGTGGGGGTGGGGGTGGGGGTGGAGCGGGACGTGGAGGGCGCGGGCGCGGGCGGGAGTGTGGTGCTGGGGGGCATGGGCATCACCTTGGGTGTCGGGATGGATGAGGGGGCGTGGCGGGGCGAAGAGGGGCGTACGGGACGGAACCGGGCGGCACGGGACGTGCTCCGGTACGGAACCGCGCTCGGGTGCGGGGCCGGTTCGGGTGCGGGGCGGGTTCGGGTTTCGGGCCTGGGTGCTCGGGTGTCGGGGTGCTCAGGCCCTCACGTGCTCACGTGCTGGGCGGATCGGGGTCGGCCCCGGTAGGTGTGTTTGAGGCGGGTCTCGCGCGGCGTGTGACGGTCGAGTCGGCGGCGGTGGGACGCCTTGGCGTAGTCGCCGGAGGCGGCCGCACCCCCATCCGCACCCGCGCCCGGGTACACGTCGGCGAGCCCCGCGCGGAACAGCCCGTGGTCGATGCGGCGGGCCGCGGCGGACTCCAGTTCCTCCCGCAGCGGACCGTCCCGCAGGATCGCGCCGGGACCGAGCAGGCCCTCGACCACCGCCAGCGCCCCTGCGATGTCGCCGTGGCCGAGCCGTTCCCGTACCGCCGGCAGCGCCTCCGGGTCGCGGTGCACCGCGTCGATGGCCCGCAGGCAGGGGAGTCCGGGCCCCCCGAACGCCATCAACAGCTCCTCGCGGCGCAGTTGGGCCGGGTCGTGGTCGACCGCCGCCAGCGTCCCGGCCCGCAGCGCGATCCGGTGGACCTCGCCCCGGCACTCCACCCGGTGCGGATCACCGGGCGGCGGGGCGGCGTCCGGGGACGCGGCGGACGTGGTGGGCCAGGACCCCGCCAGCGCCCCGGCGACCAGCGGGTGCAGGCGGTCGGCCGCGATCAGGCCGTTCCGCAGCAGCTCCAGGTCCGGGAGGACCCGGGCCGCCGCCTCCGGCAGCACCGGGAGCGCCGCGACGTCCTGCGGCGGCAGCGTCTCCCGCAGCGGCCGCCAGGTCGGGGCGTGGTGGTCGTCGGGGGCGACGAGTTCGAGTACGGCGCGGTTGCGCGTACCGAGTCGTACGGTGAAGGCACCGCGTGGGTTCCGCCCGTCGGCCCGCAACAGCAACTCGGCCTCGGCGGCCCAACTGGTCGATGCCCAGGGGTAGTCGTGGAGGGCCGGGAGCCCGTCGGCGGGGAGCCCGTCGGCGGGCGGCCCCTCGGCGGACAGCGCCTCGGGAGTCAGCCTGCCGGCGAGGAGCCCCTCGGCGGACAGCCGGTCGGCGGACAGCCCCTCGGCGGGCGCCTCGGGTGGCGTGGGCCGGCTCGCGCCGCACCGCCGGGCCAGTTCGTCGGCGCGCTCGGCGTCCCAGAGGTGCCGGTGCAGGTCGAGCCGGAAGCGGCGGTCGGGGTGCGGGTGCGGGTGCCCGGGCGAGTCGAGGTGCGGCGGACGCCCCGCGGCGGGGTGCTCGGACGGCTCCTCCCACCACGCCAGGGACATCCGCTGTCCCGCGTCCGCCCAGGCCGGCGGGGTGCGTACGACCAGGTGCGGGGGCGCGGCGCCGTGGCGCCCGTACCCCTCGTAGCGCACGAGGGAGAGCGTGAGTCCGGCGCGCAGCCGCCCGTCGGGGGCGCTCCGGGGCATGTGCCAGCGGAGCAGATCGGGCGCCAGGCGCCGCAGGTCCGCGCGGAGTCGAGCGGCGAGTTCGGTGCCGTGGCGCTCGCGCACGGCGCGCGGATCGAGATCGACGTCGACGCGGGCGGCGGCGCACGCCCCGCCCCAGTCACCGACGGCACGCCGGGCGGTCGCGGTCTCGATCATGGACGGTGGGACGGCGTACTCGCGTACGCGCTGCCACATCAACAGGTGGGGCGGAATCGTGTTCTCGGAGCGAAGTGCCATCAGCACTCACCTTGCGAGAACGATTCCCCCGATCCGTACGAGGAGTTCTTCATCATCCCGCGCATCATAAGCACCGCGCCGCGCACCTGTCAGCAGCCTTTCGCGCTAGGGCCGCTGCCGCTCCAGTACGTACGTGCTCCGGGAGTCGGGGTCACCGAAGAAGAAGTAGAGCTCCACCCCTTCCTGCTTGTCCCGCTTCTTGTTCCGCCGCAGCTCGAACGTCCAGTGGTACGTGGCGGGCGCCTCGGGCGGTTCGGCCGAGGCGTCGAACGGCTCGGCCGGATCGGGCGCGCGCGTGGCCGACGCCGTACGCGAGGTGAGGGACAGCCGGACGTGCTGACCGTCGTTCCACCCCATGCGCTCGTCGGTCAGAGCCCACGTCCCGGAGCCCGACAGCCGCCACCGGTCGTCGAAGTCGAACTCCTGCCCGTCCAGGAGCCGGACGACCGCCTTTCCGTCCGGCCGGAGAGTGACCTCCGTCCCCTCGACGCAGTACCACGACCCCACGATCTCGGACCTCTTGACGTCCCGGAGCGCGGGCACCTCGGCGTACGTGTACGGACCGGCGCACCCCGCCGACGCGAGCAGGCAGGTGAGCGCGGCGAGGAGCAGAAACGGGGCCCGGTGCCGGGGACCGCGAGGCGGTTTTGTCATCCGCCCTGGCGCTCGATCCACTCGCCGCCGCCCAGCGGGTAGTCGTAGCCGGGGCGGGCCGCGCCGGCGCTCGTGCGGAACGGGGTGCCCGCGTTGTCGATGTGCACCGTCCCCCGGCGGCCACCGCTGGACCACTCCAGGCTGAGGTCCCAGCGGACGTCGTGGGCGGCCGCGTGCGCGGTGATGTAGAAGATCTCCGGATCGGATTCGCTGACCTTGTACGGGAAGTCGCGCTGGCCGTTCTTGACGCGGACGGTGGGGCTGCCGTTGTCGAGGTCGACGTCGAACGACTTGGTCTCGACGCCGCCCCCGCAACCGACCCCCATCGCGTAGTCGTTCCAGGCAAGGGGCGCTCCCTTGGCGACGACACGTACGTGCAGCGCCTCCAGGACCACCGTGTTCCGGCCCGTCCCCTGAACGGTCAGGGCGACCCGCTGCTCCCCCGAGGACACCGCGCCGTACGCGGCGGCCCAGCGCGGTGCGTCCTGCTCGCTCGCGGGCGGGCCGACCTGCTCGGGTTCGCTGTCGACGAGGAAGTGCTGGCTGCACGGGTTGTCGTAGATGTAGGGGCGGGTGCCGACGTTGAGCGGTACGGCGTTGCCGCCACCGGCGGGGTCACCGGCGCCGCCGCCGTCGGCGACCCCGCCGGTGCCTTCGGTGTCACGGGCGGCCGTGTCGGGGCCGGGTGGGGTGGTGGCGGAGGGGGAGAGGGACGCGGGGGCGGAGCCGGAAGGCTTGCGGGGCGTGCCGCTGCCGCTCGGGTCACGCGGCGGCGAGGCCGTCGCCGAGGACTGTGCGTGCTGCTCGCCGGGGGTCACGGCCGTGGCGCCGGCCGCTCCCTGGGCTCCGGTGTCGTGTTGGCCGCCGCGGAAAGGGCCTTGGGCGGCGAGGGCGGCGGCTCCCAGCACGGCGGCCACGGCGACGGAGGCGATGAGCGCGGTACGGCGACGACGCACGGGACCGCGCCGGGGCCCGGGATCGGGTCCGGGGCCGTGGCCGGACCCGAGGCCGGGGCCAGGTCCGGGCAGGACGTCGACAACGACGGGCTCGGCGGCGTCCTTGGCGGACAGGGACGGGGGCGGCGAGGCGGGGTCGGCCGGGTTGGCCGGGTTGGCCGGAGCGGCAGTCGGGTCAGCCCCGCTGGCCTGGCCCGCGCCCCCGGCTTCCCGAGCCGGGTCACCACGCCCCACCCCCGCACCGCCACCCCCCGGAACTCCCCCGGAGGCACCCCCCAGTACCGGTTCCGACCTCCCCCTCCGCGCCGCGTCCGCCAGGATCCACCGCCGGTGCAGCTCCACCAGCTCCCCCGGCGTCGCCCGGCACACCCGCGCGAGGCGCTCGGCCGGCGCGTACTCCGCGGGCACCGCGATCCCGCTGCAATAGCGGTGCAGGGACGACGTACTCATGTGCAGCCGCTTGGCCAGCGCCCCGTAACTCAGCCCCGAGCGTTCCTTCAGCTCCAGCAGCAGTTCCGCGAATTCGCCCGCCCGCCCGGCCCCGGTCGGTTCCGGCACTCGTCCCACCATTCCCCCCACGTCCTCCCCGTCCCGTCCCGTTCCGGCGTCCCAGGAGGACTGCGTTTCCCCAGCTCAAAGCCCATTCGGGCGTCCCGGCGTCCCTGACTCGCCGCTGTCCGTGGCGGTTGGGACGGATCACCCCACAAGCTCTGGTCATCCAAGCACCACACCCACCCGAACACCCAAGGGGCCACCGCACATGTCCAGCATCCGCACCTCCCGCACCCTCCACACCCCCCGCACCCGGCTCCTCACCGCCGCCGCGACCGTGGCGCTGGCCGCGCTGTCCCTGACCGCTTGCAGCGACGGAACGGGTACGAGGGACGAGGGCGCCTCGGCGACCCCCCGGAGCGCGTCGACCCCCACGATCTCCGCCACGTCGTCGACACCGGCCACCGACTCCGGCTCGGACGCCTCCTCGACCGGCGACGCCAAGCCTGCGGACCCGGCCGCCAAGCGCACGGCGGTCCAGGCGTCCACCGCGAAGGCACCGGCGGCCGCCGCGAAGGCGGTCACCTGCGAGGGCTCCGTCACCAAGACCGTCGCGGCCCCGCTCAACCGCCCCGTCAACCACATGCTCCTCACCGTCACCAACACCGGCAGCAAGATCTGCTACCTGTACGGCTACCCGGCCGTCCGCTTCGGCGAGGCCCAGTCCGTACCGCCGGTCATCGAGGACTCCCAGCCCCAGGCCGTCGTCACCCTCGAGCCCGGCCAGTCCGGCTACGCCTCCATCAGCCTCTCCGCCACGGACGGCTCCGGCACCCACGGCCGCACGGAGAAGTCCCTGGCCGTCTACTTCCAGGGCCGCTCGGGCAACGGGAGCGTGGGCAAGGGCGCCACCCCCCGTCTCCCCGCCAAGGGCACGTACATCGACGACTCGCTCCAGGTCACGTACTGGCAGCAGTCGATGGACGACGCCATCAGTTGGTAGTCGCTCGGCGAGGGCGCGGCACCGGGCGAACACCCGGTGCCGCGCGGGAGCGTGACGATGTGTCACACCGTGTGTCCGGACGCGCGGGCACAGCGGGCTGTATCGAGGGGCAACGTCCTCGCGAAGCGCGGCCCGGCGGCCGGAAGTCGACCGAGGATGGCGGACGGGGCACGTGGCCCGGGCCGCTCCTCGCCCTCGTACAGCACCTCCAGGAGATCGCCCCACATGTCTGAGCCTTCCGTCACTTCTGTCGGTCGCCCCACGCCCGTGACCAACGCGACCCACACCCAGAAGCCTTCCGGGATGCCGATTCACAAGTACGGCCGGTACGAGGCCGTGGCGATCCCGGACCGTACGTGGCCGGAGAAGCGGGTCACCACCGCGCCGCGCTGGCTGTCCACCGACCTGCGCGACGGCAATCAGGCGCTGATCGATCCGATGTCCCCGGCGCGCAAGCGGGAGATGTTCGATCTGCTGGTGCGGATGGGTTACAAGGAGATCGAGGTGGGTTTCCCGTCCTCGGGTGAGACCGACTTCGCGTTCGTGCGGTCGATCATCGAGGAAGGCGCGATCCCCGAGGACGTGACGATCTCCGTCCTGACCCAGGCCCGTGAGGAGCTGATCGAGCGCACGGTGGAGTCCCTGCGGGGCGCGCACCGGGCGACGGTGCATCTGTACAACGCGACCGCGCCCACCTTCCGCCGGGTGGTGTTCCGGGGGACGAAGGAGCAGGTCAGGCAGATCGCGGTGGACGGTACGCGGCTGGTGATGGAGTACGCGGAGAAGATCCTCGGCCCCGAGACGATCTTCGGCTACCAGTACAGCCCGGAGATCTTCACCGACACCGAGCTGGACTTCGCGCTGGAGGTCTGCGAGGCGGTCATGGACGTCTGGCAGCCGGAGGCCGGCCGCGAGATCATCCTCAACCTGCCGGCCACGGTGGAGCGTTCGACGCCCTCGACCCACGCGGACCGCTTCGAGTGGATGTCGCGGAACCTGTCGCGTCGTGAGTTCGTGTGCCTGTCGGTGCATCCGCACAACGACCGGGGTACGGCCGTCGCCGCCGCCGAGCTGGCGCTGATGGCCGGGGCCGACCGGATCGAGGGGTGTCTGTTCGGGCAGGGCGAGCGCACCGGCAACGTGGACCTGGTGACGCTGGGGATGAACCTCTTCTCCCAGGGCGTCGACCCGCAGATCGACTTCTCGCAGATCGACGAGATCCGGCGCACCAGTGAGTACTGCAACCAGATGGAGATCCACCCGCGGCATCCCTACGCGGGCGATCTGGTCTACACGTCGTTCTCGGGTTCGCATCAGGACGCGATCAAGAAGGGCTTCGACGCGATGGCCGCGGACGCGGCGGCCCGGGGGAAGGGTGTGGACGAGATCGAGTGGGCGGTGCCGTACCTGCCGATCGATCCGAAGGACGTGGGGCGGTCGTACGAGGCGGTCATCCGGGTCAACTCGCAGTCGGGGAAGGGTGGTGTGGCGTATGTCCTGAAGAACGGGCACAAGCTGGACCTGCCGCGGCGGATGCAGATCGAGTTCTCCCGGATCATCCAGAGCAAGACCGACGCCGAGGGCGGCGAGGTCACCCCGGGCCAGATCTGGTCCGTGTTCCAGGACGAGTACCTGCCCAACCCCGACAACCCCTGGGGCCGCCTCGCACTGCGCTCCGCGAAAGTCTCGGTCTGCGGTGACGGGTCGGACGCGCTCACCGTCGAGGCGGTCGCCGACGGCGAGGACATCACCCTGACCGGCACCGGCAACGGCCCGATCTCCGCCTTCGTCGACGCGCTGGCCGGCATCGGGATCGACGTCCGGGTCCTGGACTACAGCGAGCACGCGATGAGCGAAGGCGCTCACGCGCGGGCGGCCTCGTACGTGGAATGCGCGGTCGAGGGCACGGTGCTGTGGGGCATCGGGATCGACCCCAACGCGACCTGGGCGTCGCTCAGAGCGATCACCTCGGCGGTCAATCGCGCGCGAAAACAACGCACCGGGACAACCGCATCCCCCACGCGCACACGCACGCCCATACGTACGAGAACGAGTTCGGAATCGTGAACAGCACCGACCGCACGGGCGTGAAGACCAGACTCGATCCGCTGACCGCCACGGCGATGGTCGTCACCATCGTCTCCGTCGCGACCACCGCCCCCCTCACCGCCGCCGCCACCGCCTCACCGCTCGCGATGGCCTTCTGGCGCAACTGCCTCGGCTTCGCCGTCCTCGGACCGCTCCTCCTGCTGCTGCGCCGGCGCGAGGTGGTACGCGTCGTCCGCGGCGAACGCGCCCTCCTCCGCCGGGAGCAGTGGCGGCCCCTCGTCTTCGGCTTCCTGGCGGCCACGGCGCTCGCGCTCCACTTCGCGGCGTTCATGACGAGCACCCGGCTGACCACGGTCGCCATGTCCACCGCCCTCGTCGCCACACAGCCCGTGTGGCAGGCCCTCATCGCCGCGGGCCAGGGGGCCAGAACGTCCCGGAGGACCTGGGCCGGGCTCACCCTCTCGGTCGTGGGCGCCACCGCGGCCGCCGGTCTCGACATCAGGACCGGTGGTACGGCGCTGCTGGGCGACCTGCTCGCCCTCGTGGGAGCCGTCGCCCAGGCCGGGTACACGGCGCTGAGCGAAAAGTCGCGCGCGGACGTGAGCACCCCCTTGTACTCCACGTTCACGTCGCTGGTCTGCGGTCTGGAACTGCTGCTGGTCTGCTGGTTGGCCGACATCCCCCTGACCGGTTTCGACAGCGCCACGCACTGGTCGCTGCTCGGCCTGCTCGTCCTTCCCCAGCTCCTGGGGCTCGGGGCGCTGAACTTCGCCCTCGGCAGGGCGTCGGCGACGTCCATGAGCGTGCTCCTCCTGCTGGAGACCCCGGTGGCCGCGCTCATCGCCTGGTGGCTGATGGGACAGCACATCGAACTCGCGACGCTCCCCGGACTCCTGCTGATCATCGTGGGCGTGACGGTCGTGCTGACGAGCGGTGGCACCGAACAGGCCGCGGGGCGCCAGGGCGCGTACCCGGACCACCCGTACCCGTACCCGCAGCCGACTCCGGGCGCGACCGCCGGCGCGACCGCCGGCGCGGGTCCGGGCGGGGCCGCCGTACCGCCCGGCCCGTACGGGGTCGGCGTACCGCCCTATCCCGGCCACGCGCCGCACACCCCGCCGCTCCCCGCCGAGGCCGCTCGGCGCGACCCCCGGGTGGACTGGGCGGCGTACCAGGAGAGTCCGACGGTGAGGTTCACGTACCACGGCGCGGGGGCGTTCGACACGGTGCACCTGCGCCGGCCGCACTTCGAGGCGGGCGAAGGGGAACGGGATCGGGAACGGGAGCGGGAGCGGGCTCCTGGGCGGGATCCCGTACGAACTCCCGTACAGGCTCGGGAGACTACGCCGGAGGATGGAACGGAGTACTGACCGGCGACGGCCCGTCTCCTCCCGGCCGGTCCGGCGCGGCGGGGCCGGGGAGCAGTCCTCGCCGGACGAGGCTGCCGTCCAGCCAGGCCGCGGCCAGTTCGGCCCGGGACCGGCACCCGGTCCGTCTGAACAGGCGCGTCAACCGCTGCTCCACCGTCTTCTCGCTGCACCCCAGCCGGGCGGCGACCTGCCGGTTGGTGGAGCCGTCGCTCACCAGCTCGATCAGCTGTACGTCCCGCTCGCCCCGCTCGTTCCGGCCGCCTGATCCGGCCGGTCCGCCCTGTCCGTCCGGGGCGCCACGGGGGCCGCGGCCTCTCGGGAGCGACACGTTCCGGCGGCGGGCGGCCGCGCCGAGCCGGTTACGGACCGGCCGGCCCATCCCCAGCGCGTGCCCGCTCCGCGTCGCCTCGGCGAGCCAGCGTCCGGGGTCGTCGCCGACCTCCGCCAGGCTGCCGCAGCAGTCGACCTGGAGAGGCACGTCGCCTCGTTCCCGTACCAACTCGTAGGCGGCCAGGGCGCTGTCCGCGTCGCCGTGCGCCATACCGCGCGCGGCGAGCACCGCCTCGCGGGTCATGGGCGAGGCGACCTCGTCGTGCAGAGCCTCGATCTCGGCGGCGGCGCGGCGTACCGCCTCGGGGTCGTTCCGCTCCATCTCAATGGACAGGATCCGCAACAGGACGCGGTCGACCCCGGCGAGCAGTCCGTCCGCACGCGCCCGGCGCACGTCCCGCCACGCCGCCTCCACCGCGGCGGCCTCCATGGCCTCGTCGCCCTGGCCCGACCAGTACCGGACACCCAGCCGCGCCCGGGCCACCAGGGGGTGGCCGACGGAGTCGGGAATCAGGTCCAGCCACTCGCGGGCGCGTCCCAACTTGCCCCGTACGAGCTGGATCTCGGCCGCCAGCGCCCGGGCCGGCTGCACCACGCCGGGCACGCCGTCACCCCGGCCGCGCGCCTCGATGCGCCGAGCGGCCGAGAGCGCGCGGTCCCACCGGCCGGCGAGGTAGTCGCGAACCATGCCTTGGTACTCCCCGGCCGCACTCCGCCCGGCCCCCACATACCGCTCCCCGAGCACGGCCCCCAAAGCCCCAGCCAGGTCCCCGTAGGCGGCGGCGCTCCGAAGCCGATCGAGGTCGACGGCGGAGGGGAGGGCGAGGCCGGGGGCGCCGCCGGGGACGCGGCCGGGGACGCGGCCGTGGCTTCGGTCGGGGGCGCCGCCGGGGGCGAGGCCGGGCGCGCCGCCGGGGATGCTGTCGGGGCCGCGGTCGGGGGCGCCGCCCCGGGAGCCACGCTGCGCGAGGGCCTGCCAGGCGCCCTCGAACCGGGCGTGACCGCCCACGGCGGCCGCGAGGAGGCGCACTTCGGCGAGAGAGGGAAGGGGGCTGGCCCAGGAGGGGGCCAGAGAGCCGGGGGCGGGGTTCGGGCCGGCTCCGGGGTTGGGCCCGGAGAGGGTGCCGGGCCCCGCTCCGGTGGCAGCGTCAGGGACGGTGGCGGGACCGGGGGCGAGGGCGGGGTCAGGGCCGGGGGCGAGGGAAGCGCCGAGGACGGGACCGGGGTCAAGGACGAAGTCGAGGTCAGGGATGGGGGCGTGGCCGGGGACTGGACCGGGGAATGCGTCGAGGACGGGGGCAGCCTCAAGGCCGGGACCGGGACCGGGACCGGAGTCGAGGTCAGGGCCAGGTGCGGGGTCGCCTTCGCGGGCAGCGTCGGGGCTGGGGCCGGGGTAGGGCGCAGCCTTGACGACGGGACCGGGCTCGGGGGCAGCGGCGGAGCCGGGGTTGGAACCGGAACCGAGGTCGGAGCCAAGGACCGGACCGGGGTCAGGGGCGGGACCGGGGACGGAATCGGAACCGAGGTCGGAGCCGAGGACCGGACCGGGGTTGAGGCCGGGGCCGGAACTGAGATCCGGGTCGAGGTCGAAGCCGGGGGCAGGGGCGGCTTCGGGGTTGGGGCCAGCACCCGGACCGGGGTTCAGGCGGAGGTGGAGGCCGGGGGCGGGGTTGAGGCCGGGGCCTGGGGCCGCTTCGGGGTTGAGGCTGGCACCGGGGCCGGGGTTCAGGCCTGAGCCGAGGTCATGGCCAGGGACTGGGGTGGGTGGCTTGTGTGGGATTGCGTTTGGCGTTGTTGGGGTGGTTGGGCCTATTCCGTAGGGGGCGCCGAGCGCTGCCAGTGCGGCTGCGGTCGGGACCTGGGTTAGCGCCGCGGCGTACCGGGGGTCCACGTCGTCGGACCGTGGGGACCGGTGCTCGTGCAGTGTCGACAGCGCGCAGGCCTGGGTGACCCATTCGAGGTCGTCCCGGTCCGGCGTTGCCTCTTCGCCGTTTCGCGCCTCCAGGCACTCCAACACCTGCTCGCCCAGGGCGAGTACGCCCACGTGGTCGGCGGACCGCAGGCTCAGGGCGGCGGATTCGCGCAACACGGTGGCGGTAGCGGGGTCGTACGGCGACAGGTGTCGCAAGGCCGCGTGGTAGCCGCGGACTCCCGACGACGGCTCCGACTTCGCGCTCGTACGGGCCGCGGCCAGAAGCAGCGGCACCGCGAGCGCGGCGTCGAGCGCCGCCCCCGCCGCTGCCACGTGGCCGGCCAGCCGGGGGTGGACGGTGCCCGCCGCGACGGCGCCCAGCCGGTCGGTGAACGACCTGGTGATCGTCGCGTGCAGCGGCCGTACGTCGTGGTGGCCGCCGGGAAGCGCCCGCAACGCGGCCGCCAGAGCGGGCACGGCGAAGGAGACGCGGCCGGCCCGATCGACGGTCACGACCCGGTCCTTCACCAGTCCGTCCACCGCCCGGCCAAGGGTTTCGGACGGCCCGGCTTCGGACGCGCCGACCTGGGGCGGGGTGGCTTGGGGCGGGGTGGCTTGGGACGGGGTGGCTTGGGACGCGCCGACCTGCGATGGGGCGGCTTCGGACCCAACGGTTTCGGCCGCACCGGCCCCAGGCGGGTCGGCTTCGGGCGCATCGACTTCGGGCGGCCCAGCCCCAGGCGGGCCGTCGTCGGCCGCACCGGCTTCGGACTGGCCGCCGTGTTCGGACGGGCCGGGTTCGGACAGGCCGACCCCGGGCAGACCGGGTTCGGACGGACCAACCCCGGACGGACCAACCCCGGACCGACCAACCCCGGACGGGCCGGTCTCGGGCCGGCCGGCCTCGGGCGCGTCTGGCGCGGGTCGATCCGCTCCCGGCGGGGCGGTCGGCAGGGGTGTTCTGTGCAGGTCCTCGACGTGTAGGTCCGCGTGGGCGACCAAGTGGGCCAGTGTCGTTGCCGTGTGGAATGTGGTGGGGGGTGGGGGGGAGTGTGGCCAGCCCAGTTGGGCCAGTTCCGTGGCGTTCGCGGTGAGTTGTAGCTCGTTGTCCGGGACGGTCAGGCACATCAGGCCGTCGAGTTCGAGCAGGCCCCCGCGGTCCTCCAGGGCGGCGAGCACCGACAGGACCGCCCCGGGGCTTCCCGCCGACGGGCCCAGTGCGCGCAGGAGTGCCGTCACCAGATCCGGTTCCACGGGGCGGTCCAGGCGCCGCACGACCAGTTCGCCCACCTCGGCCGGCGACAGCGGCGGCAGGTCGGTCACCCCGTCGGCCGCCGCGAGCAACTGCGCGGCGCCCCCGGGCCGTCCGGCGAGCGTCGGACGGGCGGTCAACACCACCGGCACCCCGGCCGGACGGAACACGCGCAGCGCCAGCCCCAGCGCGGAGGCCGTCGCGTCCGGCATCCGGTCGGCGTCGTCGACGACCAGGGCGAACGGGACGTGCCGGGCCGCGTCGGCCAGCACGTCGCCCAGGACCGCGAGCAGAGCCACCTCGCCCCCGCCGCCGCCCGCCTCCGCCCGCGCCCGGCGCAAGTGGGTCACGCGCGCCAGGACCCGGCCGTCGCGGACCTTGGCGAGCACCGCGCGTACGGCGTCCGCGAGGGCCTCCGGACCCGCCGCGCCCTCCGCGACCTCCCAGTCGAGCCGCAGGACCTTGGCGCCCGACTTCGCCGCGGCCCGCCGCGCCTCGTGCAGCAGCGCGGTCCTGCCGGCGCCGGCCGCGCCGGTGACCAGGAGGGTGCGCGCCTCCGGACCCGTGGCACGCAACACCCGTACCACCTCGGCGACTTCCTCGTGCCGACCGACAAGAGGTGAACGGTAGCGCTGCACGACAACTCCTCGTTCGTCCGGGTTCACCCTGCCGAACGGCTCGGCGGGACAGGGGGTTTGCGTGAACTTCCCGAACAAGTCACCATCACTCGCGTCAGGGTGGCCATGATGACAACCCCGCGGACCGGGCCCGGTCCGCAGGGTGGGTCCGCCCGTCGCGTACAACACGGCGATCAAGGATGTGGCGGGATCTGTGGCTGCTCGGACGGACACCGAGCTGGTCTTCGGCGGCTCGGCCGCGCGCCTGCACGGCGAGGACGCGCACCTGCTCGGCCGGGAGGCCGAGTCGGCCGGGGTCGATGCCGTGCTCCGGGACCCGGACGGGCCGCGGCTGGTGCTGGTGCGGGGCGAACGGGGGGTCGGGAGGACCGCGTTCGTACGGGCGGCCGGGGAGCGGCTGCGGGCCGACGGGGTCGCGGTCCTCGCGGTGGACTGCGTCGCGGGTGACAGTGAGCGTCCGCTGCTGCTCGCCCTGCGCGTGGTCATGGTTCTGGAGAAACACCGGTCCGCCGCCGCGAGACGCCGAACCCCTCACAAGTCCGCCGGGGAGACGCCGTCCGGGGCCGTGTCAGGAGCGCTGTCCGCGATGCGGGAAGGCGACGGTACGGCGATGGCCGGCGCGCTCGTCGGCGCCCTGGCGCAGTCGGCGCCCGTGGTCGTCGTCGTGGACGACGCCCACCACGCCGACACCCGATCGTGGTCGCTGCTCGGGGAGTTGGACTTCGGCCGGCTGCCGCCCGGTGCGCGGCTGGCACTCACGGCGGTCCACCGCGACGGGGCGGACGGCCCGGCCCCGGGCGCGCGGACCGCGGGGGCCGGCCTGGAGCGACTCGCGCGAAACCCCTCCGCGTACGAAGTCGTCCTGCCCCGCCTCGGATCCGGGACCGTCTCCGCCCTGGTGGCGCAGAGGCTGGGGGCCGTACCCGATGACGGTCTGGTACGGCGGGTCCGCGAACTCAGTCGCGGCATCCCCGGGGCCGTCGACGCCCTGCTCGCCGCGTGGGCGGAGCAGGACGCGATACGGGTGGCCGACGGGCACGCCTTCCTCGGCCCCGGGACTCCGCCGCCGGTCCTGCCGGACGACGACAGGTACGTCGTGGCTCTGCGCTCGCTCGGCGAACCCTGCTGGACCGTGGCCGGGGCGCTCGGCGTCCTGTGGCCGCTCGGGGCGGCCGCCCTGCCCCTGCTGGCGGCGGCGACCGGCCTGTCCGCCCGGGAAGTCGGCGACAGCGTCGGGCGCCTGGTGGACGCGGGCGTCCTGGACGAACCGCGCCCGCCGGACGCGGGCGCTCCCCAGGGGTGGACGTTCCACCTGCCGCTGCTGGCCCACGCCGTGCACGCACGCCTCGGGCCCTGGGAACGCGGCCGCCTGTCCGCCGTCGCCGTGGAAGCGCTGTGGGCCGACGGCGCGACACCCGCAGCCGCAGCCTCGCCCGTACCCGTACCCGCGCCCTCGCCCGCACCCACACCCGCACCCACACCCACCCCCGTCACCTCACCCACGCCCGCACCCGCATCCGCCCCCTGGCCCCCACCCCTCCCCCCGACCTACCTCCCCGACCGGATCGCCGAAGCCGGGAGCCTCGTCGCGCCCGAGCGCGCCGTGGCGGAGCTGACCGCCGCCGCCCGGGCCCTCTACCCCGACCTCGAACACCAGGGCATGCTGCGGTGGTACCTGGGCGCCGTCCGGCTCATCGAGGAGCCGACCGCCCGCAGCCTGACCGTGTTGCGGTACGGGCAGGCCGCGCACGGCAGCGGTGACTACGCGACGGCCCGGCGCGCGGCCCAGTGGGTCGTGTCGGCCCCGGCCGAGGGCCTCGAACCGCTGGCCCTCTACGAGGCGGCCACCCTCCTGGTCGCGGCGACCGCCGCCGAGAGGGACTGGGCGGCACTCTCCGAGATGGGCGCGGCGTCCTGGTGGGACAGCACACCGCTGCCGCCCCTGGCCACCGTGTCCGGCCGCATCCAGGCGCTGTGGCAGCTGGAGAAGTGGCGCGAGGCGCTGACCCTGCTCGGCGACACCGAGGCGGTGTGGCGTCGGACCCCCGACAGCCGGGTGCTGCTCGAACTGTTCGGCAGGGTCGCCGAGTTCGTGCTGGGCCGCCCGGAGCGATTCACGCAGGCGCTCACGGCGCCGGAACCAGCCGACCTGCCGCGCAGCAAGACCTTCGCGATGGTCGTCGCCCAACTCGACATGCTGCTCGGCACCGGCGACCTGCGGTCGGCCACGGCGCTGTTGGAGGCGCGGGGGCTGACGCCCGAACTGCTGCCCGCCGGGAGCCGGTTCCTCCTGCTGCACCTGCGCGGCAGGTGGGACGAGGCGCTGGCGCTGGCACGTCGGCCGCTGGTGAACGGCGGGGTGCTGAACGTGGTGCCCGGGCACCACCTGCTCCCCGCCCGTACCGCGGCCGTCCTCCTCGCGAGAGGCCGCGTGGCCGGCGCCGCCCGGCTGATCGACAGCGCCCGCGCGAAAGGTGTCACGGGGCGGGACGGAACCGGGCCAGGCGGAACCGACGACCCGGGTGCCTCCGTGAGCGGCCCCCTCGAACACGTCCTGGACCACGTGGAGGCCGAAGTCCTGCGCGGTCTCGGCGATCCCGACCGGGCCGGGCGGGTCCTGCGGCGCGGACTCGACGCGGCGGACGAACACGGATCCGTCTACGGCACCGACGAGTTGTGGGCGTCCCTCGCCGAGGTGCACGCGGAGGCGGGGCACCCGCGTCGGGCGGCGGCCTGCCTGGAACGGCTGGAGCGGCTGGCCGGACGGACGGGTGGGGGACGGACGGGCGGCGGACGGACCAGGCTCCTGTACCTGCTGACGTCGGCCCGCGTCCTGCGACCCGACTCCCGGGAGGCCCGCGCACGTCTCCTCGAAGCCGTCGAACTGGCTCGTGAGCGCGAGCAGTTGTTCGAGACCGCGGTGACCTTGTCGGCCGCCGCACGCGGGGGCGCCGGCTCGGCGGCACTGCTGTACGAGGCGTACGAGCTGTTCGGCGCCACGGGCGCCGCCCTGTGGCGCTTCCGTACGAGGACCGCGATGCGCGAGGCCGGGCTGGTCGTCCCCGGGCGCAGGCAGGCCACGGCGGAGAACGACCACCTCCTGGCGACCCTGTTGGCCGAGGGCCTCACCAACCGCGCGATCGCGGACGTACTCCGGCTCAGCGAGGACGCGGTGGCGAACCGGCTGTCCCGGCTGTTCGCCCGTACCGGCATGCGCTCACGCACGGAGGTCGTGACAGCGGTGCTCGCGGGCAACCCGTCGGCGCCGGAGCTCTGACCGGGGCTCGCCCGCCCACTCGTGACAGGTTTCCCTGCCCTTGAGGGGACGGCGTCGGCCCGACCGGACCGGGGCGGCCTCACGTGGCACGATCGGCCTCCTGGAGCACAGGAACCACTTGAGTCCCGGAGGGAGAGGGCACATGCCTCAACAGGTACTCACCGACACCGTGCGGGTGGCGATCCACTCGCCCGACGCCATCGTCCGGGCGGGCCTGGTCAGTTACCTCCGGAACGACCGCCGGACCCGCGAGGTCCCGCCCGACCGGATCGGGGAGGCCGACGTCGTCGTCGTCGCCGTGGATGTCGCGGACGCCTCCTCCCTCGACCTGCTGACCGGCCTCTGCGACAAGCCGGAGGCGCGCTTCGCGATGGTCGTGGGGAAGCGGTGGCAGGCGGACGTCGCGGCCGCGGTCGACCTCGGGGTCCGCGCGGTGCTGTGGCGCGACTCTTTCAGCCCGGAGACGTTCATCCGGACGCTGCTCACCGTCACGGAGGGCGGCGGCAGCCTCCCGGCCGACCTCCAGGGCACGTTGATGGAGCAAGTCAGCCGGACCCAGAGGGAAGTGCTCTCCCCGCGCGGCCTGACGGCCTCCGGAGTCAGCCCCCGCGAGGTGGACGTGTTGCGCCTCGTCGCCGAGGGCGAGGAGCTGAGCGAGATCGCGACCAGGCTCTCGTACTCCGAACGCACCGTGAAGTACATCCTGTACGGCCTGATGAAGCGCCTGCACCTGCGCAACCGCGCCCACGCCGTGTCGTACGGCATACGCACCGGTCTCATCTGACGCCCCCCCCCACACACACAGCCGACGCACAGCGAACTCACACGCAATCCACACCGGACCCACTGGTAACGTTCGCTCCCTTGTGCGAGGGCGGAGTCCCTCGCGGGGAGGGACATCACGTGGGCAGACACGCCCTGGAACGGGGCGGGCTCGCCGTCGCCGTTTCCTCGCTCGTGGTCGCCGTCGCGGCCGTCACCGTCGCCTCCGGGGGCGTCGAAGCCGCCCAGGGGGCCACCGCCGCCGCCGGCACCACACACATCACGCTCGCCGACCCCAGCTCGCCGCGGCCCCGCGCCGACCGGCCGCTCAGTGCCGGTACGACCGGATTCCTGCACCGGCAGAGCGGGTTCGACGGCCTGTTGTGGACGGACTACGAGCGCGGCACGACCGTCGCCGTCGGGAACGCGGCCGGCGTCTACACGCCCGGCCAGGGGTGCACGGAGCTCGACTCGGACTGCCGGACGGCCTGGTACGGCGCGGACGGCGACCTGGTCGCCCTGCCGTCGGCCCTGAACAGCAGGACCGTCACCCTCTGGGACCCGGCGACCCGCGCCTCGTCCACCGTCACGTCCGCCTACTACTACCGGGCGCTCGCGGGGGACACCGTCGTCACCGAGCGGACGCTGATCGACACCGTGGACGGTGAGCGGCGCGAACGGCCCGTCACCGGCGACTCGTTCACCATCTCCGACAACACCGTCAAGGCCGCGGACGCGTCCGGTGTGCTGGTCTCGACCCGTACCGGGCTCTTCTCCATCGACGTCGAGAGCGGCGTCAGCACCGAGGCCTTCGCCGAGATCCCGGCCTCCGCGTACTCCACACGATCCGTGCAGAGCGAGAAGTGGGTCGGCTGGTTCGACGCCGAGGCCGAACCCGGCGCGGGCAGGCTCCACCTCAAGCCCCGCGGCGACCTCGCCGCCGAGGAAAAGGTCGTCGGCCTGCCCGCGTACGGATCCCTCGTCGGCACCCCCGTGCTGCTCGACGACTGGCTGCTGCTGCCGACCGACACCGTGACCGGCGGCGCGCTCACCGCGGTATCGCTCGCCGACGGTTCCTCGCACACCCTGCTCGACTCCGCCGGCGCGTACGCGATCGGCGCCCCGGGCGACCACGCCCTCATCACGGGCGGCACCGGGCCCGCCGACTGGTGGGTCCAGCGGGTCGGCCAAGGCCCGGACGGCATGCCGGAGTTGGCGAAGGTACGGGCGGTCCCCGCGACCGAGAACGCCAAGACCGGCCTCGCGCTCAGCCGGGGCAGCCTGCGCGTCGTGGAGGACGACCCCGGCGCCGTCACGGACACCACGTCCGTCCGGACGCTGACCACGAACGGCAGCACCACGCTCACCGCCGGCCCGGCCGAGGCGGGCCGGTCGGTCAACGGGGTGTGCCCGTACCCCGGCGTCAGCTGCACGCCCCTGTGGGGCAACAGCGGTTCGGGTCCCGAGGACGTCTTCCTCGTCCGGTTCAACGATGTGGACGGCGACGACGCCAGCGGCCTGCCGAACGCGGACAGGCTCGTCGCCATCGGTGACCAATCACCCGGCGCCACCTTGGAGTTCAAGACCGCGGGCGGGTCGATCGTCGACGTCTCCGACGACTACGCGGTGTACAACTCCGGGGGCGCCAAACCCCTCCAGTACGTCGGACAGTTCGGCCAGGGCGAGCAGCTCAGGCGTACGGTCCGCGCCGCCGCCCTCAACGGCTCCACCCTCTGGAGCGCCACCACGACCGCCGGCACGATCACCTCGTACAGCCTGACCGGGAAGAAGACCCTCAGCACGGTCAGGATGCCCGGCGCCGGCTGCGTACCGACCGAGCTCCAGGCGGCGGGCCGTTGGGTGTACTGGGCGTGCGGGACCACCTCGGCCGGGGTGTACGACACCAAGGCCGGGACGTCGGTCGCCACCGCGCCCGGGGACGTGCTGCTCGGCGACGGGTTCGCCGTACGCCACGACCACACCACGGACGAGCTGATCCTGACCGAGGCGGCGACCGGCGCGAGGCGCGTGCTCGCGTCCGGGCTGGCGCCGCTCGGGACGGCGGGCCCGAAGCAGGTGGGGGCCGCGGCGGCCGCCGACCGGCGCCACCGGTGGACGGTGGACGAGTACACGGGCCTGGTGGCCTGGTTCGACGCGTACGAGCAGACGCACGTCACCACGACCGGGATGGCGCCGTCCGCGCCGGCCACCTTCCAGGCGGCGGTCGACGACCTCGTCTGGGCCAGGTCGTCGGACGCCGACTCCCGCACGTGGAACGGCACGTGGCTGCTGTCCCGGCCGGTCACGTCCTGGTCCGTGGCCTTCACCTCGGTCGGCAGCGGCGAGCGCGGCAGGGCGACCCGTACGATCACCGGCGGCGCCACCGCGGCGTGGCTGGAGTCGTCGTGGAACGGCAAGGCCACGAACGGGAGTTACTTCCCCAACGGCCACTTCACCTGGACCCTCAAGGTGACCGGTCCCGGCACCACCGGGTCGGCCACGGTGGCCACCGGCAAGGGATCGGTCTTCGGCGGGGCGACGGCACGCCACGACTTCAACAGCGTCGAGGGCGAGCCGGACGGGATCGGGGACGTCCTCACCCTCAGCTCGTCGGGCGGCCTGACGTACCAACTCGGCACGGGCAGCGGAAAGTTCGGCGACAAGCTCACGGGTACGGGCTGGCCCGCCACCGTCAAGGCGGTCCCGTTCGGCGACCTGAGCGGCGACCGCTGCAACGACGTCCTCGTCCGCCTCAGCAGTGGGGCCCTGCGCCTGTACCGGCCGGGCTGCACGAGCGCGCTCAAGCCGTCGACGGCGTACACGACACTCGGGACGAGCGGCTGGACGCAGTACGACGTCCTCACCTCGCCCGGCGACATCAGCGGTGACGGGCTGCCCGACCTGGTCGCCCGCAACGCCTCGACCGGGGCGGTCTACCTGTACAAGGGCACGAGCGCGGGGAAGCTGTCCGCGCGTGTGCAGCTGTACGCCAACTGGAAGACGTACAAGAAGATCGTCGGGACCGGCGACCTCAACGGGGACGGCATCGGCGACCTGATCATCCAGGACAAGTCCAACAACCTCTACCGGTACGCGGGCAAGGGCAACGGCACCTTCGCGGCCGCCGTGAAGGTCTTCACCAACTGGGGCGGCTCGTACAACACGATCGTCGGGCCCGGCGACCTCAACCACGACGGCAAGGCCGACCTGGTGTCCCGCGACACGGCGGGGGTGCTGTGGCGCAACTACGGTGACGGGAAGGGTTCGTTCGGGGCGCGGACGAAGGTCGCGACGGGGTGGGGCGGGTACAAGTCGCTCTCTTAATGGGTGAGTTGGGCCCGTAGCGCGCCCGCCCCGAAGTGGGGCGGGCCGCTGCCGGGGCGGGGTTACGCCTGGTGAGGGGCGGTGGCCGAGCGGCGGCGGGACGACACGACCACGATCGCCGCGCCCGCCGCCACGGTCAGGGCGGAGGCCGTGCCCAGGAACCATGTCGGGATGTCGGCGCCGGTGGAGGCGAGGCTGCCGGTCCCGAGGGAGCCCGTGGTGCCGCCGCCGCCGGTGGTGGAGCCGGTCGTGCCGCCCGTGGTGCCGGCCGTGGTGCCGCCGGTCGTGCCGCCCGTCGTTCCTGCGCCGCCTGCGTCCGCCGGTGCTGCCGCCTGTTCCCGTACCGCCCGTTCCCGAGCCGCCCGTGTCGCCGGGCAGTTCGGCGGAGTCGGTGAGGGCCAGGTCCAGGTTCACCGGGTCCAGCGCGGTGCCCGCGGTGTAGAAGTCGCCGAAGGCCTTCGCGCCGGCCTCGGTGAGGGTGGCCGCGACGCCGTCGAGCGAGAGCACGTCGTCGGTGGCCGTCAGGTCGGCCGGGTCGGCCGCGAGGTCGGCGAGCACCACGTCCTCGGACTTCTCGCCGAGGCTCTCGACGTCGGCGGACAACGTGCCCGCCCCGCCGTCGAGTTCGACCCGCAGACCGGTCAGGGTCAGGTCGAGACCGTACACACCGCCCGTCTCGTGTCCCTTGAACGTGACCGAACCGGCGAAGGAGGCCGCCAGGGTGTCGGCGTCAAGGTCGTACGCGCCGGTCCCGTCGGTGAAGGTGAAGGGGCCGTTGCCGGTCGCCTGGGAGGCGCCGTCGGCGGTGGTGATGCCGCCCTTGGCGTTCGCGCCCACGACGTACGAGCGGAAGGACGCCTTGACGCCCCAGCCGAGCCGGCCGTCGGCGAGGTCGCCCCTGACGGGCGCCTGGGTGGGGGTGGGGCTCGGGGTGGAGGTCGGGCTCGGGGTGGGAGTCGGGCTCGGCGTCGGGGTCGGCGTGGGCGTCGGGGCCGGGGGCTCGCCCGGCTTCTTGACCACGGTCAGCGGGTCGCCCGCCACGCCCTCGTACCCCGGGCTGCCGAGCGCGTCCGCCGCGCCCTTGGTGAGCGTGGTGGCCATGTCGGTCATGGCGCGGTTGACCGTGACCTTCGCGAGGGGCACGTCGTCGTCGGTCTTGCCGGCCCGCGTGACGTCGGCGGTGACCTGGGCCGTACCGCTGTTGAACTTGACGTCGGACAGGGTCACTTCGAACCCGTGCGCCGCGGACCTGGCCGTCACCGCGCCGCCGAAGCCGAGCGCGACCGTGGTGGTGGCGGAGTCGTACGTGCCGGTGCCGCCGGTGAAGGTGAAGGCACCGTTGGCGGCGGCCTGCGAGGCGCCGGACGCCGTGGTGAAGGTGCCGGCGGCCATGCCGGTCACGTACGCGCGGTACGACGCCTTGATGCCCCAGGTCAGTTCGTAGCCCTGGAGCGGCGTACCGGCGGCGGACGCGGGCGTGGCCAGCAGGGCGGCGGCGCCCAGGGTGACGGCGGTGGCGGCGGCCGCGGCGAAGGCGATGGGTCTGCGCGTGGACATGGGGCGTGATCTCCTCGGGGCGATGGTGGCGGTGATGGTGGTGGAATGGGCGTGGGGATTGGTGTCGGGGGGTGTTGGTCGGGGGGTGTTGGTCGGGGCGGGCGGTGTGGTCGGTGTGTTCGGGGGCGGTCGGTTGTGACTGGTGTGTCCCGGTCGGTCGGGCCGGCGCCGGTCAGCTCGTCCCGGCGCTCGCGCGCCCACGCCGCCCCCGTACGACCGCGAACGCCGCGCCCGCCGCAAGCAGCACGCCCCCCGCGATCCCCAGCGGCAGCACCGGCACGTTCGCCGCGTCCGCCACCGGATCCGTCTCCGGCTCCGTCCGCGGCCCGGCCCCCGTCCCGGGCCGCGCCCCCGCGCTCCCCTCCGCCGCGGGTGTGGCCTCCGCCCCGCTGCCCAGGTCGGGCAGGGCGGGGAGCGCCGCGGTGCCGTTCAGCGCGACGGCCAGCGAGACGGGGTCCATCGCGGTGCCCGCGCGGTACAGGGAATGGAAGACCCCGGCCCCCTCAGCGGTCAGCTTCGCGGGCGCCTCGACCAGGCTGACCAGGCCCTTCGCGGCCTTGAGGCGCTTCGCCCCGAACGTGACCAGGGGAACGTCCGGCGTGGTGGTACCGCCCCCGGTGACGTCGGCGGTCAGCGTGCCCCTGCCCTTCTCGACGCGCACCCGGACCCCGGCGAGGGCGAGGTCGAGGCCCTGCGCGCCGGTGAAGCGGACCGTCCCCGCGAAGTCGGCGTCCAGCGTCTGCCTCGCCTCGTCGTACGTCCCCTTGCCGCGAGGGAAGCGGAAGAGAGCCCCGCCGTCCTGGGCGCCGCCCGAGAGCTTCCACGCGCCGTGGGCGATCTCGCCGGTGACGTACTCGCGGAAGGTGCGTCGTACCCCCCAGTCGACGGCCCCGTTCGCGACGTTCACCGGGCCCTTCTCCGCCGGTTTCCCGGAAGCCTTGCCGGACGCCTTCCCGGACGCCTTCCCGGAGCGCTTCGTGGACGGATCCCGCGAGGCATCCCCCGCCCCCGCCGCCGATCCCCCGGTCTTTCCGCTCCCGTCGGGCGTCGCCGCCCCGGTGGCCGCGGCCTTGACGTCCGCCGACAGGCTGACCGGGTCGAGCGCGGTGCCCGCCGTGTAGTAACCGGCGAAGGACCGTGCGCCCTGGGCGGTAAGGGTGGCCGGAACGTTGGTGAGTTGGACGACGTCGCCGCCGCCCCTCATGTCGATCCCGCCGAGCGCCAGCGTGGCGAAGGCGACCTGCGACGAGGTGGAGACCCTGCCGCTCCCCCGCTCCGTGCTGGTGACGTCGGCGTACAACGTGCCGCCGCCCCCGGAGATCCGGACGGTCGGGCGGCTGATCGTCAGGTCGAGCTGGTACGCGCCGCCGCTCTCCCGGTGCCCGAGGAAGCGGACCGACCCGGAGAAGCCCGCGGCGAACGCGCCGGTGCCGGAGTCGTACGAGCCGGTGGCCGAGTGGAAGCGGAACCGGCCCCCGCCGACCGTGGCCGCGCCGCCGCCGAGGGAGTAACTGCCCTGCGCGATCGGCCCGGTGACGTACGACTGGAACGAGGACTTGATGCCCCAGTCCAGCCGTCCGCCCTGCACCGAACGGCCCGCCGCGTGCGCGGTGGTGGCCGGGAGCAGGGCCGCCGAAAGGGCCGTGAGCAGTGCGAGGAGCGCGACGCCGGAAGCGCGCGCACGTCTGGACGATGGCATGGGGAATCCCCTCCGAGCCCTAGCAACTTAGGTGAGGCTAACCTAAGCTACTGCTGCCCCGATGGGAACCCATCCCTCCCCCGACGACAGGACGGTGCCGCTCGTGCGCACACGACTGGCGGGCGCACTGGCATCCGCGCTCACCCTCACCCTCGCCTTCACCGCGACCGCGTGCGGCGGAGGCGGGAGCGGAATCGGAAACGGAGGCGGGGCCGGGGGCGGGGGCACGAGCGGCGACGGCCCGGGAGGTTCGGCCTCCCCGGCGGCGGCCGTCGCCGACCGCGTCGAGCCGCTCGCCGGCACGCCCGCGCCCGAACTGCCCGTCACCGTCACCTCCGCCGACGGCCGGAAGGTCACGGTCACGAAGGCCGACCGGATCGTCCCGCTGTCCGGCAGCCTCAGCGAGATCGTCTTCACGCTCGGGCTCGGCAAGCGCGTCGTCGCGCGCGACATCACCGCCACCTTCGCGCAGGCCGACCAGCTGCCGGTGGTGACGCGCGGCCATGACGTGTCAGCCGAGAGCGTGCTGTCCCTCAGGCCCGACCTCGTCCTCGCCGAGACCACCACCGGCCCCGCCGAGGCCGTCGGCCAGATCCGCGACGCGGGCATCCCGCTCGTCACGATCGACGCCGCCAAGAGCCTCGCGGACGTCGGCACCCGCATCGGGACCGTCGCCGGCGCGCTCGGTGTCGCCCCGGCCGGGCGGGAGTTGACGACGCGCTCCGAGCGGCGGATCGCCGCCGTACGGAAGGACATCCCGAAGGAGCACGACCGGCCGCGCGTCGCGTTCCTCTACGTACGCGGCTCGGCGTCGGTGTACCTCATCGGCGGCCGGGGATCGGGCGCCACCCCGCTGATCGAGGCGGCCGGGGCGGTGGACGCGGGGGCGGACGGCGGGCTGGACAAGGACTTCACCACGATCACGACGGAGGCGCTGGCGCGGGCGGCGCCGGACGCGATCCTGGTCATGACCAAGGGACTTGAGTCCGTCGGCGGGGTGGACGGGCTGGTCGAGCTGCCCGGCGTGGCGCAGACACCCGCCGGGATGGACCGGCGGATCGTCTCCGTCGACGACGGCGTCCTGCTCAACTACGGTCCGCGCACCGACCAGGTCCTGCGGTCGCTGGTCCGGCAGTTGTACGGGAAGGGCAGCGCGAAGTGACCACGACCGACCGGCCCGCCGGGACGGGCCGGGCCGCGAGACCGACGCACCCGCCCACCCAACCCGCTCCCCCCTCGGACCCCCGCCGTCCCCCGCGCGGCGCCGCCTGGCTGCTGACCGCCGGACTCGCCACCGCCCTCGTCCTCCTCGTCCTCGCCTCCGCCCGGCTCGGCGCCTACGACCTGTCCACCGGCGACGTCCTCGGCTCGGTCCTGCACCGGATCGGCCTGGGCGGCGGGGAGTTGGACCGGGTCGGCGAGTCCGTGCTGTGGAACGTCCGCCTCCCGCGCATCGTCCTGGCCCTCCTGGTCGGCGCGTCCCTGGGCTGCGCGGGCGCGCTGATGCAGGGCGTGTTCGGGAACCCGCTCGCCGAACCCGGCGTCATCGGGATCTCCTCCGGCGCGGCGGTCGGCGCGGTCGGCTGCATCTCGCTCGGCCTGAACTTCCTCGGTACGTGGACGGTCCCGGCGGCCGCCTTCGTCGCCGGCCTCGCGACGGTCCTGCTGGTGTACGGGCTGTCGCGGTCGGACGGGCGAAGCGAAGTGGTGACGCTGATCCTCACCGGCATCGCGGTGAACGCCTTCGCGGGCGCGCTGATCGGCCTGTTCATCTTCTTCGCGGACACCGCCGCCCTCAACCAGATCACCTTCTGGCAGCTCGGCTCGCTCGCCCAGGCCACCTGGCCCAAGGTGCTCGCCGTGCTGCCCTGCGCGGTCGCCGGCCTCGCCCTCGCCCCGTCGTACGCACGGAAGTTGGACCTGCTCGCGCTCGGCGAGCGGCCCGCCCGCCACCTGGGGGTCGACGTCGAGCGGCTGCGGATGGTCCTCGTCCTGGTCATCGCGCTGTTGACCGCGGCGGCCGTGTCGGTCTCCGGGATCATCGGCTTCGTCGGCCTGGTCGTCCCGCACCTCCTGCGCATGGCGGCCGGCCCCGGGCACCGCTTCCTGATCGGCGGGAGCGCGCTGGGCGGGGCGGTGGTGCTGCTGGCGGGCGACCTGGCGGCCCGTACCGTCGCCGAACCCGCCGAACTCCCCCTCGGCGTACTGACCGCCCTCTTCGGCAGCCCGTTCTTCTTCTGGCTGCTGCGCCGCACCCGCCGCAAACAGGGAGGCTGGGCATGAGATCACCCTTCCGCTCAGGATCACCGTCCCGCACCGCATCACCGTCCCGCACCGGATCGCCCTTCCCCCGGTTCGCCGCCCGCGAGCGGGCGCTGCCCGAGCGGTACGAGGCCGGGGCCGCCGTCGCCGAGGTCCGCGGCCTGCGGGTGGGGCGGGGCAGCCGTACCGACGTGCTGGCCGGGATCGACCTCACCGCCCGCGCGGGCGAGGTGCTGGCCCTGGTCGGCCCCAACGGGGCGGGCAAATCGACCCTGTTGGCCGCCCTCGCCGCCGATCTCGCCCCCACCGCCGGTGAGGTACGGATCTGCGGTCGCGACGCCCGCGCCTGGTCCGCCCCGGAGCTGGCCCTGCGCCGGTCCGTGCTCCCCCAAACCGCCACCCTGGCCTTCCCGTTCACGGTCGAGGAGGTCGTACGGATGGGGCGGGCGCCCTGGTCAGGCACCCCGCGGTCGGACGGGGACGACGCGGTGGTCGCGCGGGCGATGGCGGCGACGGAGGTGACGCCGTTCGCGGGCCGTGTCGTCACCACGCTGTCGGGCGGCGAGCGGGCGCGGGTCGCCCTGGCCCGCGTACTGGCCCAGCGGGCACCGCTGTTGCTCCTCGACGAACCGACCGCGGCGCTGGACCTGCGCCACCAGGAGCTGGTGCTACGGATCTGCCGCACCCGCGCGGCGGCCGGCGACGCGGTTGTGATCGTCCTCCACGACCTGGGCCTGGCGGCCGCGTACGCCGACCGGGTCGCCGTACTGCACGAGGGCCGCGTCGCCGCCGAAGGCCCTCCGGGCCGGGTCTTCGAGGAGGACCTGCTGACCCGGGTCTACCGCCAGCCGGTCGAGGTGCTCCCGCACCCCCGCACGGGCGCCCCCCTGGTCCTGCCCAGACGCCCGTCCCCCTGACCATCCATCGGTGAACTGCGCAGTCCTACTACGCCAGTTGACGCACACCCACGGTGATGCATTGATTGCATGGACACGTGATCACCTCGTGAGGCAGGCTCGCGGCGTGACCTCGAACAACGCGCCGCTGAGCCCCGACGACCCGCGAGAGGTCGCCGGTTACCGCCTCGTGGCCAAGATCGGCGAAGGGGGCATGGGCGCGGTCTACCTCTCGCACACGCGGGGGAACCAACCCGTGGCGCTCAAGGTGATCCGCCGCGAGTACGCCCGCGACGAGGAGTTCCGCCGCCGCTTCCGGCAGGAGGTCACCGCCGCCCGCCGCGTGCGGGGCTACCACGTGGTCCCGGTCGTCGACCACGACACCACCGGCGAACAGCCCTGGCTCGCCACGACCTTCGTCCCCGGGCTGTCCCTGGACGAGGCCCTGACCGCGTACGGCCCGCTGCCGCTGCCCGCCGCCCTCCAGCTCACCGGCTGCGTGGCCGAGGCGCTGCGCGCGGTGCACGCGGCCGGGGTGGTCCACCGGGACCTCAAGCCGAGCAACATCCTGCTGGGCGCCGACGGCCCCTGGGTGATCGACTTCGGCATCGCGCGGGCGAACGACGCCACCCGGCTCACCCGGAGCGGCGGGGTCATCGGCACTCCGCAGTACATGTCCCCGGAGCAGGTCAACGGCGGCGAACTCGGCGAACTCACCGCCGCCACCGACGTGTTCTCCCTGGGCCTGGTCGCGGCGGTCGCGGCGACCGGCCGTCATCCGTACGGCGACGGCGGGGCCCTCACCCTGGCCACCCGCATCGCCGCCACCCCGCACCAACGGCCCGACCTCACCGGCTACCCCGACGCCCTGCGCCCCCTGCTGGAGCGCTGCCTCGCCGCCGACCCGGCCGCCCGGCCCGCACCGGACGAACTCGCCGAGTGGTGCGTACGGGCCTCCGGCCGCCCCGCGCGCGACTTCACCGGCTGGCTGCCGGAGGCCACGGCCGCCGAGATCGCCCGCCGGACGGAGGCGGCGACATCACTCCCGCCCGCCACCCCGGCCCCCGAGGCGCCGCCAACACCCCCGGTCGCGCCCCATGCCGCGCCGACCCACGCCGCGTACACGCCCACCCACGTCCCCGGCCAGGCACCGAACCACGCACCCCCGGGCGGTACGGCTCCGGCCAACGGCGCGTTCGCCTCCCAGGCCCCACCCGCCCCACCCGCCACCGCGCCTGCCCCCGCCCCCGCCCCCCGGAACCGGACCCCGCTCATCGTGGCCGCCGCGGTACTCGGCGCGGTGGTGGTGGCCGGTGCCGTATGGGCGCTCACCGGCGGCGACGCCCCGGACCACGGCGACCGGTCCGCGGCCGGCGCCCCCGCGCACGCCTCGCCCTCCACGTCCGCGCCCGGATCCGGCCCCGCGTCCGGGTCCGCCTCGGCCTCCGCCCCGGCCTCGCCCTCCGCCGACACCCCGCCGCCCGCGACCACCGGCGCCTACACCCCGCTCTTCGAGAAGAAGCCGCTCACCCTCCGCGCCCCCGCCGCCACCGCCTACAGCCACGTGGACCTCGACCTGCCGAAGACGGCGACCGAGAGCGGCAGTTCGGCCCCGGCGGGCACCGAGCTGACCTACCACGAGTTCGGCGCCTACTCCTCGGTGAGCTTCCTCACCACCACCGGCGTCAGCGACGGCACGACCCCGGAGCAGTGCGCCGCGGCCGTCGCCGCCAACGCGCTCCCGGGCACGATCACCGGCAAGAAGGACCTGCTGGAACTGCTCCCCGAGGGCACGGTCCTGTGCACCGTCACCACGGACGGCAACCTGGCCATGCTGCGGATCACCCAGGCTGTCATGAGAGCCGGCACCCTCCCCGACTACACCACCGAACTGACCGTCTGGAAGCGCTCGTAGAGCGGGTGGACCCGGGCCGTCCTAGGAGGCCGGGTCGTACATGATCTCCCGGACCTCCTGCGCGCAGCGGCACGCGGCGGCCATCTTGGCCGCCCACTCCAGCGCTTCCGCGCGCGAGGACACCTCGATGACGAAGAACCCGCCGAGCACCGCCTTGGTCTCCGGGTACGGGCCGTCGGCGACGGTGCCGTCCGTGGCCACGACACTCGCCCGCTGACTCTGCAATCCTCCGCCGAAGATCCACACCCCGGCGTCCCGGGCCTCGCTCACCACCTGGTGCGAGGCGTCGGCGACCGCCGGCAGCTCCCCCTCGGGGATGATCATCGTGCCGTCGTCGAACGAGATCAGGTACCGCTCCATCTGCGACTCCCTAGGCTGTGGGTCTCCTTCGGCCACCGCTCACCCTACGACGGGCGCCCCCGCCGGGCCGGGACCACGCCGCCTCCGGGCCGGGACTACGGCGTGCCGTCGATGTCCTCGTGCAGGTGCACGATGAGCCAGGGGCCGTCGGAGCGCGCGCGTTGCAGGACCGCGGTGTTGCGGGCCAGGACCGACGGGGCCGTGTGGAAGTCGACCCGGAGCCAGTAGCGGGCCACGGCCAGGTCCCCGAAGATGTCGATCACCTGCCCGTACGCCGTCAGCCCCGACTCGGCGGGGCCGCCGCCGGACGTGGGCCTGGCTTCGCGTACCCGGTCCAACTCCTCCTTGCCCAGCAGGAGTTCGGACGTGTCGGAGTCCCAGATGGTGGCCTCGGGGTCCAGGTACGAGTCGATGCGGGCGCGGTCGCCCGCGGTGTAGCCCTCGTACATCTCCGTGATCACCGACCACACCGCCGCGAGGTCCGGGGGCGCGCCACCGGGCCGTGCGCTCCTGGGGGCGCTCGGCTCGGTGCGGGGCGGGGAGGCGGGCATGGCGAGGTCCTTAGGTGGGAGCGGGGAGGGAGGCGAGGGGAAAGGGAAGGGGATTGGGCCAGGACCCTGGTTCGGGTCAGGCCGCGTACAGGCGGCACGCGACGCCGCCCGCGACGAGTTGCGGGTCCTCGCGGTCGCAGCCGTCGAAGGCGACCGGGCAGCGGGGATGGAAGCGGCAGCCGCTCGGCGGCGCGGCGGGATCCGGTACGTCGCCGGGGAGTTCGGCGGGCAGCAGGCCGGCGCCGTCGGGCTGCGGGATCGCCGCCAACAGCGCCCGGGTGTACGGGTGCCGGGGGTTGGCCCAGACCTCGGCGGTGGGGCCGGTCTCCACGATCCGCCCGAGGTACATGACGGCGATGCGGTCGGCGATCAGCCGTACGACGGACAGGTCGTGGCTGATGAAGAGCAGCCCGGCGCCCGACTCGACGGCCAACAGCCGCATCAGCGTCGCCACTTGGGACTGCGCGGAGGCGTCCAGCGCCGAGATCGGCTCGTCGCCGACCAGCAGCCGGGGGCGGGCGGCGAGGGCGCGGGCGATGGCGATGCGCTGGCGCTGGCCGCCGGAGAACTCCTGCGGGTAGCGGGCCGCGTCGTCGGCCGACAGGCCGACCCGGGTCAGAAGGTCTCCCGGGGTGGCGCCGTCGGCGGCGTCGCCGCGCGCGGCCGCCGCGCGGATGCCGTCGGCGATCTGGGCCCCGATCCGGCGGCGGGGGTTGAGGGATCCGTACGGGTCCTGGAACACCATTTGCACACGCGTCAGCCCGGGGTCGCGGCGGCGCACCCCGAGCGGTCCCACCGGGGCGCCCTCGAACGCGATCGTGCCCTCCTTCGGCGCGGTGAGCCCGCAGACCGCGCGGGCCAGCGTCGACTTGCCGCAGCCCGACTCGCCGACGAGCCCGACGACTTCCCCGGCGCGCACCTCCAGGCTGACCCCGGCGACCGCGCGGGTCGGCTCCGCGCCGGGGCGGCGGTACTGGACGACGAGGTCGTCGACGCTGAGGAGGGGGGCGGGTGCCGGGGTCGGGACCGGGGTCAGGTGCGAGGTCGGGAGGGGGGTCATCAGGTGCTCCTTCCGGGGAGCGCGTCCAGGAGCGTACGGGTGTAGTCGTGGCTGGGTGCGGTGAGGACGCGGCCGCGCGGACCGGTCTCGACGACGCGGCCGTACCGCATCACACTGACCTCGTCGGCGATCGCGGACATCACACCGAGGTCGTGGGTGACGAGCAGGACGGCCAGGCCGAGGTCGTCGCACAGGCCGCGCAGCAGCCGGAGCACCCCGGCCTGGACGGTGACGTCGAGCGCGGTGGTCGGTTCGTCGGCGATCAGCACCTTGGGTTCGCAGGCGAGCGCGATGGCGATGGCGATGCGCTGGCGCATCCCGCCGGAGAACTGGTGCGGGTAACTCCCCAGCGCCTCCTGGGGGTTGGGGATCCGCACCTGGCCGAGCAGGTCGGCGGCCCTGGCGCGGGCGGCCTTCTTGTCGAGCTCGAGGTGGTGGCGCAGGTGGTCGGTGAGCTGGTGCCCGACGCTGAGCATCGGGTGGAGGCTGGTCGACGGGTCCTGGAACACCATGCTTATCGCCCGGCCCCGCAGCTCGCCGAGCCTGCGGGGCGGCAGGGTCAGCAGATCGGTGCCGTCGAGCCGGACGCGGCCCGTGGTGCGGGCGCCGCTCGGCAGCAGCCCGAGGACGGCGAGGCCGGTCATCGTCTTGCCCGAACCACTCTCGCCGGCCAGCCCGTGGATACGACCGGGACGCAGGGCGAGGTCAACGCCGTGCAGAATGCGGCGGGGGCCGCCCTCGGCGGGAAGGTCGACGGTAAGACCGGTGATCTCCAGGACGTTGCCCAACTCCGGTGCGCCGCCCGGCTCCCGTACCCCGCCCGGCTCCCGGGCGTCATCCGGCGCCGCGCCCGCCGGATCCTTCGCCGGATCCTCCGTCGGGTCCTTCGCCGCGTTGTCCGTGCTCACGCCACACGCTCCTTCTCCGCGCCGAGGGTGCGGGCCGTGCCGGGGTCGAGGGCGTCTCGCAGGGCGTCGCCCAGGAAGTTGAAGGCCAGGACGACGGTGAGGATCGCCAGGCCGGGGAAGACCCCGATCCACCACTTGTCGAACTGCTGCGTCCCCGACGCGACCATCGCCCCCCACTCGGCGGTCGGCGGCTTCGCGCCCAGGCCGAGGAACGACAGCCCGGACAGCAGCAGCGTCGCCGTGCCGATGTCGAGGGTCGCCAGCACCAGCAGCGGCCCGAGCACGTTGGGCAGGACGTCCACGCGCAGCGACCGCCAGGCGGAGAAGCCCAGCAGCCGCCCGCTGAGCACGAACTCGCGCGAGCGCAGGCCCATCACCAGGCCGCGGGTGACGCGGGCGTACGAGGGCCAGGCGACGACCAGGACGGCGAGCACCGCGTTCTGGAGGCTGGCGCCGAGCGCGGCGGCGACGACCATCGCGAGGATGACGGTCGGGAAGGCGAACACCAGGTCCGCGATCCGCATCACGGTCTCGTCCACCCACCGCCCGAAGAACCCGGCGCAGGCCCCGAGGACCCCGCCGATCAGCAGCGACAGGCTGACCAGCAGCAACGCCAGCGGGATCGAGACGCGGGCCCCGTAGAGCACGCGGCTCAGGACGTCCCGGCCCAGCTCGTCCGTACCGAACCAGTGCCCGGGCCCCGGCCCGGCCAGCCGGGGCAGGTCCTGCGCGAGCGGGTCGTGCGGGGCGAGCACCGGCGCGGCCAGCACGATCACCAGCCAGAGGCCGGCGAGCACCCCGCCGACGACCGCGAGCGGCCTGCGCCAGGCACGGGGCAGGCGCCGCAGCGGATGGAACCGCCCGAAAGGGAACCGCCCGGAGCCGAGCCGCCCGGAGCCGCTGGACCACGTCGCTTTCACTGCACCCTCACCCTCGGGTCGATCACGCCGTACAGCACGTCCACGGCGAGGTTGACGGTCAGATACACGATGCCGACGACCAGCCCGACGCCCATCACGGCCGGCAGGTCGAGGGTGGTCGCGCTGCGGTACGCGTACGCCCCCAGACCCGGCCAGGCGAAGATCGACTCCACCAGGACCGTGCCCGACAGCAGCGCCCCGAAGGCCAGCCCCGCGACCGTGATCACCGGGACGAGCGCCGCCCGCAGCACGTACTGGAACAGCACCGTCCGCCCGGGCAGCCCCTTGGCGCGCGCCGCCCTGACGTAGTCCTGGCCCAGTACTTCGAGCACGGCGGAGCGGGTGAATCTGGTGAGCAGGCCGACGGTGTACGCGGTGAGCACCAGCGCCGGCAGCACCAGGTGCCCGGCCGCGCTCCAGAACACCTGCCACTGCCCGGCGAGCGCGGCGTCGACCGTGTACAGGCCCGTGACGTGCGGCGGGGCGGTCAGGTCGGGGGCGATCCGGCCGCTGCCCGGCGCGATGCCGAGCCGGTAGAAGAAGACGTAGAAGGCGAGCAGCGCCAGCCAGAAGGTCGGCACCGACACGCCCAGCAGGCTCACGACCCGCAGGAGCTGGTCGGTGAACCGGTCCCGGCGCAGCGCCGCGACCACCCCGAACGCCACCCCCACGACCAGCGACACGACGATCGCGGCCCCGGCCAGCTCCAGGGTGGCCGGCACGGCGGTGCTCAGGTCCGTCAGCACCGACTGGTGGCTCTGCTGGGACTCGCCCAGGTCGCCCTGGAACAGGTTGCCGAGGTACGTGACGTACTGGAGCGGCAGCGGCTTGTCGAGGCCGTAGTGGTGCCGGAACTGCGCGACGATCGCCGGGTCGCCGACCGCCCGCTGGCCGAGGGCGGCGGCGGCCGGGTCGCCCGGCACCAGGTTGGTGAGGATGAACGTGACCAGCGTCACGCCGAACGCCAGCAGGACGGCGGTCGCGGTCCTGCGCAGCAGGAAGCGGGCCAGCGGGTGGCGCGCGAGCAGGCGCCGCCCGCCCTTCCCCTTACTTGGCACCGAGCTCAGCGACATCGATCGTCCACACCGGGTTGTACGCCAGGCCCGTCACCGACGACGCCGCCACGATGTGCCGGCTGGGCTGCATCAGCGGGATGAACGCCCCGTCGTCGTTCAGGTCCGTCTGGATCTCCTCGTACAGCTTCTGGCGGCCGGCCGCGTCCGTCGTCGTGGCCGCCTGCTCGCCCAGCGCGGTGAGCGCCGGGTCCGCGCCCGCCTTGGAGCCGGCGCGCAGCCCGACCAGGCCGCCGGGCAGGAACGCCAGGTAGTCGCTGGGGTCCGGGTAGTCCGGGCCCCAGTACCAGAGGCCGACCTGCTCCTTGCCGTTCCGGTAGTTGTCCAGCTCGGTGGTGGTGGGGGCGGGCGCCAGGGTGACCTTGACGCCGACCTCCTTGAGCTGCGCCTGGACGCGCTCGGCCATGGACTGGAACGACAGGCCGTCCAGGGTGAGGTCGCTCGCGTAACTGAGCTTCACCGACGGGTTCTTGATCTTGCTCGCCGCCAGCGCCGCCTTGGCCCCGGCCAGGTCCCGGGCCGGGGCCTGCCCGGGGGGCAGCGCGCCGACGAACGTCGACGGGATGACCCCGCCGGGCTGTACGGAACCGCTGCCGCCGAGGGTCAGCAGGCTCTTGTAGTCGATGCCCTTGCGGACCGCCTCGCGGAACTTCGCGTCGGCGGTGGCGTCGCTCACGCCCGGGTCCAGGTTCAGCAGCAGGAAGATCACGTCCGAGGACGGCCCGCTGAGCACCTTGAGCCCGCCGGCGATCCCCGCCGTCTGGTCGGAGTTCAGGTCCAGCGCGATCTGGCTGTCGCCGCGCTGCACGTTGAGCTTCTGGGTGGGCGCCTGGACGTTGCGCAGGACGATCTTGTCGTACGTGGGCTTCTGCGCGCCGTTGTACTTGGGGTTCTTCGCGAGCACGACCTGCGTGTTCGCGTTGAAGGACGTCAGTGTGTACGGGCCGGAGCCGGCGGAGCTCTTGTTCAGGTACTTCTCCGCCGCGTCCGCCGCCGTGGCCGTACCGCCCTGGGCCCGGACCGCCTTCGCGTTGAGGATGCCGAGCGCGGGGTTGGGCAGGATGTTCGGCAGCGCCGGGTTGGCCTTCTCCGAGGTCAGGGTGACCGTCGAGGCGTCCTTCTTGGCGACCGTGACGCCGTCCAGCAGGAACGACGGGTTGCCCTTGAGCCCGATCACGCGCGTCAGCGAGAACACCACGTCGTCGGCCGTGACCGCGCTCCCGTCGGAGAACTTCGCTCCCGCCCGCAGGTGCAGGGTGAGCACCTTGCTGTCCGGCGACTCCTCGTACGAGGACGCCAGCCCCGGCAGCGGCTTGGTGACGTCACCCCCCTTGAAGGTCAGCAGCGTCTCGTACAGCGCCTTGTCGACGATGCTGCCGGTCGGCTCGAACTCCCGGCCGGGGTCGGCGGTCTTCAGGTTGAACGACGTGTCGACGACCAGCGTCTTCCCGCCGGCCGAGCCCGGGGCGGACGTGCCACCGGAGCAGGCGCTGAGGGCGAGCGCGGCCAGGGTGACGAGCGAGACGGCCGCCGGGTACGACCCGGTGCGCGATCTGGACATGGGTGCCTCCGAGGGCGGGGACGAGCGGAAGAAGGCGGGGCGGAGGGGTGTGCGGGGGCGGGCGTCGACGGCCGCCGGAGGGAGATCCCTGGACGTTTCACCGTAGGGTGGGGTGAAGCTAACCAACACTTCCGGCCAACAGGACCAGAACAAGACAGAAAGTTCCCGAAAGGCGCGAGCGTGGAAGATTTGTCAAGCCCGGGATCCCCCGGCGAACGCGGCTCTGGACGGATAGGCATTGGTCTTGCCCTGGATTCGGTGCATTTCAAGATCCTGGGCGTGCTCCGGGGCCAGGGCCGCATCTCCGTGGCCGCGCTCGCCGAGCGGGTCGGCATCTCGCGCGCCAACGCCTACACCCGCTTCGAGGCCCTCCGCGCCGACGGCGTGATCACCGGCTTCAGCGCCCGCGTCGACACGTCCCGCATCGGGCTCGACATCTGCGCGCTGGTCTTCGTCACCGTCCGCCAGGACCTCTGGAAGCAGTTCCGCGCGACCCTCGCCACCATGCCGGAGGTCGAGTACTGCGCCATCACCACAGGTCAGCACGACGCGATGATCCAGATCCGGGTCCAGGACGTCAGTGCCGTGCACCGCCTCGTCACCGAGCAGCTCGCCAGCATCCCGGCCGTGCGCGCCACGGAGACCGTGATCATCCTCGACGAGGTGCTGCGCCGCCCGTACGTCCTGCCGACCGCGCCCCGGAGCACCGAACCGACGCCCGCCCCCGCGCCGGGCGCGGCCGGGACGGGCCAGTTCGGCATGACGCGCTTCATCCCGGCGGCGGAGGGCCGCGCGGACCTGCAGCGGGCGGCGGACCCGGAGGAGTGACCGGGGGCGATAAATCAGGTGCCCGGTCGCGCTCGCGGGGGTAGCTTCTGCGAGGCGTCCTCCGATGCGACCGGCCCCGGTTACTTCCCGAAGAAAACAAGCACCGGTGCCACTTCTTGATCTCGGAGGGCGCGTTCACCGCCACGTACCGCCGTGTCGTTCCGGCGGTGTGCCGGTGTGCCGGTGTGTTCCGTTCACGCCGGCCCGTGATGTCCGCGCCACCCACCAGGGGGACTTCTGCATGACCCGGTTCAACCGTCAGCGGGCCAAGGCCGAGGCAAGGGCAGAGGTTCAGGTTGAGATACCGGGGGTGACCGCGGGCGGGGCCACCTCGCCGCTCTCCACCCACGGGCGCTGGAAGGAACCGGCGCCGTACACCGCCCCGGGCGCGGTCGCCGGGGCGACGTGGATGCCCGGTCACCAGGCGGGGGCCGGGTTCGTACGGGAGCCCAAGGACGAGCTCTTCGTGCTGGCCACGACGCATCTCGTGGGGCAGCCGAGTTTCTACGAGGGCGCGGCGGCGCGCGACGAACGGTACGTCCGCCTCGTACACCAACTCGCCCTCAGTGACCCCGAATGGACCCTGGGGCTGCTCGGGTGGTTGCGCACCGAGGCGCGGATGCGGACGGCTTCGCTGGTGGGGGCGGCCGAGTTCGCGCGGGCGCGGGTGGCGGCGGGGGCAGCCGGGCTGTCGCGGCAGGCCGTCGACTCCGTACTCCAACGGCCGGACGAGCCGGGGGAGTTGCTCGCTTACTGGACGTCACGGTACGGGCGGCGGCTGCCCCAGCCGGTCAAGCGCGGGGTCGCCGACGCCGTGCGACGGCTCTACACGGGTCGTGCGCTGCTCAAGTACGACACCGGCTCGCGGGCCTACCGCTTCGGTGACGTACTGGAGTTGACCCATCCCGCGCCCGCCCGGGACCGGCCGTGGCAGGGCGAGCTGTTCCGGTACGCGCTGGACCGGCGCCACCACCCCGACCGGGCCGTGCCGCCCGCCGGTGAGCCGCTCCTCGCCGCGCATCACGCCCTGATGTCCGTCCCGGTCGAGCGGCGGTACGCGCTGGTCACCGGCGAGGGCGGGGCCGGGCGGCTGGCGGCGGCCGGGATGACGTGGGAGGCGCTGGCGGGGTGGTTGCGGGGACCGCTGGACGCCGCCGTGTGGGAGGCGGTGATCCCCTCGATGGGGGCGATGGCCCTCGTCCGCAACCTCCGGAACTTCGACCTCGCCGGGGTCGGCGACGAGGCCGCCGCCGACGTGGCGCGGCGCATCTCGGACCCGGCGGAGGTGGCGCGGTCGCGGCAGTTCCCGTTCCGCTTCCTGGCCGCGCACCGGAACGTGTCCTCGGCGCGCTGGGCGGAGGCCCTGGAATCGGCCCTCGGGCACTCGCTGGCCAACGTTCCCGCGCTGCCCGGCCGGACCCTGGTCCTGGTGGACCGCTCGGGCTCGATGTTCGACCGGCCCAGCTCCGGGACCGAACTCAACCGGGCCGACTCGGCGGCCATCTTCGGCACCGCCCTGGCCGTCCGGGCGGAGCGGGCCGACCTGGTCGAGTTCGGCTCCGACAGCCGGCCGGTCGAGTTCGGCCGCGACGAGTCCGTCCTGCGGGCGGTGGACCGCTTCCACGACCTGGGCGGTACGGACACGGCCAGGGCCGTCACCCGGCACTACCGGGCGCACGACCGGGTGGTCGTCGTCACCGACGAGCAGGCGCAGTGGACGCGGCCCGGCCACCGGCCGCTCGGCGCGGTGCCGGAGCAGGTGCCGGTCTACACCTGGAACCTGGCGGGATACGCCCTCGCCCACAACGCCCCGGGCCCCCACCGCCACACCTTCGGCGGCCTGAGCGACGCGGCGTTCCGCCTGATCCCGCTCCTGGAGGAGGGACGGCGGTCGGGGTGGCCGTGGGAGCGGGACCTCTGACGCTCGCTCCTCGTTGACGCCGACGATGACCACCCGGTCGTCCGCGTGTGAGGAACGATAGGGCGAATCGCGCATCTTAGGGTGATCTGATGCGACTTGCACCCTGGTGGGCCTTGCTCTCGTCCGGGTCCGCTCCCCTCCTGCTGGTCGGTGGGTGGACGACCGCGGAGCTGTTGCAGGGACCCGGCTACGACCCCGTCACCCAGACGATCAGCATCCTGGCGGCCTACGGCGCCCCCGGCTACTGGGTCATGAACGCCATGCTGGTCACCCTGGGCACCTGCTACCTGGCCACCGCCCGGGGGCTCCACGCCGCGAAGCTCCCCGGCCGGCTGGCGCTCGCGGGCGGCGGGGTGGCGGCGATCGCGCTGACGCTCTTCCCGGCCCCGGTCAGCGGGGGCAACTTCGGCCACGGCACCGTGGTCACCATCGGCTTCGCGCTGATGGCGGCGTGGCCGGTGCTGGCCGCCAACCGCACGGGAAAGGGGCCGTGGGCGCTCCGCCTCCCGGCGGCGATCGTGGCGAGCGCGCTGATGGTGCTCGGCGCGGCCTGGTTCCTGGTCGAACTCCAGACCCGCGGAGCCGCCGGCGTAGCCGAACGCGTCCTGACCGCCGCCCAGGCCGTATGGCCCCTCCTGGTAGTGACGTCCTGCGTCCACCACCCGGCCCGAGAGGAACGCGAAACGGCGTGACGAAGGGGGGCCCGGGGGGCCGGGGGGTGCGGGGTGCGGGGTGACCGGGAGGCGCGGCGAGGGGCGCGGGTTGACCGGGGCGCGGCGTGACCGGGGCGCGGCGTGACCGGGAGGCGGGGCGAGGGGCGCGGGGCGCGGGTTGACCGAGGCGTGGAGTGACTGGGGGACGGCGCGACCGAAGCCCGGGGCACGGGGTGACCAGGGAACGGAGTGACCGAGGCGCGGGCTGAGCGAGGCGCCGGGTGAGCGGGGCGCGGGGCGACCGAGGCGTGGAGTGACCGGGGCGCCGGGGACGAGGCGACCGAGGCGCGGGGTGACCGAAGTGCGGGACGACCGGCGCGTCGTGACCGAAGTGCAGCGCGAGCAGGGCGACCCGGGGGGGGCGAGGCGACCGGGGGCGGCCGGCCGGCGCGCCGGGACCCGCCCGGTCGCCGGGACCCGCCCGGTCGCCGGGACCGCCGGGACCGCCGGGACGCCGGGGCCGCCGGGACGGTAGTCGTACTCGTACTCCGCCGGAGCCGCAGCCGCACGTGCCCCCAACGGCGGCCTCAGGCGGGGTGGTCCGTCGCCGCCGGGGGCTGACCGGCGTCCCCGCCGGGCGGGGCCGCGCCTCCCGCCAGCGGCAGCAGCAGGTTCACCACCCGTAGGTCCGCGCCCGGGTGGTACGCCAGGGCCAGGGGGACCGTCGGTACGGGGGCGGTGAGGTGGCGCAGCCGGACGCCCGGGAGGCGCAGCGCGTGCGCGCGGCCCGCCGGGACGGCCGAGATGCCGTGGCCCGCGGCCACCGCCAGCAGGAGCTGTTCGTCGTCGGGCTCCTCCCGGACGATACGGGGCCCGCCCGGCCAGACCTGACGGGTGATCAGGTCGTGCATGCCGGGCCCGTTCTCCCGGGGGAAGAGGATCACCGGTTCGTCGGCGATCCGCTCGCGGCTGATCCTCGTACGTAACGCCGCCAGCGCGTGCCCGGCGGGCAGCGCGAGCAGCAGCTCCTCCTCGGACAGCACGAGGTAGCGCAGCTCGGGCGCCTCGTCGATGGGCGGCCTGACGAAGGCCGCGTCGAGCCGGCCCGCGCGCAGTTCCGCGACGTTGTGGGCGGTCCAGCCGGTCTGGACGCTCAGCTCGACATCCCCGTACCGGGTACGGAACTCGCTGACCAGCGCGTCCACCACCCCGCCCCGCGCCGAACGGGTGTACGCGAGCCGCAGCCGGCCGGCCCGGCCGCGCACCGCGGCCTGGATGCGCTGCTCGGCGGCCTCGGCCTGGCGCAGGAGCCGGCCCGCCTCCTCCGCGACCACCACACCGACCGGCGTCAGCGAGCACCCCTTCGACCCACGCAACACCAGGCGCGCGCCGACCTGCCGTTCGAGCGCCTGGATCTGCTGGCTCAGGGCGGGCTGGGCGATGTGGAGCCGCCGGGCGGCGCGCGTGAAGTTCAACTCCTCGGCCAGTACGGCGAAGTAGCCCAGTCGTCGCAGGTCCATGAACCGATGGTAGGGGGCGTCCCCGGCCCCCATCCAAGACAAGTTCCCGGCCCGCCGATAAGCGGTCCGTATCGCGATAGGCGGCCCGTATCGCCCCCGTACAAACGCGTCTTGGACACCGCCCGCCCACGCCTGGCCTCCTGGGAGCACACCCCGGGGCCGGGCAGGCCGAGCCGGGGCGGAGGCGGCACGAGACGAAGGACGGCCCACCGTGAAACCAGGGAAATCCATGAAGGCGGACATCGTCGTCGTCGGGGGCGGGATCGTCGGGCTCACGACGGCGGTACGGCTGCTCGAACGCGGCGCGAGCGTCCTGGTGGTGACCGACGAGGCGTTGCCCGCGAGGACGTCGTCGGTGGCGGCCGCGGTCTGGTACCCGACCGGGGTACGGCCCGGCCGCGCCACCACCGTACGGGCGGCGGACACCTACGCCGAACTCTCCCGCCAGGCGGCCGACGGCGTCCCGGGCGTCACCCTCGGCCCCTGCCGGACCTACACGCCCGCCCGGGCCGCCGAACTCCCCTGGTGGGCCAAGGCCGTCCCCGGCCTGCGCCCCCTCCGTACGGACGAGGCGACCGGGACGTGGACGCACGGCTGGGCCTTCGACGCGCCCACGGTCGACATGCCGGTCTACCTCGACTGGTTGGTGACCCGCTTCCTCGCGGCCGGCGGCCTCCTCCACCACCGCCGCGTCAACCACCTCTCCCAGGCCGCCGTATGGGCCCCGCTGGTCGTCAACGCGGCCGGACTGGGCGCCGGTTCACTCTGCGGCGACCCCACCATGACGCCGGTACGCGGCCAACTCGTCGTGGTGGCCAACCCGGGGCTGCGCACCTCGCTGCGCGTACAGGACCACCCCGAGGGCTACACGTACGTCCACCCGCGCCGCACGGACGTCGTGCTGGGCGGCACGTTCGACGCCGACCGCTGGGACCTCTTCCCCGACCCCGCCACCGCCGCCGCGATCCTGGCACGCTGCACCGCCCTCGAACCCCGCCTGGCCGGCGCCCCGGTCCTCGCCCACCCGGTGGGCCTGCGCCCCCACCGCCCCTCGGGCGTACGCCTGGAACGCGACCCCCACCTGCTCCCCGGCACCCCCGTGATCCACAACTACGGCCACGGCGGCTCGGGCGTCACCCTGTCCTGGGGCTGCGCCGACGAGACGGCCCGCCTGGCGGCCACCTGACGCACCGGGCGCCCTGGGGCGGCGCCCCGCACACCCGCGCGCAACCGCACTGTGGGAGCCGCCGGGCTGTGGGAGCCCCGCCGCACTGTCGGAGCCCCGGAGCACTGTCAGACCCCCGTGCCACGATGACGACCATGAGCACCCCCTCCCCCTCCCCCAGCACACCGACCCCCCGCGCCATGCCCCCGCTGGACGCCGACGAGCGGACCTCCCTGGAGAGCTGGCTCGACTTCTACCGCGCCACCCTCGCCCAGAAGTGCGAGGGGCTGTCGGAGCACCAGCTCCGCGAGGCGTCCGCCGCGCCGTCGTCCCTCACCCTGCTCGGGCTCGTCCAGCACGCGGCGGAGGTCGAGCGGAACTGGTTCCGCCGGGTGCTGACCGGCGAGGACGTCCCGGCGATCCACACCCCCGACGCCGATGTCGCCGCGACCGACGGCGGCTTCGACCTCACCGACGAGGTCACCTTCGACCGGGTGCTGTCCGTCTGGCAGGCCGAGATGGACCGCTCACGCGCGAACTGCGCCGCCCGCGCCCTCGACGACACCAGCCCCTTCATGGGCGGCCGGGTCACACTGCGCTGGATCTACACGCACATGATCACGGAGTACGCGCGGCACTGCGGCCACGCCGACCTGGTGCGGGAACGGGTCGACGGCCGTACGGGCGTCTGAGGCGCCCCGGGCCGTCACGGACGCGCGGCTCCGGACCGTCGGGGCACGGACTGACGCGGTACGGACACGTCCTCGGCCCCGGCGCCCGCGCGCCCGGACCCACCGCGCCCCGGCCGATCGTGCCCCGGCCCGCCGCGCCCCGGCCGCCGGAGCGCGCGGCCGCCCGCCGCGTACACCGCGAGGTAGAAGCGGTCCGGGAGGAACACCGCGTCCGCGACGATCATCGCGCCCGAGAAGAGCGGCAGCCCCATCAGGACGGCGATGCCGACGTGCATGCCCAACAGCATCGCCAGGACGGGGTACTTGAGCGGGCCGAAGAGAACGAACGGGAAGGCCACCTGGAGGAGCACCGTCAGGTAGCCGGCGACGGCGATCAGGAGCGTGTGCTCGTCGGCCAGTCGGGACAGGAACGGCCAGGGCTGGAAAAGTTCGAGGTTCAGGACGTAGTGGAGGGCGGTCCCGTTGCCCCAGGAGCCGCCCTGGACCTTGTAGAGGCCCGCGGAGCCGTAGAGGAAACAGACCTGGGCCGCGATCACGAGCAGGGCGCAGTTGTGCAGGACGGTGGTCAGGGTCCGTTGTGAGGCGCGGACGCGGGGCGCGTCGGGGATCCGGAGCCGGAGGCGTCCTCGTTCCGGCTGCCCCGGGGGCCGCGCCGCCGCCCGGAGCCGGGACCTGCGCGCGTCGAGGGACCAGCGGCGCCCGCAGGCGGTGAGGACGAGGTACGCCGCCATCAGGAGGATGAGGTTGTCGCCGCCGTCCGTCATGAAGATCGCCCGGGCGTGGAAGGACTCCACGACCCCGAAGAAGAGGACGGACACGGCCCGCGTCCGCCACCCCACCAGGAACAGCGCGGCCACCACCAGGGCACCCGCGTAACAGAGTTCGAAGTACCACCGGCTGTCGGACAGCGTGAGGACGCTGAACCAGCCGGTCCGCTCGAAGAGTTGCTCCGCCATCGCGGGCGTCCACGGCGATCCGGGGCCCCAGATCTCGTCGCGGTGCGGGAACTCCCGCAGCAGGAAGACGAGATAGAGCAGGCCGTACCCGATACGGAGGACCGCCACCGCGTGGAGGGACACCGGGCGCGCGGTCAGCAGGGTGAGAAGCCCACCGAGCCGGTCGAGGACGCTTGAGGGGGTGGTGCCGGGTACGTGCTCAGTGGTCATCGGAGGGCACCTTCCACCAGGGCAGATAGCGGGTGTCGGCGGAGGGCGCGGAAGGTGCGGAGGGCGCGGAGGAACCGGCCTGCCGGGCCGCGGGCCGTACCTGCCGTACCGCCTGCCGGGTGCCGGGGGCGGCCACCGGCACCGTGACCACCCGGAGCTGGAGGGACCGGAAGGTCCCGCCCCGGTGCGCGGTGACCCGCTTCACCGCGATGTTGCGCAGGTACGCGCGGGTCATGAGCGCCCGTTCCGAACGCGTCCGGTCGTCGGCACCGTGCGATTCGACGTACGCCGTCCAGGCGCGGCGCAGCAGGTTCTGCGCCGTGTGGCTGGGGAACACATGGTGCTCGACGGCGGATTCGTCCAGTGCCGTCAGGTCGAACCAGTCACTGACCTGTACGGTGCCGTCCGGCGCGGTGGAGGCGGTCCGCGCGGAGATCCGCCGGTTGGCGGAGTCGGGATCCGGGGCGAAGAGCTTCCAGTTCTGCTCGAACACCGGGAAGACCCAGCCGTTGACCTGCTGGTTGAACCGCTGGGTGACGGTGTTCGCGGGAGCCACGTGCAGGAACACCAGCAGGACGTGGGTGAGCGCGACCGTCAGGCACACGGCGACGATGACGCCCCGCACCGCCCGTGGGGTGCCGACCTCGGCGGTCATGTGCCTTTCCTGCGGGCGGCGTTCCTCGGGGGACGTGGGCACTCCCGCCTCCCCGCCCGGTTCTTCTCGTGTCAACGTGCTCTCGATCCGTTCAGTCCGCTCGACGTGCTCGACGTGCTCCCGCCGCGGGCGGGGGGCGGGGCAGAGCGGTCACCGGTGACCGCTCTGCCGCACCCCACCGCTCACGCGGACCGGGGTGGTTCAGCCGTCGTGACGGGGGCCGTCGTCGGGCCGGTCGCCGTAACCCTGGTCGCCGTACTCCTCGTCGCCGCCGTAGCCGTCGCCGCCGTAGCCGTGGTCACCCTGGCCTTCGTCGCCGTGGCCCTCGTCACCGCCGTAGCCGCCTTCGTCGCCGCCGTAACCGCCCTCGTCGTGCGGCTTGCCGGGCTTCCCGTGGCCGTGCCCATGGCCGTGACCGTGGCCGTGGCCGGGCCCGCCCGTGCCGCCACCGGTCGTGGTCGCGCCCGTCGTGCCCGCGATCAGGCCGCCCGGGGTGCCCCCGGTCGTACCGCCGGTCAGGACCCCGCCGAGGACGCCGCCGAGCACGCTGCCCGTGGTCCCGCCGGTCGTGGTGCCCGTACCGCCCGTGGTGAGACCGCCGAGCGCGCCCCCGAGGACGCCGCCCAGCACACCACCCGTGGTGGTGCCGGTCGTGGTCGCGCCGGTGGTGCCCGCGGTGGTGGTGCCGCCCGTGGTGGGGCCGCCCAGCACACCGCCTAGAACGCCGCCCAACACACCGCCGGTGGTGCCACCGGTGGCGCAGTTGCCGCGGTTGATCACGTTGTTGATCAGTGTCACACCGCCGTTGCGGGCCAGGGCCCGGCCGTTGACGGTCGCCGAGTCGTCGAGGCTGATCGAGGTCAGGGCCATGATCGTGCCGACGAACGACGAGCCGCTGCCGAGGGTGGCCGAGGCGCCGATCTGCCAGTACACGTTGCACGGCGAGGCGCCGTTGACGAGGAGGACGCGGCTGGCGGAGGCGGTGGTGAGGGATTCGGGGATCTGGAACACCCACACCGCCTGGGGGTCGCCCGCGGCGTCCAGGGTGAGGTCGCCGGTGAGGCCGACCCCGACATCCGCCTTGTAGACGCCCGGAGCGAGCGTCTCACCGGCGAGGCCCGCCGGGATGGACGCGTCGGGCGCCTGTCCGGCGGCCTGGTCGTACGCCGTGACCAGGTCGTTCTTGGCCACCATGGCCACGGCGTCACCGGCGTGCTGCACGCCGTTGACCGTGCCCGGCTCCGCGGGGGGCGGGCGGAATCCGGTGATGGCCGTACCAGGGCTGACGCCCAGGTCCCCGGTGACCACCGAGGGGCCGGTGTTGGTGACCGTGCTGCCCGCGAGGATCGCGAAGCTGCTCGCGGTACCGAGCGGCACGGGTGTGGCGATGGCGACGGCTTGGGTCGATGTCATCGCGACCACGGTCGCGGCGACGAGCGGGGTGACGAGCCCCGCGATCCAGGTCGACACCGCGCGCCGGTGGGGCGCGCGGAAATGAGGTGGCGTCATAGGCTTACTCCTGTCAAGGACTTCGGAGTGTGAGCCGTTCGGGGTCCGGGAACCGCCACTGTGTCACTGGCATAACGTCTGGGTATGTGCCAGGAAATGCGGCATTCGAGTGAGACCGCGAAAACCACCGTGCGGCCGGTGGTGGGGGCGGGGGCACAACGGTGGGCCGACGCGGGTCACCGGACGTAGGCGGCGTGCCTCGGTATCCGCGCTGTTACGCCAACGTCCCGCGTCAGTATCCGCGCTGTACGTTCGTGACGGCCGCGTCGTCGCGTTTGTGGGCGCGGCGTTCCGCCTCCGCCGCCAGTTCGCTCGACGCGTCGTCGACAGCGGTCAGTACGGTCGCCACCGACTCGTCGGTCACGGCCGGGGAGGCCGTCGTGCGCTTGTCGCGGATCCCGACGGCCGTGGCGAGCGCGGCCAGGACGGGTTCGTCGGCCGTCCAGCGCTCGGCGGCCACACGGCGGGCGGGCGAATCGACCAGGACCAGTTCACTGGACCGGAACACCCCCCAGCGGCGGTGGTGCCGGCGGGCGAGCTGCCCTTCCGCCTCCAACGCGGCCGTGTACACCGAGGACAGGTCGCGGCCGCGGCGCCAGAGCCAGTTGCCCACGGATTCGTACGGAGCCTGCCGCACGAACGAGGACGCGGCCTCGCCCAACAGCGGGTCGTCCAAAAGGGGTTCGTCCACCAGCGGATCGCCCGACCCCAGCCCCTCCCCGGACGGCACGACGCGGTCGCCCTCCAGGGTGATCGCCCCCACGGCGAGGAGATCGACCGCCTCGGCGCCCGCGAGGGCGAGCGACAGCGTGCCCCGCTCCACCGTGCGGACGGATGTCATGTCCATCGCGACGATCAACAGCTCGCGCGGCGTGCTCATGACGTACTCATCCGGAATCCTCCGGTGATGGTAGGGATCGAGCGGTATGGGGCGGTGAGTGAGGTACCGGTAGCTGCACACCATTATAGGCGCCGCATTCCATGAGCGCCCTGTTCTGTCCGGTACGGCCCGGTGAGCGCGGCACGGTTACCTGGGGCGCGGTAATCGGCGTCACGGCGGGGGTGGGCGCGCGCAGGCTCGTCGTACGCGAAGGACGCGCACCCCACGCCAGACGTCGTACGACAGGAGTCGTCATGCCCGGTACCCGTACCGCCCCCACCCTCCAGGCCCTCGCCGCCGAACTCGCCGTGCTGCGGCCCCGCATGGAGGAGGTGAGCCGCTCGATCCACGCGCGGCCGGAGCTGAAGTTCGCCGAGCACCACGCCCGGGACGTGCTCACCGGCTGGCTCGCGGAGTCCGGCTTCGTGGTGCGGACGCCGGCGGGCGGGCTGGACACCGCGTTCGTCGCGGTGCACGAGGGCGGCGGCGGGGCGGGGCCGTGCGTCGCCGTGCTCGTCGAGTACGACGCGCTGCCCGGCGTCGGCCACGGCTGCGGCCACAACCTCATCGCGGCAGGTGGCGCCGCCGCCGCGATCGCCGCCGTACGGGCGCTGCCCGACCACCCGGGCACCGTCGCCGTCATCGGCACGCCCGGCGAGGAGATGGGCGGCGCGGGCAAGGTGCTGCTGGCCGGGGCGGGGGTCTTCGAGGGGGTCGACGCCGCGCTGATGTTCCACCCGGCCGACCGCTCGATGACCACCCAACACGCCCTGGCCGCCGCGCACATGCGCGCCGAGTTCACGGGGGTGAGCGCGCACGCCGCCAAGTCCCCCTGGGAGGGCCGCAGCGCGCTGGCCGGGGCGCAGCTGTTCCTCAACGCGCTCGATTCGATGCGGCAGTTCGTGCCCCCGACGGCCCGGCTGCACGGGATCGTCTCGGACGGCGGCCAGGCCCCGAACGTGGTCCCCGCGCGGGCCGTCGTGGACTTCTACGTACGGGACGGTACGGCCGTGTCGGTCGGCGCCCTGGTCGAGCGGGTACGGAGGGCGGCGGAGGGCGCGGCGTACGCGACGGGGACGGCGGTGGAGTGCTCGGAGACGGGCCCGCTGTACGCGGAACGCCGTAACAACGCGGTGCTCGCGGCGCGATTCGGCGCGACGGTACGGGCGTTGGGGGTGGAGATCGGCCCGGGCGCCCCGGACTCCCCGGCGGGCTCGTCCGACATCGGCAACCTCTCCCAACTGCTGCCGGTGATCCACCCGTACGTCCAGACTGCGGCACTCGGCACCCCGAGCCACTCGACGGCCATGCGCGACGCGGCGGTGACCCCGTTCGCGCACGACCGCACCCGCGTCGCGGCGATCGGCCTGGCACGGGTCCTGGCGGACCTGCTGACGGAACCGGAGTTCCTGGAGGCGGCACGGGCGGAGTTCGAGGCGGGGGCGAGGAGCGCGGCGGACGCAAGCCCGGCGGATGCCCCCGCGGCGCCCGCCGAACTCCCCGAACTCCCCGGGCCCCCGGCGCCCGCCGGTCGTACACTCCGCGCATGACGGTCGTGATTGTCCTGGAAGGGGCCGTCCCCGGGCGCTTCACGGTGGCGGTCTCCCCTCTCGCCGAGCTGGCCGCGTGCCTGCACGTGCTGACCGAGCGCGAACACCACGCGGACCGGGCGCCCTGGGCCGAGGAGGTCATCCGTACCGCCCCGCCCGCCTTCGTGACCGGCCTCCGGCGCTTCTCACCGCTGTGGACGGCACTGCGCTGGCGCGGCTTCTACACCGGACTCGGGAGCGACGCGGGGCACCAAGGCCCGGGGCGAGACGGCGCGGGGCGGGGGCCGACGCTGGCCCGGCTGCCGCTCGACCAGTTCGCCCAGCTCACCGCGTACTCCTGCGCCAGCGGCTACCGCGGTTACGCCTTCGACCGCCTCCTCCACGACCCCACGCAGGCCGCCGCGCTGCGCCACGCCGCGTCCGGGCTCCCGGCGCCCCATCTCGCCCTCGCCGAGGACCTGTTACGCGGGCCCGGGGCGCTCCGCGCGGACGTCCTCGGGTTCCTCGACCTCTGCCGCCACGTCTTCTTCGGGGCCCTGTGGGCCGAGACGGAACCGGTCCTCACCGGCGCCGCGCACCGCGTACGCCAGCGGCTCGCCGACGACGGACCGGCGGCGGCCCTGATGTCGCTCAGCCCGTGCAGCGCCCAACTCGCCCACGCGCCCGGCGACATGGCGGGCACGGCCGCCGGCCCCCTGCGCGTCGTCTTCGACAAGGTGCACCACGCGGTGATCACCCCGGCCCGTACGCCGGTCCTGCTCATCCCCACCCTGTACGGCGCCCCGCACCTCGTCGTGAAGAACGAGCCGGGCCTGCCACCCGTCCTGCACTTCCCCGTCCACTCCCCGGTGGTCGGCGTCACCCTGGCCCGCAGCCGCATGCTGGCCCTGACCGATCCCCGCCGGGTACGGCTGTGCCGCCTCATCGCCCGCCAGTCGATGACCACCGCCGACCTGGCACACCGCCTGGCGATGACCCGCCCCCAGGTCTCCCGCCACCTCCGCACCCTGCGCGACCTGGGCCTGGTCCGCACCGAACGCCACGGCCGCTACGTCCACTACGGCCTCGACCTCACCGCGGTGGCCCGCATCGGCCAGGACGTGGCGACGGCGCTCCAGTACTGAGGACAACCGAGAGGAAGAAGCCCCACCGACCGAGGCCGCTACAGCGGTGGCTCCACGGAGTACCCGTCCACGCGGCGAGGGACGGATCCCGCCCCCTCTTCGACGCCCCGCTGGGCGGCCCGGTGTTCAGCCACGGTGGGATGGGCGGCCAGGGCCTCGGCCGCCCGCCCTTGCCGGACCAGGATCGCGAACAGCTCCTCACGTGCCTCGATCGTGCCGAGGTCCCGCAGTTCGGCGGCGGCGGCCGCGAGACGGCCGGCGGTTCCGAGGAGGCCGGCCCTGACGACGCGAGGGTCGGCCCACCAGGCCGGGTGGGCCTCGACGACGGCGATCGCCTCCTCGGCGCGGCCGAGACCGGCGAGGGCGTGGGCCCGCCACCAGTGCTGGAACTCCTCGTGGCCGTGGTGGGGCACCGTGAGGGGATGGTCCAGGAGGTGGAGCAGTTCCTCGGGCCGGTCGAGAAGCGGGATGACGAGCGGGGTCAGGAGGTTGGAGCAGTCGTACCAACTGAAGCCGACCTCGGCCACGGCGATCGCGTCGTCCAGCCGGCCGGCCCGCAACAGGAACGAGGAGAGCCAGGACCGGTATCCGACCCAGTCGTCGGCGGCGATGGCGTCACGCATCACAGCCTCGGCTTCCCCGGCCCGGCCGTGGTCCCGGAGGGCGCCCGCGTAGATGTCGAGGACGGTGTGCGCGTTCTCCCCCGCGGCCAGCTCGCGCAGCTCGTCCAGCCGGCCGTGGCGTGCCAGCAGTCCGGCGTAGGAGGTGAGGGTGCTCTGCGTCAGGTGGCGCCCCTCGGCAACCTCCTTGCCCAGGAGTCGGATCGCGTCGTCGGCGTGCCCCGCCCGCTCCAGCACCCGGGCCCGAAGCTCCGGTACGTCCCCGCAGGAATCGTCACTCCGGCTCCCGCCACCGGCCCGCCGCGCGTCACCGGCGTACGGGGCGATCAACTCCATTACCCGCTGGTCACGGTCCTGGCCTTCGGTGATGTCCACCAGTGCCGTCCGGATCCACGCCTGGTCCAGGTACGGCACGAGCAGGTCGACGGCCTCGTCCACCCGCCCTGCCCCGACGAGCAACTCGGCGGCGTCACGGCATGCGTCCGGTGAGGCGTGGCCCTCCTCGTCCGGGCCGACCAGGTCCAGCGCCTCGTCCGTCCTGCCGGCCCGCAGCAGGATGTCCGCCTTCGCCCACACGGCCGGCCACCACCCGCTCGCGACGAACGGCTCCATCACCTTCAGCGCTCGCGCGAACTCACCCGACCGGCAGAGCTCCTCCACCGCGCCCTGGGCGCAGAACCACTCGCCGCGCTCCTCCGCCGCCCGGATCACCAGGTCCAGGTGGCCGTGTTCCAACAGCAGATCCACTCTCCGGGACGGAAGACCGCCGTAGTTGCTCGCCTGCCATTCGAGCTCGTCCGCATCCACATCCACCTGCACATCCACAGGCGGAAGCGTAGAAGGAGCCACTGACAGGGCGCGGCGGCCCTGATTCGCCCGGCGGACGGGCCTCACGCGCTCGTCGCGTGGGTGGGCTTCGTCTCGGCCGCCGACGGTGCCTGCTGGGGCCTCGTGCGGAACAGCCAGTGGATGTCGCGGGCGAACGACCAGGTCAGCAGGGCCAGCGCCGCGATCACCGCGGCCAGGGCGGGGGCGTAGGGGAGGAGGCCCGAGGCGGTGGTGAGGAGGATGACGCCCTGGAGCGCGGCCACGGTCTTGCGGGCCGTGCTCGGGGGGAGGGAGCCGTTCAGCCACGGCAGGAAGCGGGCCGCGGCGACGAACCCGTACCGCATCGAGCCGATCAGCAGCACCCACGCGCCCAGCGAGGTCGCGACGAAGACGCTCAGCACGAGGATGAGGAACGCGTCGACCTCCATGTCGAACCGCGCGCCCAGCGCCGACGACGTGCCGGTACGGCGTGCCACCTGGCCGTCCACGGCGTCCAGGATCAGCGCCACCGTGGCGAGCGCGACCAGGGCGGTGAGCGGCGGCGGGCTCTCGAAGGAGTCCGCGACCAGCGCCGCCACGCCGCCGACGAGGGTCGCCCGCGCGAGGGTGACGCGGTTGGCGGGGCCGAAGGGGCGGGACCAGGAGCGGCCCAGGGCGCGCGTGAGTACGGCCCAGGTGGCGATCGCGACGGCCGCCCCCGTCAGCCAGCCGGCGGGGCCCAGCCCGATCGCCTTGCTGAGCAGCAGCAGGAGGAGCGCCTGCGCGGCCAGCCCGGCGGCCGTCTCCCGCCGGACCATCCTGGCCTGGTGGGACAGGGACGCACGCGGGGCGCGGGGCGGGCGGGGCGCCGTACCCGTACCCGTACCCGTGCCCATCCCTGCCCCCGCCCCCAGGCCCCCGGGTATCCCCGCGACCCGGGCCGCCCCGCCGACCCCCGGGAGCCCGGGGAGCCCGGGGAGCCCGGCGGGCTGGAGGGTTTTGTGCGTGTTGGACATGTTCACCGTTCACCCCGGCTGTGTGGCCGACTCGATGCGTGCCGCGTACGGTGATCGCGGCCTCGTAACCGTCACTACGCAATCCACCCCCCGAGCGTTCAGGTCCAGGAGGACACCACATGGAGCGCAAGGCCCGCGCATTCTGGCTCCGCGCCCCGGGGCACGGCGAGATCCGGGAGGTCGTCCTGCCCGAGCCGGGCGCCGACGACGTCGTGGTGCGCACGCTCTGCTCCGGCGTGAGCCGGGGCACGGAGTCGACGGTCTTCCGCGGGGGCGTGCCGGAGAGTCAGCACGCCGCGATGCGCGCCCCGTTCCAGGAGGGCGACTTCCCCGGGCCCGTCAAGTACGGCTACCTCAACGTCGGCCTCGTCGAGGAGGGCCCCGCCCACCTGCTCGGCCGTACGGTCTTCAGCCTCTACCCGCACCAGACCCGCTACGTCGTCCCGGCGAGCGCCGTCACCCCCGTCCCGGACGGCGTCCCCGCCGGGCGGGCGATCCTGGCCGGGACCGTGGAGACCGCCGTCAACGCCGCCTGGGACGCCGCCCCACTGCTCGGCGACCGGATCGCGGTCGTCGGGGCCGGCATGGTCGGGGCGTCGGTCGCCGCCGTCCTCGCCCGGTACCCGGCCGTCCGCGTCCAGTTGGTCGACGCCGACCCGGGCCGCGCCTCCGTCGCCCGCGCGCTGGGCGTCGACTTCGCGCTCCCCGCGGACGCGCTGGGCGACTGCGACCTGGTCGTGCACGCCAGCGCCAGCGAGGCGGGGCTCACGCGCTCGCTGGAACTGCTCGGCCCGGAGGGCACGGTCCTGGAGCTGAGCTGGTACGGGGACCGGCGGATCAGCGTGCCGCTGGGCGAGGCGTTCCACTCCGGGCGGCTCGTGCTGCGCAGCAGCCAGGTGGGCATGGTGTCGCCGGCCCGGCGCGGGCGGCGGACCTACGCCGACCGGCTCGCGCTCTCGCTCGACCTGCTCGCCGACCCGGCGTTCGACGCGCTGGTCACCGGCGAGTGCGGCTTCGAGGAGCTGCCGGGCGTACTCGCCGGAATCGCCGGGGGCGAGGTGCCCGGACTGTGCCACCGTGTCCTGTACGGTCCCGTGGCGGAGCCCGCCGGGACCTGAACCGCGCGCGGGTTGAACAAGTGGCGGGCAGCGGCCGTACTAGTCGCCGTACCGGCACACACGCCCTGGCAGACAGCCTGACAGGAGTACGAGGGACCTGGAGGGTCATCCGTTGTTCAGCGTCACCGTCCGCGAGCACCTCATGATCGCCCACAGCTTCCGCGGAGAGGTCTTCGGGCCCGCGCAGCGCCTGCACGGCGCGACGTTCCTCGTGGACGCCACGTTCCGGCGCCCCGAGCTGGACGCGGACAACATCGTGGTCGACATCGGCCTGGCCACCCAGGAACTGGGCGCGGTGGTGGGCGAGTTCACCTACCGGAACCTGGACGACCTGCCCGAGTTCGCCGGGATCAACACGTCGACGGAGTTCCTCGCGAAGGTCATCGCCGACCGGCTCGCCGACCGGGTGCACGCCGGGGACCTCGGCGAGGGCGCGCGCGGCCTGACGGCCGTGTCCGTCACCCTGCACGAGTCGCACATCGCCTGGGCGAGCTACGAGCGGGCGCTGTGAACCCCGCCGGCGCCGCCGCGGCCCCCGCCCGCCCGGTGCGGGTGGTGATGCCCGGCGGCGTCGACGATCCGGCCGCGCCGAGCGGCGGGAACCGCTACGACCGCCGGGTGTGCGACGAGCTGGCCCGCTCCGGCCGGCCGGTCCACGAACACGCCGTCGCGGGCGCCTGGCCCGACCCGGGCCCGGAGGCGCGCGCCGAACTGGCCCGGATCCTCGCGGAGTCGGCGGACGGCAGCGTCGTCCTCCTCGACGGCCTCGTGGCGTGCGGCGTCCCGGACGTCGTCGTCCCGGAGGCGGGGCGGCTGCGCCTGGTGGTCCTGGTCCACCTCCCCCTGGCCGACGAGACGGGCCTCGCCCCGGAACGGGCGGCTGAACTGGACGCGTCGGAACGCAGGACGCTGCACGCGGTGTCGGCGGTGGTGGCCACGAGCACCTGGGCGGCCACCCGCCTGATCACCCACCACGCCCTCCCCGCCACCCGCGTCCACGTAGCCCCTCCGGGCACGGACCCGGCCCCGTTGGCACGGGGGGCGCTGTCCGCAGGGGAGGGCACTGAAGCACCGGGCGCGGGTACGGGTACGGGCGCGGGTACGGGCCCCACCACGACCACGGCGCCGAACGCCGACGCGGGCGCGGGCACGAACCCCGGCACGGGCACGGAGCCCAACCCGGGCACGGGTACAGGCACGATGCCGGACCCCGGCACGGGTGCGGGTCCGGCCACGATGCCGGGCCCCGGCACGGACACCATGCCAACGCCGGCCCCGGGCGCAACGACGGGCACGGCACCCGCCCCCAGCTCGGGTACGGGCACGGCGACAGCGCCAAGACCCGGCACCGGCGCGACCACGGGCACGGCGCCCGCCCCCAACCCGGGTGCGGCCCCCGCGTCCCCAGCCGCGTCAGCGGCCGCCCCGCTTCTTCTCTGCGTGGCCACCGTCAGCCCGCGCAAAGGGCAGCTCCGGCTCGTCGACGCGCTCGTCGAGGTGGCCGATCTCGGTTGGCGGTGTGTGTTGGTCGGGGGGCTCGGGCAGGACCCCGGTTACGTCGCGCGCGTGCGGGAGCGGATCGACGCGGCCGGGCTCGGGGCGCGGATCCGGCTCGCCGGGCCCCGTACCGGACCCGCTCTCGCCGCCACCTACGCGCAGGCCGACCTCCTCGTCCTGGCCTCCCGCGCGGAGACGTACGGCATGGCCGTGACCGAGGCGCTCGCCCGCGGCATCCCCGTCCTGGCGACCGCCGTCGGCGGCGTCCCCGAGGCGCTCGGGCAGGCGCCCGACGGCACCCTGCCGGGCGCGCTCGTCCCGCCCGACGACCCCGCCGCCCTCACCGCCGCGCTGCGCCGCTGGCTCGCCGGGCCCGACGAGCGGCGGCGGTGCCGGGAGGCCGCGCGCCGGCGGCGTACCACGCTGGCCGGCTGGGACACCACCGCACGGAGTCTGGCCGAGGTGCTGGAACGACTCCCCCACGAACCTCGGAGGACCGCGTGAACACGACCGAAGAGCCGCGCTACACCCCGGAGTGGCTGGAGCTGCGCGAAGGCGCCGACGCCGCCGCCCGCGCCACCGCGTCCCTCGAACCCCTCCACCGCCACCTCGCCAAGCGCTCCGCGGAGAGGAAGAAGCTCGGGCAGGACCGCACCCTCGTCGTCCGCGACCTCGGCTGCGGCACCGGCTCGATGGGCCGCTGGCTCGCCCCGCGCCTCGACGGCCCCCAGCACTGGATCCTGCACGACAAGGACCCCGGCCTGCTGGACCTCGCCGTCGCCCGGATGCCGGCCGAGGCCGCCGACGGCAGCCCGGTCACCGTCGCGACCGAACAGGGCGACATCGCCGCCCTGACCGCCGCCGACCTCGCGGGCACCACGCTGGTCACCGCCTCCGCCCTGCTCGACCTGCTCACCCGCGAGGAGGTGGACGCCCTCGCGACCGCCTGCACCGGGGCCGGGTGCGCGGCGCTGTTCGCGCTGTCCGTCGCCGGGCTGGTCGAACTCGCGCCGCCCGACCCGCTCGACGCCACCATCGGCGCCTCGTTCGACGCCCACCAGCGCCGTACCGAGCACGGCCGCAGGCTGCTGGGGCCGGACGCGGTGCCCGCCACGGAGGAGGCGTTCGCGCGCCACGACGCGACGGTGTTCACGTACGCCGCGCCCTGGCGGCTCGCCGCCGCCGAGTCCGTCCTGACGGCGCAGTGGCTGCGCGGCTGGGTCGGCGCGGCCCGCGAACAGCGCCCGGACCTCGCGCCCCGCGCCCACGCGTACCTGCGCCGCCGCCTCGCCGAGGCCGCGGCCCGCGAACTGCGCGTGGTGGTGCACCACCACGACCTCCTCGCGCTGCCCCGGCCGGCCGGGGAGACCCCGTGATACCCCGCGCCGTGCGGACCCGGCTCGGCACCCTCGCCGGCGCCGGGCTCCTCGCGGTGCTGGTGTGGCGGCTCGGCGACGGGGCGTTCGTGGACGGGCTGCGCGGGATCGACGGCGCCGTCCTGCTGGCCGCCCTCGGACTCGGGCTGCTCACCACGGTGTTGAGCGCCTGGCGCTGGTGCCTGGTGTCCCGGGCGCTCGGCGTCGAACTGCCGCTGGGGGGCGCCGTCGCCTCGTACTACCGGGCCCTGTTCCTCAACGCCGCCCTCCCCGGCGGTGTCCTCGGCGACGTGCACCGCGCGGTACGGCACGGGCAGGACGTCGGTGACGTGGGGCGCGGGGTCCGCGCGGTGGTCCTCGAACGGACCGCGGGCCAGGCGGTCCTGGCGGCCGTCGCGGTGGCGGTGCTTGCGGTACGGCCCACCCCGGCGCTCGCGGAGGCCGGCCACGCCGCCGGGCGGGCCGTCACCACGTCGGCCGTGGGCGCGACCGCCGCCGTGGCGGTGGGGTGCGGCCTGGCGGCCGTGGTGGCGGTACGGCTCCGAGGCGCCGCGCGCCGCAAGGACGCCGCGGGGTCGCGCCGGCGCCGTACCCTCCGGTCCGAACTGGCCCAGGCGCGTGGGGCGTTGCTCTCCCGGGCGAGCTGGCCCGGCGTGCTGCTGTCGTCCGTCGCGGTGCTGGCGGGGCATCTGGCGATGTTCGTGCTGGCGGCGCGGGTCGCGGGGGCCACGGCGCCGGTGTCCGAACTGCTGCCCCTCATGCTGCTCGCCCTGCTCGCCATGGGCCTGCCCCTGAACATCGCCGGCTGGGGCCCCCGCGAGGGCGTCACGGCGTGGGCGTTCGGCGCGGCGGGGATGGGGGCGTCGCTGGGGCTGACGGTGGCGGTGGTGTACGGAGTCCTCGCCCTCACGGCGAGCCTGCCGGGGGTGGCGGTACTGGCGACCCAGTGGGCAGCGCGCCGCCGCCGCGCCAAGGCCGAGGAGGGGCTCACGCCCGCCCCCGAGCCCGAGGAACCAGCCGCCCAACTCGCCCCTTCCCACCCCGGTCAGGCCCTGACGGCCCAGGTCCGACCCGACGAACGATCAGGTCCGGCCGTACCCGCGGGCCAACCCCGCAACCTCCCCACCGCAGCCGCCCCCGCACGCAGCGAGTACGGCGGACGACCCGCCGAGGTCCGGCCCGGAGCCGACCCCACCAGGGCCGAGCCCGGAACCGGGCCGGAAGGCATCCGGGTCGACGGCGAACCGGGCGCCCGCCCCCGCCAGGTCCGCCCCGACGAACGATCAGGTCCGGCCGTACCCGCGGGCCGAACCCACAGCGTCCCGGTCGAAGCCGCCCCCGCGAGCGGCGGATCGGGCAGGCGGCCCGGCGAAGCCCGGACCGGAGCCGACCCGACCGGGGCCGAGCCCGGAACCGGGCCGGAAGACGTCCCGGTCGACGGCGACCCCGGCGCCCGCCCCCGCCAGGTCCGCCCCGACGAACGATCAGATACAGCCGTACCCGCAGGCCGAACCCACAACGCCCCGGTCGAAGCCGCCCCCGCGAGCGGCGGATCGTCGCTACAGCGACCCCTCGTCCTCCCCGGCGAACGCCTCACCCCTGAGGTCCAGTTCGAAGAGGGTGTCCTCGCCGACGGACGATCGGCGGACCGGTGGGCGGAGGGCGTCGCGCATCACGTCGGGGCCGTCGAAGCGGATCCCCGGGACGCCGTCGCCGAGCAGGACCGGTGCCACCGTGACGTACAGCCGGTGCAGCGCCCGCTCGTGCAGGAAGCGCGACACGGTGACCCCGCCGCCCTCGACGAGCACCCGGCCCAGGCCGCGCGCGGCGAGCGTCCGTACCAGGGCGCGGGGCGCGAACGCCTCGCGGTCCGGCAGGGTCAGCACCTCGACGCCGTCCCCCACCCGGCCGGGAACGGCCTGCCCGTCCTCGCGGTCCGGGCCCACCACCCACAGGGTCGGGGCTGATCCGTCCGTGAACAGATGGCAGTCCCGCGCCACCCGCCCCCGCGGATCGATCACCACACGCACCGGGTTGGCCCCGGAGCAGGTACGGACGGTGAGCCGGGGATTGTCGGACACGGCGGTGCCGGCCCCGACGACCACCGCGTCGGCGAGCGCCCGGAGGCGGTGCAGATGATCGCGGTCCTCCTCGCCGGTGACGTAGTCCGCGTCGCCGGTCCGGGTGGCGATGAAGCCGTCGAGGCTCTGGCCGAGCTGCGCGAAGGTGACGTACGGCCCGGCCAGGCAGAGCGACAGGTAACGGTCGAGGAGCAGCCGCGCCCCGGGCGCGAGGTCGTCATCGCCGCCGGCCCGTCGGGGGTCTGCGGCGCCGCCGGCCCGCCGGGTGTCCGCGGCGTCCGCGACGCGCGCGGTGTCCGCGGCACCCACCACGCCCCCGGCGCCCGGGCCCCCCTCCCCCGCACGGACCAGCCCCGCCGCCACCGCGTCCGCCTCGCACCGGACGCCGCGCAGCCGCTCCCACACCTCGGCCGCGTCGAGCGCGCCCGTCACGACGTCGCCCCGGCAGCCAGGTCCGCCGCGCCACCCGACGCGGAGTCACCCGACGCGGAGCTACCCGGCGCGGAGTCGGCCCGCAGGGAGCCCCCCGACACGGAGCCCCCCACCCCCCCAACCCCCCCGTCAGCCGTCACGAGCGCGAGGTATTCGGCGAAGCAATCGACAAGTCCGGCGAGCAATTCCTTTCCCTTCTCGGCGGATGCCAAGGACGGCCGCCCGACCACACCGGAGTCCGTATAGGAACGCATACCGAGAGTGAGCAAATGCTTCCGTTCATCGGCGACGAAATCGGAGGTTTCATAACCGGAACGGACCAGTTCCGGACGGGCGTGGAGGAGGATCGACGCCTCCACTTCTCCGGCATGCATATCGCTGTACGACGGAGTCCGCACACCGGCCCTCTCCCGAGCCGCGTCCCAGTCCGACGACCCGGGGAATAGCGCCATGCGCGTACCACTGCCGGCCGACTCCTGAACCACGTTCCGCAACACATAGTTCCCCCCGTGCCCGTTCACCAGAATGAGCCCGTGGATACCCGAACGGCGCAACGACGCGGCGATGTCCGCGACCACCGCGTAGAGCGTCGCGGCCGAGATGCTGACCGTGCCCGGCCAGTCCGCGTGCTCGTGGGAGCAGGAGATCGTCAGCGGAGGCAGGTGCAGGACCGGGTGCACGGCGGCGATCTCGGAGGCAACAGCGCAGGCCACGACGGTGTCCGTCACCAACGGGAGGTACGCGCCGTGTTGCTCGAAGCTGCCGATCGGCAGGACGGCGACCCGGGGCCGCCGCTCCCCGACGTCCTCGGTGGTGTCCCCCGGCAACAGGCCGGAGGCCGGTGGTGGTACGGCCGGACCGCTCATCTCTGGGGCCTTTCGTTTCCTGTCGTTTCCTACGTCCGCGGACGCCCAGGTTACGTCGTCCTCTCGTTCTCCTTCCGCGATCCGGCCGATAAGATATGGCCATGAGGGAAATTGATGGTGCGTCCGACGGCAGTCGCCCCCCGGTCGCGGAACGAGTGGTGGATCTCCGCCTGGCCACCGCGTACGGCGATTTCCTCGCTGTCGGCTACCGGGACGGCAATGGCACGGACGAACAAATGGCCCTGGTGTACGGCGACGTCACGGGAGAAGGGGCCCTTGTCCGGTTGCATTCGGAGTGTCTGACCGGAGATTCCTTCGGCTCCCGGCATTGCGACTGCGGCGGCCAACTGTCCGCCGGGCTCAGCGCCATCGTGCGGGAAGGCCGGGGTGTTCTCGTCTATCTCCGGGGGCACGAGGGCCGGGGCATCGGGCTGCTCGCCAAGCTCCAGGCGATGAAGCTGCAAGCCGAGGGCTTGGACACCGTCGAGGCGAATCTCGCGCTCGGCCTCCCCGCGGACGCCCGCGACTACCAGGTGGCGGCGGAGATCCTGCACGACCTCGGGGTGCGGTCGGTGCGGCTGATGTCGAACAACCCGCTCAAGCGGGAGGCGCTCCAGCGGCACGGGGTGAAGGTCACCGAGGAGGTGCCCCTGCTGATCACCCCTCAGGAGGAGAACATCTTCTACCTGCGCACCAAGCGGGAGCGGCTGGGCCACCACCTCCCGCATCTGGAGGACGCCGAGTCGGGCGCGGAGACGGGCGCGGAGACAGGCGGGGGGACGGGCTCCGCCGACGGTACGGAACCTCCGCGCTGAAGTCCCGTCCCTGGGGCGTCCCGGGGGTACGAGGTGCACCCAGCACCACCCCCCGTCCGGGCGCCACGCCCCGTGTGCGCCGCCCTCACCGTCCGTAGCGTCGTGGACAGGACGCAACCGGGCGTCCTGGGTGGACGGACGGGGACGCCACGACCTTGCCGGCGGGCGTCCGAGAGGGAGGGACGGGGACATGTTCCGTCGTACGGGGACGACCAAGGACACACGCGGGGGTACGAGGGGGGCGCGGCCCGCCCGCGGCCCGGAGGCGCTCCGGCTCGTCGGGGTGAGCAAGGTCCACGGCGAGGCGGAGAACGCCGTCACCGCCCTCGACCGGATCACGCTGAGCCTGCCGGCCGGGAGCTTCACCGCGGTCATGGGGCCGTCGGGGTCCGGCAAGTCGACGCTGCTCCAGTGCGCGGCCGGGCTCGACCGCCCGGACCGGGGGCTGGTCATGGTGGACGGCGAGGAGATGACGGGCGGGGGTGAGGCGGCGCTGACGAAGTTCCGCAGGCGGCGGATCGGCTTCGTCTTCCAGCAGTACAACCTGCTGGACACGCTGACGGTGGAGCAGAACACCACCCTGCCGCTGCGGCTCGCGGGCCGCCGTGCCGATCCCGTACGGGCCAGGGAGATCCTGACGCAGGTCGGCCTCGGCGACCGGCTCGGCCACCGGCCCGACCAGTTGTCCGGCGGTCAGCGGCAGCGGGTCGCCATCGCGAGGGCGCTGGTCACCGAGCCCAGCGTGATCTTCGCCGACGAGCCGACGGGCGCGCTGGACACCCGGAGCGCGCGGGACGTGCTGAGCCTGCTTCGGGACGCGGTGCGGGTGCACGGCAGGACGGTGGTGATGGTGACGCACGATCCGGTGGCCGCGTCGTACGCGGACTCCGTCCAGTTCCTGGCGGACGGCCGGCTCGCCGGGCACCTGACCGCGCCCACCGTGGACGCGGTCGCCGAACGGCTCGCGCACCTGGGCGACCTCGCGGAGCGAAGCCAGGACGGGGGCTACGGCCCGGGCCACGACCAGAGCCAGGGCCAGGGCCACGGCCAAGGCCGCCACCAGGATCACGGCTACGGCCAGGGCCGCGACATCACCCTGGAGGTCTGAGCCATGTTCGCTCTCGCTCTGCGATCGGTCCGGCAGCGGCCGGGCCGCTTCCTCGCCACCCTCCTGTCCGCCTTCCTGGGCGCGGTCGTCGTCATGACGTTCGGCTCGCTCCAGGACACCGCAGGCGCCCCGGGCGTCGACGCCGTCAGCGCCGAGACGCTGCGGGTGTCGTCGAACATCGTCGGCGGGTACGGCGCGCTGCTCGTGTTCTTCGCCGTGGCGTCCGCGCTGACCGTGAACGTACGGCAGCGGGGCGCCGAGATCGCCCTGCTGCGCAACACCGGCGCGACCCCGGCCCAGATCAAGCGCATGGTCGTCGGCGAGGCGGTCCTGGTGGGCATGGCCGCCGCGGTGCTGGCCGTCGGGCCCGCGATGCTCGGCGGGCGGGTACTGCTGGGGCTGTTCCAGGACAGCGGCCAGGTCGCCGACGGCGTGGACTTCGCCTTCGGCCCGGTCGCGCTGGGGATGGGCGTTTCGGTCACGCTGCTGGCGTCGGCGGGCGCGGCGTTCCTCGCGGTGCGCCGGGCGACGCGGGCGCTGGCCGGGGCGCGGGCGGGGCAGGGCCGGGTCAAGAAGGTGGCGGGGGTCGCCGCGCTGGTGGGCGGTACGGGGGCGGTGATGGCGACGTTCGCGATGGACGCCACGGCGCCCGCGCTGATGGCCGCCCCCGGGTACGGGGCGATCCTGCTCTCCGTCGGCTTCGCGATCTTCTCCCCGGCGTTGCTGCGGGGCCTGCTGACCGTCTTCGAGCGGCCGATCACGGCGCTCGCGGGGGCGAGCGGCTACCTGACCGTCCAGACGATGCGGCACCGCGCCGCGCAGTTGTCGGGTCTGCTGATGCCGCTGGTCCTGTTCACCGGTACGGCGACGGCCGCGCTCTACATGCAGGCGGTCCAGACGGACGCGATCCGGGCGTCGGGCCTCGTCCGGTCCGTCGAGGACAAGAACGTGGCGACCGTGAACCTGGTGGTCGTCGGCATCGTCGTGGTCTTCGCCTGCCTCATGATCATCAACACGCTGTACGCGGAGACGTCGTACCGCCGCGGTGAGTTCGGCCGCCAGCGCCTCGCCGGCGCGACCCCCGGCCAGGTGCTGAGGACGGTCGGCCTGGAGGGGCTGGTCCTGACGGTGACGGGCGTCTTCTTCGGCACGACGGCAGGCCTGTCCGGCCTGCTCGCCTTCACGGCGGTCCGCACCGACTCCCCCTTCCCGGAACCGGGCCCGGGCGTCTGGCTCCTCATCGTGGCAGCGGCCACAACATCCACCTTGGTCACAGGCCTGACAACAGCACACAGAGCCCTGCGCGACCCGGCGGTAACAGCGGCGAACTCAACAGCCTGAGACTCAGAGCCACCCCCGCCGGGCTGCCGTCAGGCTGGCCTGGAAGCGGGTGGTGGCGTCCAGTTCTGTCATCAGGCGGTGGATGCGGCGCTGTGTCGTGCGTTCGCTCCAGCCCTGCGCGCGGGCTATCGCCGCGTCCGTGAGCCCCGCCGCCAGCAGCGCCAGCAGGGCGCGGGTCTCCGGGCCGGGCTTCGGCGGGGCGCTTTCGGGGACGTGCGGCACGTCCACCGCCAACAGCGGGAGCGCCCGGTCCCATTGGGCCTCGAAGAGCGCCGACAGCGCCACCAGCATCGGTGACGGATGGATCAGGTACGCCACGGACTGGCCGCCCGGCGCCAGGCTGAACGGGATGATCGCCGCCCGGTCGTCGCTCAGCACCAGCTTCAGAGGCAACTCGTTGCGTACCCGCGCCTGTTCGCCCGTACGGATGCTCGGCACGATGTCGTTGTCGAGCCGCCCCGGCCACCCCACCGCCTCCCGGTCGTAGATCACCCGGTGCACCACACCGGTCCGTTGCCGCTGGACCTGGGCGTCGAGGTTGCTGCCGGGCCGGTCCACGTACGGCGGGCGGTCGAACGCCCGCACCTCGCGCCGCGCCCCCGCCGTCAGCCGGCGGACCGCGGCGCTGATGTCGTCGCGGTCGGAGAGCAGCTCCACCGCCAGGTCCGGATGGCTGATCCTGGCCGCCTCCCGGTGCGTCTGGGTGAGCCGTTCCACCAACGACCGCGCCTCGTCGAGCCGGTGCTCGCGCTCCTGGATCAGCGCGGTGACCGCGACGTCCGGGGACACCGCGGTGAAGCGGGGCGGGCGGCCCGCCGAGCGGGTCGCGAGACCGTCCTTGACCAGCCCGGACAGCAGCTTCCCGACGGCGGACGCGGGCCGGCCGCACGCGTCGGCGATCTCCGAGGCGGTGGCCCGGGGCAGCCCGACCAGCACCTTGTAGACGTGTTCTGTTTCGTCCGTGAGTCCCAGGACGTTAAGTTCCATGCCTTCTCCGACGTTCCTGTGGCGGCACCCCGCCAGGTGGCGGAAGTCGGCCACCATCACCCACTTGCGCCGCTTCCGTCACGGTTGACATCTTCCACGAGAGTTGCGGCTCGGTGTAGCCCGCACTCAACCGCTTCTCAGGTCACAGGAAGGTGTCACCCCCCATGCCGCGTTCCCGTCCGCCGGGCAGACGTCCCGGTGTGGTGTCCGTCGTGCTCGTGGCCCTCGCGGCCACCGTGTCCGCACCCGCGTTCGCCGCCGACGGCCCCACCGCCACCCCGGGCAGCCCCGCCCACGCCGACTCCGTATCCGACAGCGTCGTACCGGACAGCCTCGCACCGGACGGGTCCGCGTCCAACGGCCCCACCGCCACCGGCAGATCCCCCCTCGGCGCCGCCGCCCCGAAGGCCCTCCCCCCGCAGCGCCAAGGCGTCGTCCCGGGGCAGGTGCTGCTCACCCTGGACGCGAAGACCTCGGTGACCGGAAGCCCCGTCGCCGGTTCCCGCCTCGCGGCGCGCACGCCCCGGACGAACAGCGCCCCGCTCGACTCCGCGCTCCACGCGGCCGGCGCGTCCTCGCTGCACCCGCTGTTCCCCTCGCTGTCGAAGGCCGCCACCGACTCCCTGACCACGACGGCCCGTTCACGGCTCGGGTCCGGGGTCTCCGACCTTTCGCGTACGTACGTGGTCCAGACGCACGAGCGCGACTCGGCGGCCGTCGCCGAGCGCCTCCGGAACACGGCCGGGGTCGCGCACGCCGAGCCCAACCGCTACGTGAACACCATGAACACCGGCGCGCAGCCGCTCCCGAAGCAGGCGACGACGCTCACGAAGGCGCTCACGAAGGCGACGGCCGCGAAGCCGGCGGCCGACACAGCCACGACCACCCCCGCGATCCCCACCAACTACGCCCTCTCCACCTCCGCCCAGGCCTTCCTCAACGCCGGCGGCGTGAATGCGGCCGGCGCCTTCGCCACCCTCCAGGGCACCTACGGCCAGCAGCCGGGCACCGGCCGGACCATCACCAACGTCTCCATCGGCGACCTCACCGACCGGTCGATGGCCGACGCGGGCGACGCCTACGTGCGGGGCAACGGCCCCACGACGATCCTCAAGGACGGACAGCGCTACCTCGACCTGCCGTCGATGCCGCTGATACCCACCTACGTCGCCGGCACCGACGGCCGCGTCGACGGCGCCGCCTCCACCGAGAACCAGGACCCCTCCCTCGGCGAAGTCCTCCTCGACTTCAGCGTGATGGCCCCGCTGACCCACGACCGCCAGCGCCCCGACGCGACCGGCAGCGGCTACACCGACCTGCTCGGGATGGCGCCCGGCGCCGCCTACCGGCTCGTCGTGCCGCAGCAGCCCACCATTGACCAGATCGCCGGCGCCCTGCTCGCCGCCGCGCACCAGTCGCCCCGCCCCGACGTCATCACCGCCAGCCTCGGCTTCGGCACCGACCAACAGGGCTTCCCCGGGCGTTACCTGGAGGACGACCCGTACGTCCGGTCGATCGTGGCGTCGATCGTCCAGAAGGACGGCATCGTCGTCTCGATCTCCTCGAACGACGGCACCCGCCTCTACACCCCGGCCTCGGTCGGCCCCGACGGCGGCAGCACCCCCACCGACCTGGCCCCGCGCGCCTCCGCCGCCACCACCATCGACGACGTCGAACAGTCCACGACGCCCAGCCGGGTCCCGGACACCGGCGCGATCGCGGCGGGCGGCACCACCCTGGACGACACGCTCGCGGCACCGGCCGACCCCACTCGTACCGACGCGGCCACCACCGCCGAGACCCGCGTCAGCGGCTTCGGCACCTTCTCGTCGGGCTTCGGCACCCGGATCGACCTCTCCGCGCCCAGCGACAACATCATCGCCTTCACCCACACCCCCGGACAGGACGCGCGGGCCGTCACCCCGGTCCTCAACGGCGGTACGTCGGCGTCCGCGCCGGAGATCGCGGCGGCCGCGGCCGTCGTCCTGCACGCCGGCGGGCTGGTCGGGCGCCATCTCGAACCCGCCCAGGTCAGGGACCTGTTGGAGCGGACAGGACGCGCGGTGTCGACCCCGGCGCAGATCGACAGGAAGCTGAACGTCGGCCCGCAGATCGACGTGACCGCGGCGACGCGGGCGACGCTGGCGCTCAAGGGCGGCCGGAGTACGAAGAAGGCCGCCACCGGCACGAAGCACACCCCCGCCCTCGTCCGCCTCTCCGTCGCGCACCGCGTCACCACCGGCGGACTCGGCGGTTCGTTCCTGGAGACCACCGACCAGAACCGGATCGACCTCGGCGACGCGGCCTCCGGCGGCAACGGCCAGGGGCTCGTCGGCCCGGTGACCTTCGCCGGTGACGTCACCGGCGTGACCGACCCGCACGACACCCGCTACCGCCTCACGGTCGAGGCGTCCCCCTCCGCGCCCGCAACCAGCCCCGGCACCACCTACACGTCCACCACCCCGGCCATCCGCCTGACGCCCCGTCAACTCCTCACCGCAGCAGGCCTCCCGCTCACCTCCACCGAGGACCGGAACGTCACCGTGACGTACGCGGTGCTGGTCGACGGCAAGGTACGGGCCTCCGAGACGCGCACCCTCGCCGTCGGCCCCAGCGACGGCCGGTACACCGAGGCCACCGCCCCGCACGCCCCCGCCACCGTCGGGGCCGGGCACGCGGTGACGGTCACGTACGACCTCTCCGGGGTCATCGGCACCAGCGACCCGCAGCTCGTCGTCTCGGGCGTCGGTCACTGGAACCCGGCCCTGGCCGGGGCCTTCTCCGCCGGCTGGCACCAGGCCCTCACCGGCACCACCGGCACGGTCACCGTCCCGGCCGAGGCCTTCACCGGCGGGGGCGGGCTCTACGGGATCGGCATCGTCCAGAAGGGCTTCGGCGGCAACCCGCAGCAGACGACGTACGGCGAGTTCGCTCCCATACGGGTCGACGGCGGCACCGCCTCCGTCCGCCCCGAGGCGCCCCTCCTGACCGGCGCGAACCGCGTCACCGGCCACAACGCCGAGGTCACCCGCGCCACGCCCGGCTTCGGGGTGCGGTACGACGTCCGGGCGATCCCGGGCGCCCGGTACGCGCAGGTGGAGTTCTCCGCGCCCGCGCCGACGCTGCGCAACTCGCTCAACACGTTCACCAACGCCAACGGCACCACCCTCGACCACGACGGCGTGAACACCCCCTCCAGCGCCCAGCGCGTCCTGCCCGGTACCTCGGGCACGGTACGGCTGGACGCGCTGGGACTGGGCCTCACCACCTCGGACTTCTACGGCGTCCGGGTGCTGGCCCTCGACAGCCACCACCGGGTCGTCGGCCAGGCCTCCCCCGTTTCGGGCCTCGCCGTGGACGACGGACCGGCGCCCGACGGCAGCACGGTCCTGAGCTTCGCGGTCGGGGGCGTCGCGGGCGACACCTCGGTCGCGGCCCTGCGTACCGCCGCGGGGACCACGGAGATCACCCACTACTCCGCCACGACCGGCCGCTACGGCCCCGTCATCGCCTCCGACACCGGGGACACCTCCGACTACGAGGTGCTGGGCGTCGCCCCGGCCGCCCACCGCGCGCTGGTCGTGCACCAGCCGGCGCAGGGCGGCGACGTCCGGGTGGAGACCTGGGACACCGCCACGGACACCCTCGTCGGCAGCACCGAACTGGCCGCCGACACCTACACGTTCGTGGTCGGACGGGTCGACGCGGCCCGGGCGCGCGGGGCGCTGCTGCTCCGGGCGGTCGCGGACAACGCCGACGTGGTGCTGCCGGTGGATCTCGCCGACGGCTCCACCACGGGGCCGATTCCCGCCGACCCGGCGGGAGTTGGCGCGGGTACGTACAGCGTCCTCGACATCGATCCGTCCACCGGGGACGTGTATCTCGCCAAGGGCGCACCGGCGTTCCTGTGCCTGGGCGGGGTCACGGCGGCGCGGGTGAACCTCACCACCCGGGCGGTCACGGGCGCCGGTTCGACGTCCGGGTGCAGCCACGGCATCGCGGCGGACGGCGCGGGCAAGCTCTACAACCTGTCCGCCACCGCGCTGAGCACGAAGATCGCCCCGACCGCCGTGCTGGGGTCGCTGGACCTGGCCACCGGCGCGGCGGGTGACTCGGTGACGGTACGGCGTGGCGCCCCGGTCGCGCTGGGGCTGGACGGCACGAACGGGATCGCGGTCGCGTCCTTCGCCGCGCCGGAGGGCACGATCTACTTCGGTTCGCAGCAGGGCGTGGTGCTGGACAACAACGCGACCGGCCAGCTCGTGATCACGGACCTGAGGTCCGGTGCCCCGGCGCGGACGCTGAGCGGCGTCAGCGTGACGGGCCACGGCGGGAGCCTGGTGCACGGGGGGCTGATGAACTCGATCCAGCTGGACCCGGCGACCAGGACCGGCTGGACGTACGGCCCGTACGACACCCAGATCCAGCAGTTCTCGTACTGAGCACCTGAGAGCTGACCGGCCATGACGAGGGCCGGGCCCCACCCCACGAGGGGAGGGGCCCGGCCCTTGAGTCGTACCACCGCTCACGTGCTCACCCGTGGAGGGTGTCCTAGCCGAAGAAGACCGAGGAGACGTCGTTGTCGAAGCCGATGGTGGCGAGGTCGGCGACGTTGCCGTCGATGACCTTCGACTTGCCGGTGCAGTCGGGGCCGGTCCAGAGCTTCAGCGAGCCCTGGGCCTGGACGGAGGAGGCGATGTTGTCCCGGGCGACGTTCTGGCAGCCCTTGCCGGAGAGGCCCTGGGAGCCGTTGTCGGCGAAGTTCTTGTCGTCGAAGAGCACGACGTTACTGGCCGGCTTGGCGGCCGGGGCGCTGGGGTCGGGGACGACCACGACGCCGCCCGCCTTCTGGCCGTCGGGGGTCACGCCGAACCACGTACCGCCCACGCCCTGGCCGTTGGTGTCACCGGGCTTGAGGTCCTTGGAGAACCGGTAGACGGGCCAGCCGCCCAGGGTGACCTGCAAGGATCCGTCGTCGCGCTTGACGACGCCGACGTCCTTCTTCTTGATGCCGTCGATGAAGATCTTCCCGTGCGGGGCGACGATGACCGGGGGCCAGGTGACGGCGCAGGCGTCGTTGCAGTTGGACTTCGACGGGTGGGCGGTGTCCTTGTCGAACCGGTAGAGGGTGAAGCCGGCGCCGTTGGCGACGACGGGGTCGAGGTCGCCCGCCTTGGTGGCCGACAGCTGGACCCACTTGGCGCCGGCGGGGGTGGTGGGCTTGCCCGCCGGGTTCGCGAAGTCCCCTGTGTTGGCGGGGGCGTTGTTCTGCTTCGCCGTACCGCCGCGGAAGCTGAGGCTGCTGAGCGCGGCCCTCGCCGCCTCGGCGGCCCGCGCCCCGGCGTCCGCGGCGCCCGACGCCGCGCCCGACGCGACGTCGGCGGCACTCGACGCGGCGGGGCCGGCGGCCGTGTCGTCACCGTTGCAGGCGGTCAGCAACATCGCGCCCGCGGCGACGGTGGCGGCGATCAGTCCCATGCGCTTCCGGAACATCTTCTGTCTCCCGAGGTGATCCGCTCCGGCTCGTCCGAAGCTTTCATGGGGGAGTACGAGGCGGCTTTCGGGCGAACTCACCCGGTTACGTCCTCAGGACACAACACGAACAGAGCCCCGACAACGCGTACTTGATCAAGACAGATTCACGGACATACCGGACACTTGGAAATGACCGACAAGGACGCGACGTGGGAGGCCGAGGTCGTCCCATCGGCATGAACGTCTCGGGCGGTACGGAGGCACAGGTGGACGACGCCGGACAACCGCATCCCGCGCTCGCGCTCCCCGAGGGGACCTGGTGGGACTGGGACGTCCTCGCCTGGGACGCGGGGCGGTTCCTGCTGGCCGCCGGGCATGACCTCAGCTACCACCACGGGCTGGAGCTGGTCTTCACCGCACCGCTCTTCGTCAGCTGCCCGGCGGCCTTCCACGATCCGGTCTTCCGGGCGCCCACGCCCGAGGAGGTGGCCGCGATCACGCGGCGACTCGGCGGAAGGCCGCCCGTCCTGGCCGCCTTCGAGGCGGACGCCGGCGGGTCGGAGGCCGTCGCGTGCCTGGTCGCCGCGGAGCGGCTCGACATCGTGCGGGGGACGGTCCTGAGGTACTGGCGTGAGGACGAGGCCCCGGGCCAACGGTTCGCTCCATGGGTCCGGCCCCCGGGCGAGTGACGCCGACGGGGACGTCGGTGGCAACTGCGGTCACACCCTTCTCAGGAGCAACAGCCGAGGGGTCGGTGCGTCGTGGCGGCGCGCGGGCGCCAGGTGCCGGGGGTACGCGAGGTACCCGTCCCCGACCCGGCCCGGCCCGCGCCGGCCGCCCCGCTCCCGGCTACACCGTCGTCAGGAACGAACTCCACGCGCCCGCGGTGAACGTCAGGCGGGGGCCCGTCGGGGTCTTGCTGTCGCGTACCAGCATCACCAGGACCCGTCCCAGGACGCCGTCCGCCACCTCGACACAGTTGCCCTGATCGCCGCTGAAACTGCTCTTCCGCCAGGTCACGTGGCCGAGGTCCACGCCGGGCCCGATGCAGTGCTTCACGTCTGTTCCCTCATTCGGCGCGCGATCATGTCGCGCGAAGGTTCTACGTCCAGGGCGGCCGCACGCAACCGGTCGAAAGTTCGGCCGTAAGCGGTCCGGTCGGCGTCACGTTCGAGGTAAACGCTACTCGCAAGGCCTTCCGAATACACCACATCAAGGTCGGCCTGGACGGGGAACTCGAGGATCACGAACGGCCCCAGCATCCCGGCGTGCGCCCCCGCGCCGAACGGCAGGATCTGCAACGTGACGTTGGGCAGCTCCGCCGCGTCCAGGAGCCGCTTGAACTGCCGGACCGCGGTCGCCACGCCCCCCACCGGGCGGTGCAGCACGGACTCGTCGAGAATGGCCCACAGTTGGAGCGGGTCCTCCCGGTTCAGCGCGGCGTTCTGCCGCGCCAGCCGTACCTCCACCAGGGCGTTCACCTCGTCGGCCTTGCGCTCCGGCTTGAGGGACCTGATCACCGTGCGCGCGTAGTCGGGCGTCTGCAACAGGCCCGGCACCAGGGTGGTTTCAAAGCTGCGCGCCGCCGACGCCTCCGCCTCGAAGTTGATGTAGTCGAGATAGCGCGGCGTGAGGACGTCGTTGTACGGCTGCCACCAGACGCGCCGCTTGCCCTCCCGCGCCAGCGCCTCGAGGCCGGTACGGGTCTCCTCGTCGCGGACCTTGTACAGGTCCAGCAGCGCCCCCACCTCGTGCACCCGCAACCCGCTGCGGCCCGTCTCGATGCGGCTGATCTTGGACGGGTGCCAGGACAACTCCGCCGCGGCGTCCTCCGCCTTCAGCCCACAGCGTTCCCTGATCTTGCGAAGCTCGGCACCCAGCATGCGGCGGCGCATGGTCGGAACAGCGGCCAACTGGCACACCTCCCTCTCACTCGTGACAGGTCAGCGTATGTGGTGGCCGACGTGGTCACCGCCCGACCCGGGCAAAGTGTGAGTCCGCTTCCGGGGAGGCCCGGTACGGCTCGGCCGCGACCCTCCGGCCACGGCCGACGGCGGCCGACCGCGCCCGCGTCGGGGGTCAGTGGTCGTCGACGACACTCACGGCCACGCCGCCCTCGATCTTCACCTCGGCGGAGACGCCCTTCTTGGCCGCCGCCTCCAACTCGGCCTCCGTGCACGGCGTGGCCGCCTGGCCGTTCTCGTCCCCGCAGATGTCGCCCGCGCCCTGGATGTCCGTGTCCTCGGCGACCCAGAACATCTGCTCCGTCCCCTTCATGTCGCTGACGGAGTACTTGCCGGGGGCGATGTACGAGACGTTCCCGAACCACGTACCCGAGACGCCCTTGCCCTTGCCGGCCGTGACGTCCCCTTCGCCGTTGCCGCTCCCGGCGGTGGTGTCGCCCTCGTCGGCGCCGCTGCCCGCGGTGGTGTCGCCCTCGTCCGCGCCGCTGCCGGCCGTGGTGTCGCCCTCGTCCGCGCCCTTCCCGGTGGCCGGCTGCTCGTTGGCCGCCGGCTTCTCCTTCGCGGCGGGCGCCGCCGTGGCCGTGCCGGACGCCGCCGGCTCCGTCGCGGCGACGTCGTCCCCGTCGCAGGCCGTCAGCAGGGTGGTGGCGGCGACGAGGGCGACGGCGGCGAGGACGGCCTTGCGAAGGTGGGTACGGGCCATGATGACGAACTCCATCTGTGTGTCGGGATGTTGTCTGCGAATCAGGGCGCGTCCCCCTGCGTGATCACCACTGTGTCGGGTGCCATGCCCCGGCCGTAAGGGCGGTCCTGGACTGAGGACGCCCTCGTCGCCGCCCTGTGACATTCGGGACCGGACCCGGGTCATCGACGGCGTACGAGACGCCCAACTCGCCCTCGGAACCGGCCCCGTGACCGCGCCCCACCCCCAACTCGTGTGAATCGGGGGAACAACGGCAATGCACCGGAGCGCCCCGAAGTGCGACAATCGAGTTCCACCGAGGGGGTCGGTGGCGGCACGGGGGAGGTGGTTCCGATGACCCTGTTCCTGGGTCTCGGCGTCGGGGGGATCGCGCTGCTGATCCTTTCGCTGATTCTGGACGGCGCGCTCGAAGGCGCCTTCGGCGGGGTGTTGAACGGCTTCTTCGACGGGCTGCTGTCACTGCCGGTGATCGCCGGCTTCGTGTCGATGCTCGGTTTCTGCGGTGCGATCGTGCTCGGTACGACGGATCTCGGCGTCGTCGCCGCCGTCGCCGCGGGCACCGTGGCCGGCGCCGTCGCCGCCGTACTGACCTGGCGGTTCAGCCGCGCCCTGATGCGCAGCGAGACCACCGCGACGCCGCGCGGCGACGACCTCCTGGGGACGTCGGGCACGGTCGTCACGCCCATCCCGGCGTCCGGGTACGGCGAGGTGCTGCTGCGGCTCGGGGGCCAGCCCGTGAAGTTCGCCGCGAAGAGCCACGAGCCGGTGGGGTACGGCGCCGAGGTGTGGGTGGAGGCGACGCTGTCGTCAACGGCCGTCTCCGTACGCCCCGTTCAGCGCTGACCCGCGCCCGCGCACACACCCGAACGCGCACACAGGGACCACAGGAATCACTGGGACCACAGGCACCACAGCAATCACAGGGGAGAGTTCGTCATGAGTCCAGTCATCATCGCCGTCCTCGGGATAGGCGTCCTCGCCGTCCTGCTCGCCGTCGCCGTCGTCACCCGCTACAAGGTCGCCGGGCCCAGCGAGGCGTTCATCGTCACCGGGCGGCGCGGCAAGCAGGCCACCGACCCGGAGACCGGGCAGGTCTTCACCGACAACAGCGGCCAGAAGGTCGTGGTGGGCGGTGGGGTGTTCGTCGTCCCGTTCGTCCAGCAGAAGTTCTCGCTCGACCTGTCGAGCCGGCACATCCCCGTCGCGGTACGCGGCGCGGTCACCCTGCGCGGCGTCAAGGCCCACCTCGAAGGCGTCGCCATCGTGAAGGTCGGCGGCAACGAGGACTCGATCCGGGCCGCGGCCCAGCGGTTCCTGCGCCAGCAGGGCGGGATCGTCGGCTTCACGCAGGAGGTGCTCTCGGGCGCCCTGCGGTCCATCGTCGGCCGCATGTCGGTGGAGGACATCATCCGGGACCGCGCGGCCTTCGCCGGCCAGGTCGCGGAGGAGGCCGAGGCGAGCCTGTCGGGGCAGGGGCTGGTGCTCGACGCGTTCCAGATCCAGGACATCACCACCGAGGGCTCGTACCTGGAGGACCTCGGCCGTCCCGAGGCCGCCCGCGCCAAGCAGGAGGCGGACATCGCCGAGGCCGTCGCGCGCCGGGCCGCCGAGCAGGCGCGGCTCAAGGCCGAGGAGGAGATCGCGATCGCGCAGCGGACCTTCGAGCTCAAGCAGGCCGAGATCAAGGCCGAGACGGACGAGGCCAAGGCGCGCGCGGCGGCCGCGGGACCGCTCGCGCGGGCGGCCCGCGAGCAGGAAGTGCTCAGCGAGCAGGAAAAGGTGGCGGAGCGTCAGGCCGCCCTGACCGACCGCGAGTTGGACACGCAGGTGCGCAAGCCGGCCGACGCGGCCCGGTACCGCGCCGAGCAGGAGGCGGAGGCCCGGCGGATCGCGCAGGTCAAGGAGGCCGAGGCCGAGGCCGACCGCGCCCGGCTCACCGGTGAGGGCGAGAAGGCGCACCGCGCGGCGCTCGCGGCGGCGGTACGGATCGAGGGCGAGGCGGAGGCCGCGGCGATCGGCGCGAAGGGCGCGGCCGAGGCGGAGGCGATGCACAAGAAGGCGGACGCGTTCGCCCGGTACGGGGACGCGGCGGTCCTCCAGATGCTCGTCGGGGTCCTGCCCGAGGTCGTGGCGAAGGCGTCGGAGCCGCTCAGCGCGGTGGAGAAGATGACGATCATCTCGACGGACGGCGCGGGCCAGTTGGCGCGTACGGTCGCCGACAACGTGGCGCAGGGCGTCGAACTCCTCAACGCCACCACGGGAGTCGACCTGACGGAGCTCCTGAAGAAGCTGGGCGCGAGCGGTACGGACGGCAAGGCGGCGGCCGCCACGGCCGCGGTCGAGGCGGGAAGTGTCACGGTCAACGGCCGCATAGAGGTCACCGACTGACGACGAAGGGCCCGCCCCTCACCCCACCGCACACCTTCCCTCCCCCCGCGAGCCGAGATCGCTTCTGCGGCCCATGAGGTCACCTCACCTCACACCGGCAAGGTAAAGAAGCGGTCTTGGCTCGCATCCGAGGTTCGTCCCCGAGATTCCCCCGCCCGGCGGCTGGGCATCACCCCGATGCAGCCGCCCCGCGCACGCGGACCTCCCGAGGGGGAATCTGATGAGCCGAGTCAGCACACAGCACCGCACCCCGCTTCCCGCCGCCGCCCCGTTCCTGCTCCGGGGGGAAGTCGCCCGTCCGGTGTCGCTGACCGTCACGGACCTGCGCGAACGCTGGGCCGCCCACCGCGCCGACGTCGTCTTCCACTGCACCACCGACGGCCCCCGGCACCACACCTTCGAGGGCGCCCTGCTCCGGGACGTGATCGCCGACGCGAGCCCCGACTTCGACGCCCGGCGCCGCAAGGACCGTACGCGCTACCTGCTCGCCGTCACCGGCGGCGACGGCCATCACACGGTGCTCTCCTGGGCGGAGGTCGACGCCGACTTCGGCGACATACCCATCCTGCTGGCCACCTCCATGGACGGACGCGACCTGGACGCCGAGGGCAGTCAGCTGGTCGTGCCCTCCGACCACTGCGGGGCGCGGTACGTGAGCGCGATCACGAGCGTGTGGCTGGGCGCGTACGCGGGGCCGCCCCTGCCGCCCGTACCCGCCGCTGACCTGCCCGTACCCCCGCGCTGACCGACGCCACCCGCGCCACCCACTTCGCCTGCGTCCCCCGCCTCACCCACCTCCCGCGCCTCGCCCGCCTCACAGATCCTTGCGGAACGCGGCCAGGATCTCGCGGGTGCGGCGCGCCGACTCCGCCTGCGCCACCATGCGGTCCATCGCCTCCATGTGCGCGGCGACCTCGGGGGGTTTGTCGAGGTAGAGCGCGCCGGTGAGGTACTCGATGTAGACCATGTCGGGGAGTTCGGGCACGGCGAACCGGAAGAGGACGAACGGGCTGTACGTCCCCGGATGGTGCCCGGCGGCGAACTCGGCTATCTGGAGCGTGATGTTGGGGCGCTCGGTCGCCTCCAGGAGCCGGTCGATCTGCGCCCGCATGACGGCCGCGGACCCGACGGGCCTGCGCAGCACGGTCTCGTCCAGGACGGCCCAGTAGACGGGGGGTTGTTCGGCGCGCGTGAGGAGCGACTGCCGCTCCATCCGCAGCGCCACGTGCCGTTCCAGGCGCCCCGGGACCCCGCGGCCGACCTCGCCGGTGGTCAGGACGGCGCGGGCGTAGTCCTCGGTCTGGAGCAGGCCGGGCACGAAGTGCGGTTCGTACGACCGTATGGTGCGCGCGGCCTCTTCGAGAGCGACATGGCCGCCGAACCAGTCCGGCAGCACGTCGTGGAAGCGCTGCCACCACCCGGGCTTGCTCGCCTCGTCCACGAGGTGCAGGAAGGTGGCGGCCTCGTCGTCGGGAACGCCGTACGCGGAGAGCAGGAGCTGTACGTACGGGATCTTGAGCGCGACCTCGGCCATCTCCATCCGCCGTACGGTCGCGGCGGTGACCCGCAACAGTCCGCCGGCGTCGTCACGGCTGAGCCCGGCGCGCTCGCGGAGTGCCTGGAGCCTTCTGCTGAGGACAAGTTGCCCGATGGTCGGCGCCGACCTCGGCTCGCTCACGCCTGTCTCCCGGTCACCATACCGAGCAGTATGCCACAGTGAACCTCTGATTCCGGTGGGATCAATGTGGTTGGTGGGACCAGTGGGATCAGTGAGATACATGGTGCTGATGTGGCCAGTGGGACCGATGTGGCCCGTAGGGAGCCACCCCCTCCACGGAGCGTCAAGATGAACCCAAGGCATCGGCAGGGGTACCTTCCAGTGGCCCCCGGATGTCGGGGGCCGGATACCATCGGTTTCCTGACGTCAACGAGAGCTGGGGTGATCCGGACATGTCCCGACCGCGTGTGGGTGTGGCCGTGCTGACCATGGGGACCCGGCCCGTCGAGCTGCGGGCCCTGCTGGACTCCGTGGCCAAACAGCGCGAACCGGCCACCCGGATCGTGGTCGTCGGCAACGGTTCGCCCCTGCCGCAGCTGCCCGACGGCGTCATCGGCGTCGAACTCCCCGAGAACCTCGGCGTCTCCGGCGGACGCAACGTCGCCATGGAGAAGCTCCGCGAGTACGGGGACGTCGACATCCTGGTCGACCTGGACGACGACGGTCTCCTCATCGAGGCCGACGTGATCACCCGGGTGGCCGACCTGTACGAGGCGGACCCGAAGCTCGGCATCGTCAGCTTCCGCATCGCGGACGAGACCGGTTTCACGCAGCGCCGCCACGTACCGCGCCTGCGCGCCGACGACCCGATGCGGGGCGGCGAGGTGACCACGTTCCTCGGCGGCGGCCACGCGCTCTCCATGCCGATGCTGGCGGAGACCGGCGGCTGGCCGGACGCGTTCTTCTTCACGCACGAGGAGACCGACCTCGCCTGGCGCGCGCTCGACGCGGGCTGGACGATCCGGTACGAGCCCGACCTGGTGCTCCAGCACCCGCGCACGTCCCCCGCCCGGCACGCCGAGTACTACCGGATGACCGCCCGCAACCGCGTCTGGCTGGCGCGCCGCAACCTGCCCGCGCCGCTCGTCCCCCTCTACCTGGGCACGTGGATCCTGCTGACGGTGGCCCGTACCCGCTCCATGACGGGCCTGCGCGCCTGGTTCGGCGGCTTCGCCGAGGGCGTCAGAACGGCGTGCGGGACGCGCCGCCCGATGCGCTGGAGCACCGTACGCCGCATGACGGCACTGGGCCGCCCGCCGGTCATCTGAACGCGCGACGAAACACCTGCTCCCGCGTGACTCCATCCGGCCCCGCGTGCCGACCCACTCCACGGCAGTTCATCTGACGTCACGTCACCCTCCGCCTCCAGCAACGGTCTTGACGCTGTCCCCGTCCGAAACCCTCTGGCCCCACCCCCTCCTCACGGTTAGGCTCGCCTAACCCACCCATGCCACGTCCCGGACCGACCCCGGGGCACCGCCGAGGAGGCCCCCGATCGTGTCCACACCCCCCGCCCGCCGGCTCACGGCCGCCGTCGCCACCAGCGCCGCCCTCGTATTGACGCTCACCGCGTGCGGCGGCGACGGCGACGGCCCGGGGGACGGCGCGTCCGGTCCGTCCGGCGGGGACGGGGCGCGGGCCGCGGCGACGCACATCGTGGCCACGGTCATGGGGGACGTGAAGGTCGCGAACGTACCCCGGCGGATCGTCGTCCTGGACACCGACGCACTGGACTCCGTGGTCACCCTCGGGGCAACTCCCGTCGGCGCCACCACCGTTGCCGCCGACGCGCCCGTCTCCACCTATCTGCCGGCCGACCGCCTCAAGGGCGTCAAGCCGGTCGGCCTGATCGCCGCACCGAACCTGGAGGCGATCGCCGCGCTCAAGCCGGACCTGATCCTGAGCAGCAAGGTCCGCGACGAGAAGAACTACGCCGCGCTGTCCGCGATCGCCCCTACCGTCTTCACCGAGACCACGGGCCCCAGTTGGCGCCAGAACTTCGCGCTGCACGCCGAGGCCCTCGGCAAGAAGCCCGAGTCCGACAGGATCGCCGCCGCCTACGACGCGCACGTGGCCCGGCTCACGGCGGCGCTGGGCGGGCCCGAGAAGGCGAAGAAGACGAAGGTCGGGTTCGTACGGTTCGTGGAGGGCGCCGACACCCGCCTCTACCTGAACGACACGTTCGTCGGCTCCGTCTTCAAGGACCTCGGCCTGGGCCGCCCCGCCAACCAGGACCGCGCCGGTTTCTCGCTCGACGTCAGCCCCGAACAGATCGACAAGGCCGACGCGGACGTCCTCTACCACTCCACGTACGGGGACCCGGCCAAGGCCAAGCAGACCGCGACCACCGCGAGCCCCCTGTGGAAGAACCTCACCGCCGTGAAGAAGGGCCACGCGTTCGCGGTCGACGACAACCTGTGGATGCTGGGCATCGGCTACACCGGCGCGGAGAAGATGCTCGACACGATCGAGAAGACATACGTCTCCGCCGCGCGCTAGCGGGTAGGCGGTTCCGGGCGCCCGGCCCCGCGGGGAGGATCTGCCGCGACGTGCCACTTCACTCCGGGCTGTCGACCGCTTCCTTCTGCAATCGCGCCGCCGCCAGCAGGCTCAGTTGCGGCTCCGCCTGGCGCAGCGCCTTCACGGCCGCGACCGAGGCGATGTCCCCGGTGAAGCCGACGGCCGCCAGCCGCGAGCGGACCCACCGGGCGCGCAGCCGGCCGTCGGTGGCCGCGGCGGTCGACTCCACGAGCGCGACGGCGCGTTCCAGCCCCGGACGCTCCTCGGGCGGCGCCTCGGCCAGCGCCTGCCGCAGGGCCGTCGCCACCACGTCCGCGTCCCGGATGACCGGCACGAAGTCGTGCTTACCGCTGAGTCCCGCGAAAGCTGTCATACGCCTCACCCTGACGGCCACGCTCCGGGCATGGCAAGCAACTTGAGGATCTCCAGAGCCTCCCCCGCCGCCCCGTCGGAACGGCCGAGTTCCTGCGGGCCTGGGCCGCGCACCCCGCCTTCCGGCTGGTGAAGTAACCCGGACCACGCCAGTCCCCCGGGCCGACACCCCGCCCGGCGCCCCGCCCACCCCCACGCGGCGCCCCCGCCTCACTCCCCCGGCACCCCGAACGTCGTCCACGCCGCGCGCTCCGGGAGTCTCAACACCCGCCTCCCCGCGACCGCGTTGAGGATCGTCGCCGCGCGCCACGCGCCCAGGGTCAGGTCGGGGGCGCTCACGCCGTGCGTGTGCAGCTCGGCGTTCTGGACGTACAGGCCGCCGGACACGTGCGGGGCGAGCGCCACGCGGTAGTCGGCGTCGATGCGGTAGCGCCCCTTGCCGTCCCAGTCCACGAGCTTCGACAGCGGCTCCAGGAAGGCCGGGCGGACCGCCGCGTACCCGGTGGCCGACACGATCGCCGCCGTACGGACCTCGAAGCGCTCGTCCCGCTCGGTGTGCAGGCACACAAGGCGGTACCCGCCCCCGTCCGGCAGGGGCTCGGCCTCCACGACGGCGACGCCGGGATGGAGGGCGGTGCGCGGTTCCGTACCGCCGACCGTCCGCTCGTACAGCTCGTCGTGGATCGCCGCCAGCGTCTCCTCGCTGACCCCCTTGTACAACTGCCACTGCTCCCGCACGAGTTGCTCGCGGCGCCGCTCCGGGAGGCCGCGGAAGTAGCGGATGTAGTCGGGGGTGAAGTGCTCCAGGCCGATCTTGGAGTACTCCATGGGCGCGAAGGCCGGGGTCCGCGCGAGCCAGCGCACGTACGGCCCGGCCGCCGCCCCGTCGCGCGGCCCCACGGGCTGCTGACGCAGCAGGTCGAGCACCACCTCCGCGCCCGACTGCCCCGCCCCGATCACCGTGACGTCGTCCAGACCGGCCAACTCGGCCCGGTGCGCACGGTAGTCGGCGCTGTGCAGCACCCGCCCCCGATGCCCGGCGTCGCCCAAGCCCCGCCCCCGGTGCCCACCGCCTCCCGTGAGCAGCGGCAGCAGCGGCTCGGGGACCACCGGCTGCGTACCGACGCCCAGCACGACCTGCCGCGCCAGGACCCGCGCCGCGCCACCCGCCGCCGACCGGTACGTGACGGCGAACGCCTCGGCGCCCTCGTCCCACGCCAGCTCGGTGACCCGCGCGTCGAAGCGGCAGGAGGGCAGGCGGCCGGCGACCCAGCGGCAGTAGTGGTCGTACTCCCTGCGCGGTATGTGGAACCGTTCCGAGAAGAAAAACGGGAACATCCGGTCGTGCTCGCGCAGGTAATTCAGGTACGACCAGGGGCTGGTGGGATCGACCATCGTCACCAGGTCGGCCAGGAAGGGGACTTGGAGCGTCGTCCCGTCGAGCAGCAGCCCCGGGTGCCAGGAGAAGTCCGGCTTGGCGTCGAGGAACAGCGCGCGCAGACCGGGCACGCCGTCGCAGAGCGCGGCGAGCGAGAGGTTGAACGGCCCGATGCCGATGCCCAGGAGGTCGTGGACGGGCGGCAGTTCGGCGGACGTGCCCGTCGGAGCGGTCGGAGCGGTCGGCGCAGTCGGCGCGGTCGGAGGAGTCGGAGGGGTGGCGGCGGGTTGAGGGGTCACAGCAGGTCCTCCTCGGCCCGGCCGGCGGCGACCACCGCGTGCAGCAGGCGCGCCACCTCGGCCGGAGTGGTGTGGGGGTTGAGCAGGGTGAGCTTGAGCCGGACGCGGCCGGGTCCCTCGCCGGGGAGTTCGGTACGGCCGACGACGGCGCGGCCCTCGCGGAGGAGGCGGCGCCGCAGCGAGGCGTTGAGGTGGTCGAGGGCGGCCGGTTCGTGCGCCGCCCCGCCCCCCACGTACCGGAACAGGAATGCGGTGAGGACCGGTTCGGCGTGCAACTCCAGCCGGGGATGCTCCTGTACGGTACGGGCTCCCGCCCGCGCGAGGTCGTGGCACGCGTCGACGAGCCGGCCCAGGCCCTCCCGGCCGAGCGTGCGCAGCGTGACCGCGATCTTGAAGGCGTCGGCACGCCGTGTCGTACGCAACGACAGCCCCAACAGGCTGGGATAGCCGGCCTCTTCGTCGTCGGCCGGGTTCAGGTAGACCGCGCGGCGGGCCAGCGAGGCGTACGTCTCCGACTCCCGCACCAGGAACACCCCGGCGGCGGCCGGCTGCCAGCCGAGCTTGTGCCAGTCGAGGGATAGGGAGTCGGCCGCGCCGATCCCGTCCAGGAGCGGCGCGAGCCGGTCGGAGAGCAGCGCGCCGCCGCCGTACGCGGCGTCCACGTGCAGCCACGCCCCGTGCGCGGCGGCCAGTTCGGCGCAGGCGCGCAGCGGGTCGACGGCCCCGGTGTCGGTCGTACCGGCGGTGGCGACCACCGCGACGGGCACCTGTCCCCGGCGCCGGCACGAGTCGAGCAGCGCGGCCAACTCCCCTTCCCGCATACGGAGGTTCCGGTCCACCGGCACGGGGATCACCGCGTCCTCCCCGAGCCCGAGGACGGCGGCGGCCCGTTGGACGGAGAAGTGCGCGGCGGCGGAGGCGAGGACGCGGGGCCGGGGACCACCCGCGACCCCGCTCATCTCGACGCGCCGCCCGGTCACGGCCCCGAGGACGCGGTCGCGGGCGAGCATCAGCCCCATGAGGTTGGACTCGGTCCCCCCGGAGGTGAGCACCCCGGCGGCGCGGCCGGGGTCGTACCCGGCCATCCCCGCCAACTCCCCGATCAGCAAGGTCTCCAGGGCGGTGGCGGCGGGGGCCTGGTCCCACGAGTCCTGGGAGGGGTTGAGCGCGGACACGGCGAGATCGGCGGCCACGGCAACGGCGAGGGGCGGACAGTGCAGGTGGGCGGCGCACCCGGGATGGGCAGGGTCGGCACTCCCGGCGGCAAGCAGCCGAGCAAACCGCGAGAGAACCGCCCCCGGGCACGCCGCAGCCCCACCCGCACCACCACCGCCCTCCCCAGCCAAGAACTCCTCCGCCACCGCCGCGGCGATGTCCTGTGGCAACCCGGCGGGAAGGGGCCCGCCGCGCAGCGCGGCCCCGTCGGCGAGGGCGCTCAGCACGGCGGCGACCAAGGGCTCCAGGGCGGCGGCCCCGCCCACCCCACCGGAGAGTTCCTCGCTCAAGTCACCGCTCCCGCGCCGAAGCGTCCGCGCCAGGCACGCCATCCGCGCCGGGCGCCACAGACCCGTCCCCAGCGGCCTCCGCCTCACCACCCACCCGCGCCACCGAGCCCGAGTCCGAGTCCGAGTCCGACGCCACCACACCCCACCCCGCCGCCAGGCCCCCGACCCCATACGTCGTGGGCCCACCCGGCCCCGAACCCGAAGCAGTCCCGCCCGAACGCCCACCCGAACCGGACCCCAGCGACTCCGCCACGACCGCCGCGACCGCCTCCGCCACCCGCTCCACCACCTCCCCCGCCTCCTCGTCCGTGATCGTCAGCGGCGGCAGCAACCGCAGCGTCGCGTCGTACCGCCCGCCCAACTCCACGATCAGCCCCCGCTCCAGGCACGCCGCGCGGACCCGCCGCGCCAGGTCAGGGTCCGCCGGATAGGCGCCACACGCGTCCAACGGCCCCGCCACATCGACCAGTTCGACGCCGATCATCAGCCCCCGCCCCCGCACGTCACCGATCACGGGCAGCGCCCCCCGCAGTTCCTCCAGCCGGGCCGTCATCCACGCCCCCACCGCCGCCGCGCGCGCGACCAACCCCTCCCGGGCCACGTACCGCAGCGTCGCCGCCCCCGCCGCCATCGCCAGCGTGTTCCCCCGGAACGTGCCCGTGTGCGCGCCCGGCAACCAGCCGTCGTACCGCTCGTCGTACACGATCACCGCCATCGGCAGCCCCCCGCCGACCGCCTTCGACATCACCATCACGTCCGGCACGACCCCGCTGTGCTCGACCGCCCAGAACGCGCCCGTCCGCCCCACCCCGGTCTGCACCTCGTCCACGATCAGCGGGATGTCCCGCTCGCTCGTGATCCGCCGCATCGCCCGCAGCCACCGGTCCGGCGCGACGACCGCGCCGCCCTCCCCCTGCACCGCCTCCAGGATCATCGCGGCGGGCGGGACGACGCCCCCGGCGGGATCGTCGAGGAGGCGTTCCGCGTACGTCACGGCCAGATCCGTACCCCCCTCACCCCCCACGCCGAACGGACACCGGTACGCGTACGGATACGGCAACCGCGTCACCTCACCCGCGCCCCCGCCCGCCACCCGCTCCTTCACCGCGACCGTCCCGCTCGCCGCCAGCGCCCCCGCCGTCATCCCGTGGTACGCCCCGGTGAACGCCAGCACCCCGCGCCGCCCGGTCGCGGTCTGCGTCAGTTTCAGGGCGGCCTCGACGGCGTCCGTACCGGCCGGACCGCAGAAGTGGATCCGGGCCCGGTCGGCGAACCCCTTGGGCAGCGTGGCGAAGAGCGCGTCGGTGAAGTCGTCCTTCTCGGGCGTGGCGAGGTCGAGGACGTGGAGCGGCGCCCCGCTGTCGAGGGTGCGCCGCAGAGCCTCCCGTACGACGGGATGGTTGTGCCCGAGCGCCAACGACCCAGCCCCGGAAAGGCAGTCGAGATACCGGCGCCCGTCGACGCCCTCCACCACCATGCCCTGCGCGCGGGCCGGAACGATGGGGAACGACCGGGCGTACGTACGCGCGGACGACTCCCGCTCCCGCTGCCGCCGCAGAATCGACCCCGCGGGCGTCTCGGACGGACCGGCAGGACGAGGCACTGTCATGGGTACGACTCCGAAGCGCGGCGGTCAACAGAACTAAGGCAAGGCAACCCTAACCCAACCTAACGCCCCGTCACTCCACCCCCGCGCCCTCAAGGAGTCAGAGCCCGACACCACACATCCGTACCGCCCCCCACACCCGCACCCGCCCCCGTTCCCGACGCCCCCACACCCACACCCACCGAGGGAACCGCCTCGCTGGCCGCCGAACGCGCGACCCCGAGCCGCGTCCACCCCCAGGACCGCAACGCACCCACCGCGGCCTCGTTCGCCGGATCGATCCGCATCGTCACCAGCGCCGCGTCCGTCCGCAGCAGCAACTGCTCAACCATCCGCGTAGCCACCCCACTCCGCCGGAACGCGGGCAGGACCATCAACTCGGCGAGCCCGAACACCTGCCCGGACACGGTGAGTTCCTCGACGTCCCACGGCACCCCGTCGTCCAGCCCGCGCCACCACTCGCCGTCCCGATCGAGCAGGAACCCGTACGCGTGCGCCGCCGGCTTCCCCCCACCGCTCGCGACCACCATGTCGAACCCGGTCCGCTGCACGTCCTCCGCGAACGCCCGCAGGAACTCCTGCCGGTCGTGGAACTCCTCACCGTGGACCCGGTGGTACGCCTCGACGTACACATCCGCCACGTCCTCGCGCTGCTGCTCCGCCTGCCACCGGCTAAGGCGCCGGATGAACACCTCTGACACGTGCACTCCCGCCCGCATGTACGCCAGCCCGCCGGACACCCGCTGTACGAGGCGCACGCGAATGTCCACCACTCCACCCATCGTCGCAGGACACCCACGATCACGGGAACACCGGTCTCGGCCCACTTTCGGTAAACCCCGGAAGCCGACACCGGAGTACGGTGAATACGGGGGACCCCTCGGACGCGGAGCCACCGATGGACACCAGCACACTGATCAGCCTGCTAGTGGCCCTCGTGACCACAGCTCTACTCGTCGCCGGAGTCTTCGTGATCAGGCGCCTGAACGCCCAGCACAAGACCCGCAACAGTTCCTTCCCCTACACCCGCAACCTCTGGGACCCCGAGATCCCCTCCAAAACCACCACCCACAAGTCCCCCACGCGCCCCCCGGACCACGGGCCACACTGAGCAGCCGCTCACCCGGCGGCGCGCAAGCCTTTCCGATGGTCAAGGACTGGGGCAACGCGAAGGCAGAGCCTGTGAGCCAACCAGCGGGTGGTCAACACCTAAGACGACTTTGACACCGAAGGCGAGGACGTTCTGGGCATACTCCAGCGGCCGACTTCGTATTCGCCGCACCGCTGCACCTCTCCGGTGAACACCACTCTCGAAACACGATAGCTCTCGGGATTTCCTAACCTGCCTCCGCGTAGGCGAATGCTTACTCCTCTGGAGAGAAGATAGCATTGCGCACAGTCACCGCCCCGTTGTCAATGCCCGGAAGCGCTAGACCAACTACCGAATTCAGCTCACCTTCAGACAAGACATGGAAACCACGGGCCGTCAGCAATTGGAATACATCACGCTCGAAGTCCGATGAACAATCCTTCCGTGAGGTAATAAGGTCCGCATCTCGGTGACCGTGCAACCTTTCAAAGGTTGCATACAGCCCAACCATTGAAAGGCGAACAAAGTACAACCCATCCGACCTCAGAACATAGCTGAAACACACATCACAGTTGACGTCCGTATCGTCATTCAATTCAGCTACTTCACTCAGAGCGTGGACGAGATCGCGGTAGGGTTGAATTTGCTCAACAGCCAAGACGAAAGATCTCCGTGGCGCATCGATGTCCTCGTAGGCGTTCCGAATATCTCGCATCAATTCGTCCCATGCCCGCCAAGGCCATGAGGCTCTCGCTCCCATAAGTCCCCCTTTCCTTAATGCGCTAGTCTCGATAGACGGGGCCGACCGGGTGCCCGTGCACGCGACCCTTTCCATCAATATGAGCTCGTACGCTGGTCTGCCAACCAGGAGCCGATCCGTCGCGCGGTATGGGACTCCTCCCCACTGGTTTGCCAAAATTATACTGGCGAATATTCGGACGACCGGGCACCGGGGATCCGTGCTCCCATGCGTAACGAGCATACGCATCGGCTTCACTGCGGGATGCGAAAACGGACGTCGGCGTACCTTGGGCAAGCCGCTCCTCATATTCCTTGGTTCCCGCAACGTGCTGATCTTGCTTCTGCCGAGAAATCTTGGTGAAGCACTCGCTGTTGTGAACCAGGACCGGCGTCTCCCCCGCCAGCACATAGTACGTGTGGAGGTCATCCACCGTGAAGTTGTACGTCCGGGCACGCTTCGTGAACGGATGGTTAGCTGTGACGATTACCGTCTTGCTGTGATCCGTGAGGAGGGTTGCCCCGGGCCGGAGATCTCGTGCCTCAACCCATCGACCCTCGGAGGGTGACCAGAAGGGGTGCTCGTGAGTCGCCGTGAGCTTCTTGATCCCGTCCGGTGTCGCAATGGACAGGGTGTTGAAGTGTTTGTCCCCTTCGGTGACGATCAGCCGCGTCACGGCTCTGGGTCCGGACTCACCAGTCTCCGGATCCCTGGCCATCACCTTGTCACCGAGCTTGACGTCTTCGATGTTCTTGGTCTTGCCGTCGGCCATGAGGACATCGGTGCCGGCGAGAAAACATTTGGTGCAGCTGATAGCCCGGGGGGCACCCTTGCCACCCACGCGGCTACTCAAGATGATATCGAGGCCGGGATTCTCGCAAATGGGGCACTTGGGACCAAGATCGAGCCCCTCCACATGCTTATAGCCGTCGTAGAATTTACGGGCTTCCAGGCAGAAATCATTGGGACCCGAAGCCATGCACTGCTCACGGTAATAGAGTTCAAGCTCCAGCTCTTTACTCAGCAGCGACTTGTACGGACCAACAGTCCTGGCGATCTGGTTACGCGACGGGTACCCCTTGGACATCCACTTCTTCGCCGTCTTCAGCGGGAGGAGCGGAGCCGGCCCGTTGCCAACGTCCTTGATGAGGGCAGGCTTCGGGGTGGTCGGGGTATTCGGGGAGGTATTTCCCGGGTGGGAACCGTCTGGCTTGGTCTTTCCGTCCTTGTTGCCCTGCGGAGTGTCCCAGTTGCAGCTGTCGCAGTAGAGGCCGGACGGGTCGGAACCGGATATCGGGCTGTTGTTGCTGTACGCGTAGCCGTTCATCTGGAGCGGGTCCGCGAGGTCGATCACCGGGTCCGCCGAGAGGAAGCGGCCCGCCGCCTGGTCGTACTCGCGGGCGCCCATGTGGGTCAGGCCCGTCGCGGTGTCGTCGATGCCGACGCCCAGGTAGCTGCGCTTGTTCGGCCACGTCGTGGGCTTCGGGCCGCGGGCCTCTCCGTACGGCTTGAAGGCGCGCCGGGTCACCGGCTGGGTGCCGCCCAGCTCGACGGACGTGTTGGCCGTGCCCAGCTGGTCGGTGATCAGGACGTTGAGCTTGTGGCCCGTGGTCGCGCCGTTCGTGGCCGTCCGGACCACCGTGGGCGCGCCCGCCTGGCCGTAGGAGCGCGACGCGCGGGTGATCTTGCCGGTGGAGTCGGTCGTCAGCTCCGTCTCGCCCAGGTACAGGGTGGACCCGGTAGGCGAGTTCTCCAGGATGCGGTTCCCGGCGGCGTCGTAGATGTACGTCGTCCTGACGCCGTTCACCGTGATGGTCCGGAGCTTGTTCTCGGTGCTCCAGTCCAGGTCCTGGGTGTTGCCCGGGAGGTCGCGATCGGTCGTGTTGCCCGCGTCGTTGTTCGTGTACGAGCTGCCCTGCCCCGCGGTCGTGGAGGCGATCGCGGAGAGGGTGTGCGGCTGGACGAGGCCCTTGCCGGCCACCTGGCGGCCGTAGGAGTACGTGAGGGTGACGTTCTTCGTCGCGTCGGCCGTGTTGTGCTCGGTCAGGGTGGCTCGGTTGCCGAGCCGGTCGAAGGTGAAGGACTGGCGGTACGCGGTGGCGCTGGTGGCCGTCGTGGAGACCGTGCCGGCGGCGGGCGCCGCCGCGGCCAGTGACGACGTCAGCGCGGCGCTGGGGTTGGTCCCGTCGACGGCCGTCGAGGCGGCGTCCGCGACCGGTCCGCTGCTCGGGGCACCGTCGGACCTGGGACCCCAGTTGACGTTGCCCGACGAACGACAGCCCGTCCCCGAGTCGTTCGGGGTGATGTTGGAGGTCCAGGCATGGACCAGTTCACCCAGCGCGTCGTACGTGTAGCACTGGTTGTCCCAGGTCGCACTGGTCCCGTTGCTGATCTTGCTGGCGTTGGCGGTGACGATGCCCGCGGCGTCGTACGCGTACGTGCTGTCCGCGACCGGCGTCTTGCCGACCGTCTCCGTGTTGGTGAGGGTGCGCTGGAGACTTCCCGTGTGCTGGTCGACGAAGTTGGTCGTCCAGACCCGCGAGGGCTGCGATCCGCTGACCGCGCGCAGAGGCTCACCGTACGGGGAGTAAGTGACGTCGGACGTGTACCAGTTGGCGCCGGACGTGGACTCGGCCAGGCCGTCGGAGTTGTAGCGGGTGACGACCTTCTCGCCCGCCAGGCCGCCCTTCGCCGGGAGCGTGACCGACAGGGGCTTCCCGGTCGGGGTGTAGGCGTACGAGTAGGCGTACGTACCCGACAGGCCGGCCGTCATCGTGTTGGCGGGTATCACCGTCTCGCTGCCGGTGACCTGGTAGTCGGTGTCGTAGCCGGTCACGCGGTTGACGTAGTCGCCGGACGCGTCATGCCGGATCGTGGCGACGGGCAGGCCGAGCGCGCCCGCCATGTCGTACGTGAACTTCTTGATCGGTTCCGCGTCGACCGATCCCTCGCGGACGGCGACGGGCCGGTCCAGCTCGTCGTACTCGGTGAAGACGGTCTTGCCGAGGGTGTCGGTGGTCTTCACCGCGCGGTCGGCGTCGTCGTACTCGGTCAGGGTGTCGCCCGTGTCCGGATCCGTCGCCTGCATCTGGCGGCCGCGGACGTCGTACAGGTACGACCAGACGTTGCCGGCCGGGTCGATGACCTTGGTGCGATTGCCCCGCGCGTCGTAGGAGTAGTCGGTGGTGCGGCCGGCGCCGTTCGCCCCGGCGGCGGTGGTGTAGTGCGTGATGGAGGTGACCCGGCCGAGCGCGTCGGTCGAGCTCTTGGTGGTGGCGGTGGTCGATCCCGGGGGGTCGACGGTGACGGTGGTGTCGTCGTAGGTGCTTCTGATCTCGTTCTGGTACGTGCTGCCGTGGTAGCGCATGGCGTGAACCACGCGCTCCTGGCCGTCGTACTGGGTGCGCGTCTTGCTCGGTACCAGGGTTTCCGAGATCCGGGCGAACAGCTTGGTCTCCGGGTTGCCCTTCGCCAGGTAGCCGCTGGTCTGCTCCTGGACCAGCCCGTGGTCGTTGTACTTGGTGTCGGTGATGATCCGGCCGGCGCCGTGCGCCTCGCTCTGGGTCTGCACCTCACGCGACAGACCGTCGTAGAGGGTGACCTGACTGGCGTATCCGCCGTCGTCCTTGAGGGTCTTGACCGTGACGGCGGCCGGCTTGGTCTCGGCGGGTGTCGCGACGGCGGTCTGGTAGACGATCTCGGCGTCCGGCGACTTGCCGCCCGACGAGCGGGACGGGGACCAGCCCCTGACCAGGCGCCCGAGCGCGTCGTACTCGTTGCGGGTGACGCGGCCGTTGGAGTCGGTGGCGGTCAACGGCAGGCCGCGGCCGGGATCGTACGTCGTGGTGGACTCGTGCAGTTTGGCGTTGATGGTCTTGACCGCGGTGACGGGACCACCGTCGGCCGGGGTGTACACGGTCTCGGTCGAACCGGTCAGAGGCCTGGTGACCTTCTTGACCCGGCCCAGGTCGTCGTAGGTGCTGGTGGTGGTGATGGAGTGGGACGTGCCCTTGCCGTTGATCTCCGCCACGAGGGTCTCCAGACCCTTGACGGGTTCCTCGCCCCACGCCTGGTTGTCGTACGAGGTCCGCACGGAGCTGAGCAGCTGGGTCTCCGGATCAGCGGTGTCGAACTTCGAGCAGGGGGTCGCCGTGGAGCGCGACTCCTTGGTCTTCCCGATGATCCAGGCGGTCTTGTTGTGGACGTAGGACGTCCGTACGCAGACCTGGTTGCTCACGGTCTCGCCGGTGCCGTTGGGCTTGACGACCGACATCTCCATCTCGATGGGCAGACCGTAGGTCTCCTCCATCGTGGTCGCGGTCCTGACCGTCTGCCAGCTGTTGCCGACGGTCTGGACGGCGTCCGTCCGCCCCACCCAGGTGCGCTGGGCGAGCAGCGGGTCCAGGTCCGTGCCGTCCTCCGCCTCCCGGCCACGGGAGGCGGTCTGCTTCGACTCGGGGAAGGTCAGGGCGCGCTTGAGCAGACGGCCGCCGGCCTCCTTGTACGTGAGGCTCTCCGCCGCCATGCCCGCGAACTGTGTCGCGTCGTCCGCGAGCAGTACGACCGCGCCGGTGGAGTCCTTGACGGCTCCGCCCGTGCCCTGGAAGTAACGGGTGACGGAGTACGACGCCGGATCCGGGTCCTCCTCCTTGGCCGTGGAGCCACCCTTGGTGGTGGCGACCTGGCGGTAGCCGCGCCAGATGCTGTACGTGCGCAGGGAGGGGCGGCTGAACTCGTCGTCGCTCTTGTCCCAGGCCGGTGAGGTGTACTTGTACGAGGTCACCACCGGCCGCGAGTGCGTCGTGACCTTGTCGGTCTCGGTGACCGAGTCCACGACGTACTTGTTGAACCAGGCCTTGGCGGGCGTCTTCTCGTCCCCGTCGGGAGACCAACGCACCGGGTAGCAGGTGCCGTTGGCCTTGCCCTTGTCGGTGGTGGGTTCGGTGGCGCAGCCGCCGGTGTACTCGACCTCGATGTCGCCGCCGTTCTCGGTGGAGACGACGCCGATGCGCGGGCGGGTGAAGCCGGGGCGCTTGTCACTCGTCCCGGAGGGCACCAGGTTGCGCAGCTGACGGTCCTTCAGCCGCGCCCTCAGCGGTGAGGCGCTGCCGACCGTGTAGTGGCTGAAGCTGACTCCGTCCGCGGACTGGACCGTTCCCTTGGTGTCGCCCGGCGCGAAGCCGGTACGGGTCAGGGAGTTGAGCCACAGGCTGGGAGAGGTGTCGTACCAGTCGGCGGGAAAGGACTGGTGAAGGGTGTACGTGTCCACCTTGCCCAGTCCGGTCTGCCCCGGGCGGGCGGCCTTCGTCGTCACCGAGTCCAGGCGGAGCTGGGTCCAGAAGGAGGGGAACGGAGGGCACAGCTTGGAGGTGGACTTGCAGTTGAGGTTGCCCGGGGAGTCCCACCAGGGGCGGTACGCACCGGGGTCGTCGGTCTTGGCGAAGTTCGCCGGGTCGCAGGCGGTCCCCGTCGCGAGGCGGCGCTGCTCGACCTTGAACTCGACGGTCGCCGACGGCTTGGTCAGGTCGGCGGTACGCATCCCGTACTCGATGGATACGGGGTACGCGGCCCGGTCGTAGTTCTCGGGCGCCTTGAACTTCTTGTTGACCGCGTAGTAGTTGGTCTCCTGCTTCCAGTTGACGACCATGGCGTTGCCGTGGACGTCGACGACCTTGTCCATGCCCCACTGCCAGGCCTGCTGCTTCCCGGCCCCACAGCGGGAGTCGGCGAAGCCGGCCTCGTGGCAGGGCTCCTCGGGGTGATTGCCGTAGACGGGGACGGTGGACACCGAAGCGGTGTTCGCGTGACCGCCGCCGACCGCGTTCAGGCCGTAGTAGTACGTCGTGCCGTCCGGGGTGGTGACCACCCAGTGCTCGCCGTTGTTGTCGTCGTTGGTGGCGCCGGTCCTCAGCTCGACGCGGGTGCCGTCGTCGTTCTGCGGGCGGTACGTGTCGGTGCTGCCCACCCGGACCAGTTCGGTGGTGCGGCCGTTCAGCGACATCACCGCGTTGTACGACACCCAGCACAGGTCGGACGTCTTGTTCTTCTTGGCGGTGTTGTTGGGCGTGCCCGCCTTGAGCGTCTTGGAGTCGTCCTTGCAGGAGCGGTAGCGGCGCTCGATGTGACCGGGCTCGTAGTTCCAGCCCTCGCCGATCCACGACGCCTGCGGCGAGGAGACGGCCGTCCTGCCGTCCACCTCCTGCGAGTCGTACTCGAAGGAGACGTTGGGAGACGGACCCGCGGGCGTCGGGGGAACCGCCAGCGGATACGACCAGGCGAAGGAGCCGGACGAACCGCCGGCCGACCATTTCCCGCTGGACGCCAGCGGGCTCGCCTTGAACGAACCGCCTTCTCCTGAGCCGGAGTCGGTGACGCCGAGCACGGCGGTGCCGCCCGCGGCCGCCGCCTGGGTGCGGTAGCCGGCCCGCAGGACGGTTGCCCCCTGCTGACGGCTCGTGGAAGAGGAGGACGCCGAGGAGGACGCGGTCGTGGCCGTGACGTCGGCGGACGCGTCCACCGTCGCGGTCACCGTGCCGGTGGCGGTGTCGTTGACCGTCTCCACCTCGTCGTACGCCTGGCACTCCTCGACGTCCGGAGTGGTCAGGTAGCACGGGGGGAACTGCACGAAGCGCAGACGGGAGGCCCAGTCCGCGCCGTACAGATTCTTGAACTTCTTGTAGTCGAACCGCACGGACACCGGCACCGCGTCGGCCGGGGCGCGCAGCGTCACCACCGCCCCGTCCACGCCACGGGCCACTGTCTCCGTCCGGCCGTCCACGTCGACCTGCCACGTGCCGGTGGGCGCGGCCTGGCCGGCCGCCTGCCCGAGGCTGACCGGGAGGTCCTCGACGGGAGCGGTGGCGGCGGCCGCCGTCACACCGTTGACACGCGCGGACGCGGACTTCGGGACGGCATCGAAGTTGATCTTCCCGGAGTCCTTCAGCGGGACCGTGGTCGTGCCCGCCGGCGCCGCGCCGAGGTCCTTGGGCACGTCGGCCTTCAGGCTGTCCAGGTCCTTGCGGAGGACCTTGCCCGGTACGGGCTGCTCCTGGTCGAGTTGCTCCAGGACCAGATCCTCGCGACCGATCTTGTCAGGGCTGGGCGGGATCGCCAGTGCCTGCGCGGGCAGCAGCCCCACCAGCAGGGCGAGGCCCACGGTGGGCACCACGGTGTGGCGAACGCGGCGCCAGCGACGGCGAGTTTCAGACAGGCGAGACACGCCAGGATCCCCCCGGACCAGTGAGCGCGGCACCGGGGTGGGCCGCACGGGACGTCGTGCAAGAACGCGCTGATTCTGTGGGGGAGCTGTGAGGAAACACCAGAGAATTAATGATCAAGTGATGATCATCACTTGACGTAATGGATCAATCACAGGCACGTTCCACAGAAGTGGCACACAAGCACCCGATCAGCGACTTCCCGCCACATCAACGATCAAAGGGACCTTGCGCCCAGCCATGTGCCTTCACGATCAATTCACCCCGATCTTTGGGCGGTTACGCGGCTTTCCTCACCCCTGGCGGCGGAGACGGCACCGATGACGGGGCGTCACCGACCGACCCGCGCCGGTCGCCCCCGAAGCCGCGCGCCATTTCCGCAGGGTGACGGCCGCTCACACATGGGTCATGATCTGCTCGCTCATCTCGTGTGCTCAGGCTCGTGTGCTCAGGCCCGCGCGGGGGCTCCGTATCCCCGGTCGGCGACCCGCCGAACGCCGGGGCCGAGGGGGAGGGGTCTCACTCATGCCACAACGCAGAAACCGCCTGCCGGGCCGGCGCGCCGTCGCCCTGGCCTGCGCGGCCGCGATCACCGCGACCGGGCTGACCTACGCGGGCCTACGACTCACCGGGCCGGAACCGTCCGCCGGCGGATCCCACGCGCCCGCGGCGGCCCCGGTGGTGAAGGAGGCCGACGCGCTCACCCAGGCGGCGCGGACCGGCAAGCCGGTCGAGATCTCCTCCCTGCGTACGGCTGACACCACCACCTGGGCGCGCCCCGACGGCCAGATGTCGCGCCGGATCTACGTCTCCCCCATCCGCGCCGAGGTGGACGGCGTGTGGGAAACCATCGACACCTCGCTGCACCGGACGGGCCGGGGCTGGGAGCCCGCGGCCACCAACACCAAAATGGTGTTCTCCGCCGGATCCGACGCCGCCTCCGCCGCCTCCGCCGGTTCGGCCGGCCGCGACGAACGCGCTTCCCGCGGTACGGTGCGCCGCGTCGGACTTCTCAGGAGCGCGGCCGCGGCCGACGACGCGGACAGTCCGCTGGTCACGCTGCACGCGGACGGCCACGACATCCAGCTCACCTGGCCCGGCCCGGTCCCGCAGCCGATCATCGACGGCGACAGAGCGCTGTACCCGGAGATCATCCCGGGCGCGGACCTGGTGCTCACCGCCGACGACGAGGGGTTCTCCCAGCTCCTGGTGGTGAAGAACCGCGCCGCCGCCGCCGACCCGCGCGTCGCGCAGCTCGCCTACGGCCTGTCCTCACCGACCCTCAGCTTCCGGCTCGACCCGGCGTCCGACATCGTCACGGCCGAGAACAGCGACGGCGACGAGATCGCCCTGTCGCCCTCCCCCGTCATGTGGGACAACGCCGGGTCCCCCGCCGTGACCGACGGCGAGGTCGGGGCGACCGCCCAGCCCACGGCACCGGAGGTCCTGCCCTCCGACTCGGCGCCCCCGGAAGAGACGCCCTCCCCCTCGGAGAGCACCGACCCGGAGGCCGACGGGGAGACCGACGAGCAGAGGGACCCGTACCCCGAGACGCTGCCGCCCCCGAGCGACGAATCCGTTCCCCCCGTCTCGGAGTCACCGCTTCCGCCGGTCCCGGCCGAGCCCACACCCGCTCCCTCGCAGACCGGGTCGGCCGCCACCCTCTCCCTGCCCGCCCTGGACGGCCCGTCCCCCGACTCGCACGGAGCGCTGGTCGAGGCCGCGCTCGCGGGCGGCAAGTGGCTCATCACCCCGGACGCGGATCTGCTGACCGACCCGTCCACGGTCTACCCCGTCTTCATCGACCCGTCGGTCAAGAAGCACGTGCAGAACTGGACCACGGTCTACGACCGCTACCCGAAGGCCACGTTCTACAACGGCAAGGGCTTCAACAAGGGCGGCACACACGAGGCGCGGGTCGGCTTCGAGTCCGACACGTGGGGTACGTCGCGATCCTTCCTCAACATCGACTACGACAGTTCCCTCAAGGGAACGGTGATCACCAAAGCCACTCTGCGCCTCCTGGAGACGTACGCCTGGTCCTGCACCGACCGGGCCATGAGCGTGCACCTGACCGGCGAGATCAACTCGAAGACGAACTGGAAGAACGCCCCGAAGCTCAACGACGGCAACAAGATCACCACGCGGAGCTTCGCCCACGGCTACAAGTCCGGATGCCGCGACGCGTACGAGACCTTCGACGTCAAGAAGGCGGCCCAGACGGCGGCGGACAAGGGTGCCGACACCATCACCTTCGGCATGCGCGCGGTGAACGAGGACTCGCAGTACTCCTGGAAGAAGTTCGCCGCCAACGGCGAGAACGCCCCCTACCTGGAGATCGTCTACAACCGCCGCCCTGACACGCCCACTTCCCTGGACCTGGGGCCCGACGCCAGGTGCACCACCACGGAGCCGTACGTCCGCATAGGCGCCGGGGACATCACCTTCACCGCGTCGGCCGGCGACAAGGACCGCAACCTCGACTACCTGGACTTCGACCTGTGGCCCACGGGGAAGTGGGAGACCGTGGGCGACATGCTCAAGACCACCGGCAAGAAGTCGGTGGGCGGGGACACCACCAGCGCGCGTGTCACCACCAGCGGTTTCTCCACGACGAAGCTGACCAACAACACGAAGTACTCGTGGCGCGTGAGGTCGGTCGACGACGCCGGGTCCAGCTCCGACTACGCGCCGAAGGGCACGCCCTGCCGGTTCATCATGGACACCGCGGCGCCGAGGCCGCCCGTGGTGACGTCCACGGACTTCCCCAACGCCGACGCGAACCGGAACGGCTTCGGCATCCAGCCCGAGGACAGCATCTGGAGCACCACCACGTTCGGCATCGCGGGATCCTTCACCTTCCGCGCGCTCGACACCGACGTGGTCCGGTACGAGTACGGCTTCAACTCGGCGAGCTACCCCTTCTCCCTGGCCCGTACGAACGGCACGGCGGCGTCGGTGAGCGCGAAGGTCTCGACCGCCAAACCACCGACCGCCGGGCCGAACGTGCTCTACGTGCGGGCGGTCGACGCGGTCGGCCACGTCTCCGAGCCGAACAAGTACCTGTTCTACGCGTCGCCCAAGGCCGAGGCCGACACTCCTGGTGACTTCACCGGCGACGAATTGCCCGACCTCTTCACCGTCGCCGACGACGGGCGCCTGTTCATCTATCCCTCCCAGGCGACCAACGATCTGTCCAAGGGCTCGGGAGACCTCGACTACTCCATGCCGGGCGCCTATCGCGGCAATCCCGACAAGGACCCCAACGGCGACAAGCTCCCCGACCAGGTCGCCCCGCCGACCAAACACTTCGACAAGGCGCTGATCACGCACAACGGAGACATCTACGGCGGCGACGGGCTCCAGGACCTCGTCGTGCGCGTCGAGGGCAAGCTGTGGGTCTACCCCGGCGACGGCTACGGCGCCGTGGACACCGACAAGCGTCGTGAGATCCTCCTCCCGGCCGGAGCCCCCGATCCCGCCACCTTCACCCAGATCGTCTCGGCCGGAGACGCGACGGGTGACGGCAAGACCGACTTCTTCGTCACGGTCGGCGACGCTCTCTGGGCCCTGACCGGCTACAGCGGCGCGACGGTCGAACAGGCCACACGGCTCTCCGCCACGGCCTGGACGACAAGGGACATCGTCACCGTCCTGGACATCACCGGCGATGGCGTCACCGATCTGCTCTACCGTACGGACGAATCGGGACGACTCCTGCTGCGTACGGGCATCAAGCGCGCCGCCGGTGGCGTGGACCTGAACTCGCTCGCGTCGGCGGCCACTTCACAGGGTGGGGCGGACACCGAGTACGCGGCGTCCGGCTGGTTCAGCTCCGCCGTCCTCCAGATCATGGGGACGCCCGACGCCAACGACGACAACATCCCCGACATCTGGGCGCTGCGCTCCGACGGATCCGTACGGCTCCACCTCGGCGGCAGGGCGGCCCTGTCCGGCACCGGCAGCGAGGTGATCGGTCCGAACGACTACTGGAAGGTCCGGCAGGCGATCGGCTGACCCCACCCTGGTGGCGGGGCGGGTCAGGGCTTGAGGAAAGCGATGATCTGGGGGGCGAGCTTCTTCGGGGCCATGACGGGTGCGCCGTGGTTCAGGGCGGGGAGGGTGTGGTGGTCGGAGTGCGGCAGGATCTCGGTGAGGGCTTGGGCGGCGCGTTGGAAGGCGGCCGGGCTCTTGGCGCCGGTCAGTACGCGGGTGCGCGCGGCCACCCCCTTCCACTCCTCGGCGTCGAGCGGCCTGCCCTGCTGGGTGTCGCCCATGACCGCGATGTCGTACGGCAGGGTGTGGGCCATCCCGGTCAGGTTCGCCCACACCTTCGGCATGAGCTTCATGAAGAACACGGCGATGCCCGGCATGCCCTGCACCCTGGTCATGAAGTACTTGACCGCGTCGCCGGGCCGGCCCTCCGCGAGCAGAGCGTCGACCTGCCGCGCGAGGTCCCTGGGCGGGCCGTCGTCGCCCTCGGCGACCACGAACGGCGGCTCGTACAGGGCCAGGCGGTCGACGTTCAGTCCGGCGGCCGCCGCGCGGAGGGCGAGGACCGCTCCGGAGGACGAGCCGAACAGCGACGCCGAACCGCCGACGTGCTCGATCAGGGCGGCGATGTCCTCCACCTCGCGGTCGGGGGCGTAGGCGGCGGCGTCGCCGCTGGCACCCCGGCCGCGCCGGTCGTAGTTGATCACGGTGAAGTGCGGGGCGAGGAGGGCGGCGAGTCTGGTCGTGTCGGAGCGGTCGGCCAGGGCCGAGGCCACCAGCACTAAGGCCGGCCCGCTGCCCGACTGCTCGAACGCGATCTCGGTGCCGTCGGCGGAGACGACTCGGGCGCCGGCGCCGGCCGACTGCTCTCGGGCTGCTGACATGTCTGTCTCTCCGGGGCACGTAGGGGGTGGGGTGTGGTTGGGGTGCTGTGGCTTGTGTGTCGGCGTTGAGACTTCCGTGGCGTGCGGAACTCATCGGTGCCGCGGGGCGATAAACGCAATGCTCTGTCCGTGTCGGTGCTGCTAGACAATCCCGATGAACGAGATCAGCGAGGTCGGCGGGATGAAGGTCCGCGTCGCGCGCATCGCCGAGGTTCCCGCCCTGCTGGCCTTCTGGGCCCGGTCGGCCGAGGGCATCAGCATCACCGACGACGCCGACGGGGTCAGCCGGCTGCTTGTCCGTGACCCCGAGGCCCTGTTGGTGGCCGAACGGGACGGGGTGATCGTCGGTACGGTCATCGCCGGTTACGACGGGTGGCGCTGCCATCTGTACCGGCTGGCCGTCGCCCCCGACCACCGCCGCCGGGGCGTCGGGGCGGCGTTGCTCGACGCCGCCCACGAACGCTTCGTGTCACTGGGCGGCCGCCGGGCCGACGCCATGGTCCTGGACCACAACGAACTCGCCCATCACGCGTGGCGCGCGGCCGGTTACCACGCCGAGGAGCAGTGGAGCCGCTGGGTCAGGCCCCTCGGCGACGGCGCCTCGTCCGCCGGATGACGTGGGGGATTCCGCATGAGGGTGTGTTGTGGGAGGTGAGTTGTGGATCTCGTCGATCTTTCCGACGGTGACAACAGGGTTCGGGTACGGGTGCGGGGGCGGCACGCGGAGGGCATTCTTCCGCTGCATGACCTGCTCGACGCGGAGATCGTCGTGGAGAGCGGCTTTGTCCGCGGGCGGCTCCGTGTGGGCCTCTGTCCGGCGGACCTGGCGTCCTGGTCGGTGGTTCTGGATGCGCTCGACCGGGGTCAGGACGCCGAGTGGCTGGACCAGGGGAACGGGCCGGTGGTTCGCTTCGAGTTCTCCGACGACGATCGTGATTGCCCCACGGTCCTCGTCGAGGACGCTTCCGCTTCCGGCGCGTACGTCGGCGTCCCGGTGGCCCTGGAGGGTGAGTGGGTCGAGGAGCAGCGCGAGCACCTGCGCGAGGTGGAGCGGGCCTGGCCCAGTGAGGTGCTGGTAACGGCGCCGGGTGCTTACGAGTGGCGGAGCGGGTCCGGTCTCGGCGGCGGGAGCGGGTCCGGTCGTGGGAGCGGGAGCGGGAGCGGGTCCGGTCGCGGGTCCTCGTGACGCGCCGTCAGGGCGGGTCCGGGGCGGGGTGTCACCCGCCCCGGTGGAGCGCCCCGGTGGAGGGCCGGGGCGGGTGGGGGCCGGTCAGGTCCTGCGCGCGGTCGCGTGCTCCTCGGTCACTTCTCGATCGTGATGTCGGCGAAGGTGATCACGAACGCGTCGGGGTCGTCGTCCTCGTCCAAGTGGTAACTCGCGCTGGCCCAGGCGTCGGCGAGGCGGACGCGCCGGGCGGTGGGGGCGGACGGGTCGCCCGCGATGAGGACGACGTCCTGGTGGGTCTCGGTGTTCTCGACGTCCTCGACCCAGGTGGTGGTCGCGGGATGGCGTACGTCGCCCCGGGTGAGGACCACGTTGCCCCACAACGGCACGGGGGCACTGGAGTTGGAGGCGAGGAACGCGTCGAAGTCGAGTTCGCTGCCCGTCAGGGTCAGCTTGGTGACCGAGTCGAGCGCTTCCGCGTTGCTGTCGCCGAGGTCGAGGTGGTACGTGGTCATGTCTCTGGTTCTCCTGGTGGCTGGAATCGGCGAGGGGCCGCGGTGGAGGGGGGAGTCCGTCAGTAGAGGTCGGGCGAGGTACGGACGGGGAGCCGCGTCTTGAAGACCGTGCCGTTGTCCAGGAAGAAGATGACGCGGGCGTTGTCCCCCGGCGTGATCAGGCGGGTCGGCTTCTCCAGCATGAGGTGGTGAGCGCCCGGTACGAACGAGAACTCGCCTTTGGCCGGGAGCGTGACGCCGTCGAGCTTGACCATCTTCGAGCTCTCCGTGTCGGTCACCGTCCGGTAGATCGTCACGCGCTTGTAGTCGGGACTGGTGATCTTCGAGACCTTGATGTCCTTGCCCCCGGAGTTCTCCAGCCTGATGTAGCCCGCGCCCGGCAGCGCGTTGGGCAACCAGCGGACCCAGCCGCTCCGCGCCGCGGCCGTGACGTCGAGAGAGATCTTCGACTTCGCCATCGATGTGCCTTTCCGTTCGCGAGGCCCTTCGACCCCGTCCGGTGATCACGCTATGCATGCGTTCGGTGACGCACGGATGCTTCCCGTCAAAGATCATCCGATTCGGGGGCCCGGGCACGGCCGTGGGCGATCACGTCCTGCCCGGCGGTTCGTAGTCGGGGCATAACTTCCGGCCGCACTCGCACTTGGGCCAGCGCAGGGCCGCCCCCGGCACCAGGTCGGCGTCGCCGCCGGCGGCCTCGGGCTTGCGGACGACCAGGAGGCCGTCCGAGCCGAACTCCTCCGTGAGCCTGGACAGGAAGTGCCTCGCCTTGCTGTGTGTCATTCCGCCACTCGCCTCAATCCGTCCAGGACGCGTTCCAGGAGCTCTTCGGTCACCGGGTCGTACATGCGGGGGACCCGCTCGGGCACGAGCCGCCAGAAGCCGCCGCCGTGGATCGTGGCCTCAAGTTCCGCCGTACTGTCCGCCGTTCCGGCGGCTCGCTCGCCCATGGGGGGTGTGCCTTCCGTCATCGCAATGTCACCGTCTGTGCAACAAGCATCGGCAACTCTGCGTAGGATCAGAAGCCATTTCCCTCCCAATCCGCCCACGGGGATAAGGGGTTCCGGCATGGCACCACGACCGCGCGAGCTGACACCCGACCGTTCGGCCCGCCATCTGTTCGGCTCGGAGATGCGAAGGCTGCGCGAACAGGCCGGGATGAGCTTGGAGAGCCTGGCGAGCGTGGTGCGGTACGCGAAGAGTTCGCTGGCGCGGTACGAGACCGCCGACGCGATGATCCCCCCGGACCTCGCCGAACGCCTGGACGCCGCCTTCGGCACGGACGGGTTGTTCGTGAAGCTGTACAGCCTGGCGAGGCACGAGATCCATCCGGACCAGTTCCGGAGGCTGATGGAGCTGGAGACGCAGGCACGGCTGATCCAGGAGTACTCGGGTCAGCTGGTGCCGGGGCTCGTGCAGACCGAGGGTTACGCGCGCGCCCTGTTCGAGGTCCACCACCCGCGGGCGACGGATGACGAGATCAACGAGTTGGTGACGGCTCGGATGAGCCGACAAAGCCTGCTCACGGCGGACCCCGCGCCTGACTTCTTCGCCATTCTCGATGAGGCGGTGTTGCGACGATCGTTCGGCGGCCCCGCCGTCATGCGGGAGCAACTGGCCCGGCTGCTCGACCTGACGCTCACCTCTACCAGCGTCTTGCAAGTTCTCCCGTTCGAGCATGGGGGACACGCCATGGCCGGGGGCTCGGTGAAGCTGATGACTCTGGGAAACGGCACGCAAGTTGTCTGGGAGGAGAACAGTGTCACTGGCACGTTGTTCGAGGAAAAGCATGTCGTGACTGCGCGCCATCGGACCTACGATCTGCTGAGGGCGTGTGCCCTGTCGCCCAAGGAGGCGGCAAAGATGATCGAGTCCGCGATGGAGGCCCTACCGACATGAGCGCCACCCCCAGGCTCACCCACGCCGTGTGGGTCAAGTCGTCGTTCAGCGGCACCGGCGGCAACAATTGCCTCGAATGGGCACCCGCCCACGGCAACGTCATCCCGGTCCGGGACAGCAAGGATCCCGCCGGCCCCGCCCTCCTCCTTGCCCCCGCCGCCTGGGCCACCTTCGTCGCGTACGCCGCGCGCCACACGGTGTAGGGCGAACGCGCCTCGCCTCCTGGCCAGTTGGCGGATTCAGGGTGATTGGCTGGTATGTGACGCGGGCATGATTGCCGTCTGTTCAGAGGCAATCGTCCGAGGGGGGCGCCACATGGCGTTCGGAAGCAGCATCGTCATGGATCAGCCGAGAACCTACTTCGCCCACATACTGAGTGCGCGTGGGGTCGCGGTCCTCGTCACCAACCACCAGGTCCAACCGCTTCCCGTACGGCCCAGGAAAGGCAACCGCACGAGCGGAATCGTTTGCTCGGCCTGCGGCGAACAGTTCCTGGTGACCGTCGACAGCTGTGCCCGTACGACCGCGCTGCGCGTGCGCTACTTCGTCGTCGGGCTTGTCCTCCTGGCCCTCTCCGCCTTCCTGCTCTGGCTGACCTTCGGCGTCGGCATGCAGCCGGACGGCCCGGATCTCGACCTGGATCCGGACAACGCCTCGTGGTACGGGTACACCGGCATAACCGGGGTTCTTCTCCCCATCTTCGGCCTCGGCCTCCTGCTCCACTCCCGGCGGTACGACGGTGTCGGCAAGCTCCGCCGTATCGGCGCGAACGGAAGGCCGTCCAAACTCGTGCCGGGGCACAAGCTCCTGCCGAACAAGTAGGAACGTCGGAGTCGGCGGAGTTCATCCGAGCAGCGACGGAGGCACATCCTCATGCGGACCACCCTTGACCTGACCCGCGCCCAGTGGGTCAAGTCCACCTACAGCAACGGCAACGGCGGCGGTTGCGTGGAGTGGGCGCCCACCCACGGCCACCTCATCCCCGTCCGCGACAGCAAGAACCCCGCCGGCCCCGCCCTCCTCCTCGCCCCCGCCGCCTGGGCCGCGTTCGTCGCGTACGCCGCGCGCCACGCGGGGTAGGGCGCGGCGCGTCCCCCTCTCCGGCGCCCCCGCCTGCCCTCGCGCGCGGCTGGCTACGATGAGCGTTCGCAGTGGGCGGGTTCGGAGCGGGCGGGGGCGGCGGGAGGTGGGCGTGATGGGAGATCCGCGGGAATCGTCGCGTCGGCGGGGGCAGGGGGAACTGGAGGTCCAGGTCCTCTCCGCCCTGCGGGCGTCCCCCGGGCCGGCGAGCACGGCATGGGTACGGCAGGAACTCGGGGACGGTCTCGCGTACACCACGGTCATCACGATCCTGACCCGGCTGCTGGTCAAGGGCGTCGTGACGCGGGAGAAGTCGGGGCGTTCCTTCGTCTGGTCGCCGGTCGCCGCCGAGGCCGACCTGGCCGCGCTGCGGATGCGCAAGGTGCTGGACGGGGAGAGCGACCGGGAGGCCGTGCTCGCCAGCTTCGTCACCGCGCTGCCGCGGGACGACGAGCTGCTCCTGCGGGAACTGCTGCGCGGCGAGCGGGAACAGGAGAACTGACCGGCGTGGGGCTCTTCGTCTTCCTCCCCCTCGTCCTGCCGCTCACGGCCTGGCCCGTGGCGCGGCTCGCCGAACACCATCTCCACCCGCGCGGCGCGACGTTGCTGCTGACGGCGGCGGCCGGTGTGCTGGCCGTGTGCAGCACCCTGTGCCTGGGCCTGCTGATGGTCGTGGGCACCGCCACACTGCCCGGGAACCCGCTCCCGGACGGCTGGTCGGACCCCGAGGTGCGGGAGGCGGTGCCGTACGACGAGGTCGCGGGCAAGGCCGCCATCCCGGCGCTGGCCGTGGCCGTCGCCGCCTGTCTGCGGACCGTGTGGCGGCACCGGCGGGTACGGCGCCAGGTGGTCCGCGCCCTGGCGGGACTGCCGGACAGGGAGGTGGCGGTGCTTCCCGACGCGGCGCCGTACGCCTACGCGCTCCCGGGGCGGCGCGGGCGGGTGGTGGTGTCGCGGGGGATGCTGGCGTGCCTCCAAGGCCGCGAGAGACGCGCCGTGTTCGCGCACGAACGCGCGCACCTGACCGGTCGCCACCACCGCTTCCTGCTGGTCGTACGCCTGGCGGCGCAGGTCAACCCGTTCCTGCGCCCCCTGCGCACGGCGGTCGCCTACACGACGGAGCGGTGGGCGGACGAGGACGGCGCCGAAGTGATCGGCAGCCGGCGGGCGATGGCCCTGGCGGTGGGCAAGGCGGCCCTGGTCTCGCAGGGCGCGCCCGTGGCCACCCTGGCGGGCTTCGCCACGCCTGGGCCCGTACCGCGGCGGGTGGCGGCGCTCCTGGGGCCGGCCCCGGCGGTGCGGCAGTGGCCGCCGGTGTGCACCGCCGTGGGGCTGGCGGCGTGGACGGCGGCGGGCGGCGCCACGGTGTCGGCCCTGTCCTCGGCCAACTCGGCGGTCACCCTGTTCCTCGTCCTCAAGGCGGCCACGCCGCTCTGAGGTCACGGCGGGTGGCGGGCGGCGGAGTTGCCGGTCGGCCGGGGCGAGGGGATCGCCGGCCGGCCGGGGGCGAGGGGCGCGCTCGGTGCGGGGCGGAGGCCGGTGAGGCGCCGCAACCGGGGGCGAGGGGCTGCGGCCGGTAAGGGGCCGCGAGAGTCGGCGGCCGGGGGCGAGGGGCGAAGGCCGGTGCGGGGCGGAGGCCGTACGCCTGGCCGCCGGTACGCGGGGGACGCCCCGCTCCGCGTACGCGGCGGACGGTCGCCCGGTATCCGTACGCGGGGACGCCCGGTATCCGTACGCGTGCGCCCGGGGGCCGTACCCGCGCCCGGGGCCGTACCCGCGCCCGCACCCCGCCCCGCGCCACCGCCCCCTCACCCCGCTCCGCGCGCGCAGCGCCTCCCCCCCGCCCGCGGCGCGTCGGGCTTACAGGTCGAACTCGTGCGGGGGCAGGCCCAGGGTGTGGCAGGCCTCCCTGACCACGGCCTGTTCCGTCTTGTCGAAGTCGCCGTCCGCGCCGCCGATGACGATGCCGATCTGGACGACCGCCCGGGCCTCGGCGGGCTTCTTCGCCGCCTTGGCGATCTCCTGCAACACGCTGACCTTGCCGAAGTCGAAGTCGGCGAGGAGCTTGTTCAGGTTGTCGTCGAACCTCCGCTGGAGGTCGGCGGCGGGGAAGTTCTGGAGCACCTCGTTGGTGCTGATGAGCTGGGCGACCCGACGCCGTTCCGACGGGTCGATCGTGCCGTCCGCGGCGGCGACCAGCGCGCAGATCGCCATGCTGGCGTCGCGGAACGCGCCGCTCTTCAGGTCGTTCTTCTTCGCGACGAGTTGCGTCTGCATCGTCGAGGCGGATTCCTTGAGGCGATCCCAGAGGGCCATGTCAGCTCCGAACGTCATCGGGGACGCCCCGGGGCGGCACGGGCCGTCCCGGGGCGTTCAATTTCTACATCACTGTAGAAGTTAGCAGGGGTCGGGCCGCCGTGGGGGCGGCCCCGCCCCTCGGGCCGCCGCCGGAGCGGCCCCCCTCAGCCCTCGTCCTCCTCCTCGCCCTCGTCGTCCCCCTCGAAGGCGTCGCCGATCTCGTCGACGACCTCCGCCGCCACCAGGCCTCCGACCACCCCCACCGCGAGGCCGGCCGCCCCGGCCGCGACGACCGTGCCCATGCCGGGACCGGAACGGCGCTGCCCTTCGCGGTGTTCGTGATGCTCGTGGTGGCCGTACGCGCCGCCGTACCCGGTCGCCGGGGCGGCGTGCGGGTCGCCGTATCCGTACGGCGCGGGGGCGGTCCGCCGGTCGACGAGTTGCCGGATCCAGGTGTCGACCAGCGCGTTCCAGTCACTCCGGCCGGCCTCCGCGTGGCTGACCGTGAAGCGGGCGATCGCGTCCTGGCCGGAGGTGAAGAGGCCGCTCCGCTTGTCCGCCTCCATCACGACCTCGACGCCCGCCGGACCGGCGAGGAAGGTCACCTCGATCTCGTTGACCACGCGCGCGTACTCGGGCGCCGGGGTCAACTCGATCTCCTGGTAGAACGGCAACCCCTGCCCCGTACCGCCGATACGGCCCCACTCCAGGTCGGCGGACCTGAAGCCGTGACCGAGCTGCCCCAGGGCCTCCAGGACCGCTTCCTGCACGGGCAGCGGCCCGACGGCGAGCGGGTCGAGGTCGCCCTTGTCCCTGGCGCCGGCGATCGCGAGTTCGGTGCGCACGCCGAGCACGATCCCGAGCGGCTGCCCGTGAAGCTCCGTCACCGGCGTCTCCCACGGCAGGGTCACGGCGAAGGGGACACTGCGCGACTCGCCCTCGCCCAGGCGGAAGCCGCCCCCCACCGTGAAGCGCTCGAAGACGACGCCTCCCTCGTGCTCCCCGCCGTCCTGCTCGACCTCAACCCGGGCGACCAGTTCCAGGCCGATCCGCTCGATGTCGAACGCGGCGTCGCCGCCCCGGAGATGGACCTGTCCCGTCAGACCGCCACCCGGCAGCGCGGGCCCCGGGTCAAGGACCGTGTCCACCGTCGGGCCGCCCACGCCGAGCGACCCGAGCAGTCGTTTGAACACCATCGCGGCGTTCTCTCCTCACGTGTAGTCGCGCCGTACGGTCACTTGGCCGCGTCGAGTGCGGCCAGCGCCTGCGCCCAGTGGGCGTACTTCAGGTCGGCGAGGTCGGCCACCGTGGTGATCCCGAACGCCTCCTTGAGCAGTTCGCCCTGCCGGTCGGAGACGCCCTTGAGGGCGGAGACGGGGGCGGCGAGGACCTCGGGCACGGACTTCTCCGCCCATGCCTTGTCCAGCACCTTGTCCAGATCGATCGACGCCATGTTGTCCTCCGGAGATGTGAATCATTGGGTGTGCGGGCAAATTTCTACACGCGTGTAGAAGAATAAGGGCGGGGCGTCCCCGGGGCCGCCGGTCCGGACTCCTGAGGCGAGAAAGTCCGAAAGTGACCGCCCGGCCGCCCGGCCGCCCGGCCGCCCGGCTCGCGCGCGGCCCCGGGGACGTTCGGGTCTCAGCGCTTGAGCGTGAAGGTGAAGTCGCCCGAGAGCTTGCCGTTCAGACGGACCGTCGAGACGAGATTCCCCTCGGCGATGAGCCTTTCGGCCTCCGCCCGCGCCAGGCCGAAGCCCTCGGCGATCAGCCGCGCCGGACGGACGGGTATCCGGGCGCCGAAGCGGACCGAGACCTCGACGGCCTCCGTCTCTGCCTCCGCCCCCGCCTCCGCCCGGGCCTTGTCCCAAGCCTCCGGCCGGTCCGACCGGCCCGTGTCCAGGCGCCAGGCACCGTCCCAGTCCAGAGCCATGCGGTTACGGCGCCGCACCGCCGGGTCCTGGAGCAACTCGGCGGCCAGGGACGGGTCGTTGGCGTGCAGGCGGTCCAGCAGGCCGGGCCGTACGGAACGTACACGCGCCCGCTCCAGGACCGTCAGCTTCGCCGTCTCCCCGCACGCGGCGCACAGCGCGAGGAGCCAGACGTCGAGGAGCTTGTGGTGGGCGTTGACGCGGAACTTGCCGTTCACCCGGAGACGTCCGGACGGGCAGGCGTGGCAGCGCCGGAGAACAGTAGGCGGGCAGGTGGGCATGACCACCCAGATGTTGAGCACAGAGGTACACCGTTTCCAGTGAGAAGTCCGCAGCAGGAAGCAGCGCGGCGCGCAGGCGCGACGCGCGACGAATCAGCGCTCGGGAGATCTCACTTGGTGTACAACGGCACGTCCTTGCCCAGACGACTCGACCGGGCAGCACGCTAGCGGCGCGCGGTGGCGCCGCTCCACCGGTTTACGAACGCGCCGTGGCGATGTCCACGTTCGCCTCGTCCGCGCGCAGCAGCTTCACGGTCACCGTGACCGTGGTGCCGCCCGCCCTGCCGTACGAGCCCCTGCCGCCCTCGCCCAGGGTCATCGAGCCGGAGCCGCCGGACGGGTACGCGGTGTGCAGCCGGACCACGCGGTTCCGCACCCACGCGGTCAGGGTCAGGTCGCCGATCCTGATGTCCGCCGGGTCGGTCGTCAGCCGGACCTCGCACCTCCCGTCCGCGCAGGCGGCGAAGTCCGTGCCGTCCGCCGCCGGGGGCAGCTCGGCCGGGGCCTGAGACCGGACCGGGGCAGGGGTACGGGACGGTTCCGGCGAGGCGGACGGGTCGGCCGGACGTACCGGGCGGACCGGGCGGACCGGGGCCGGTGACGGGACGCAGCGGGGCGCCAGGTGGTACGCGGCGGCCAGGTCCTGGTGCGTGTCGGCAAGCGCCGCCAGGTCGGGGCGCGGCTGTCGTACGGAGGTCAGCAGCGCGCCGACCCGCTTCGCGCGCTCGGTCCGCTCCGCCGGGGAGAGGCTCGTCAGCGCGAAGTAGTCGGACAGCCTGGTGACCTCGGGGCGGATCTCGCCGACGCCCGCCGCGAGCCGCGCGCGCAGGCGGTCGGCGGCGGGGATGCCGGACGGCCGCAGTCCGGCGTAGCCGGCGGCGACGGCTTCCACGGAGGAGGAGGCCCACTTCAGGTAGCTGTCGGCGGTGAATCCGGGGTCCGGGCGGTACGCGGGACCGGGGGCCGGGTCGGAGTCGACGCCTTCGAGGGCGGAGGTGTGGGCGCTCGCGGGGTCCGAGGTGGGGTGCAGGAGTTCCTCGATCTTCCGCGCGCTCACCTTCCGGGTCTCGTCGAGGGTCGCGGTGGTGGCGCACATGGTGTCGGTCCAGACGACCAGTGCCCGGGCGGGGACCCCGGCGGCGGTGACGGCCGGCTTGTCGTCCGTACGGGCGGGCGCGTCGTCCTTGCCCGGCGTGCAGGCGCTCGCCAGGGCGAGCCCCGTCACGAGCGCGAGGGCGATCCCTGTGCGGCGTACCGGCTTGAGCATGCGAGATCCTCTCCTGGTCCGGGTGCGGAGCGTAGCGAGAGGTTGCCGTGCGTGGTCGCGATGCGCCGTTTCCCGTTCTCGCGTTCACTCGTCAGGAGGGACGGGCGGGGTGCGGGTGGACGGGCGGAATAGGTGGAGGGGGGTCTCCGTTGTAGGGTGCAGAAACAGTTTAAGATTCAACCAAGAGCGTCTACCCAGAGCCACCGACCACCGGCTACGGCACTGGCTACCAGCGAGAGGTGAGCACGATGCAGTTCGGGATCTTCACGGTCGGCGACGTCACGCCCGACCCGACCACCGGACGGACACCGAGCGAGCACGAGCGGATCAAGGCGATGGTCACCATCGCGCGGAAGGCGGAGGAGGTCGGGCTCGACGTCTTCGCGACGGGGGAACACCACAACCCGCCCTTCGTCCCCTCCTCGCCGACGACCATGCTCGGCTACATCGCGGCCACCACCGAGCGGCTGATCCTCTCCACGTCCACCACCCTCATCACCACCAACGACCCGGTGAAGATCGCGGAGGACTTCGCGATGCTCCAGCACCTGGCCGACGGGCGGGTGGACCTGATGATGGGGCGTGGCAACACCGGCCCGGTCTACCCGTGGTTCGGCGAGGACATCCGCCAGGGCATCCCGCTCGCCATCGAGAAGTACGCGCTGCTGCACAAGCTGTGGCGGGAGGACGTCGTGGACTGGGAGGGCAAGTTCCGTACGCCCCTCCAGGGGTTCACGGCCACGCCCCGGCCGCTGGACGGCACGCCGCCGTTCGTCTGGCACGGGTCGATCCGCTCGCCCGAGATCGCCGAACAGGCCGCGTACTACGGAGACGGCTTCTTCGCCAACAACATCTTCTGGCCCAAGGAGCACTACCAGAAGCTGATCCGCCTCTACCGGAAGCGGTACGCGCACTACGGGCACGGCACGCCGGAGCAGGCGATGGTCGGTCTCGGCGGGCAGGCGTTCATCCGGAAGAACTCGCAGGACGCGGTACGGGAGTTCCGGCCGTACTTCGACAACGCGCCGGTCTACGGGCACGGCCCGTCGCTGGAGGAGTTCACCGAGCAGACGCCGCTGACCGTGGGGAGTCCGCAGGAGGTCATCGAGAAGACGCTGACGTTCCGGGAGTCCTTCGGTGACTACCAGCGCCAGTTGTTCCTGATGGACCACGCGGGGCTGCCGCTGAAGACGGTGCTGGAGCAGCTCGACCTGCTGGGCGAGGAGGTCGTGCCGGTGCTGCGGGCGGAGTTCGCCAGGAACCGGCCGGCGGAGGTCCCGGACGGGCCGGTGCATCCGGCGGCGGGGGCGGCGCTCGGTGCTCGTACCAGCTCGGAGGTCTGACCATGGGAGCGCATGTGGGTACGCGGGAGCCGTTGCGGATCGTCGCCGTGTCGGCCGGGTTGAGCAAGCCGTCCTCGACGCGTCTGCTCGCGGACCGGCTGGCGGAGTCGGCCACGTCGGAGCTGACGTCCCTCGACGTCAAGGCGGAGGTCACGGTCGTCGAACTGCGCGATCTGGCCGTCGACATCGCGAACAACCTGGTCACCGGCTTCCCGTCGCCCGCGCTGCGGGCCGCGCTGGAGGCGGTGACCGGGGCGGACGCCCTGATCACGGTGACGCCGGTGTTCGCGGGGTCGTACAGCGGGCTCTTCAAGTCCTTCTTCGACCTGGTGGAGCCCGACGCGCTGCGGGGGACGCCGGTCCTGCTGGCGGCGACCGGTGGGACGGCGCGGCACTCGCTGGTCGTGGAGCACGCGATGCGGCCGCTGTTCTCGTACCTGCGGACGCTGACGCTGCCGACGGCGGTCTTCGCGGCGACGGACGACTGGGGGACGGGCGCGGACACGTACGGGGGCGGGCTGTCCGCCCGGATCGAGCGGGCGGGGGCGGAGTTGGCGGGGGTGCTGGCGGGGGCCGCGGCGCCTCGGGCGGGCGCTTCGGGGCGGATGGCCGCTTCGGGGCGGAATGCGGAGGACTCCGCGGACGCTGATGTCGATGCGGATGCGGAGGCCGACGAGGTGGTGCCGTTCGAGCAGCTCCTCGCGGATCCGACGCGAGCCAGTGGAGCGATCAACCGGTAGGAGAACGACATGAGCACCACCAGCGGGATCGTCGTCGGCGTCGACGGCTCGGAGCCGTCCTTGAAGGCCCTGCACTGGGCGGTACGCCAGGCGGAGCTGACCGGCGACCGGGTGACGGCGCTGATCGGGTGGGAGTACCCGGCGACCGGGTGGGCCGCGATGATGCCGGGCACTCCGGCGGAGTTCGACCCCGAGGCGCTGGCGCGCCAGATACTCGACGAGACGCTGGACAAGAACCTGGACGCGGCGGTGGCGGGGGCGGTCGAGCGGCGCGTGGTGAACGGGCCGGCGGCGCAGGTGCTGATCGACGCGTCGGAGGGGGCTGCTCTGCTGGTGGTGGGGGAGCGGGGGTACAGCGGGTTCACGGCTACGTTGCTGGGGTCGGTGAGCCTGCATGTGACGCAGCACGCGAAGTCGCCGGTAGTGGTGGTACGCGGCGAACAAGGCTGACGCCGGCGCCGGCGGGGGTGCCCTCAATCGCCGGGCAGGCTTGAATGGCCGACCGCTTCAAGCCCGTCCGGCGATTGAGGACACACGGGGCTACGCCAGTAGGTGCACGACGTCTGCCACCACGCAGGCCACGTTGTCCGGGGCGCCTGCCTCTTGGGCCAGGGTCAGGAGTTCCGTGACCGCGTCCTCCGGGGGTGTCTCGGCGGTCACGACGCGGCGTACCTCTTCCGGCGGGACCACCGTCGACAGGCCGTCCGAGCAGAGCAGGTAGCGGTCACCCTCCCGTGCGTCGTGGAGGCGCAGTTCCGGGCGGACCGGCTCCTCCGTACCGTCCAGGGAACGCAGCAGCATCGACCGTTGCGGATGCGACTCCGCCTCCTCGGCCGTGAGGGCACCCCCGTCGATCAGCGACTGCACCACCGTGTGGTCGTGCGTGATGCGGAAGAACGCGCCGTTCCGCGCCAGGTACGCGCGGGTGTCCCCGATGTGCACCAGCGCCAGTTGCGACCCGGTCCACAGCATCGCGGTGAGCGTCGTACCGGAGGCACCGGCCACCGCGCCCACCGCCGCGTTCGCCCGTACCACCCCCTCCGTCAGCGCGTTGAGCAGGTCGCCGCCCTCGATCGCGACCGACCGCAGTGCCTCCACGGCCGCCGAACTGGCCCGCGCCCCCTCCGCGCCGTACCCGTCGGCCACCGCCAGCAGCCCGTCGTCCGCGTACGCCGTGTCCTGGTTGGTCGGCCGCACCAGACCCCGGTCGGACCGGGACGCGTAACGGATCCCGAGCATGCCCGGTGAACGATTCGTGTGCTCCATCGCTTCAACGCCCTTTCCCGCCGGAGGCCGATCCCCCGACAGCGTCAGATGGTCGACGAGGAAGGTCGCCAGATCCCGGCGCGCGGCGGTCTCGTACTCCACCCGCGCCCAGTACGCCTCGATCTCCCGCCCGGCCGCGACCGCGTCCGTTCCCCGGAGATCGCACACGTGCCGGATCCGGGCCAGCGGCATCCCGACCCGCCGCAGCCACGCGACCAGCCGGGCCCGCTCCAACTGCGTCTCGTCGTAGTACCGGTAGCCGGTGTACGGGTCGACGCGAGCCGGTCGCAGCAGGCCCAGCTCGTCGTAGCGGCGCAGCGCCTTCGCCGACAGCCGGGACGCGCGGGCGAAGGCGCCGATCGTCAAGCCGCGCCGGGGCCCGGCACCACTCGTCCGCTCGTCGTCGGGCTCGTCGTCGTCCGGCATGTTCCCTCCTCGTGCCGGGCTCTCCGCCCGGCCCCGCCGATGCTGGTGCTTCCCCGGGGAGGAAGGTCAAGTGGAGGTGAGCGGGGGCGGGCTGGGGTGGTGTGTCACTTTTGGTTGTACAGGTGCATCGTCACCGCGCCGAAGATCGTCAGCAGGGCCGCCGACCAGCCCAGGGACCATCCGATGTGGGCCGCGGGCCAGTTGCCCGCCATCAGTTCGCGTACCGCCGTCGCCACGTGGCTCACCGGGCTGTTGTCGACGAAGGCCTGGAGCCAGCCCGGCATGGTCTTCGGGTCGACGAAGACGTTGCTGAGGAACGTCAGCGGGAAGATCACCATCATGCTGACGCCCATGACGGACTTCTCGCTGCGCAGGAGCAGGCCGAACATCGTCCAGAGCCACGAGAACGAGAACGCGAAGACCAGCAGCACCGCCAGGCCCGCGAGGATGCCCAGCGGTCCCCCGTGCGGGCGGTAGCCGATGACCATGCCGACCGCGAGCATCACCAGCGACGCGATCACGTAGCGGACCAGGTCGCCCAGCAGGTAGCCGACCATGGGCGCGGGGCGCCAGATGGGGAGCGTACGGAAGCGGTCGAAGACGCCCTTCTCGATGTCCGTGTTGACCGCGACGCCCGTGTACATCGTGATCATCACGACGCTCATCACCAGGATGCCCGGCAGCAGGAACTGGATGTACGCCGAGACGGAACCGGCGAGCGCGCCCCCGAAGAGGTACGCGTACATCAGCACCATCATGATCGGGAAGGCCGTCACGTCGAAGAGCTGTTCCGGTACGTGCTTGATCTTGAGCATCGCCCGCCAGCCGAAGGTCAGCGACGCGGAGAGCGCGCCGGGGCGCGGCGGGCGGTCCTTGTCGACCAGCAGGGCGGCGAGATCCTCCCGCTTGGGGGTGGCCAGGGTCAGTTCGATGTCGTTCGCGTCGGCGTTCGCCGCCTCGGTGCCGGTGGTCATGCCGTCGCCCCCTCCTTCGTGACGTCGAGCGGCTTGTCCGTGAGGGCCAGGAACACCTCGTCCAGCGTCGGCTGCCCCAGCGAGAAGGTGTCCACGGTGATCCCGGCCCGCGCCAGCTCCCCCAGCGCCCGCGCCGCCCCCTCCGCCGCGCCCTGTTCGCCGCGCGCCGTGACGGCGGCGGTCAGGGCGACCGGGTCGGGGTCGAGCTGGACGACCGCGTCGAGCGCGCGCGTCAGCAGCCGCTCCGCCTCCGGCCTGTGCTCCGGGTCCCGCAGCCGCAGATGGACCGAGCCCGCGCCGACGGACGCCTTCAGCTCGCCCTTCGTCCCCTCCGCGATCACCTTCCCGTGGTCGATCACGGCGATACGGGACGCCAACTGGTCCGCCTCGTCCAGGTACTGGGTCGTCAGCAGGACCGTCGTGCCCTGCGCGACCACCGCCCGCACGATGTCCCACACCTGGTTACGGCTGCGCGGGTCGAGCCCGGTCGTCGGCTCGTCCAGGAACAGCAGGTCCGGCGTGTTGAGGATGGACGCGGCGATGTCGACACGGCGCCGCATACCGCCCGAGTACTGCTTGACCTGCTTCCCCGCCGCCCCGGTCAGCCCGAACGCCTCCAGCATCCGCCCCGCCCGCGCCCGCGCGGCCGCCTTCCCGTGGCCGAGGAGGCGCGCCAGCAGCACCAGGTTCTCGGTGCCGGTCAGGTCCTCGTCCACCGAGGCGTACTGCCCGGTGAGGCTGACCCGGCCCCGTACCGCGTCCGCGTCCCGCACCACGTCCTTGCCGAAGACCCGCGCCTCGCCGCCGTCGGGCCGCAGCAGCGTGGCGAGCATCTTCACGGCGGTCGTCTTGCCCGCGCCGTTCGGTCCGAGGACCCCGTAGACCGTGCCCGCCGGCACGGCGAGGTCGATGCCGTCCACGGCGCGGTGCCCGCCGAAGACCTTCACCAGCCCCCGGGTCTCGATCGCGAGATCTGTTGTCATCACCAGTCCTTGTCGGTCCTGACGGCCTTGGTCCGCCTTGGCCGCCTTGTCTCACGCACTTCCTACTTCTCAGGTACTGGTGAAGACCCCGCGGCCCGCCAGAACTCATCTGGCGGGCCGCGGGCAGTTTCTCCGGACTTCGGGGAGCGTCATGGCTCCCGCATGTAGAACGCGTAGAACGTGACCAGCGTCGTACTGACCCCCAGCACCAGCCCGATCACCGACGACAGCAGGATGCTGTGCTGGGTCAGGCTGTACAGGAAGCCCATCGCCCCGCCGACCAGCACGCCCCAGGCGCCCGCGCGCAGTTCGCGGGGCAGCGCGTGCTGGATCCGCAGCAGACCGTAGATCAGTACGGTCAGGGCCAGCCCGGAGGCCAGCGCCAGGGCCAGCTGGCCGAAGTTGGCGGCTCCTCCGCTGCGGGCGATGAACTGCGTGTAGATGCCGTACGCGGCGCCGAAGAGCAACGGCACCCGCCAGCCCCGTAGGGAGACGTGCGGCCGCGTGCGGATTGCAGCGTGTGCCATGGCAGGAGGCTCCTTCCCTCACACACCCCCACCTCTCCAGGGCACACCAGCGGCCGGGGACCGGCAACTCAGAAGGAGTACGGGTCAGAAGGAGTACGGGCCGAACCTGCCCCACGCCACCAGCGCCGCCACGATCACCAGGACGACGTTGAAGACGACGTGCCGGGTCTCCGCGCGCCTGCCGTGCACGACGGCCGCGATCGCCATGACCACCGCGAGGCCGGTGGCGGCGAGCGGCACCAGGACGGGCGCGATGTCGAGGGCGGCCGGGAGTATCAGCCCGAGCGCGCCGAGCACCTCGACCACGCCGATGAACTTGAGCGCGGCGGGCGAGAAGTCCTCGGCCCAGGCGCCGCTGCTCTCCACGACCTTCGGTTTGGGCTGGAGCGCCTTGCCCGCGCCCGAGGCGAGGAAGAGGAGGGCGAGGAGCGAGGCGACGATCCACAGGGTGATGTTCATGGGGGACTTCCTGACGACAGGAGGGGGAGCGGGACACAGTGACTTGAAGCTTCAAGTCAAGCCATGCGTGACCGTAGAACGGATCACTTGAAGCGTCAAGTGATCCGGTACGCTCGATCCATGGACGACGCGAGCCAGGGACAGGACGGGCAGGGCGGGACGCGCTGGCTGGACGACCACCAGCTCTCCGCCTGGAAGGCCTTCAGCGGCATGCTCCTGAAGCTGCCGGCCGCGCTCGACAGCCAGCTGACGCAGGACGCGGGGCTGAACCAGTTCGAGTACGTGGTGCTCGCCGCCCTCTCCGAGTCCGAGAACAGGACCCGGCGCATGTCCACGCTCGCGATCCTCGCCAACGGCTCGCTCTCCCGGCTCTCCCACGTGGTCAAGCGCCTGGAGAAGCGCGGCTACCTGCGCCGGGAGCCCTGCGCGGCGGACGGGCGCTACACCAACGCCGTCCTGACCGACGCCGGCTGGGACAAGGTCGTCGCCACCGCTCCCGGGCACGTCGAGGCCGTACGGTCCCTGGTCGTCGACGCCCTGGAGCCGGAGCAGCTCGACCAGCTGCGCGACATCAGCCACCGCCTGCTGCACGCCCTGGACCCGGACCTCGGCTGCCCGTCGGGCGGCACCCCGGCCACCCCGGCCCGCGGCCCGGAGGACACCGATCCCCGTACCGGCCCCGCCGCCCCTCACTGAGTCGGCGGCGCCCCGCTCGCGCCGCCCCGCCCCGCCGCGTTCCCTTGAGACGTGCGGACCCTTTCCTCCCATACCCGCCCCGCCCTCCCCACCGCCCCCTCGACCCCTCTCTCCACCGCCCTCGCCGCCACCTCCGCCGCCGCGCTGGTCGTCCTGCTGACGCTGCTCGTCCCGCTGAGCGCGCTCGCCGCCTGGTCCGAGCTGGAGATCGGCGACCGCGACCGGTTCGTCGCGACGATGGCGCCGCTCGCCTCCGACCCGCCGGTGCAGGACGCGGTCGCCGACCGCATCACCGAGCAGGCGATGCGTCAGCTCGACGTGGGTCCGCTGGAGGGGGAGGTACGGGACCTGCTCCACGACGCCGTGCGGTCCTTCACCACCACCGCCTCCTTCCGCGCCGCGTGGCGGACGGCGAGCGTGGCCGCGCAGTCCGCCGCGAACCAGGTCCTCACCGAGGACACCGACAAGGCGGTGACCCTCGACCTGGCGCCCGTCACGGACCAGGTGAAGCGCCAACTGCGGGACGACGGGGTGCCGTTCGCCGACCGGATCCCCGTACGGCACACGGAGATCACCGTCCTCAAGGCCGACGGCCTCGGCGGCCGGCGCGATGTGGCGCAGGGGCTGCGGACCGCGGGGATCTGGCCGGCCGTCGGGACCGTGGTGGTCGCGGGACTGGCGGTGGCGGGGGCCGCGTTCCGGCGCCGGGAGGGGCGGGGGCGCCGGGCCCGCCGGGGGCTGGTGGTGACCGGTACCGGGTTCGCGGCGGGCGGGTTGCTGCTGTTCCTCGCCGTCGGGGCGGCCCGGGGGTTCACGCTGGACGGCCTGCCGGACGACGGAGACCGGGCGGCGGCCGCCGCCGTGTACGACGCGCTGACCTCCTCGCTCCGGACGACGTCCTGGGCCGTCCTCGCCGCGGGGCTCGCGCTGGCGGCCGTCTGCTGGCTGCTCGGACGGCTCCGCCGGGGCCGTCCCGTACCCCGCTCCACCGGGCGCTTTACTTAATCTTTATTTCGATCCCTTCGTCCCAAATTTCCCTTTTGAGCCATTTGGCGCATGGTGGGGATATGAGCCAGAACACAGCACACAGGCCCCCCCACACGGGCATGGGCAACGGATCGAGCGCGAGCAACGGAACTGGCATGGGTACCGGGACCGGAGCAGGCACCGGTATCCACGCGGGAAGGACGGCCAGCCGCTGGGTCGGCGGAAGCTTCTTCGCGGGCATCCTGATGCTCGTCGCGGGCGCCACGGAGATCCTCCAGGGCGTCGTGGCGATCAGGTCCGACAACATCCTGAACGGCGTGTCCGGTTACGCCTACGCGTTCAACCTGGACGCCTGGGGCTGGATCCACGTCGGGCTCGGCATCCTGGTCGCGGTGGTCGGCCTCGGCATACTCGCCGGGTCGAGGATCGCGCGCTACACCGGGATCGGACTGGCGATGGTGAACCTCGTCGCCCAGTTCATGTTCCTCTTCTACCAGCCGGTCTGGGCGGTCGTGGGCATGGCGCTGTCGGCGTTCATCATCTGGGCACTGACCACGGACCGGGTGACATCACCTCAGACCAGGTGACGGCCCGGAGCCGGTGAGGCCTCGGAGCCGTACCACTGATCCACCGTCAACCGACAGACCATCACTACGGGCATACCTGGGGACAGCAGCCTCTTGGCTACTGTCCCTGTATGCGTGCCCGGTACGCGGTACGGCATGGCACGCCCCACCGAGCGAGAGGCCGGCCCCTTGGACAGCACGGGCAACGACACCGTCGTCCCGCACCAGCCCGTCCGCCCCTCCCCCGCGCCGCCGACCGCGCGCCCCGCCCACCAACGCCTCCTGATCGGGGCCGGCGCGCTCTTCCTCGCCGCCGCGACCCTGCTCGTGGCCTGCCGCGCCGTCGGCGCCGACGCCGTCACCCCCGTACCGCAGCTCCTCGCCTTCCTCCCCTGGCTCCTCGCCCCCGCCGCGGCCGCCCTCCTGCTCACCGCCCTGCTGCGCTGGCGCGCCGGCGTGGTCTGGGCGCTGGTGCTGCTGGCCGCCACGGGGTGGTTCGTCCGGCCGTACGACGCCGGCGCCTTCGGGCCGCGCGGTCCCGCGCTCGCCCGGGTGGAAGTGCTCACCTCGAACGTCGAGTTCGGGCAGGCGACCCTCGGGCTGATCGGCGCGATCCGCCGCGAGAGGCCCGACCTGGTCTTCGTCCAGGAGTGCGAGTTCGTCTGCGCGCGGCTGCTGGACACCCGGATCCCGCGCTCGGCGTACCCGTACCGCCACGTCGTGGAGGCGAGCGGCGCCGAGGGATCCGCGATCTACTCCGTCTTCCCGCTCACGGACACGGACGGCATCGACGGCACGCTCGCCATGCCCGGCTCCGAGGCGCGCATCGGCGGCCGTACGGTCGGACTCCAGCTCGCCCACCCCCTGCCGCCCGTCCCCGGCGGGGTCGACGACTGGCGGGAGGAGCTGGGCCGCGTCCGCGCGTACGCCGCCGGCCACCGGGAGGGGCCCGTCATCCTGGCGGGCGACTTCAACGCCACCCGCGACCACGCCGCGTTCCGGGACGTCCTCGACGCGGGCGGGCTGCTCGACAGCGCGGCGCTGGGCGGCGCGGGCCGTACCCCGTCCTGGCCGTCGGCCGCGCCGCGGCCGCTGGGCGCGCAGATCGACCACGTGCTGGTCAGCGACGACTTCTCGGTACGGGACGCCCGCTTCCTGGACCTCGCGGACACCGACCACCGGTCGCTGCTGGTGAGCCTGGAGCTGCACGGGGAGGCGGGGGCGAAATAAAGCGCACCGAGGTGCGCTTGTCGTCAGGGATTGCGAGGATCGAAGCCGGGAAGCCGGTCCGGCGGAAGAGCAGAGGGAGTGGTCATGAGCACCCCGCGGAGCAACGACAACAGCGGCGAGACCAGCGGCGACAAGAGCGGCGACAACCAGATCTTCCGGAACATCAACGAGCTGGTGGCGGAGGAACGCGCGCTGCGCGACCGCTCGACCGACCACCTGGGCCTCGGCGCCGAGGACCGCGAGCGGCTCCGCTCGGTCGAGGTCCAGCTCGACCAGTGCTGGGACCTGCTGCGCCAGCGCCGCGCCAAGTCGGAGTACGGCGAGAACCCGGACGACGCGGCGGTGCGGCCGGCGAGCGAGGTGGAGGGGTACCAGGGGTAGGCGTGCGGGGGCAGGGCGTCCCCGGACCCGCGCGGCGATAGGCGAAGCTGTCCGCCATGGGAGAGAACCCGAAGTCCCGGCGCCCGTCGCGGCACCCGTCCCCGCGCCCGTCGCCACGGCCGTCCCGCCACCCCGGTGCCGTCGCCCGGCGCCGGGCCGCCGCCGCGGCGGCGCGCCTCTCCCCGCCCGCCTGGCTGCTCGACAACCTGCGCCCCCAGCCCGCCCCGATCCGCTGGCCCGCGGTCGCCCGCGCGTCCGTCGCCCTCGCCGCGCCCCTGGCGGTCGGCTTCGCCACGGACCAGCACGCGTACGGCGCGCTCTTCGCGCTCGGCGCCCTGAACGGCATCCTCAGCGACACCGCCGACGCGTACCGCATGCGGGTCCTGCACGTGGCGGTCCCGCAGGTCTTCGCCGCGATCGGCGTCACGCTCGGCACGCTCGTCTTCGGGCAGGAGTGGGCGGCGGTCGGCGTCCTGGCCCTCGTCGCGCTCGTCTCGGGCATGATCTCGTCGATCGGCGCGGTGGCCTCGTTCGGCGGGCTGCTCCTCCTGCTCAACGCGGTCGTCGGGGCCGGGCTGCCGCTGCCCGAGCCGTGGTGGAAGGCGCCGCTGCTGATCGCGCTCGGCGGGCTGTTCGTCCTGCTGCTCTCGCTGCTGGCATGGCCGTTCCGGGCCGGCGTACCGGAGCGCGCGGCCGTGGCGCGGACGTACCGCGCCACCGCCGACCTGCTGGAGGCCTCCGCCGCGCCGGACAGCGAGTTCGACCGCCGCCGCCGGGCCGTCACCCTCGCCCTGAACCACGCGTACGACATGCTGCTCGCCCGCCGCGCCTCCGACCACGGGTGGCGCGCACCGCTCGTACGGCTGCTGGCGCAGCTCAACGTGATCATCCCGCTGGTCGAGGCGGCCTCCCTGCGCGACCGGCGACCGTCGCCCGAGGTGACGGCCGCCCTGCGGCACCTGGCGGACGTCGTCGCCGAAGGCCGTACCGGCGAAGGCGAACCGGACCTGCCGCCGCCGCGTACCGCGTCCGACCGGGCCGTCGACACCGCGCTGCGGTACGTGGCGTCGGTGGTGGGCGAGGCGGACGTCGACCCGACGCACCTGAACGACCGGCTGGGCCGCCCCGCCGCACTCTCCGTCCGCGTCCGCCGCGCGACCCGCGACGTCCTCCTCTCCGAGGCGTCCTGGCGGTACGGGCTGCGCCTCGCGCTCTGCATCGGCCTGGCGCAGACGCTGGTGGCGGTGATCCCGGTGCAGCGGTCCTACTGGGTCGCGCTGACCGTCACCTTCGTGCTGAAGCCCGACTTCGGTTCGGTCTTCTCGCGGGCGGTGCTGCGCGCGCTGGGGACGGCGGTGGGGCTGGTCGTGGCGGGGGTGGTGCTGGCGGAGGTCCCGGTCGGCTGGTGGGACGTCCTGGTCGTCGCGCTGCTGGCGCCGATCATCCCGGCGGTGTCTGCGAAGGGGTACGCGTTCCAGACGGCGGCCATCACGCCCGTGATCCTGCTGATCTCCGACGTCCTCAACCACGAGGGTTTCGACCTCGTGGCGCCCCGGCTGGTGGACAGTCTGATCGGGTGCGCGATCGCACTGGTCGCGGGGTACCTGCTGTGGCCGGAGAGCTGGCACACCCGCGTCGGCCACCGGCTGGCGGACGCGGTGGAGGAGACGGCGGAGTACGTGAGACGCGCGTTCGGCGCGGGGGGCGCTGGGGGCGCGGGCGGCGCGGGTGGCGCGGCTGAGGTGACGGCGGCCGCCGACCAGGCGGAGGTGGAGCGGACGCGTCGGCGTATCTACCGCGACCTGTCGACCGTGCGCACGGAGTTCCAGCGCGCGCTGACCGAACCGCCGCCCATCGGCAGGCGCGCGGCGGCCTGGTGGCCGCTGGTCGTCGCGACGGAGCGGATCGTCGACGCGACGACAGCGGCGCGGGTGCGCGTCTCGTACGGCGCCCCCGCGCCGGCCCCGGCGGAGACGGCGGATATCGCGGACCAGTTGACGGACATGGCGGAGCGCCTGCGGTCGAGCGAGGTGCTGGTGGAGGTACGGGGGGAGTCCGGCGACGGCGCCGAGGAGGGGAGTGTGCTGGCGGCGCTGCGGCAGGAACTGCGGGCGGCGAAGGCGATCGCGTCGCCGGGGGCGCGGGTCATGTGAGGGGCGCGTCGCCCTTGTCCTGAGGCTCGTCCGTGACCTTCAGGGAGACCCACACGCACTTGCCGGGGCCTCGGCGGGGAGCCACCCCCCAGTCGTCGGCCAGCGCGGCGACGAGCGCGAGGCCTCTTCCGCACTCGTCGTCCAGGTCGGGTTCCGCGGTACGGGGGCGGGGAAGCCGGTCGCCGGCGTCCTCGACCTCCAGCCGGAGCAGGCCCTCCGCGCGGTGGAGGGTGACGGCGATCTGCCGCCCGGGCGGGCTGCCGTGGCGCAGGGCGTTGGTGACGAGCTCGGAGAGGAGGAGCGCGGCGACGGCGGCGGTGTCTCCGGTGAGCCCCGCACATGCCCGCAACGCGTCCCGCGCCCGCGGGACGCTGCGGGGGTGGCGCGGGAAGCGGAAGGTGAGGGAGTGGTCGTCGGTGGGGTGGGGGGTGCCGTCGAGGTTCATGAAGGGGACCTTCCCTTCGGCGACGGGTTTTACTTTCCGTCCAACAAGGGTGACTTTGAGTGACGTCCGGTGCGCGGGCGCGGCTTACCGATGTCCTCAATCGCCGGACGGGCTTGATTTGTCTTGCCCCCGGCGACAACCTGCGGATGGGATCCGGCCGCAGCGGCATCATCAAGCCCGTCCGGCGATTGAGGACGTCTTTGAGCCGCGCGCACAACCAAGCCCGTCCGGCGATTGAGGACACCCTGCGGGAGGGGGTCAGTGGCCCTGGAGGCGGGTCAGGTCTCGGCGTTCTCGTTTGGTGGGGCGGCCCGCGCCGCGGTCGCGGGTCGCGATCGGGGCCGTGAACTCCTTCGGGGGCGGCGGCGGACTGTTGTCCACGAAGCACTGCACCGCCACCGGCGCCCCCACCCGCTTCCGCACCACGCGCGACACCACCACCACCCGGTCCCGCCCCGCGAAGCGGAGCCGTACCTCGTCGCCCTGCTTCACCGCGTGCGCCGGCTTCACGCGCTCGCCGTTCACGCGGACGTGGCCCGCCCGGCACGCCGCCGCGGCCTGGGAGCGGGTCTTGGTGAGCCGTACCGACCAGATCCAGGTGTCCGCCCGCGCCGAGCCCTCGCCGCCCGCGCCCCCCACGAACCCCGCGCCGTCCGGTCCCTCAGCCTCAGAAGCCATACCCCAAGGGTAGCGAGACCAGGACCATCCCCCCATCCGTGGCACCTCACCGCGCACTCGCGACTACGATGCGCTCCACCTTCCTTTTTCGCGGCCGGACCGACCCGCCGAAAAAGATCTGTTTCTGACATGCCGACACATGTCGTGCCACAGAAGGACGCGCAGGACACGGGGGTCTCCCACCGCGGCACGACGCACTCCCGGAAGCAGTGAACGCCATGCGCAGCAACTCCGGCAGAGGGCTCCAGCCCAATGTCCTCGGTACGTTCGACACCATCGTGATGGCCGTCGCGGGCAGCGCGCCCGCCTACTCGCTCGCCGCCACCACCGCCGTCCTCGTCGCCTCCGTCGGACTCGCCGCGCCCGCCGCGCTCCTGTACTGCGCGATACCCATGCTCGGCATCGTCCTCGCGTACGGCCGCCTCGGCCGGCTCGACGCCAACGCGGGCGCCGCGTACTCCTGGGTCGGCCGCACCCTCCACCCCGCGCTCGGCTTCCTCTCCGGCTGGGCGCTCGTCGTGTCCGCCACGATCTTCATGGTGGCCGGTTCGCTGCCCGCCGGCGCGATGACGCTGGCGCTCTTCGACACCGGCCTCGCCACGAACACGGGCCTCGCGCTGCTGGTCGGCGGCGGCTGGTTCCTGATCATGCTGCTGGTGGTGCTGGGCGGCGCCCGGCTCACCGTACGGGCCCAGCTCCTGCTGTCCGGGGTGGAGCTGACCCTGCTCCTGCTGTTCGTCCTGGCCGCCCTCGCCCACCACGGCTCCGCCGTCGCCTTCGACTGGTCCTGGCTGGGCTTCGGCCACTTCGACGGCGCCTCCGGCTTCGCCTCGGGCGCGCTCGTCGCCGCCTTCTACTACTGGGGCTGGGACGTCACCAGCAACCTCAGCGAGGAGACCCGCAACAGCCGCAGGACCGCCGGGCTCGCCGCCCTCGTCGGCATGGGCGTCGTCTTCCTGCTCTTCGAGGCGTTCACGATCGCCGTCAACGTCATCCTCACCGAGGACCAGATCATGGCGGGCAGCGCCAACGTCCTCGGCATCCTCGGCGAGGCCATCTGGCCGGGCATCGGCGGCAAGCTGCTGATCGTGGCCGTGATGCTGTCCACCGTCGCGACGCTGGAGACGACCCTCATCCAGGTCACCCGCTCGCTGTTCGCGATGGGCCGCGACCGTACGATGCCGTCCGCGCTCGGCCGGGTCCACCGCAGGTGGAACACCCCCTGGGTGGCCATCGCCGCCGTCGGGACGGTGGCGTTCGGGCTGCTCGCGGCGGCGAGCGCGCTGGGGTCGGTCACCGAGATCCTCTCCGACGCCGTCACCGCCATCTCGCTCCAGATCGCCGTCTACTACGGCCTGGCGGGGATCGCGGCGGTCGTCGCGTACCGCAAGGTGATGTTCCGCTCCGCCGGCGACTTCTTCCTCGGCGTGCTGTGGCCGCTGTTCGGCGCGCTCTTCATGTTCTGGATCTTCTACGAGTCGCTGGGCGAGTTGACCGCGACCGCGATCGCCATCGGGGTCGGCGGGCTCGCCGCGGGCCTGGTGCCGATGTTCTGGTACTGGCACAAGGGCAGTTCGTACTACCGGCCCGCGAAGCTGGACGCGGCGGCGCGGATGCCCGACGACCACCACGATCCGTACACCTCGTACGCGCCGTACGCGCCGTACGCGCCCTACTCCGACGCCGCCACCGCCGACCGGTCCGACCGGACCGGCGAGTCCCTGTCGACCGACTTCTGACGGGGACGGGGCTGCTGCCATGGCGGAACGCCGTCACCGCGCCCCCGGGGGCCGCGCCGCGGGCAAGGGCCGTGCGGCGGGAAGGCCGGGCGCGCCCGACTTCGACCCGGACTTCGGCGACCTGCCGCTCACCGAGGCGCGCCAGGACATCGTCATCGGGCGCTGGCAGGGGGTACGCGACCTCCTGCGCGCCACGGGCACCGACTGGCCGCGCCGGACGCACCGCCTGCGGATCCTGTCCCACGCGGCGGCCGGCAGCTCGGCCGTGGAGACCTGGCGGGCGGCGGAGCCCGGGAGCCCGGACGCGGCGGTGCTGCGGGCGGCGACCGAGGTGGTACGGGTCTTCAACCACGCGATCGCGGCGGGCCGCGGCGTCGGGATCGACCAGGCGCGGCTGGACGGGGCGGTCACGACCTGCCTGGACGCGGCCGACGCCAGCCCGGCCGACCCGATGCCCTGGGTCTCGCTGCTGACGGTCGCCCGGCTGTACGAGGGCGGGATCACGCAGGGCGAACTGCGGCGCTGGTGGGACGAGATGCGGCGGCGCGACCCGTACAACATGGAGGGTCATGTGCAGCTGCTGCGGTACTTCTCCGCGCGGTGGCACGGCACGCACGGCCGGATGTACGACTTCGCGCGCGACGCGGCGGGCGCGGCGCCGCCGGGGTCCTCGCTGTCGGTGCTGGTGCAGATCGCGCGGGTGGAGGAGTTCCGCCACGTGGCGGAGGCGGCGCGGGGGCGGCGGCCGGTGCGGGACTTCGGCCAGCACTGGCACCACGAGCTGGCGGTGACCGAGGTGCGCAGGACCTTCGAGCGGTGGATCGGCGGGCGGGCGGCGGGGCCTGTGGTGCCGGAGGAGGTGGGGGAGCTGAACTACCTGACGCACGCGGCGTGTTACGCGGGCCTGGACGGCGAGGCGCGGGCGCTGTTCGCGCTGCTGGGCTCGCGGGCGGCGCGGGTGCCGTGGTCGTACACGGGGGACGCGGCGGAACAGTTCACGGCGTTCAGGGCGGCGCGGCTGGAGGGCTGAGCTACGGGGAGCGGGTGCTCGCCCGTGAGTCCGGGGTGGCGCCGGTCCGAGTCGGCGCCACCCCGGGGCGGTCAGGCGGGTCCCGCGGCTCAGACGCCGATGTCGCGGCCGTCCTTGCGCCACACGGCGACCACCGAGGGACGGACGATCCTGCCCGGTCCGTCCGGCCACGCGCTCGCGGGCTTCTCGACGGTCGCGCCGTCGATCTCGCCCGGGTGCTGCACGGCGACCAGGACGCGGCGGTCCTGGACGATCGGCCCGCACGTCTCGGCGCCGTTCGGCATGGTCAGGAACTGCTTCAGCTCACCGCGCCGTTCGCCCTGCGTCGCGACGCCGAACAGGCCGTCGTGCGTGCCGAGCGCGTTGCCGTCCGTCGAGATCCACAGGTTGCCGTGCGGGTCGAACGCGACGTTGTCGGGGCAGGAGATCGGGCTGACCTTGTCCTTGGGGAAGCCCGCGAAGTACGTCGCCGGGTCCTTCGGGTCGCCCGCGACCAGGAAGAGCCGCCACGCGAAGCCGTCGCCCGCCGGGTCGTCCCAGTTCTCCGCCAGCTCCAGGATCTGGCCGTGCTTGTTGGCGTTGCGGGGGTTGGCCTCGTCGGCGCCCGCCTTGCCCGCCTTGCCGCGGTCGGTGTTGTTGGTCAGCGCGATGTAGACGCGGCCGGTGCGCGGCGACGGCTCGACGTCCTCGGGGCGGTCCATCTTGGTGGCGCCGACCTTGTCGCCCGCGAGGCGCGTGAAGACGTACACCTCCTCGGCGGTCATGCCGGGGACGTGCGAGACGTCGCCGGTGGCGAGGGGGATCCACACGCCGGAGCCGTCGAACTCGCCGTCCGCGGGGAGCTTGCCCGTACCGTCGAACTCGCCCGCCGGGGAGTCGCCGGTGAGCTTGGCGACGTACAGCGTGCCCTCGTCCAGGAGCGTCAGGTTGTACGCGTGGTCGGCGCGGCTGCCGCCCTTGCGCATGCGCTTGGAGGAGACGAACTTGTAGAAGTAGTCGAAGCGTTCGTCGTCGCCCATGTAGACGACGGGGCGGCCGTCGGCCGTCAGGCGCGGCTGCGCGGCCTCGTGCTTGAAGCGGCCGAGCGCGGTGCGCTTGCGCGGGGTGGACTCCGGGTCGTACGGGTCCAGCTCGACGACCCAGCCGAAGCGGTGCGGCTCGTTGGGCTCCTGCTTGACGTCGAAGCGCTTGTCGAACAGCTCCCACTTGCGCTCGGTGGCGCCGGTGCCGATGCCGTACCGCAGGTCGGTGGTGCTGGAGGCGTTGGCGAAGTACTGGTTGAAGTTCTCCTCGCCGTGCAGCGTGGTGCCCCACGGGGTGGTGCCGCCGGCGCAGTTGTTGAGCGTGCCGAGGACCTTGGTGCCCGTGCGGTCCGCGGAGGTACGGAGCAGGGCGCTGCCCGCGGCCGGTCCGGTGAGGCGGAACTCGCTGGTCGCGGTGAGGCGGCGGTTGAGCTGGTGGCGGGTGACGGCGGTGAGCTTGCCGCTGCCGCGGTCCTCCTCGACCACGACGACGGACAGGCCGTGCGCGGCCCAGGCGATCTCGACCTGCTCGCGGGTGGGGGCGGCGGCGCTGTAGCCCTTGAACATCAGGATCTCGTCGGTGTACTCGTGGTTGGCCACGAGGACCTGGCGGCCGCGCTCGCTCTTGAGCGGGAGCAGGCTGAGGAAGTCGTTGTTGTAGCCGAACTGGCCGGCCTGGGCCTTCGCCGTCTGCCTGTCGGGGTCGAAGGCGGGGGCGCCGCGCAGGATGGGCTCGCCCCAGCGGATGACGACGTGCTGGCTGTAGCCGGCGGGGACGGTGACCTGGTCGGCGACGTTGGGCGCGACCGGGGTGAACCGGAGGCCGCGCGCGCCGTCGGGGGCCGGGGTGTGGCCGTGTCCCTTGCCGCCGGTGCCGCCGGTGGCGACGGCGGCGGAGGCCGGGACGTCACCGGGGCCGGCGGCGAGGGCGGTGCCCGTGGCGGCGGCGACGGTCACGACGGCGGCGGCGCGCACGAGGGAACGTCTCGACAGCGCACCGGCGATGACGTCGCCGAGGTACTCGTTGTCGCTCTTGTTGGGGACCTCGTGGAAGCAGGCGTCGCCGCAGCGGTAGCGGCAGGTGAGGGCGGAGCGCCCGCCCGGGTGTGAGCTGAGCATCGGCAGGAATGTGCGCACGTGTACCCCTCCGGTGGTGCATTCTCCGGCGCCCCCGCGGCGCCGGCATGACCGACACCACCGACAGGTTGTCGGGATGTCCCGACGCCCGACGCTAGGGGCGGCGGCCAGCAGGGTGGAGGCGGGGCGGTAAAGGGGAGATGAACGAGGGGCGTACGGGTGGCCATGGCGGACCCATGGGGGTGCCACGGGTGTGTCATGGGGGGTGCGTGGGGTCGGCGGGGGCTCGGGGGGCGCGGGAGGCGTGGGGGTCCGGGGGCCGTGGGGCGTGGGGTCGTGCGGGGTACGGGGGCGTCGGTCGGCCTCGTACGGTCGGCGCGGGGTCGCGTCACGGGGTCGCGTCGCGCGCCATCGCCCGCCGACGTGCGCCCGACGCCCGGCCGCCCCTGCCGAAGATCGCCGGGCGTGGCCGTTAACCTTACGTATCCGCCCTGGCCAGGGATGCCGCTTTCCCGGGGGCGGCACGCACCCAACTCATGTGAAAGGCCTCGCTCATGGGCATTCGGAGCTTGCTGCGCAAAGTGTTCGGACGCGACCGTGCGGAGGAGCGCGAGGAGTCGCCGGCGGCGTCCGTCCCGCCCCAGGCCGACCGTACGGAAGCGGTGTCCGCGCCGGAGCCCGTGACCGCGTCGGTGGCGGCCCAGGCCTCGACGGCGGTGCCCTCGCCCGCGCGCTCGGCGCAGTCGCCGGAGGACGCGGCGGCGGAACTGGTGGCGGCGGCGTTCGACAACCCCCGTCCCCCGAAGCCGGAACGAACCGTCCCGCCCCAGGCGACGCGCCCCCAGGAAGCCCAGCCCACCCCGACCGTCCCGGCCCAGAAGTCGGCGCAACAGCCCACCGAGGCGGCAGCGGAGCCGGTCACGCCGAGCGACGACGCCCCCGTGGCGGACGCGCCGGTGGCCGAGGCGCCGAACGACGGCGATCAGGTGGCCGAGCCGGTCGCGCCGGTCGCCGAGGCCGAGTCGGCGCCGCTGGCCGAGGGCGTCGCCCCGGCGGCCGACACCGAGGCGGCGACCCCGAGTTCGGTCGCCCCGGAGGACGCCAAGAGCCCCGCCGAGGCGGAGGCCGCGACCCCGGACCCCGACAACCTCGCCGCCGAAGCGGTCCCGGCGGAGCCCGAGGCCGTAACGACGCCCGAGGCCAAGGCCGCTGACGAACCGACCCCGGCCACGGACCAGGACGTCGAGACCCCCGGCCCCCAGCCCGAGCCCGAGCCGGCCGCCCCGGCGGCCGACACGACGGACGACGCGCCCGTCGCGAGCGAGCTGCTCGCCCCGGCGGCCGACGTGCCCGCAGACACCCCCGCCGACGCGGTCGCGGCAACCGGCACCACCGAGCTCTCGGCCGTCCCGGACGCCAACGCCGAGCCCGTCGTATCAACGGCCGACACCGCGACGCCCCCCGTCACCACCCCGGCGGACAACCCCGCCGACCCGGTCGCCGCCACCGACACCACCACGGCCCCCGAGCAGACGACCGACCCCGCCACCGAGGCTGTCACCGAGACCGACGTCCCGGTCGCCGAGCCCCTCGACACCACCGCAACCCCTGAGCCGACGCCCGAGGCCGAAGCCACCCCCGTCGCCGACAGCAACACCGCCACGGCCCCCGCCGAAGCCATCGCCCCCGCCCCGGACAGCGAACCCGCAGACGCCACACCTCACACCGCTGACACCACCCCCGAGCCCGCAGCCCCGGCCGCCAAGGCGGACACCCCCGCCGAGGCCGTCGCCGCCGGCACCACCGAGGTCACGCCCGCCGTGGACAGCGAGCCCGCAGACGCCGCAAACGAGCCGGTCGCCGCACCCCACACCGCTGAGGCCACCCCCGCCAAGGCGGACTCCCCGGTCACCGCGACGCCCGCCGTCGCCACCCCCGCCAAGGCAGACTCCCCGGTCACCGCGACGCCCGCCGTCGCCACCCCCCACCACGCCGCCGCCGGCGACGCGCTTCGGGAGCGGGGGCTGGTGGGCGCGCGGGCCGTCGTGTATCTCGTGCTCGACCGGTCCGGGTCGATGCGGCCGTTCTACAAGGACGGCAGCGCCCAGCACCTCGGCGAGCAGACCCTCGCCCTCGCCGCCCACCTCGGCGACGCGGACGTCACCGTCCACACCGTCTTCTTCTCCACCGACATCGACGGCACCGCCGACCTCACCCCCGCCTCGTACGAGAACGTCGTGAACGAGACCCACGCGAGCCTCGGACGCCTCGGCCGTACCAGCTACCACCGCGCCGTCGAAGAGGTCGTCGCGCACTACGAGGCGTCCGGCACGAAGGACCCCGCCCTCGTCGTGTTCCAGACCGACGGCGCCCCCGACGCCAAGCAGCCCGCCCGCCAGGCGCTCGTGGACGCGGCCGGCAAGCCCCTGTACTGGGCGTTCGTCGCCTTCGGGGAGCACGACTCCAAGGCGTTCGACTTCCTGCGCAAGCTGGGGCTCGACAACGTCGGGTTCACCCACGCGGGCCCCACCCCCCGCGAGGTCCCGGACGCCGACCTCTACCGCGACCTCCTCGCCGGCTGGAAGCCCTCGCAGCCGTAACCCGGAGCCCACGGAAAGCACAGCACCACCTCCCGGCCCCCGGCCACGCGTCCCCGCGCGTGGCCGGGGGCCGTTTCACGAACGCGTGCCCGCCACCGGCCGCCCGATACCATTTCGGACATGGCGGTCACCGGTTCCGAAGAGCAGGAAGAGCACGAAGAGCGGAGTGGGAAGGCGTTCTACGTCACCACCCCCATCTACTACGTCAACGACGCTCCTCACCTGGGCCACGCCTACACCACCGTCGCGGGGGACGTGCTCACCCGCTGGCACCGCCAGCGCGGCGAGAAGGTGTGGTTCCTCACCGGCACGGACGAGCACGGCCAGAAGATCATGCGCACCGCGGAGGCGAACGGCGTCACCCCGCAGGCCTGGTGCGACCAGCTCGTCGAGGAGGCCTGGAAGCCCCTCTGGGAGCACCTCGGCATCGCGAACGACGACTTCATCCGTACGACGGAGAAGCGGCACACGGACCGGGTCCGGGAGTTCGTGCAGGACCTGTACGACAAGGACGAGATCTACAAGGGCGGCTACGAGGGCCCGTACTGCGTGAGCTGCGAGGAGTACAAGCTCCCCGGCGACCTGATCGAGGGCGACGCCGGCGTCCTGCTGTGCGCCATCCACAAGACCCCGGTGGAGATGCTCAAGGAGGAGAACTACTTCTTCAAGCTCAGCGCCTGGGGCCCGAAGCTCCTCGCCCACTACGAGGCCAACCCCGGCTTCGTCCAGCCGGAGTCCGCCCGCAACGAGGTCGTGAACTTCGTCCGGCAGGGCCTCCAGGACCTCTCGATCTCCCGCTCGACCTTCGACTGGGGCGTCCCGGTGCCGTGGGACGAGAAGCACGTCATCTACGTGTGGATCGACGCGCTGCTGAACTACGCGACGGCCGTCGGGTACGGCGCCGACCAGGACAGGTTCGACTCCACCTTCCCCGCCGACGTCCACCTCGTCGGCAAGGACATCCTGCGCTTCCACGCGATCATCTGGCCCGCGATGCTGATGGCGCAGGGCCTGCCCGTGCCCGGGAAGATCGCCGCCAACGGATGGCTGATGGTCGGCGGCGAGAAGATGTCGAAGTCGAACCTGACCGGCATCAAGCCGCAGGACCTCACGTCGCACTTCGGCGTGGACGCCTACCGCTGGTACTTCCTGCGGGCGGTGGCCTTCGGCCAGGACGGCTCGTTCTCCTGGGAGGACTTCGGCGCCCGCTACACGTCCGAGCTGGCAAACGACTACGGCAACCTCGCGTCGCGCGTGGCCGCGATGGTCGGCAGGTACTTCGGCGGCGCGCTGCCGGAGGCCACCGCGGCGGGCGACGCCGAGCGGGCCGTACGGGACGGGCTGGCCGGGGCGGTCGCCGCGGCGGACCGCAGGATCGGCGACGAGCTGGACTTCGCGGGCGGTATCGCCGCGGTCTTCGACTTCGTCCGGCAGGTCAACGGCTATCTGACCGAGCAGGAGCCCTGGAAGGTCGCCAAGGACACGTCGGAGGCCGGGCGGGCCCGTCTGGCGACGATCCTGTACACGGCCGCCGAGGCGCTGCGCGGGATCGCCGTCCTGCTCCACCCGGTGATGCCGGACTCCTCGCGGAAGCTGTGGGAGTCGCTCGGCGCGGCGGAGTCGCTGGGCGCGCTCGCGGACCAGCGGGTCCGGGACGCGGCGGACTGGGGGCGCCTCGCGGCCGGCACGACGGTGACGAAGGGCGCGCCCCTGTTCCCCCGCCTGGAGGAAAAGCCCGCGTAGACGCGCGGGGGGCGAGGCGCTGCGCGCGCGTAGGCGCGAGGCCCGGCGCGGCGTCCCGCGCCCGTCGCGCCCGGCCCGCGCACCTGGAGGTACGGGCCCCTCGCCCCGCCCCGTACGCCCGCCTCCGTACCGACGCAGCCCGCGCCGACCCGGGCTCACCGGGCCAGCGAAGCCCTGTCCCCCATCACGACCACCGGTCGCTTCCCCGGGTCCAGCAGGCGCAGCAGTTCCTTCATCCGCGGGCGGGCCACCGAGACGCAGCCCTGGGTGGGGCCGCCGTGGTCCACGTGGATCCAGATGCCACCGCCCTTCTCCTCGCCGAGGGGGCGGCCCAGGTGGCGGGGGGTGTGGCCGGGGCGGCGGTTGTAGTTGATGGCGACGACGTAGTCGAAGGACCCGGCCAGCGGCTCGTCCTCGAAGCCGGTGCCGGAGATCGCGTAGTCCGAGGAGCGGTCGTACGGGAGTCTCGCCCCCGGGTCGCGCAGCTCGCCGCCCGCGTCCGTGAGGCCGAACACCCCGATCGGCGAGCGGCGGTCGCCCGCGTCGTGGTCGTCGGTCCAGCCCCGCAGCCCGTTGTGGGCGGGCCACGGGCCCGCCGCCACCTGCCAGCCCGTCACGGGGTCGCGTTCGTAGACGACGACGGTCGTGCGGTTGGAGTTCCGGGAGCGGCCGGTCGCGACGACGGCCTGGTTGCTGTCCTCGGGGAGGTCGGCGCGGGTCTCGGGGCCGAGGCCGGGGATCTCCGCCGGTACGAGCGCCCGGGCCGCGTCCACCCCCCGGTGCTCGGCGGCGGCCCGCTGCCCGGGCGGCCCGCCCGCCGCCACGGCCTCCACCGGGCCCGCGCCGCGGGAGTCACCCCGGTCGGGAGCGAGCGACGCGCACCCGGTGAGCAGCAGCGCGGCGACGAGGAACGCCGGGCAGGAACGCAGGCGCGAAGGGCGCGTGGGTGAGGAGCGGTGACGCGAAGATCGGTGACGCGCACGCGAAGAAGGGGACGGTCGTCTCATTTCGCCTACCGTGGTCTGCGGAGAAGGACAAAGGTGCATCGACACCGGGATCGTCCGGCACTCTGGGTCACCATAGGCGACCGGAGAGTACACACCGCGCGTACACGAGGAGGGGCCAGGAACCGGTACCGGTTCCTGGCCCCTCCCGTGGTGTGCGGACCGCCGCTACTCGCCCGTCTTGGCGTCCGGCTTGGCGCCCGCCTTCGCCTCGGTCTTCGCGACCGGCTTGCGCAGTGCCACGTTCAGCTCCCGCAGCCGCGACTCGTCCAGCTCGGTCGGCGCGCCCATCATCAGGTCCTGGGCGTTGCCGTTGAGCGGGAAGGCGATCGTCTCGCGGATGTTCGGCTCGTCCGCGAGCAGCATCACGATGCGGTCGATGCCCGGGGCGATGCCGCCGTGCGGCGGGGCGCCCAGGCGGAACGCGCGGAGCATGCCCGCGAACTCGTGCTCGACGGTCTCGCGGTCGTAACCGGCGATCTCGAAGGCCTTGATCATCAGCTCGGGCTCGTGGTTCCGGATCGCGCCGGACGACAGCTCGATGCCGTTGCAGACGATGTCGTACTGCCAGGCCAGGATGTCCAGCGGGTCCTTCGTCTCCAGGTCGGACAGGCCGCCCTGGGGCATCGAGAACGGGTTGTGCGAGAAGTCGATCTTCCCGGTCTCCTCGTCCTTCTCGTACATCGGGAAGTCGACGACCCAGCAGAACCGGAAGACGCCTTCCTCGAAGTGCCCGGCGCGCTTGGCGGCCTCGACGCGGACCGCGCTCATGATCTTGGAGACCTCGCCGAACTCGCCCGCGCCGAAGAAGATCGCGTGGCCGGGGGCGAGGGAAAGGCGCTCGGTGAGGACCTTGACGTTGTCCTCGGTGAGGAACTTGGCGATCGGGCCGCTCAGCGCGCCGTCGTCACCGACCCGCACCCAGGCCAGGCCCTTGGCGCCGAGGCCCACGGCGAAGTCGCCGAGGCCGTCGAAGAACTTCCGCGACTGGCCGGCCGTGTCCGGCACCGGCAGGGCGCGCACGTGCTTGCCGGCGAACGCCTTGAAGTCGGAGTCCTCGAAGACGTCCGAGATGTCGCTGAGCTCCAGCTTGGCGCGCAGGTCGGGCTTGTCGTTGCCGTACTTGACCATCGACTCGCGGAACGGGATCCGCGGGAAGGGGGAGGTGACCTCGCGGCCCTCGCCGAACTCGGTGAACAGCTCGGTCATGAGCTTCTCGATCGGCTGGAAGACGTCCTCCTGCTCGACGAAGCTCATCTCGACGTCGAGCTGGTAGAACTCGCCCGGCGAGCGGTCGGCGCGGGCGTCCTCGTCGCGGAAGCAGGGCGCGATCTGGAAGTAGCGGTCGAAGCCGGAGACCATCAGCAGCTGCTTGAACTGCTGCGGGGCCTGGGGCAGCGCGTAGAACTTGCCGGGGTTCAGCCGGGAGGGCACGACGAAGTCGCGGGCGCCCTCGGGGGAGGCCGCGGTGAGGATCGGCGTGGCCATCTCGTTGAAGCCGAGCGCGGTCATCTTGTGCCGGATCGCGGAGATGACGGCCGTCCGCAGCATGATGTTGCGGTGCATGCGCTCGCGGCGCAGGTCGAGGAAGCGGTACTCGAGGCGCCGCTCCTCGTTGACGCCGTCCTCGGTGTTGATCGTGAAGGGCAGCGGGCCGGCCGCGCCCAGGATCTCGACCTCCGAGACCTCGATCTCGATCTCGCCGGTGGCGAGGTCCGGGTTCACGTTCTCCGCGCCGCGGGCCGAGACCGTCCCGTCGATGCGGACGACGGTCTCCTTCGTGAGCTTGGACAGCTCCTCGTTCGCGGCGGTGCCGGGCCGGGCGACGAGCTGGACCAGACCGTAGTGGTCCCTCAGATCGATGAAGAGGATGCCGCCCAGGTCTCGGCGATTGTGCAGCCAGCCGCTCAGCCGGACGTCGGTGCCGACGTCAGAGGCGCGGAGCTCGCCGCAGGTGTGGGACCTGTACCGATGCATCGTCTTTCGTCCAGTCTTCGCGATTCGGGCCGTGACGGATGCCACGGCGTTCAGGCGGGTGTCACAGCAGGCGTTCAGGCATGTGGCACAACCCTAGCGCCCGGCGGTGGGGGCCCCTCATTGGCGTTTGCTCTACAGATGTTCATAAAGTGTGACAATGCGCACCGAGGAAGTCCTGGCCGCGATCGCGACCGGCATCTGGCGCTGGGACGACGCGACCGGCCGCGTCACCCTGGACGCCGAGGCTGCCCGGCTGCTCGGGCTGCCCGCGGAACCGGCGTCCCTCACCGCGTCGGGCGCGCGCTCCCACTTCCACCCCGTCGACTGGAACGAGATCCAGGGCATCGTCGGCCTCGCGGTCGCGGAGGGGACGCTGGCCGAGGCGCGGCTGCGGATCATGGACGAGAAGGGCCGGGTGCTGCGTACCGTACGGGCGCGGTCCAAGCCGATCGTCCGGGCCCGGCCCGACGACAGCCGGGCGTACGAGCTGATCGGCACGCTCCAGGAGGTGGCCGAGCCGCGCCCCGGCACGGCCATCGAGGGCAGCTCGGTCACCGGGGACTGGCGGCGGTCGCGGGAGGCCTTCCTGCTCGACGCCGGGCGGGCGCTGGCGGAGGCCCGGTCCACGGCGGAGGTGCTGCGGGTCGCGTCGTCGCTGTCCATGCCGGGCTTCTCGCCGGACGGCCTCGCGGTGTTCAGCGCCTCGCCGACGCAGGAGGGGCTGCGGATCGTCGGCATCCTCGGGAACACGGCGGCGGACGCGGACGGCTTCTCCAGCCTGACCGTCGAATCCGACTACCCGGCGTCCGAGGTCATCAGGACCGGCCGGGCGATCTACCTGCCCACGGCGGAGTCGTACAAGGAGCGCTACCCGGAGATGTGGCCGCTCGTCGAGCCGTTCGAGCGCAACTCCTGGGCCTTCCTGCCGCTGACCGTCGCGGGCCGCACGCTCGGCACGTGGATGGCGGCCTTCAAGAACCGCGTGGCGTTCTCGCCCGACGAGCGGTCCGTGCTGAACACGGTGGCGCGGATGCTGGCGCAGGCGCTGGCCCGCGCCGGGGTGACCGAGAGCGAGCGGGAACTGTCCCTGGGGCTCCAGCGCTCGATGATGCCGACGCTGAACACGGACATCCCGGGGATGTCGGTCGCGGCGCGGTACGTGCCGACCGGCGGCGGGCTCCAGGTCGGCGGCGACTGGTACGACATGATCCCGCTGCCGGGCGGCACCACCGAGGCGGAGGGGCGGGGGAGCGGGCGGTTCGCGCTGGTCATCGGGGACGTCCAGGGGCACGACGTACGGGCGGCGGGGCTGATGGGGCAGCTGCGGATCGCGCTGCGCGCGTACGCGGCCGAGGGGCACCGGCCCGACGCCGTGCTGTCCCGGGCGTCACGGTTCCTCGCGGGGATGCGGCAGCTGCCGGGGCCCGACAGCGGCGGGGGGACGGGGGCGCCGTACGCCGTCGGCGGGGACGGCTCGGCGGACGCCACCATGACGGACGAGGAGTACGAGAGGACCGGGCCGCGCTTCGCCACCTGCCTGTACATGGAGGTCGACCCGGAGAACGGGACGCTGGAGATCGCGCGGGCCGGGCACCTGGACCCGGTGTTCCGGATGCCGGACGGGACGGCTTTCATCCGGCAGACGGCGGGTGGGCTGCCGCTGGGGATCGAGGCGGACTCGGACTATCCGACGACGCAGATCGTGCTCCAGCCGGGGGAGCTGCTGATGCTCTGCACGGACGGGCTCGTGGAGACCGGCGGCCACGACCTGGCGACCGGCTGGGACCGGCTGCGGCCCGTGCTGGAGGGCGACACGGAATCGTCGCTGGAGGAGCTGGCGGACGCGCTGATGGGGGTCGTGCACGGGCCCGGCTCGCACTACATGACGGGGCCGCTGCCGGAGCACCGGGAGGACGACATCGCGCTCGTCCTGCTGGCGCGGGACGGCTCGCCGACGCGGGCGGACCGGCAGCCGCCGCCGCGGCGCACGGTGCTGACGATCGCGCAGGCGGAACCGGAGCGGATCGCGGGGGCGCGGCGGCAACTGCGCGACCTGCTGCACGACTGGTCGGACGACGAGCAGGTGGACGCGGCGGTGCTGATGGTGTCGGAGATGGTCACCAACGTCCTGGTCCACACGGACGGGGACGCGCTGCTGGTGGCCGAGGCGGCGGGCGAACGCGGCGACCGCCGGCTGCGGGTGGAGGTGGCGGACGTCAACGACGAACTCCCGCACCGCCGCCGCCCCGGCGAACTGGCGTCGAGCGGGCGCGGGCTGGTCCTGATGGAGGTGCTGGCGGACGCGTGGGGGGTGAATCCTCGCGGCGAGGGCAAGTCGATCTGGTTCGAGCTGTACGAGTCGGGCGACCACGCCCCCGCCCCGGAGGAGGCCCTGCCGGAGGCGTGACGCCGCGGACGAGGGGTGCGGCCTGCGGCCACGCTTTGTCCTCAATCGCCGGACGGGCTTGATTGTGGCTGGTCTCTGTCCGTACCCGCGGATTCATGATCCGGGAGCACCCCCGTCGAGCCCGTCCGGCGATTGAGGACTCGGTGGGGCGGGCGGGTCGCCGGGGTCACTGGGGGGCATGCGGGCGCGTACCTCTGACAGCACCCCCAAGGCCGCCGCCGTGAGCGGCACCGCCAGCAAAGTACCCAGGATCCCCGCCGTCCCCGCCCCCGCCGTGATCGCCAGGAGGATCACCGCCGGGTGCATCTGGACCGTACGGCTCTGGATCAGCGGTTGCAGCAGATGCCCCTCCACCGCCTCCACCGCGATCAGCACCGCCAGCACCCACAGCCCGATGACCACCCCGCGGTCGGCGAGCGCGACCAGGACGGCGATCGAGCCCGACAGCAGCGCGCCGACGAACGGGATGTACGCCCCGACGAAGACGAGCGCGCCGAGCCCGAAGGCCCCCGGCACCCGCAGGATCAGCAGCCCGGCGGTGATGCACACGGCGTCGATGAGGGCGATCAGCGTCGTCCCGTGCATGAACCCCGCCACCGCCCGGAACGCGTGCCGCGCCATCGCCTCGACCGCCTCCCCCGTGGACGCCGGGGCCAGCGAGCGGAACGCCCGCGCGATCCGCTCCGCGTCCCGGAGGAAGAAGAAGATCAGGAGCAGCGCCAGCACCGCGGTGGCGATCAGTTCCGCCACCAGGCTGATCCCGTTGACCACCTCGGACGCCGCCGTCGCCCCGTACCGCGACAGCAGTGACTTCGCGTTCGACGCGAGATCGTCGAGCGACGTCCCCGCGAAGCCGAAGTGCTCGGACAGCGTCTTCGCCGCGTCCCGCACCGAGGCCACGATCTGGTCCCCGGTGTCGACGAGCGCGTTGACGACGATGTACCCCGCCCCGCCGACCACCACGACCACACACAGGCACGTCAGGAACGCCGCGATCGACCGGTTCACCTTCAGCCGGACGAGCCACCCGTACACCGGCCCCAGCAGCGCGGTGCCGAGGATCGCCAGCAGCACCGGCGTGACCACCGCCTTGAGCGTCAGCGACAGCCAGATCACCACGGCCCCGACCGCGGCGGCCAGCACGATCACCCCGCACCACGCGGCGAACCGCGAGGCGGCCCGGGGCAGCAGCGGCGGCGTCGAGGGCATCTTCACCCGCCCACCCGACCACGCCGGCCCCCGCTCCGCCGGGCTGACGCGCCCGCCGGTGACCCCTACTGCACGTGCGGGACCGGCACCGTTCCCAGGCGCCCGGCCTGGAAGTCGTCGAACGCCTGCTTCAGCTCCGCCTGGCTGTTCATGACGAACGGCCCGTAGTGCGCCATCGGCTCCCGGATCGGGCGCCCGCCGAGCAGCACGATCTCCAGGTCGGGGGTGTTCGAGTCCTGCGACTCGTCCGCCCGTACGGTCAGCGAACCGCCCGCCCCGAACACCGCCGTCTGCCCGGTGTGGACCGGCCGCCGGTCCGTACCGACCGCGCCGCGCCCCGCCAGGACGTACGCGATCCCGTTGAAGTCCTCGCGCCACGGCAGCGTGATCTCCGCGCCCGGCCGCAACGTCGCGTGGACCATCGTGATCGGCGTGTGCGTGATGCCGGGGCCCTCGTGGCCGTCCAGCTCACCCGCGATCACCCGCAGCAGCGCGCCGCCGTCGGGCGAGGTGAGCAGCTGCACCTGGCCGCCGCGGATGTCCTGGTAGCGCGGGTTCATCATCTTGTCCGCGGCCGGCAGGTTCACCCACAGCTGGAGGCCGTGGAACAGCCCGCCCGACATCACCAGCGACTCCGGCGGCGTCTCGATGTGCAGCAGGCCCGAGCCCGCCGTCATCCACTGCGTGTCGCCGTTCATGATCGTCCCGCCGCCACCGTTGCTGTCCTGGTGGATGAAGGTGCCGTCGATGATGTACGTCACGGTCTCGAAGCCGCGGTGCGGGTGCCACGGGGTGCCCTTGGGCTCGCCCGGCGCGTAGTCCACCTCACCCATCTGGTCCATCATGATGAACGGGTCGAGATGGGTGTAGTTGATCCCGGCGAACGCGCGCCGCACCGGGAAGCCCTCTCCCTCGAAGCCGCCGGGCGCCGTCGAGACGGCGAGCACCGGACGGGCCACGGCGTCCGCGGGGGCAGCGACGCGCGGCAGGGTCAGCGGGTTTTCGACGGTCACTGCGGGCATGAGGTCCTCCTCGATGATGTCAACGCTCAATTTAGTTGAACGGTGAACATCTGGCAAGGCGGCCTTCATTCCCGCGCGTTCCGGGGTACGCGAAAGGGCCCGTACCACGTCGGTACGGACCCCAGGGCGGTCAGGCAGTCGAGCTGCCGGGCGGTCAGGCGGCCGAACGGCCGGGCGGATTCGTCAGCCGTACATCCGCCGCATCGCGAAGTCCACCATCTGCTCGACCGCCTTCGCGTCGAACACCATCCGGTGGTCCCCCTCCATGTCGAGCACGAAGCCGTAGCCCGTCGGCAGCAGGTCGATCACCTCCGCGCCCGTGATCACGAAGTACTTCGACTCCTTGCCGGCGTACCTGCGCAGCTCCTTGAGCGTGCTGAACATCGGGATCACCGGCTGCTGCGTGTTGTGCAGCGCCAAGAACCCCGGGTTGTCGCCACGGGGGCAGTAGACCTTCGACGTCGCGAAGATCTGCTGGAAGTCCTCGGCCGACAACGACCCCGTCGTGAACGCCCGCACGGCGTCACCCAGAGACGGAGGTGACGGTTCCGGATACAGGGGCTGCTCGCCGTACCCGCCGACACCGACACCGCCCATCGGCTGCTGCGGCTGCTGTTGCGGGTGCGCGTACTGCTGCTGAGCGCCCGGGGTCTGGTCGTAGCCGTACATGACCGCAAGAGTACTGAGAATCAGCGCCCGCAGGTGCCCCGTCCGTCCCCTGGTCGGCCGGGATCGGCCTCCCTCGACCTCGTCACATCATCCAGGAGGGGGTTGCATCTTATTACCCACGGGTAGCATCATCGTAGCTACTAACCGGTACATGTCTGAGGAATCCGCCTCCCGAGCCTTACGGAGCCGTCGCCATGGGGCACTACAAGTCGAATCTCCGCGACATCGAGTTCAACCTCTTCGAGGTCCTCGGGCGCGACAAGCTCTATGGCACGGGCCCGTTCGCGGAGATGGACGTGGAGACGGCCAGGAGCGTCCTCGGCGAGATCGCCCGCCTCGCGGAGAACGATCTGGCCGCGTCCTTCGCCGAGGCCGACCGCACCCCGCCCGTCTTCGACCCCGAGACCCACACCGCCCCGGTCCCGGCGGCCTTCAGGAAGAGCTACCAGGCGTTCATGGACGCCGAGTACTGGCGCCTGGGCCTGCCCGAGGAGATCGGCGGCACGACGGCCCCCCGCTCCCTGATCTGGGCGTACGCGGAGCTGGTCCTCGGCGCCAACCCGGCCGTGTGGATGTACGCGTCGGGCCCGGCCTTCGCCGGCATCCTCTTCGAGGAGGGCAACGAGGCCCAGAAGAAGGTCGCCGCGCTCGCGGTCGAGCGGCAGTGGGGCTCCACCATGGTCCTCACCGAGCCGGACGCGGGCTCGGACGTCGGCGCGGGCCGCACGAAGGCCGTCCAGCAGGACGACGGCACGTGGCACATCGAGGGCGTGAAGCGCTTCATCACGTCCGGCGAGCACGACATGTCGGAGAACATCCTCCACTACGTCCTCGCCCGCCCCGAGGGCGCCGGACCCGGCACCAAGGGCCTGTCCCTCTTCCTCGTACCGAAGTACGAGTTCGACTGGGAGACCGGCGAGCTGGGCGAGCGCAACGGCGTCAAGGCCACCAACGTCGAGCACAAGATGGGCCTCAAGGCCTCCAACACCTGCGAGATGACCTTCGGCGACGGCCGCCCCGCCCGCGGCTGGCTCATCGGCGACAAGCACGACGGCATCCGCCAGATGTTCCGCATCATCGAGTTCGCCCGGATGATGGTCGGTACGAAGGCCATCGCCACGCTCTCCACCGGCTACCTGAACGCGCTGGAGTACGCCAAGGAGCGCGTCCAGGGCCCCGACCTCGCGCAGTTCATGGACAAGGCCGCGCCCAAGGTCACCATCACGCACCACCCCGACGTGCGCCGCTCGCTCATGACGCAGAAGGCGTACGCGGAGGGCATGCGCTCCCTCGTCCTGTACACCGCGTCGGTGCAGGACGAGATCGCCGCCAAGGAGACCGCGGGCGAGGACGTCAAGGGACTCGCGGGCCTCAACGACCTGCTGCTGCCCATCGTGAAGGGTTACGGCTCCGAGCGGTCGTACGAACAGCTCGCGCAGTCGCTCCAGACGTTCGGCGGCTCCGGCTACCTCCAGGAGTACCCGGTCGAGCAGTACATCCGGGACGCCAAGATCGACACCCTCTATGAGGGCACCACCGCCATCCAGGGCCAGGACTTCTTCTTCCGCAAGATCGTCCGCGACCAGGGCCAGGCGCTGAACACCCTCTCCGAGGAGATCAAGAAGTTCCTCGCCGTCTCCACCGGCGGTACGGACCTGGCGCCGGCCAGGGACGCGCTCGCCAAGGCCGCCGTCGACCTGGAGGCGATCGTCGGCCGCATGCTGGCCGACCTCACCGCCACCGGCGAGGACGTCAGGAACATCTACAAGGTCGGCCTCAACACCACCCGCCTGCTGATGGCTTCGGGCGACGTGGTCGTCGGCTACCTGCTGCTGCGCGGCGCGGCGGTCGCGGCGGAGAAGCTGGAGACGGCGGCGGCGAAGGACGTGGCGTTCTACCAGGGCAAGATCGCGGCGGCGAAGTTCTTCGCGGCGAACGTGCTGCCCCAGGTGTCCGCGGCGCGCACGCTCGCGGAGGCGGTGGACAACTCCCTGATGGAGCTGCCCGAATCGGCGTTCTGAGCGACCCGGACCGGACCCGGACCGGCCGGCCCGCGGGGCGTCTCCGACACGGAGGCGCCCCGCGGCGCTGCCGGGCGGCCCCACGCGCCGTCCCCGTCCCTCCCCCGTAACAACCGGTGGCGACCCCTCTGTCACGCCCCGTCGTTAGGGTGACCCCATGAGCACTTCCGCCCGCTTCGACCGCGGCCACACCGACGACCTCATGTCCTTCCTCGCCGCCAGCCCTTCGCCGTACCACGCGGTGGCCAACGCTGCGGAGCGGCTGGAGAAGGCCGGGTTTCGGCAGGTGGCGGAGACGGACGCCTGGGACGGCGCCACGGGCGGGAAGTACGTCCTGCGGGGCGGCGCGATCATCGCCTGGTACGTGCCGGAGGGCGCCCTGCCGCACACCCCGTTCCGGATCGTCGGCGCGCACACCGATTCGCCGAACCTGCGGGTCAAACCGCTGCCGGACACCGGGTCGTACGGCTGGCGGCAGATCGCCGTCGAGATCTACGGCGGCACGCTGCTCAACACCTGGCTCGACCGCGACCTCGGGCTCGCGGGCCGCATCACCCTGCGCGACGGCACGAACCGGCTCGTGAACATCGACCGCGCGCTCCTGCGGGTCCCCCAACTCGCCGTCCACCTGGACCGGTCGGTCAACTCCGACGGGCTCAAGCTCGACCGCCAGCGCCACATGCAGCCGATCTGGGGACTGGGCGAGCCCGAGGAGGGCGACCTGATCCGCTTCGTGGCCGAGGAGACCGGCGTCGAGGCCGAGGACGTCACCGGCTGGGACCTGATGCCGCACGCCGTCGAGCGCCCCTCGTACCTGGGCCGCGACAAGGAGCTGGTCGCGGGCCCCAGGATGGACAACCTCCTGTCCGTGCACGCGGCGACGGCCGCCCTGGCCGCGGTCGCCGGCCCCGGCGCGGGGTCCCTCCCGCACATCCCGGTCCTCGCCGCCTTCGACCACGAGGAGAACGGGTCGCAGTCGGACACCGGCGCGGACGGCCCCCTGCTCGGCACGGTGCTGGAGCGCTCCGTCCTCTCCAGAGGCGGTACGTACGAGGACCGCGCCCGGGCCTTCGCCGGTACGGTCTGCCTGTCGTCCGACACGGGCCACGCCGTGCACCCCAACTACAGCGACCGCCACGACCCGACGCACCGGCCTCGCCCCAACGGCGGCCCGATCCTCAAGGTCAACGTCAACATGCGCTACGCGACGGACGGCAGCGGCCGCGCGGTGTTCGCCGCGGCCTGCGAGAAGGCGGGTGTGCCGTGGCAGTCGTTCGTCTCCAACAACTCGATGCCGTGCGGCACGACGATCGGCCCGATCACCGCGGCCCGGCACGGCATCCAGACCGTCGACATCGGCGTGGCCATCCTCTCGATGCACAGCGCCCGCGAGTTGTGCGGCGCCGACGACCCGTACCTCCTGGCCAACACCCTGGTCGCGTTCCTCGGCGACTGAGCCCGGAAGACGAACTTCCGCCGCCCGCATGGCTGTTCCGGACCGGGGTACCCGAGGCACAGGCCCGGAACGGCCAACTGTCAACAGGAGGCGGAATTCATGGGCATCGGCGGATGTATCGCACTCATCGGCGTGGGCGCCATCCTCACGTTCGCGACCGACTGGCACTCCGACAGCGTGAACCTCGACCTGGTCGGGCTGATCATGATGGCGGTGGGCATCATCGGCATCGCCACCTTCACCAGCATCGCCCGCCGCAGGCGCGCCGTGGTAGCCCCCACGGTGGTCCAACAGGACGACCGCAGGGGCTTCTGACCCCGGGCCCTGCGCGGCCGGCCACCGGCGATCGCCGACAATCACGGCATGGATCGCACGCGTGGACCCGTCGGCAGGACGTTCCTGACCTGGCCCGTGTCTGGCGCCTCCTGCCCCCGCGCGTCCGCTTCGTCGCGGAACCGAGGCTCCATCAGCTCGGCTCGACGCCGAGGAGGGCGACCCCTGTGAACGGGGCTGGCCCTCGGGCTGGGACATGATGCCCTTCCCCAAGCCGGATTCCGTTCACGTGGTGGTCTGACACCGAGGCGGTTCAGCGCGTGCTGAACCGCCTCGTCGGCGTCGCGAACCGTACCCCTCAGGCGCCGGTCGTCGGCGGGGGCTCGGCCATGCCGGCCAGGACCAGGGGGAGGTGGGTGGTGCCGGTGGGGGTTACCTCGATCGGGACGCCCCAGTCCTGTTGGTGGACGTGGCAGGCCGGGTACTCGTTCGACGGGTCGTCGTCGCAGGACGCGGCCATCGCGGAGACGTGCAGGACGCCCTCCGTGACGCCGTCGGCCAGGACCAGGTCGCGGTGGAGGTCCGTACCGGCGCCGGAGCCCTCCGCCAGGAGGCCGGGCGGGGTCGAGGAGACGAGCAGCCGGGTCGAGGGGCCGTAGCGGGTGTCGAGCTTCTGGCCCGACGGCGCCGCGAAGACCACGTCCAGCCGCAGCGCGCCCGGCGCGACCTCGGTGGCCGCGCGCCGGGTGCGGTGGGCGACGGACTCGACGCGGACGGCCTCGTCGGGCAGCCTCAGGCGGGTCAGCCGGTGGCGCGCGGACTCCACCACCACGATGTCGTCGCCGGCCAGCACGGCGGCGGACGGCTCGCGCAGGTCGGTGGCGAGCGTCGTCACCTCACCCGTCGCGGGGTCGAAGCGGCGCAGGGCGTGGTTGTACGTGTCCGAGACCGCGACCGAACCGTCCGGCAGCGCCGTGACCCCCAACGGGTGCTGGAGCAGCGCCTGTTCGGCGGCGCCGTCACGGTGGCCGAAGTCGAAGAGGCCGGTGCCGACGGCGGTGCGCACGACGAAGCCGTCCGATGCCGGCGCCCGCTCCACGTACCGCAGCGCACTCGTCTCCGAGTCCGCCACCCACAGCCGGTCCCCGGCCGCCGCGAGGCCCGACGGCTGCGCGAACCACGCCTCCCCGGCGGGCCCGTCCACCAGCCCCTCGTTCGTCGTCCCGGCCGCCACCCCGACCGTGCCGGTGGCCGGGTCGTACGTCCACAGCTGGTGCACGCCGGCCATCGCGATCCACACCCGGTCCGCCCACCACGCCACGTCCCACGGCGACGAGAGGTCCACCTCCAGCGCCGGCCCCGAGGTCGGCGACCCCTGCCACCACTGCCGCCCGGTCCCGGCGACGGTCGCGATCCGGCCGCTGACCGGGTCGTACGTACGCAGCGCGTGGTTCACGGTGTCGGCGACGATCACCGTGCCGTCGGGCAGCAGCGCCAGCCCCTGCGGCTCGCTGAACGAATCCGGCCCGAATCCGCGCCCGCCCGTCCCGATCCGCCGTACGACGCTCTCGCCGTCCGGCTCCAGCTCGACCAGCTGGTGCCGGGTGGAGTCGGACACGAGGAAGTTCCCGCTGCCCGGCAGCACGACCGCCTTCCCGGGGAACCGCAGGTCCGTGGCCACGGCCTCGGGCGCCACGTACGGCCCGTCCCCGCGCCGCAGCGTCCCCTTGGCCGCGTGCTCGGCCTCCAGCTCCTCCACGAGCTTCTCGATGGCGTGCGCGTGCCCCTCGCCCGCGTGCTGCGCGACGACGTACCCCTCGGGGTCGATCACGACCAGCGTCGGCCACGCCCGCACGGCGTACTGCTTCCACGTCGCCAGCTCGGGGTCGTCCAGCACGGGGTGGTGCACCTCGTAGCGCTCGACGGCGTCGACGACGGACCGGTGCTCGGCCTCGTGCACGAACTTCGGCGAGTGCACACCGATGATCACCACCGTGTCCCGGTGCTTCTCCTCCAGCTCCCGCAGCTCGTCCAGGACGTGCAGGCAGTTGATGCAGCAGAACGTCCAGAAGTCGAGAACGACGATACGTCCCCGCAGGTCGGCGAGGGTGTACGAGGTGTCACCCGTGTTCAGCCACCCGCCCTTCCCGACCAGCTCGGGAGCGCGGACTCGGGTACGTCGGCGGGGCGCGGGCGCGGGGGTGGGCGCGGAGGCGGGCGCGGGGACAGGCCCGGAGGAAGCGTCGTTCATGCTTCAAGCTTGCCACTCGACGTCGCCCCCGGAGTCCCCCGCATAACCCACTTCTCCGTTGTCACAGCCATGGCCTAGGGTTCAGTGGTAGCGGCCGCGCCCCGAAGCAACTGTCCCTTCGAGACGGTTTCCCGGGTCTCGCGCGGCGCTCTCGACACACCCGGTCGACGAACCGGGTTTCCTTGTGGGGGAAATGTCCGTGCGTATGCGCAGTATGTCGATCGCGACGTCGTTCGCGGTCCTATTCAGTTCCGCGGCGCTGAGCGCCGCCGTGGCCGGGTCCGCCTCGGCCGCGACGGTCGCTTCGGTCGCCACACCCGGCGGCATGGCCGTGGACGGTGCCCTGCACCGGGTCTTCCTCGGTGACAGCACGGCCGGGAAGATCGTGGCCGCCGACTACTCGGGCGCGCTCGTCGACTCGGTGACCGGTGTCCGCGGGGTCTCGGATCTCGCGGTGTCCGACGACGGCTCCACCCTGTACGCGGCCGTGGAGGCAACCCACGAGATCGTGGCGCTCGACGCGGCCACCCTCGACATCAAGGCCCGCTACCCGGTCGCGACCGACAAGGGTCCGCGGTACGTGGCGTTCGCCGCGGGCAAGGTCTGGTTCACCTACGGGGACCAGTGGGACGGCAACCTGGGCTCGGTCGACCCGCAGGCCGGTCGGACGACCGACCCGGACCCCGACCCGACGACCGGCACCACTCCGCCCCCGGACACGGAGCCGACCACCGGCACCACCCCGCCTCCGGACACCGACCCCACCACGCCGCCGGACACCGACCCGACGGCCGGGACCACCACGCCCCCGGACACCACCCCGACCACCGCGACCACCCTCGCGGCCGCCGCCGACCCGGTGACGCTCGGCCAGTTCCCCCAGTCGGGCATCGGCCTCTGGAATCCGGCGCTCCTCGACACGGACCCGTCCCAGCCCGGCGTCCTGGCGGTCGGGCAGACCGGTAGTTCGACGGACTCCATGGCGGTCGTGAACGTGGCCGGTGCCACGCCCACCCTCACCGCCTGGTACTTCAGTGACTACTCGCTCAACAGCGGCATCGGGGACATCGACCTGGTTCCCGGCGGGTCCCAGGTCCTGGTCAACGGATACCTGAAGGACGCCTACGCGGACGGCAAGTTCACCGCGGCCGGCGCCTACCCCGCCGGCCAGCGGGCCGACGTCTCCCCCACCGGCCTGGTGGCCCAGTCCACCGGCACCAAGGTGGCCGTGCACCGCCCGAACGTCTCCGCGCCCGTGCGGACGTACACCGTGGGAACGTCCGGCGCGGCCGAGCTGGCCTGGGCACCGGACTCCTCGCGGATCTTCGCCCTGGTGGCGGCGAGCGGCCGGTACAGCCTCAAGGTGCTGACCAGCCCGACGGTCAACAACCCGACCCTGACCGTGAGCGCCCCGTCGAAGGCCACCCGCGCCAAGTCGCTCACCGTGACCGGCAAGCTGTCGGCGACGGTGGCGCTGCCGGCCAGTGTGTCCCTGCGGGTCACCCGGACCGACCTGGACAGCCCGGCCGGCAAGGCGCTGGCCTCCGTCAAGACGAAGTCGGACGGGAGCTTCTCGTTCAAGGACACCCCGCCGGCCGGCGGGAACGTCAAGTACACGGTCGCGTACGCCGGTGACGCCACGCACCTGGCGGCCTCGGGCTCCGACACCGTCGCGGTCTCCCGCGTCACCCCGAAGCTGACGCTGACCAACAACGGCAAGGTGTACGACTACGGCAAGAAGGTCGCGTTCACCGCGCACCTCGGCTCGACGTACAAGAACCGCACGGTCGAGATCTGGGCCGACCCGTTCGGCACCGACAAGCCGAACAAGCTCCTCAAGTCCGCCAAGGTCAACTCCGCGGGCAACGTGTCGGTCTCGATCAGCATGACCCGGGACGCCACGGTCAGCGCCGTGTTCAAGGGCGACGCCCGGTCCGCGCCGAAGACGGTCAAGTCCACCGCGGGCGCGCGGGTGAAGGTGTCGTCCACGCTGTCGAAGTACTACCGGACCGGCAAGATCGGCTCCACGACGTACTACTACTTCCACAAGAACACCGACGTCGTCGACACGACGACGATGACGTACTACAAGGGCCGCAAGCAGCGCCTGGAACTGGAGCTGTACTACCAGGGCCAGTGGTACGCGGGGGACTCCGAGTACTTCAACCTCGGCACGAGCGGCAAGTCGATCGTCAACCTGGGCCACCCCGGCGAGTCCGGCATCCGGGCGCGCGTGCGTTCCTCGTACGTCAACGCCAGCTCGGGGGACACCGTGAACTCGACGACGCACGGCGCCTGGAAGTACTTCCTCTTCACCAACTGACCGCCTCAGTCAGCCAGCACGGCGCAGGGCCCCCACCGTGAACGTGAACGGTGGGGGCCCTGCGCGTTCAGTCGCGTACCGGCGGGACCGCCAGCCCCAGCCGCCGGTCCTTCAGCGCCGGAAACTGCTCGCGCGTCACCGCCACCCGCGCCGGGTCGAACTCGACCGTCAGGACCTCCTCGCCGTCCCCCGCCTCGGCCAGCACCTCGCCCCACGGGTCCACGACCACGCTGTGCCCCGCCTGCTCCACGCCCGCGTGGGTCCCCGCGGTGCCGCAGGCCAGGACGTACGACTGGTTCTCCACCGCACGCGCCCGCGCCAGCAGCGACCAGTGCGCGCGCCGCCGCGCGGGCCAGCCGGCCGGGACGACGAGCAGGTGCGCGCCCGCGTCGACCAGGCCGCGGAACAGTTCGGGGAAGCGCAGGTCGTAACAGGTGGCGAGGCCGATCGTGGTTTCCGGCAGCGCCACGGTGACCAGTTCGCCGCCCGCGTCCATCAGCGTGGCCTCGCCCTTGTCGAAGCCGAAGCGGTGGATCTTGCGGTACGTACGGACCAGCTCGCCGGCGGGGGAGAGGACGAGCGAGGTGTTGTAGAGCCGCCGCGAGGGCCCGTCGCCGACCCGCTCCACGATCGACCCCGCGTGCAGCCAGACCCCCGCATCACGCGCCGCCGCCGACATCGCCCGGAACGTCGGGCCGTCCGGCGTTTCCGCCTCGGTGGCAAAAAGTTCGTACGCGAATGCCCCCATGGGCCACAGTTCCGGCAGCACCACGAGGTCCGCGCCGCGCTGTTCGCGTACCAGAGCCGCCACCCGCAGCCTGCGGGATTCGACCGATTCGTCCGGGTCTACTGCGATCTGGAGAAGAGAGGCGCGCACGGTACCACCGTCCTGGCATTCGAGCCGTCAACACGGGCCTACGATCGTCACACGAAAGCACTGCCGGGGTGCCATCGGGCAGCGTAACTTAGCGTCCTAGCCTCCCACGCAGCCCGCAGCCCGCAGCCCGCAAGCCAGCCCGCGTACCGCAGAACCGCCGAGGGGTCCCGTGACCGTCCATCCCAGCCTCCAGAACTACGCCGATGCCTGGACCCACTCCATCGATGCCATAGTCGAGCTGGTGCAGCCACTCGTCGAGGGCGAATGGAACTGGCGCACACCGTGCCCCGCGTGGTCCGTACGCGATGTCGTCTCGCATGTCATCGGCATGGAGTCCGAAATGCTCGGGGACCCGCGTCCGATCCACTCCCTGCCGCGTGATCTCTACCATGTGCAGAACGAGTACGCCCGGTACATGGAGATGCAGGTCGACGTACGGCGGCACCACACCGCGCCGGAGATGACGGCCGAGCTGGAGTACACGATCATCCGCCGCAACCGTCAGCTGCGGAACGAGACGCGCTCGCCCGACACGATGGTCCGCGCCCCTCTCGGCAAGGAGCAGACTCTCGAGACGGCCCTGCGCGGGCGGGCGTTCGACGTGTGGGTGCACGAGCAGGATCTCCGTACGACCCTGAACCGGCCGGGCAACCTCGACTCCCCCGGCGCCCACATCACGCGCGACCTGCTGCTGGAGGCGCTGCCGAAGGTCATAGCCAAGGACGCGGGCGCGCCGCCGAACTCCGCGGTCGTGATCGACGTGAACGGCCCGCTGGAGTTCCTGCGGACGGTCCGGGTGGACGCGGACGGCCGCGGCACGATCGACGGCTCCCCGTCGCTCGGCCCGCTGGTGACGCTGGCGCTGGACTGGGAGACGTACTACCGGCTGGCGTGCGGGCGGGTGCGGTACAACGCGGTGGCGGACCGCGTGAAGATCGACGGCGACCCGGAGATGGCGGCGGCGATCCTGCGCGAGTTCGCGATCACGCGCTAGCGGTCACCACTGCGGGCGGTCACGCGGCAGCGGTCACGCGGCGCCGGCGGTCACGCCGGTACGTGCACGGCCTCCACCCGGCTCGCCACCAGCCGCTCCCGCTCCCGCCGTGCCGTACGCGCCCGCAGGCGCAGGATCTGCACCACCCCGAGCGCTTCGAGGACGAAGACGGACGAGAAGGCGATCCGGTAGTCGCCGTCGGTCGCGTCCAGCAGGACACCGACGGCGAGCAGCGTGAACATCGACGCCACGAAACCGCCCATGTTGACGATTCCGGAGGCCGTGCCCTGACGTTCGGGCGGGTTCGCGGGGCGGGCGAAGTCGAAGCCGATCATGGAGGCGGGGCCGCAGGCGCCGAGGACCACGCAGAGCGTGATCAGCAGCCACAGGGGCGCCTGCCCGCCCGGGTAGCCGAGGGTCGCCGCCCAGAGCAGCGCCGTCGCGCCGACCGTGCCGAGGGCGAGCGGGGTCCTGGCCTCGTGGTGGCGGCCGATGACCTGCCCGTACACCAGCCCGACCACCATGTTGGAGAGCACGACGAGGGTGAGCAGTTCACCGGCGGCGGCGCGGGACAGGCCCTGGGACTCTACGAGGAACGGCATGCCCCAGAGCAGCAGGAAGATCATCGCGGGGAACTGCCCGGTGAAGTGCACCCACAGCCCGAGGCGGGTGCCGGGCTCGCGCCAGGACTCGGCGATCTGCTTGCGCACGTAGGCCGTTCCGGCGTGCTGGGAGGGCGGCGGCTCGTGGCCCTCCGGGTGGTCCTTGAGGAAGAGGAGCAGCAGGACGAGGACCACCACGCCCGCCAGGGAGCTGCCCGCGAAGGTCGTGGTCCAGCCGAGGCCGTGCAGGGTACGGGAGATGAAGACGGTGGAGACGAGGTTGCCCGCCATCCCGAAGAACGCGGCGACCTGCGCGATCATCGGCCCGCGCCGGGCCGGGAACCACCGGGTGCCGAGCCGCAGCACGCTGATGAACGTCATCGCGTCGCCGCAGCCGAGCAGGGCGCGCGAGGCGAGGGCCGTGCCGTACGAGGTGGAGAACGCGAAGCCCAGCTGGCCGATCGTGAAGAGGACGACCCCGAAGGTCAGCATCCGCTTGGTGCCGACCCGGTCGACCAGCAGGCCGACGGGTATCTGCATGCCCGCGTACACGAGGAGTTGGAGGATCGAGAAGGTCGAGAGGGCGGAGGCGTTGATGTGGAAGCGGTCCGTCGCGTCGAGGCCGGCCACGCCCAGGCTGGTACGGAAGATGACGGCGACGAAGTAGACCGCGACGCCGATGCCCCACACGCGCAGGGCGCGGCGCCCGCCCGGTGGGTCGCCCGGCAGGCCGACGGCGGCGGCGCTCACCGGTCCTCCCCCCTGACCAGCACCTTGACGCGGCTCACGTGGCTGCGGATGCTGCGCGCGGCGCCCTCGGCGTCGCCGGACCTGATGGCGTCGAGGAGGTCGGCGTGCTCGTCGATGCTCCGGGCGACCCGCTCGGGGTGGGCCTCCAGCACGGCCACGCCCATCCGCAACTGCCGGTCCCTGAGCTGGTCGTAGAGCTTGGACAGGATCTCGTTGCCCGCGTGGCGCACGATCTCGGCGTGGAAGCAGCGGTCGGTGACGGCGAAGGCGGCGAGGTCGCCGGCGCCGGCCTTCTCGCGCTGCTCCTCCAGCACCTCTTCCAGCCGGGCGATCAGCCGGGCGGGGGCCGGGACGGCCTTCCGTACGGCGAACTCCTCCACGAGCAGGCGGGTCTCGACGACGTCGGCGATCTCCTGCACGGAGACGGCGAGGACCAGCGCGCCCTTCTTGGGGTAGAGCTTGATCAGCCCTTCCACCTCCAGCTTGAGCAGCGCCTCCCTGACGGGGGTGCGGGAGACCCCGACGGCCTCGGCGAGTTCGCCCTCGGTGAGGAGGGTCCCGCCCTGGTAGCGGCGGTCGAGGACGGCCTGCTTGATGTGGCTGTAGACACGGTCGGCGGCGGGCGTGCGCTTGACGGGGGCAGGGGCGGGGACGGGGGCGGCTGACGGCATGCGCACAGCTTAGATACAACAGGGGTGCAACAGAACACCGGTCCGCATGGCGGACATCCACCGGGCGGATCCACAGGGCGGACATTCGGAAATCCGTGCGCGGCGTACATCCTTCGGGGGTTCTCGGGAGTCACACATACGGACCCCTCATTCCCGAGGGCCCTCACACTTCGCTTTTCCACGCATGCGCGAACTCGGAGCGTTTCCTTTGATATCCACCCTCCCGGGCATACGCAAGGCCGCCGTGGTCGCTGTCGGCACCGGCCTGCTGCTGGCCGTCTCCCCCCTCGCCTCCTCCGCCCAGGCCGCCGCGAAGGCGCCGACGGTCGGCGGCAAGGGCGCCTTCCTGCTCAACAACTCGTCCAGCGCCACGGTGTTCAGCAAGACCCCCGACACCCGGCGCCAGATGGCCAGCACCACCAAGATCATGACGGCCGCCGTGGTGCTGAACATCAAGGGCGTCGACCTCAACAAGAAGATCACCGTCAAGCAGGCGTACCGCGACTACGTGGTCAGGGAAGGCGCGAGCACCGCCGACCTGCGGACCGGTGACAAGGTGACGGTCCGCCAGCTCCTGTACGGGACGATGCTGCCCTCCGGCTGCGACGCGGCGTACGCCCTGGCCGACGCGTACGGTACGGGCACCACGGTCGCGGCGCGGACGAAGTCCTTCATCTCGAAGATGAACGCGACGGCCAAGACGCTGGGTCTCAAGAACACCAAGTTCGACTCGTTCGACGGCATCTCGCCGAGCAACAACAACTACACGACGCCCCGCGACCTCGCGAAGATCGCGCAGTACGCGATGAAGAACAGCAACTTCCGCGCGGTCGTGAAGGCGACGAAGTACGTGGCCCCGGCGACGACGAGCGCCGGCAAGACGCGCACGTACACCTGGTACAACACGAACAAGCTCCTCGGCTCCTACAAGGGCGCCATCGGCATCAAGACGGGCACCGGCACCGCCGCGGGCCCCTGCCTGGTCTTCGCCGCCACCCGTGGCAGCAAGACGCTCGTGGGTGTCGTCCTGAACGGCACCGACCGTTACGCGGACGCCGCGAAGCTGCTCGACTACGGCTTCGGCACGACCACCGCGAAGACGATGAAGCTGCGGACCCTGCCGGCCACCGCCCAGCAGGACTGACCGCGCACCGGTACGGGGGTGGGACCACGGCGGTGGTCCCACCCCCTCATGACGAAGAGGGATGACCGGAATGTCGAACGTATCCATCGTGCGGGCCGACGGAGCCGACACGGAGGAGGTGACGTCGGTCCTCGCGACCGGTTTTCACGACGACCCGGTGAGCTGCTGGATCTTCCCGGACGAGGCCGACCGCGCCCGCCTGCACCCGGACTTCTTCCGCCCCTTCGTGGAACTGGCGCTCGCCGAGGGCTCGGTGTGGACCACCGCCGACCGCGCGGCGGTCGCGCTCTGGCTGCCGGTGGACGTGACGGCGCACGACGAGGGGCCGGACCTCAGGACGCTGTACGAGCCGATACTCGGCGCGTACCACGCGGACCGGATCGGGGCGTTCGACGTACGGTCCACGGCCAACCACCCGACCCACACGGACCACCAGTACCTGCCGTTCGTCGCCGTACTGCCGGACCGGGTGGGCGAGGGGCTCGGTACGGCCCTGCTGACCGACCGCCTCGACGAGCTCGACCGGCAGGGCGTGCCGTCGTTCCTGGAGGCGAGCAACGAGCGCAGCGCGAAGCTGTACGCGCGCCTGGGCTACGCGCACCTGGACGTCACGACGGACCTGCCGGGCGGGCCGAGCCTGTACCCGATGTGGCGGGATCCGGCGCGCTGACGGGCCGGCGGACGACGCACGGGGCGGGCCGCGGAGATCGATCTCCGCGGCCCGCCCCGTGTTCTCGGCGCTGTGTGCTGCTGTGGACCCGCCGAACGGCCGGGCCGTCAGGCCCAGGTGATCAGCCGCTTCGGCTGCTCCAGGATCGCGGCGGTGTCCGCCAGGACCTTGGAGCCCAGCTCGCCGTCCACCAGGCGGTGGTCGAAGGACAGCGCCAGGGTGGTGACCTGGCGGGCCTTGACCTTGCCCTTGTGCACCCAGGGCTGGAGCTTGATCGCCCCGACGGCGAGGATCGCCGACTCGCCCGGGTTGAGGATCGGCGTACCGGTGTCCACGCCGAAGACCCCGACGTTGGTGATGGTCACCGTGCCGCCCTGCATGGCTCCCGGGGTCGTCCGGCCCTCGCGGGCCGTGGACACCAGGTCGCCCAGCGCGGCGGCCAGTTGGGGCAGGGTCTTGTCGTGCGCGTCCTTGATGTTCGGGACGAGCAGGCCGCGCGGGGTGGCGGCGGCGATGCCCAGGTTCACGTAGTGCTTGACCACGATCTCCTGGTTCGCCTCGTCCCACGTGGCGTTGACCTCGGGGTGGCGCTTGATCGCGACCAGCAGGGCCTTGGCGATGAGGACGAGCGGGTTGACCCGCACGCCCGCCATCTCCTTGTCGGCCTTGAGCTCCTCGACCAGTCTCATCGTGCGCGTCACGTCGACGGTGACGAACTCCGTGACGTGCGGCGCGGTGAACGCGCTGCCCACCATCGCCGCCGCCGTGGCCTTCCGTACCCCCTTGACGGGGACCCGGGTCTCCCGGGCGGAGGCGGAGACGGGAGCGGGTGCGGCGGGGGCGGTGACGGCCGCGGGCGCCTGGACGGTCACGACCGGCTCGGGCGCGGCGGCCGGGGCGGTCGCCGCGTGGACGTCCTCGCGGGTGATGACCCCGTCGGGACCGGTCGGCGTGATCGTCGCCAGGTCCACGCCGAGGTCCTTGGCGAGCTTGCGCACGGGCGGCTTGGCCAGCGGCCGGGTCCGCTCGGGCTCCTGGACCGGCGCCGCGTACCCGTTCATCTCCGCCTGGACGGCGGCGGCCGCCGCCTGCTCCGGTACGGACGGGGCCGTGGCGCCCTTGCGGGCGCGGCGCTTGGTGGACGCCTCGGCGACGCCGTACCCGACGAGGACCGGCGTGCGGCCCGCGGAGGCCGCCGTCCCGGTCCCGGCGGAGGCGGAACCGGAGGCGGAACCCGAACCCGAGCCCGCGTCGGAGGACCCGTCCCCGGCGGCGGGCGCGGCCACCGGGGCCGCCGCCGGAGCGGCCTCCCCGCTGCCCGGCGCCACGTCCACCGTGATGATGGACTCCCCGACGTCGACGGTCGTGCCCTCGGCGAAGCGCAGCTCGTGCACCACCCCGTCGTAGGGGATGGGCAGTTCGACCGCCGCCTTCGCGGTCTCGACCTCGCACACCACCTGGCCGTCGGTGACGACGTCACCGGGCTGTACGTACCACTTGAGGATCTCGGCCTCGGTGAGTCCCTCGCCCACGTCGGGCATCTTGAACTCGCGGTAGCGCGTGGACGTGTCAGCAGTCATGGTCACGGCACTCCTCAGTACGCGAGCGAGCGGTCGACGGCGTCGAGCACCCGGTCCAGGCCCGGGAGGTACTCGTCCTCCAGGCGGGCCGGCGGATACGGCGCGTGGAAGCCGCCGACGCGCAGCACCGGGGCCTCCAGGTGGTAGAAGCACCGCTCCGTGACGCGAGCGGCGATCTCCGCGCCCGAGCCGTAGAACACCGGCGCCTCGTGCACCACGACCAGCCGGCCGGTCTTCTCCACCGACGTCTGGATGGTGTCGAAGTCGATCGGGGACATCGACCGGAGGTCCAGGACCTCCAGCGACTTGCCCTCCTCGCCGGCCGCCGCCGCGGCCTCCAGGCAGACCTTCACCATCGGGCCGTACGCGGCCAGGGTGAGGTCCGAGCCGGGGAGCGCGACCCGCGCCTTGTGCAGCGGGCCGGGGATGGCCTCGGGGTCGACCTCGCTCTTGTCCCAGTAGCGCCGCTTCGGCTCGAAGAAGATCACCGGGTCGTCGCTGAGGATGGCCTGCTGCATCATCCAGTACGCGTCGGACGACGTCGACGGCGAGACGATCTTCAACCCGGCAACGTGCGCGAAGAGCGCCTCGGGGGACTCCGAGTGGTGCTCGACCGCGCCGATGCCGCCGCCGTACGGGATACGGATCACGACGGGCATCTTGATCTTGCCGAGCGCGCGGGCGTGCATCTTCGCGAGCTGCGTGACGATCTGGTCGTACGCGGGGAAGACGAACCCGTCGAACTGGATCTCGACGACCGGGCGGTAGCCGCGCAGCGCGAGGCCGATCGCCGTGCCGACGATGCCCGACTCGGCGAGCGGGGTGTCGATGACCCGGCCCTCGCCGAAGTCCTTCTGGAGCCCGTCCGTCACGCGGAAGACCCCGCCGAGCTTGCCGACGTCCTCACCCATGATCAGGACCTTGGGATCGGTCTCCAGCGCCTTGCGCAGCGACTCGTTGATCGCCTTCGCGAGAGGAAGCTTCTGTACGGCCATGATCACTTACCCCCCTCGGCGGACTCGCCGGAGTCCGCGAACGACGCCTGGTACGCCTGGAACTGGGCCCGCTCCTCGTCGACGAGCGCGCTCCCGTCCGCGTACACGTGGTCGAAGATCGCCAGACGGTCGGGGTCCGGCATCGCCCGTACGGCCTCACGCACCCGCTTGCCGAGCGCCTCGCTCTCCTCCTCCAGGCCGGTGAAGTACGCCTCGTCGGCGTGCCCCTCCCGCTCCAGGAGGCGGCGCAGCCGCAGGATCGGGTCCTTGGCCCGCCAGGACTCGGTCTCCTCGTCGGCCCGGTACTTGGTCGGGTCGTCGGAGGTGGTGTGGGCGCCCATCCGGTACGTGAACGCCTCGACCAGCATCGGCCCCTCGCCCCGGCGCGCCCGCTCCAGCGCGGAGCGGGTCACCGCCAGGCAGGCGAGGACGTCGTTGCCGTCGACCCGGACGCCGGGGAAGCCGTACCCCTGGGCGCGCTGGTACAGCGGCACCCGCATCTGCTTCTCGGTGGGCTCGGAGATCGCCCACTGGTTGTTCTGGCAGAAGAAGACCACCGGGGCGTTGTAGACCGCGGCGAAGGTGAAGGACTCCGCGACGTCGCCCTGGCTGGAGGCGCCGTCGCCGAAGTAGGCGATCACGGCGCTGTCGGCGCCGTCCTTGGCCACCCCCATGGCGTAGCCGACGGCGTGCAGGGTCTGCGAGCCGATGACGATCGTGTAGAGGTGGAAGTTGTTGGTGCCCGGGTCCCAGCCGCCGTGGTTGACGCCGCGGAACATGCCGAGCAGGTTGGTGGGGTCGACGCCGCGGACCCAGGCCACACCGTGCTCACGGTAGGTCGGGAAGACGTAGTCGTCGTCGTGCAGGGCACGGCCCGAGCCGATCTGGGCGGCCTCCTGGCCCAGCAGCGAGGCCCACAGGCCCAGCTCTCCCTGACGCTGGAGCGAGGTGGCCTCGGCGTCGAAGCGCCGGGTCAGCACCATGTCCCGGTACAGGCCCCGCAGCTCCTCGGGGGTCAGGTCGATCTCGTATTCCGGGTGCTCGACGCGCTCACCCTCAGGGGTGAGCAGCTGTACGAGCTGGGGCTCGGAACTCTGCTGCTGCGGCGTCCTCCTGGCGCTGGTGCGCTTGGTGCCGCTACTGCGTCGCGGTTTGCGCGGGGCAGTGCTCTCCACGGTCACGTGCGTGCTCCTCCGTCTGTCCGGCCCCCGGGATCCGCCGGGAACCAGTGCGGCTCGCCGCTTCCGTCCGTCCGCACAGGGTGGGTGCGGTCCGGCCGGGATCGGCGTGACAAGTTGCCCCGGCGAGCGCCCTGTCAGAGGCACGTTACCCAGTGGGCGGCATTCCTGCGAAACCCCTTGTGACCTGCGATTTTGCTCGGATATCCAAGTAAATCGAAAGAAGTCGGAAACACCCACTGGTCACAGCCTCGCAGGCCGCCGGAACAACGGCACGTTATCCCGGCGCATCCGTGCCAGGGAAGGGCGGGCGGAGGGTGAGTGTGTGAGACTGACTTATGTGGGTGAAGACGGAAAAATCACGGTTTTCCTGGTCGATGATCACGAAGTCGTCCGACGCGGGGTGCACGAGTTGCTCTCCGTGGAGTCCGACATCGAGGTCGTGGGCGAGGCGGGTACGGCCGCGGACGCGATGGTGAGGATCCCCGCCACCCGTCCGGACGTGGCGGTGCTCGACGTACGGCTGCCGGACGGCAGCGGGGTCGAGGTCTGCCGCGAGATCCGCTCGCGCGACGAGGGCATCAAGTGCCTGATGCTGACGTCGTTCTCGGACGACGAGGCGCTGTTCGACGCCATCATGGCCGGGGCGTCCGGCTATGTCCTCAAGGCGATCCGGGGCAACGAACTGCTGAGCGCGGTACGGGACGTGGCGGCCGGCCGCTCGCTCCTCGACCCGGTGGCGACGGCCCGGGTGCTCCAGCGGCTGCGGGACGGCAGCGGGCCCAAGCCGGACGACAAACTGGCGGGGCTGACGGACCAGGAGCGCAGGATCCTCGACCTGATCGGCGAGGGCATGACGAACCGCGCGATCGGCGAGCAACTGCACCTCGCGGAGAAGACGATCAAGAACTACGTCTCCAGCCTGCTCTCCAAGCTCGGCATGGAACGGCGCTCCCAGGCCGCCGCCTACGTGGCACGCCTCCAGGCCGAAAGGCACTGATTCACCCCGATTCGGCCAGGTGTGACCGGGCCCTTTTCAGGACCAACGTCCCACGGCATCGGGGGCTGCCTCCCCTGGTGAGAGGGGTGCGCGGTGACGGAGAGTGGAGGGCATGCCCACCACGACCCAGGAACTCCGCGCACTGGAGCTGCTCACGCTCGTCTCGTACGGACGGGTGTCCACGACGATGCGGGCAATGCCGTTCGTCGCCCCGGCGCGGCACGTGGTGGTGGACGGGAACGTCCTGCTGCGGATGCACGCGGGCCACGGCTACCACCGGGCCTGCGCGGGCGGGGTGGTGGCGTTCGGCTCGGACAACTTCAACGTGGGCGGTACGGACCTGTGGTCGGTGCAGCTCACGGGCACCGCGGAGATCATCGAGCCGACCGCCCGGGAGCTGGAACTGTTCGGCGCCGTCCCCACCCTGATCGACGGCGCGGCCTACGAACCGGTGTACATGCGGCTCACGCCGCAGTTCTTCTCCGTACACACGCTCGACTACTGCGCAGGGCGACAGACCCAGCACACAGTGTGATCTAACATCTGACATGTGCTGCGCTCATATGCAATGGCTGTGCCCGCCGCGATCTCGGCGATCCCCTCCATCACCTTCGTCCCACCCGCCCCCCAGCCCACCGCCCATGCCCGTCCGCCCGTCGGAGCCCTGCTCCGCCGCTACCGCGACGCCGGCGAGGTGCTCTCCTGCGAACCGGTCGCCCAGGGGCTGCTGAACCGCGGCTACCGCCTGGCGACCACCCGGGGCTCCTACTTCCTCAAGCACCACCTGGACGGCGACCACGAGGCCGTGGCCCGCCAGCATCGCGCCACCCGGCGATTACCGGGCCTGGGCGTGCCCGTGGCGGAGGCCGTCGAGAACGCCTCCGGCGAGACCGTCACCGTCATCGGCGGCCACTGCTTCGCCCTGCACCCCTGGATCGACGGGCGCCACCGCAACGGCGCCCAGCTCACCCGCGCCGGGTCCGAGCGCCTCGGCGCGCTCCTCGGGCTCGTCCACACCGGCCTGGAGCAGGTGATGGAGGCGGACCCGGTGGCCCTCACCCACGCCCTCACGTACGACAGCCAGGACCCCGCCTCCACCTTCGCGCTCATCGACGAACTCCTCGCCCTGGCACGGCACAACGCCCCGCGCAACGCCTTCGACGAACTGGCCGAGCACCGCCTGACCGAGCGGCGCACCCTGCTGGAGCGGCACGCCCACCGCCGCCCGCCGCCCGGCGCGGAGCCGGCCGCGGGCTGGGTGCACGGCGACTTCCACCCGCTGAACCTGATCTACCGCGGCTCGGAGCCGGCCGCGATCGTCGACTGGGACCGGCTGGGCGTCCAGCCGCGCGCCGAGGAGGCCGTACGGGCCGCGGCGATCTTCTTCGTACAACCGACCGGCGAGCTGGACCTGACGAAGGTACGGGCCTACGCGCGCGGCTACCGGCGGGCGGCCGGCGCGGGCGCCGCCGAACTGGCCGCCGCCGTGCACCGCGTGTGGTGGGAGCGGCTCAACGACTTCTGGATACTCCGGTGGCGGTACCAGCTGGACGACCGGAGGGCCGACCCGCAGTTCGCCGCGGTGTCGGCCCTGGCGGTGTGGTGGACGAGGGAGTACGAGGCGGTGCGCGAGGCCTTCGCGGGGTGACGCGAAAGCCTCACGCGAGCGCCTTGTGCGGGGCGCCTCGCGCGGGGCGGGCGCGGGGTGCGGGGCGCGGTCGGGCGCCTCGCTCAGCCGCTGCCGGTGGTGGTGGCGCCTTCCGTGCCCGCCACGGCCCCGCCGGGGTCGGCCCCGACCGTCGTACCGGCGTCCCCGGTGCCGGGGTCGCCCGTCGTCGCCGTCTCCGAAGGCCCGCCCGTCGGTTCGCCGTTGGTGTTGCCGCCGTCCGTGGTGCCCCCGTCTGTCGTACCGCCCTCGGTGCCACCGGAATCCGTGCCGGTGTCGGGCGACGACGGGGTCTCCGAGGGCTTCTCGGAGGGGGTCAGCGACGGGGTCGGCTTGCGCGGCGTGGTGTAGTCCGGCTGCTGCTGGCCCCCCGACGACGTGTCGGGCTCCTCGGTCTTCTCCGTCTCCGACTCGCTCGGCGTCGGCGAGTCGCTGGGCGCGGACTCGGTCGGGGAGACCGACGGCTTCGGGTTCTTGTCGCCGCCCTCCTTCGCGCCCATGCCGTTCACCGCGAAGGCGACGCCCGCCACGATCGCGACCAGCGCCAGCGCGACGAACAGCAGCATCTTGCCGCGCCCGCCGCCGCCCTGGCCGCCGTGGTTGTTGACGTACGCGCCGTCGTTCGGGTTCATCGGCGGCAGGATCGGGCCCTGCGAGGTCTCGCCGTGCGGCGGGTGCCCCATCGCGGTCGTCGCGGCCATGCCCATCGGCGGGGTGCCCCCGCCGTGCGCGTCGACCGGGCCGGTGTTCCAGGTGTGGGTGTGGCTGCCCTGCTGCTGGAGCATCTGCATGCCGTACTGGATGAGCCCGCGCATCTCCTCGGCGCTCTGGAACCGGTCGTCCGGTTCTTTCGCGAGGGAGCGCATGACCATGCCGTCCAGCTCCGGCGGCGCGACCGGGGAGACCTGGGAGGGCGGCACCGGGATGTCCTGCACGTGCTGGTAGACGACGGACAGCGGCGTCTCACCGGTGAACGGGGGCCGCTGCGCGAGCAGTTCGTACAGCAGGCAGCCCGTCGCGTACAGGTCGGAACGGTGGTCGACGGACTTGCCCAGCGCCTGCTCGGGGGAGAGGTACTGGGGCGTGCCCATGACCATGCCGGTCTGCGTCATCGTCGACTGCGCGCCGTGCAGGGCGCGCGCGATGCCGAAGTCCATGACCTTGACCGCGCCGCTGTGCGTGATGATCACGTTCGCGGGCTTGATGTCGCGGTGCACGATGCCGTGCTGGTGCGAGTAGGCCAGGGCCTCCAGCACACCGGAGACGATGATCAGCGCCTGCTCGGGCGGCGGCGCCTCCGCCTCCAGCAGCAGCTCACGGATCGTGCGGCCCTCGACCAGTTCCATGACGATGTACGGCACGACCTGGCCGTTGACGACGTCCTCGCCGGAGTCGTAGACCGCCACCACCGCGTGGTGGTTGAGCCCGGCGACCGACTGCGCCTCGCGGGTGAAGCGGGCCTTGGAGATGGGGTCTTCGGCCAGATCGGCCCGGAGCAGCTTCACCGCCACGGTGCGCCCGAGGCGTACGTCCTCGGCCGCGAACACCTCGGCCATACCGCCACGGCCCAGGCGATGCGTCATCCGGTAGCGGCCGTCGCCGACCAGTCCGCCCTCGCCCCAGGAGTCCGCGGCATCCGACACTCCGTTGCCGCTTGCTTCCGGTTCGGGTGCCATCAGTCCTCGCCGTCGTTTCTGTCCGCGTCAGGTCCGCCAGCGCGGCCCGCGGTGGTTCGGGGATTTTCAGGGGTGCTATGCCACGTCACGCTACAGCCTTCGTGTGACACGCCGGTTCAGGATGGAACCGGTCATGAAACCCGTACGGACGGGGCCACGCAAATTACATGGAGTTCCTGTAACGCTTCCGAGACGCTCTGTCGCGCTTACGGTCACGGAACGGGCACCCCGCTTGACGTGTCCGGGGCCTGGGGCAGACTTGGCCCGTTATCGCGCACCAATGGGAACATCGCGTCAGCGTCACGGCATTCAGCGCCCAACCCGCCGACGCGCCGAGGGGGAAGCACAGTCATGAGCCAGGACGGCGCACGGGGCCGCTACGCGGGCGGTTCGGTCGCGGGCGGCCGGTACCAGCTTCGCGACCTGCTCGGCGAAGGCGGCATGGCGTCCGTCTACCTCGCCTACGACTCGGCGCTGGACCGCCAGGTCGCCATCAAGACCCTGCACACGGAGCTGGCGCGCGAGCAGTCGTTCCGCGAGCGGTTCCGCCGCGAGGCGCAGGCCGTCGCCAAACTGTCGCACCCGAACATCGTCTCGGTCTTCGACACCGGCGAGGACACGCTCTTCGAGAACGGCGCCGCCGCGGGCACCGGCGCGATGATGCCGTACATCGTCATGGAGTACGTGGAGGGGCAGCCGCTCGGCTCCCTGCTCCGGGCGGACATCGCGCAGCAGGGGGCGATGCCGGCCGACCGGGCGCTCGGCGTGACGGCGGACGTGCTGGCCGCGCTGGAGGCCAGCCACGAGATGGGCCTGGTCCACCGCGACATCAAGCCGGGCAACGTGATGATGACCCGGCGTGACGTGGTCAAGGTCATGGACTTCGGCATCGCGCGCGCCATGCAGTCGGGTGTCACGTCGATGACGCAGACCGGCATGGTCGTCGGCACCCCGCAGTACCTCTCCCCCGAACAGGCGCTGGGGCGCGGCGTGGACGCCCGGTCCGACCTCTACTCGGTCGGCATCATGCTCTTCCAGCTGTTGACGGGCCGTCTGCCGTTCGACGCGGACTCGCCGCTGGCGATCGCGTACGCGCATGTGCAGGAGGAGGCCGTCGCGCCGTCCTCGATCAACCGGTCGCTGACGCCCGCGATGGACGCGCTGGTGGCGCGGGCGCTGAGGAAGAACCCGAACGAGCGCTTCCCGAGCGCCGCCGCGATGCGCGACGAGTGCCGGCGGGTGCTGCCCGCCGGGCCGACGGGCGCGCCGGTGATCATCCAGGGGGCGCCGTCGAACAGTGGCGCGGGGGTCAGCTCGGCGGTCTTCCCGCCGGTCGACCAGTCCGCGCAGGCGCCGGGGCCGTACGGCGTGCAGACCCCGTACCAGCCGCCGCACCAGACGCCGGCGCACCAGGCGACCGGGCTCCCGCAGGCGCCGCAGCACCCGAACCCGTACGGGCCGCCGGCCCCGGTGCCGGGCCCGCACGGGGCGGGTGCCGGGTACGGGTACCCGCAGGCCGCCCCGTACCAGACGCAGGGGCAGCAGACCCCGCCCCCGTACGCGATCTCGCCGCAGCAGTCCCCGCCGCAGGGGGGCGGGGGCGGCAGGCGGAACACCCCGGTCGTCGTGGGCGCGATCGTCGTCTCGCTGCTGGCCATCGGCGGGCTGATCACGGCTCTCTCGATGCGGGACGACGGCACCACGGACGGCGGCAACGAGGCGGGGCCGACCGCGAGCGCCCCGGCGGTGGACGGCTACCGGGCGCCGGACCGCGGGAACACCATCGACGAGGACGAATGCACGGATCCGTCGGAGGACCCCTCGGACCCGAGCAAGGTGACGGTGCCGGACTTCCGGTACAAGGACATCCTCTCCGTGAAGCAGTGCCTGAACGCGGCGCACTGGAAGTACGAGCAGCCGACGACGGTCCAGAACGGGCAGTACGCCAAGGAGACCGTGATCGAGCAGTACCCGACGCAGGGCACGGGCATCGACCCGAAGTCGGTGGTCTTCACGCTGCGGCTCGCTTCGGGGTCCGCGCAGTAGCCCGTAGTCCTTACGGGGGAGGCGGGACGGCCCCTTCCCCGGCGAGGGGCCGTCGCTCAGGATGCCGGGGCGGTCACGCCGTGTGACGCTGGTCGCGTGATGCCACGGCTCCGCTCCCACTGCGCTCTCGCGGTCGCGTCCTTGCTGCTGGCCGCGCCGCTCGCGCGGGCCGAGGAGTCCGCCTCCCCGTCCGCCGGGCCGCCGGCGGCCGCCCGGCCGCCCGTGGCCGGCCCCTCGGCCACGCCCGGGCCGACGGAGTCGCTGGCGGGACGGCAGGCCGGGGAGGGGCACTTCCGGCCCGGCAGGCCGACCGGGCCCGAGGTCTCCCGGCCGGGGGACACCCCGCCGGACACGCCGGAGGGCAGCCCGGACCCGGAGTCCACCGGCGCCTCGGACAGCCCGTCCCCGGCGTCCCCCTCCCTCGCCCCGTCATCCCCCTCGCCGACCGGTCCGTCCCGTACGGCCCGGCCCCGGCCCTCCGCCTCCCCCTCGGCGTCCCCCGACCGCGGCAGGCCGTCCCCGGCCCGGCCGGAGCCCCGGGACACGGGCGGCTCCGAGAGCGCCGCCGAGGAGCGCGGGGACACGGCGCCGCCGTCCGGCGGCCCGGCGTCCCCGCCGCCCGCGGCGGCCCGTGAACCCGGCGCGACGGCGTTCCGGCAGCCCGTCGCCGAGCCGGTGGCGATCCTGACCCTGGGGACCGGCATCACCCTGATCGGCCTCGGGCTCGGCTTCCTCGGCCTGCGGCTACGCCGCCGCTGACCCGGGGCTCGCGGCTCTGTCCCAGGTCCGTCCCGGCCGTGTCACCGGGTCGTATCCGTCTCACGGCTGAGGCGTGAGGTCCGTCTCAGGTCGCTTGCGGCCGCCGACCTACCGGGTATACATACTGAGTATGTCGATTCGCCACGGGCTTCTGGCCCTCCTGGAACGCGGCCCGCGCTACGGCTCCCAGCTCCGTACGGAGTTCGAGTCCCGTACGGGATCCACCTGGCCGCTCAACGTCGGGCAGGTCTACACGACCCTGAACCGCCTGGAGCGGGACGGCATGGTCACGCAGGACGGTGAGGACGAGGCCGGCCGCGCGCTCTACGTGATCACGGATCAGGGCCGCGAGGAGCTGCGGTCGTGGTTCCGCACCCCCGTCGACCGCACCAGCCCGCCCCGGGACGAGCTGGCCATCAAGCTCGCCATGGCGGTGGGCGCGCCGGGCGTCGACATCCGCGAGGTCATCCAGTCCCAGCGGCACCACACCATCCAGGCCATGCAGGACTACACGCGTCTCAAGTCCCAGAGCGTGGAGAGCGCGCCGGTCGGCCGGGACGAGGTGGCGTGGCTGCTCGTGCTGGACCAGCTCATCTTCCAGACCGAGGCCGAGGCCAGGTGGCTCGACCACTGCGAGGTACGGCTGATCCGGCTCGCGATGGCCCAGGACAAGGCGGCCGGGAGCGGCGCCGGGGCGGCCACCGCCGCGGACGCGGCCCCGGACGACGCGAGCGTCCCCGTGCCGACGCCCCCGGAACCGGCCGTGACCGCACCGACCCGCCGGGGCCGCCGGCACTGACCGCACCTCACCGCGCCTCACCGCGCGCCACCCGCCCCGGCGGGCGCCGCGCACCCACCCCACCGTCTTCAGCTCACCATCCGTACGCGCGAACACGCCCGCGTCAGCACAGAGGGGGATCCACCCATGCCCGAAACACCCGGCACACCGCCGCAACCGGTGCTGCGCCTCATGGACCTGACCCGCGTCCACGGCAGCGGAGCCACCGAGGTTCATGCGCTGCGCGGCATCAACCTCGACGTGTTCCCCGGCGAACTCGTCGCCGTCATGGGCCCGTCGGGCTCCGGCAAGTCCACGCTGCTCACCATCGCGGGCGGACTCGACCACCCCACCTCCGGGCGCGTGGTCGTCGAGGGGACGGACATCACCACCGTCGACCGCAAGCGGCTCGCGGCCCTGCGCCGCCGCAGCATCGGCTACGTCTTCCAGGACTACAACCTGATCCCCGCCCTCACCGCGGCGGAGAACATCGCCCTCCCGCGCGAACTGGACGGCACCTCGGCCCGCAAGGCACGCGTCGAAGCCCTCGCCGCGCTGGAGGAGATGGGCCTCGGCCAGCTCGCCGACCGCTTCCCCGACGAGATGTCCGGCGGCCAGCAGCAGCGGGTGGCCATCGCCCGCGCCCTCGTCGGCGACCGCCGGCTGGTGCTCGCCGACGAGCCCACCGGCGCCCTGGACTCCGAGACCGGCGAATCCGTCCTCGCGCTGCTGCGCAGCCGCTGCGACGCGGGCGCCGCCGGTGTCCTGGTCACCCACGAGCCGCGCTTCGCGGCCTGGGCGGACCGGGTGGTCTTCCTGCGGGACGGCTCGGTCGTCGACCAGACCGTCCGCAGCCAGGCGGACTCGCTGCTCACCGGGCAGGCGGCCGACCTGTGATCACCTGGTTCCACTCCTGGCGCGCCGCCCTGCGCATCGCCCGCCGCGACGCCTGGCGCTTCAAGGGACGCAGCTTCCTCGTCCTCGCGATGATCGCGCTCCCCATCCTCGGGGTGAGCGCCGTGGACCTGACCGTACGGAGCGCCGAACTCTCCCCGCGGGAGACCCTGGCGCGCGAACTCGGCCACGCCGACGCCCGGTTCACCGACCCGGGGCTCGCCGGGGCGCCGATCCTCCAGGGCCCCAAGGGCACGGACTACTCCCCCGCCAAGGACTACAGCGACACGGCGTGGCCCAGCGGCAGCACCGACCTCAGGAAGGCGCTGCCCGCCGGGGCCACCACGCTGACCGACACGACCGGCAACGCGAAGCTCCGGACGACCCACGGGCTGCTCCAGACGCAGGTCCGTGAGCTGAGGGCCGCGGACCCGGTGGCCGAGGGGATCATGCGCCTGCAGCACGGCCGGTTCCCGGCCCGGGCCGACGAGGTCGCCGCGACCACCCAGTTCCTGGAGACCAGCGGACTGCGGGTCGGCTCGAAGCTCACCGCGCGCGGGCTCGACACCCCGTACCGGATCGTCGGCTCCTACGAGGTGCCCGACGAGCTGAACAGGGCCGAGGTCAACGCGCTCCCCGGCGCCCTGCTCGCGCCGCTGGACAAGGCCCTGCGGACCCAGGGGCTGGACAGTTCGACGCCCGACGCGACCCTGCTGGTGTCCCTTCCCGGCGGTTTCACGTGGAACATGGTCCAGGAGGCCAACACCAAGGGCGTCGTGGTCGCCTCGCGGGCCGTGATCCTCTCGCCGCCCGCCGACGCCGACGTACCGCTCTACCAGAAGAGCGACTGGATCGGATACCGCGACAACGGGCAGACCGATCCGGCCGCGCTCGCCGCGGCGGGCACCGTCGTCGGCCTCGCCATGCTGGAGATCTGCCTGCTGGCCGGTCCCGCCTTCGCCGTGGGCGCCCGCCGCTCGCGCCGCCAACTGGGCCTGGTCGGGGCCAACGGCGGCGACCGGCGCCACATCCGGGCCATCGTCCTCGGCGGCGGCCTGGTCATCGGGGTCGTCGCGGCGGTCGTCGGCACCGTCCTCGGCGTTGCCCTCACCTTCGCCCTGAAGCCGGTCCTGGAGGGCTATCTCGGCGCGCGCTTCGGCGCCTTCGACGTACGGCCGCTCGAACTGCTCGGGATCGCGGCGATCGCCGTGCTCACCGGCCTGCTCGCCGCGATCGTCCCGGCCGTCACCGCCTCCCGGCAGACCGTCCTCGCGTCCCTCACCGGCCGGCGCGGCATCCGCCGCAGCAACCGGGTGCTGCCCGCGGTGGGCCTGGCCGCGGTCGTGATCGGCGCGGCGATCGCGCTGTACGGGTCGACGGTGTCGGACAGTTACGTGATCGTCGCGGGCGGCAGCGCCGTCGCCGAGCTGGGCGTGGTCGCGATGACCCCGGCCCTGGTGGGGCTGTTCGGCAAGGCGGGCCGCTGGCTGCCGCTCTCACCGCGGCTGGCGCTGCGGGACGCGGTACGCAACCGGGGCCGTACGGCCCCGGCCGTCGCCGCCGTCCTGGCGGCCGTCGCGGGGACGGTGGCGGTCGCCACGTACACCGCGAGCAGCGACGCCCAGAACCGGGACGCGTACGTCGCCGACCTGCCGTACGGCGCGGTCGCTCTCTCCATCAGCGACGACGGCGGCCGGGACGTGCCCGCCGCGCGGGCCGCCGTCCAGCGGGAGCTGCCCGTCGCGGTGTCCGCGAAGATCGACGGCCTGGTCGTCGGTCCCCCGCGCTGCGCGTCCGACAACTGGGGCAAGGGCTGCGGGACGGCCGAGGTGGTCGTACCGGACGCGAACCAGTGCCCGCTGTGGAAGGAAGGCAGCGGGGACAAGGACTTCAGCGCCGCCGAGCGCCTGAAACTGCGGGCCGACCGGCGCTGCAAGGACATGACGGTCTACCCCCCTACGGGCGACACGGTGGTCGGTGACGCCGCGCTCCTCAAGGTGCTCGGGATCAAGGACCCCGGCGCCGAGAAGGCGCTGGCGGCGGGCGAGATCCTCTCGTTCGACCCCCTCAACGTCGACACCCGGGGAAAGATCGGCATCCGGCTGATCACCGACACCCACGCGGCCGACGAGGCCAGGCAGCAGAACAAGAAGGTGCCGGCCGCCGTCAAGGAGTTCACGGCGCACGCCGTCCCGGGCAAGCCCAACTCCTACGGCATCAAGATGATCATCCCGGCCGCCGCGGCCAGGGCGGCGGGCTTCGGGGTCGTCCCGCTCGGCGGGTACTTCTCGACGACCTCGATGCCGAGCAGCGTGCAGGAGCAGCGGCTCACCTCCGCCCTCGACACGTTCGGCGCCAACGCCTACCTCGACATCGAGAAGGGGTACGTCGGCGAGAACAACATCGTGCTCCTCGCGCTGGGCGTCTTCGCCGGGCTGGTGACCATCGGCGCCGCCGGAATCGCCACCGGCCTGGCGCAGGCCGACGCCGAGGCCGACCTCAAGACGCTCGCCGCGGTCGGCGCGCCCTCCCGGGTCCGCCGGACCCTCAGCGGATTCCAGTGCGGGCTGGTGGCGGGGATGGGCGTCCTGCTGGGCAGCGCCGCCGGCCTGCTCCCGGCGGTCGCCCTGCGGCTGACCGAGCGGCGCGAGGGGGAGAACCGCTACCGGCAGGCCCTCACGGACGGGCTCAACCAGGCCGTGGTGCCCCACGTGCCGATCATCGTCCCGTGGGGAACGCTGGCCGCCCTGCTGGTGGCGGTGCCGGTGGGGGCGGCCCTGCTGGCCGCCGTGGTCACCCGCTCGCACAGGACCCTGGGGCGCCGCGCGGCCACGTAGGCCGTGCGGCGGGGGTGGCACGGCCGGGACCGCCGGGGTGGCCCGGCGGGCCGGGCCGTGCCACCCGGGGGCACACCGCGTGGCGGTGGGCCGGTGCGAGACAATGAATGCATGGAAATGTCGAGGAACGAACGGTCGCAGGAGAGCCCTCATGTCCTGGTGGTGGGACAGGACGGGACGGCGCTCGGCGGCGGTGGAACCGACGACGAGCCGCGCGAGATCCCGGTGACGGAGATGGTCGAACAGCCCGCCAAGGTCATGCGCATCGGCAGCATGATCAAGCAGCTGCTCGAAGAGGTACGCGCGGCCCCTCTGGACGAGGCGAGCCGGGTACGGCTCAAGGAGATCCACGCCAGCTCCGTGAAGGAGCTGGAGGACGGGCTCGCACCCGAGCTCGTCGAGGAGCTGGAGCGGCTCTCCCTCCCCTTCACCGACGAGGCCATCCCCTCGGAGGCGGAGCTGCGCATCGCGCAGGCCCAGTTGGTGGGGTGGCTGGAGGGCCTCTTCCACGGGATCCAGACGGCGCTGTTCGCCCAGCAGATGGCGGCCAGGGCCCAGCTCGAACAGATGCGCCGCGCCCTCCCGCCGGGCTCGGTGCAGGAGGACGACGAGGAACAGGGCCACGGCGCGATCCGCTCGGGGCCGTACCTCTAGGACCTCTTACGCAGAGCGTCGTACGCAGAGCCCTTTACGCGGCCGGGGCCCGGCACCCTTCCACGGGTGCCGGGCCCCGGCCGTCGGTCATCGCGGGCCGGGCCCCGGCCGTCGGTCTCCGCGCGGGTCGGGCGCCCGTCAGGGCGTGGCTCAGGCGGTGGGGGCGAGCAGCAGGATCTTGCCCACGTGGGAGCTGGACTCCAGCACCCGGTGCGCCTCGGCCGCCTCCGCCATCGGCAGGGTCCGGTCCACGATCGGACGGACGCGGCCCTCGGCGACGAGCGGCCAGACGTTCTCCCGTACGGCCGCCACGATGGCCGCCTTCTCCGCGCGGGGACGGGCCCGCAGCGAGGTCGCCGTGATGGTGCCGCGCTTGCTCAGGAGCGCGCCGATGTTCAGCTCGGCCTTCACCCCGCCCTGCATCCCGATCACCGCGAGCCTGCCGTTCACGGCCAGCGCCTTCACGTTCTGGGCCAGGTACTTCGCGCCGACGATGTCGAGGATGACGTCCGCGCCGGCCCCGTCCGTCGCCTTCCGTATCTCCGCCACGAAGTCCTGCTCGCGGTAGTCGATCAGGATGTCCGCGCCCAACTCGGCGCACCGGGCCAGCTTCTCGGGGCCGCCCGCCGTCACCGCGACCCGGGCGCCGAGCGCCTTGGCGACCTGGATGCCCATCGTGCCGATCCCGCTCCCGCCGCCGTGCAGAAGCAGCGTCTCGCCCGCGGTGAGCCGCCCGAGCATGAAGACGTTCGACCAGACCGTGCAGGCCACCTCGGGAAGCGCGGCGGCCTCGGCCAGGGGCACCCCGGCCGGTACGGGGAGCAGTTGGCCCGCCGGTACGACGACCTTCTCGGCGTACCCCCCGCCGGCCAGCAGGGCGCACACCTCGTCGCCGACGGCCCACCCCGTGACCCCGGGGCCGAGCGCGGCGACCCGGCCCGCGCACTCCAGGCCGGGGTAGGTCGAGGATCCGGGCGGCGGGTCGTAGTGCCCCTGCCGTTGCAGGACGTCGGCGCGGTTGACCGCGCTCGCCACCACCTCGACGAGAACCTCGCCCTCGCCGGGGACGGGATCGGGGACTTCGGCCCACACGAGCGCTTCGGGGCCACCGGGTTCCGGAATCGTGATCGCATGCATGGCCGCGAGGCTACCCGCAGCCCCGGCCGCCGAACCGGTCCCGGCCGCCGCCCGCGCGACCGGCGGCTTCCTTACCGACCGTCAGGCCCCCGCCTCCGGATCCGCCGGGTTCTGGGCGCGCACGATGGTGATCAGCCGGTCGGTCAACTGGAGCGGGCTCGCGGACGGATCGTCGTACCCGATCAGCCGGTGCCCGCGCAGCACGCTCACCACCAGGTCCTCGGTCTCCCGCACGTTCCGCCCCACCTCTGCCTTTATGACGGGCCGTTCGATGAGGTCCAGACCGGTGCCCTGCTGGATCAGGTCCTCCATCACCGTGCCGGCCATCGGGCTGAGCACCGACATGCCGAGCAGCCGTCCTGCCGCGCTGGCGCTGGTGATCACCGCGTCGGCGCCGGACTGGCGCAGCAGCGGCGCGTTCTCCTCCTCGCGGACCGCGGCGACGATCTTCGCCGACCGGTTGAGCTGACGCGCGGTCAGCGTCACCAGGACGGCCGTGTCGTCCCGCTGGGTGGCGATGACGATCTGACGGGCCTTCTGGACCTCGGCGCGCAGGAGCACTTCGCTGCGGGTCGCGTCGCCGAGGACCCCCACGAACCCCTGGGCGTTGGCCGCCTCGATCACCTTCGCCGACGGGTCGACGATGACGATCTGGTCCTTCCTGAGACCCGTGGCGCACAGGGTCTGTATGGCCGACCGGCCCTTGGTGCCGTACCCGACGATGACCGTGTGCTCGCGCAAGTGGGACCTCCAGCGGTTCTGCCGCCATTCCTCACGGGTGCGTTCCGTGAGGACCTCAAGAGTGGTGCCGACCAGGATGATGAGGAACAGCACGCGCAGGGGCGTCACGAGCAGCACGTTGACCAGGCGTGCGCTGTCGCTGTACGGGACGATGTCGCCGTAACCGGTCGTGGAGAGCGTGACGGTCGCGTAGTAGACGGCGTCGAGGAAGTCGACCGAGTCGTCCGAGTTGTCGTGGTAGCCCTTGTTGTCGATCCAGACGATGAAGACCGTCACGAACAGCACCACGAGCGCCATCACGAGCCGACGGGTCACCTGGACAAGCGGTCGCTGGACCTGCTGGCGCGGCAACTGCACCCGGGCCGTGACCAGATGCTCGTCGGCGTTCCTGGCTATGGCGTCATGGCCGGGAAGTTTCACGTGAAACACCCGCCGTCGGTCGACGCGGTCCAGGGCAGGTCGAGCACGTCGACGTCCTCACCGGGCCGGGCGCCCCCGGGCGGAATGACCGCCAGCCCGTCCGCGGCGGCGATGCCCCGCAGCATGGCCGGACCGTTGAAGTGCAGCGGCACCACCCCGTCGTCGCGGTGGACGACCGGGACGAGCCGGGTGTCGTGCGGGTGGCCCTGCACCTCGTCCCGCAGCGGCACCCGGTACGGCGGGGGCGCCGGGCGGCCCGCGAGCGCGCGCAGCAGGGGTTCGGCGAGCGTGAGCAGCCCGGAGACGGCGGCGAGGGGGTTGCCGGGCAGGCCCACGAGGTGCCGTCCCGAGGGGAGCCGTGCGAGGACCATGGGGTGGCCGGGGCGCACGGTGACGCCGTCGACCAGCAACGCGGCGTCCGCGGCGCGGAGCACGGGGTGGACGTGGTCGACCGGGCCGCCGGCCGTCCCACCCGTGGTGATGACCAGGTCGGCCTTGGACTCGGTGACCGCGCGGTAGAGGTCGTCCTCGTCGTCCCCGATGCGGTGGGTGGCGACCACGTCGACGCCGAGGGTACGCAGCCAGGGCGCGAGCATCGGGCCGAGCGCATCGCGGATGAACCCGTCGCGGGGGAGGCCCTCGGTCAGCAACTCGTCGCCGAGCACGAGGACTTCCACCGTCGGGCGGGGGACGGTGAGCAGCGCGTCGTACCCGGCGGCGGCGGCCAGGCCCAGCACGGCCGGGGTCACCAGCGCCCCGGCGGGCAGCAACGGCTCCCCGGAGCGGCACTCCTGGCCCCGCGACCTGATGTCCTGGCCGGGGACGACCGGGCGCTCGGCGTGGAGGTGGCCGGTGTCGTCGGTGCGGGCGTGCTCGCTGCGGATCACCGCGGTCGCCTCGGGCGGTACGCGCGCGCCGGTGGCGATCCGTACGGCGGCGCCGTCGGGAAGCGGTACGGACTCACCGTGTCCGGCGAGGATCCCGGACCGTTCGGCGGCGTCGCCCCGCACGGGCGTGCCCTCCGGGGTCCGGACGGCCCAGGGTCCGGGGCCCGCGACCGCCCAGCCGTCCATGGCGGAGGTGTCGAACGACGGCAGGTCGGTGAGGGCGGCCAGCGGCTCGGCGAGCACCTCCCCGAGGGCGTGCGCGAGGGGGACGTGCCGGGCCCGCGCGGCCGGGGCGGCCCGCCCCGAACTCCCGGCGACGGCGCGGGCGTCGGCCCAGGCCGTACCGTGCCGCCGGTCACCGGCCGCCGGACCGCCGCCGGCCGTACCGCCGTCGCCCGGGCCGGGCGGCTGCGCGGGTGCGGTGCGGGCGTCGCGGGACACGAGGTCGTCGTGGGAGGCGGGGGTGTCGTGGGAGCCGTGCGCGTCGTGCGGGGCTCGCGCGTCGTGCGCGGCCTCCACGTCGTACGGGTCCCGCGCGTCGTGCCCGGTCCGCGTGGCGTGCGCGGGGTCGGGGACGTGCGGTGGCCGGTGCGCGCGGGCCTGGTCCCTGGCCACCAGGGCCAAGGCGTCCTCGACGCCCTCGACCTCGCGGTCCTGGGCGGTCATCCGGCGTCGGCCCCCTTGGCGCCCCCGGCGGGACCGTCGGTCCCGGCCGCCTCGTCGGCCCAGCGCAGGGCGAGCGCCACCGCCTTGCGGGTCGCCGCCTCGACGGCCTCGGGTCCCTCGCCGCCGGCCCGGCCCGCCGCGTACCCGACCAGGAAGGTCGTCAGCGGGGCCGCCGGCCGGGCGACGCCGTGGGCGGCGTCACGGGCCAGGTCCAGAAGGAGGGGGATGTCGACGTCCAGCTCGATGCCGAGCTCGTCCTTGACTGCGTTGATCCATTCTTCCAGCACGGTCCCATGCTCTCTGATGCGGGCCCGGGCCGTGGAGATGTCTTCCCAGGTGTCGCAGTCGAACGAGGCGAAGGGATCGGCATCGACCCGGGCGAGGTCGAGTTCGTCGGACAGCAGACGCAGGGGCAGACCGGTGAGGTTCCCGTGCTCGGTGGCCAGCAGCGCCAGTTCGCGGCGCAGCGGCTCGGCGCGGTAGGCGGCGACCAGCGGCTGGTCCCGCCCGTCCGGGTCGACGAGGAGCGCGGCCTCCCGGCCGCTCGTGTCCAGCGCCTCGACCAGCCGGAGCACGGTCGGGGCGCCGAGGAACGGCAGGTCGGCGGAGAGGACCAGGACGGTGTCGGCCCCGACGGCGCGCACGCCCGCGCCGAGCGCGGCGAGCGGCCCGCCGCCCGGCGGGTCCTCCCGCGCCCAGTGCACGGGCCGGACCGTCGGGCGCCTGCCGCCCACGACGACTGTCCTGCCGGCCCCCTCACAGGCCGCCAGGACGCGGTCGAGCAGGGCGCGGCCCCCGACCCGCACGGCGGGCTTGTCGATCCCTCCGAGGCGCTTGGCGGCGCCTCCGGCGAGCACGATGGCGTCATACGCGGTCATGCCAGAAGTATGACGGTGCCGGGCGGCCGCTAATCCGGGATCCGGCATCGAAGTTCTGGACCCCGGACATCGCTCACAGCGTGCGCAGGAGCACCGCCGGGTTCTCGACGCAGTCCGCCACGTACCGGAGGAAGCCGCCCGCCGTGCCGCCGTCGCAGACCCGGTGGTCGAAGGTGAGGGACAGCTGGACGACCTGCCGGACGGCCAACTCCCCCCGGTGCACCCACGGCTTGGGGATGATCCGGCCGACCCCGAGCATCGCGGCCTCCGGGTGGTTGATGATCGGCGTCGAGCCGTCGACCCCGAACACCCCGTAGTTGTTGAGCGTGAACGTCCCCCCGGTCAGGTCGCCCGGCGTCAGCGTGCCCGACCGGCCCGCCTCCGTCAGACGCGCGAACTCGGCGCTCAGGGACTCCGCGTCGCGCCGGTGCGCGTCCCGCACGACCGGGACGACGAGCCCGCGGTCGGTCTGGGCGGCGAAGCCCAGGTGCACGTCGGGCAGCCGCAGGATCTCCCTGGCGGCCGTGTCCACCGTGGAGTTCAGCTCCGGGTGACGGGCCAGGCCCGCGACACAGATCCGGGCCAGCAGCGCGAGGAGGGAGATCTTCGGTCCGCCGGCCGCGTTCATCGCCGTACGGGCCGCCATCAGCTCCGTCGCGTCGGCGTCCACCCAGCAGGTGGCGTCCGGGATCTCGTGGCGGCTGCGGGACAACTTGTCGGCGACCGCGCCCCGTACACCCCGCAGCGGCACCCGGACGACGTCCGGCCGCCCGGCCGCTCCCGCGGCCCCGGTGGGCGCGGCGACGGCGGCCGGAGGCTCCGGGTCCGCCGACCGAATGGCCCGGTCGACGTCGGAGCGCAGGATCAGGCCCTCGCGCCCCGAACCCGTCAGGGTCCGCAGATCGACGCCGTTCTCCCGGGCGAGCCTGCGGACCAGCGGCGACACCACCGCGACAGGACCGGCCGGTCCTGCGGATCCGCCGGCCGGCGTCAGGACGGGGGCCCCGGACCCGTTGGCCCGCCCCACGACCGGCGCGGGCGCCGGCGCGGGCACGGCCGCCGCCGGGGACGCCTGGCGGACGCGGCGCCTGCGCGCGGCGGGCGCGCCCGTGCCGTACCCGACGAGCACGTTGCCCGACCCCTCGTCGGCGGCCGGCGCGGCCGGGGCCTTCTCCGGGGCCGGCTCCCCGCCCGCCGCGGACTCGGACGCGCCGACCGCGACGGTCAGCAGCGGGGCGCCGACCGGCAGCTCCGAGCCCTCCTCGCCGTACCGCGCGGTGACCACGCCGCCGTACGGGCAGGGCACCTCGACCATCGCCTTGGCCGTCTCGACCTCCACGACCGGCTGGTCGACGGCGACGACGTCGCCGACCTCCACCAGCCAGTGGACGATCTCCGCCTCGGTCAGTCCTTCCCCGAGGTCCGGCAGCCTGAATTCCAGCACCTGGGCCATCAGCTCTCCGTCTCCCACTGAAGCCGCGCGACCGCGTCCAGCACCCGGTCCACGCCGGGAAGGTGGTGCTTCTCCAGCATGGGCGGCGGATACGGGATGTCGAATCCCGCGACCCGCAGCACCGGCGCCTCCAGGTGGTGGAAGCACCGTTCGGTGACGCGGGCGGCGATCTCCCCGCCGGGTCCGCCGAAGCCCGTCGACTCGTGGACGACAACCGCCCGGCCCGTACGCCGTACGGAGGCCGCCACCGTCTCGTCGTCGAACGGCACCAGCGAGCGCAGGTCCACGACCTCCAGGTCCCAGCCCTCGGCGCGGGCCGCCTCGGCCGCCTCCAGGCAGACCGGCACGGACGGTCCGTACGTGATGAGCGTGGCGCTCGTGCCCCGGCGCCGCACGACCGCGCGGCCGATCGGCTCCACCGCGGCCGGCTCGTCCGGCGACCACTGCGCCTTCGACCAGTACAGCCGCTTCGGCTCCAGGAAGACCACCGGGTCGTCGGAGGCGATCGCGGCCCGCAGCATCCCGTACGCGTCGTCCACCGTCGCCGGGGTCACGACGTGCAGCCCCGCGGTCGCCATGTAGTACGCCTCGGAGGAGTCGCTGTGGTGCTCGACCCCGCCGATCCCGCCGCCGTACGGCACCCGCACCGTGATCGGCAGGGGCATCGCCCCGCGCGTACGGTTGCGCATCTTCGCCACATGGCTGATGAGCTGCTCGAACGACGGATAGGCGAACGCGTCGAACTGCATCTCCACGACGGGCCGCAGCCCGTACATCGCCATGCCGACGGCCGTCCCCAGGATGCCCGCCTCGGCGAGGGGGGTGTCCGTGCAGCGCTCGTCGCCGAACTCCGCCGCCAGGCCGTCGGTGATCCGGAAGACCCCGCCGAGCGTGCCGACGTCCTCTCCCAGGACGTGGACGGTCGGATCCTCGGCCATCGCGTCCCGCAACGCGCGCTGGAGGGCCGAGGCCATCGTGGCGGGCTTCACCGCGGTGGTCGTCATCGCCGCTCACCCGCCGCTTCCCCGCCGGTGCTCCCGGCGTCCCCGGACGCCGGGTCGGCCGACGCCTCCAGCTCCGCCCTGAGCAACGCCGCCTGTTCCGCCAACTGGGTGGTCTGCTCGGCGTAGACGTGCGTGAACAGGTCCATGGGGTCCAGCTCCGGATCGGCGTTCATCCGCTCCCGCAGCCGGGCGGCCATCGCCTCGGCGCCCTCGGCGGCCTTCCTGACGCCGTCCTCGTCCAGGACCCCGCGCTCCAGCAGCTCGCGCTCCATGAGCTTCACCGGGTCGTGCGCGCGCCACGCCTGGACCTCGGCGTCCTCGCGGTAGCGCGTCGCGTCGTCGGCGTTCGTGTGGGCGTCCATCCGGTACGTCACGGCCTCGACCAGCGTCGGGCCCTCGCCGCGCCTCGCGCGGTCCACGGCCTCCGCGAGGACGGTGTGCACCGCGATCGCGTCGTTCCCGTCGACCAGGCGGCCCGGCATCCCGTACCCGACGGCCTTGTGGGCCAGGGAGGGCGCCGCGGACTGCTTGGCGAGCGGTACGGAGATCGCGAAGCCGTTGTTCTGCACCAGGAAGACCACCGGGGCCCGCCACACGGCCGCGAAGTTCAGCGCCTCGTGGAAGTCGCCCTCGCTGGTCCCGCCGTCGCCCACCAAGGCCAGCGCGACCACGTCGTCGCCCTTGAGCCTGGCCGCGTGCGCCAGGCCCACCGCGTGCGGCAGCTGGGTGGCGAGGGGCGTGGAGAGGGGCGCGACGCGGTGCTCGTGCGGGTCGTACCCGGTGTGCCAGTCGCCACGCAGCAGCGTCAGGGCCTGGACCGGGTCGAGCCCGCGGGCCACGGCCGCGAGGGTGTCGCGGTAGCTGGGGAAGAGCCAGTCCCGGTCCTCCAGGACCAGCGCGGCGGCGACCTCACAGGCCTCCTGGCCGGTGCTGGACGGGTAGACGGCCAGCCTGCCCTGCTTGGTCAGGGCCGTGGCCTGCGTGTTGTACCGCCGGCCCCGGACCAGCTCGGTGTAGAGCCGCAGCAGCAGGGCCGGGTCGGCGCCGGCCGCGGCGGGCGTGCCGAGCACGCGGAACGGCTCGGGGTCCGGGAGCAGCGGGGCCGGGTCGGTACGCGGCTGCCACGCCGGGGGCGGGGTGGGCCGGCGGACGGCGGCACCCGGCAGTTCCTGAACCGAAGTACTGCTCTTCTTCACGCGTGCACCTCCTCGTGGGAAACGAGCCAGGGGTGCCCGGATGTGGCACACCTCACCTACCGATTGTTCGGTCGTTGCGGCAATTTGGCTACACACACCCTCAGCCTGTGGACAAACGGTGCCGGGCGGCCTGGGATGGGCACAGGTCGTCCATGGGGGAGAGGCGGGGAGACATGGGAGCTGAACAAATGGCCGACGGCACGGACGGGGCGTCCGGCGCGGAGGACGGCGACGGCACAGGAACAGCCCCGCCACCAGCCGCTCCGCCGACCGCTCCACCGGCAGCCGCGGGCACCGTTCCTGCGGCCTCTCCGCCGCCGCGCCCGCTCGACGCGATAGACCGGGACATCCTCCGCATACTCCGCGCGGACGGCCGGGCCTCCGTCCGCTCCGTGGCCGAGCGCGTCCACGTCTCGCGCGCCAACGCCTACGCGCGGATCAACCGGCTGATCGACGACGGGGTCATCCGCGGGTTCAGCGCCCGGGTGAACGAGGAGCGGGCGGGGCAGGGCGCCTCCGCGTACATCACCCTCAAGATCGTGCAGAACTCCTGGCGCACGGTGCGCGAGCAGCTCCAGGGGCTGCCGGGCGCCACCCACATCGCCCTGGTCAGCGGGGACTTCGACGTCCTGCTGCTGGTCCACACCGCGGACAACAGGACACTGCGCGAGCTGGTCCTCACCCGGCTCCAGGCGATCCCCGAGGTGCTCTCGACCCGCACGCTGCTGGTCTTCGAGGAGACGGACCTCGACCAGGGCCAGCCGCATCCGGGTCCCCGGCCACCGGCCCCGCGGCCGCCTCTTTAGGAAGCCGCGCCCTATCCCCGGGAAGCCCCGCCGGACCGCTCCGTACGGTCGTTGCGCAACCCGTCGAAGGCCAGCCGGACCACCGCGTCGGCGACCTGCTCGCGGTCGTACCCGCCGGCCGGCTGGGGGCGGTACCACTCCACCAGCGAGTTGATCATCCCGAAGAGCAGCCGGGTCGCCAGCCGGGTGTCCATGTCGGCCCGCAGGTCCCCGTCCGCGGCGGCGTCCTTGAGCAGGTCCGCCACCCGCTGGTCGAACTCCCTGCGCCGCTCCATGGCCCAGCGCTCGGTCTGCGTGTTGCCGCGCACGCGCAACAGCAGCGTCACGTACGGCAGCTCGGCCATCAGGACCTCGACCGTGCGGCGGACGACGTACTCGACGCGCTGGACCGCCCGGCCCCGCGACGCCCCGTCCTCGTCGAGGATGCCGAAGAGCCCGTCGAGCGCCCGGCTGACCGCGCGCCTCAGCAACTCCTCCTTGCCCACCACGTGGTGGTATATCGAGGACTTGGAGATCCCGGCCGCCTTGGAGAGATGCTCCATGGACGTGCCGTCGTACCCCCGCTCGTTGAAGACCCGCACGGCGACGGTCAGCAGGGTCTCGGGCGTGTACGTGTCCCGCTTGGGGGTGGTCATGACGCGTCGTCCTCCAGCGCGGCGGCCAGGCGGCGGAGCGCCTGGGAAGGGGCGTAGCGGCCGGTGGGGTACTCGGCGTGCAGGCGTTCCAGCGCGGTCAGCACCCACCGCGCGCCCAGTTCCGCACCCCACTCGATCGGCCCGCGCGGGTAGTTGACGCCGAGGCGCATCGCGGTGTCGATCGCCTCGCCGGTCGCCACCCCGCGCGCCCGCGCGTCGAGCGCGAAGTCGACGAGCATCGCGACCGTACGGCTCACGATCATGCCAGGGACGTCGGCGACGACGCTCACGTCCTTGCCGAGCGCCTGGAACAGGCCGACGGCCCGCGCGAGCGACGCGTCGCCGACCCGGGACGAGGGGGCGAGCGCGATCCGGGTGGCGCTCCGGTAGTCGAGGGCGAGGTCGAAGTGGATCACCGGCCCCCGGGCCCGGTCGGCCGCCGACCCGTCGGAGAGGAGCAGGCGCGTGCCGTCGGGCAGTTCGATCCAGCCCGGACGGCCCGCTTCGGCGTCGTCCTTCCGTAGGACGTCGATGCCCGCCTCCGCGATCAGCTCGGGCAGCACGGCCGCCGCGAGGAGGTCGCCGTGGACGGAGACGGACGCGGGTGCCGCTTCCGGGGCGGCCGTGTGCGGCCCGGCCGGCGCGGTGGACGCCGCCGCGTCCTCGCCGTACGGGAACCAGCCCCGGCCGGACTTGCGGCCCAGCCGCCCCGACTCCACCAGCCGGCGCTGGGCCAGCGACGGGGTGAACTTCTGGTCGTAGGAGAAGGCCTCCCAGACGGACCGGGTGACGGCCTCGTTGACGTCCTGGCCGATCAGGTCGGTCAGCGCGAAGGGGCCCATCCGGAAGCCGCCGCTCTCCCGCAGCACCGCGTCGATGGTGGCCGCGTCGGCGGCGCCCTCCTCGTACACCCGCAGCGCCTCGGCGTAGAAGGGGCGCGCGATCCGGTTGACGATGAAGCCGGGGGTGTCCTCGCTGCGCACCGGCGTCTTGCCCCAGGCCAGGACGGTGTCGTAGGCGTCCCGCACGACCTCCGGGTCCGAGGCGAAGCCGCCGACGACCTCCACGAGGGGCAGGAGCGGCGCCGGGTTGAAGAAGTGCAGGCCCACGCAGCGGCCGGGGCGGCGCAGGCCGCCCGCGACGGCGGTGACGGACAGGGAGGAGGTGTTGGTGGCGAGCACGCAGTCGTCGCCGACGGTGTCCTCCAGGGCCGCGAACAGCGCGCGCTTGACCGTGAGGTCCTCCATCACGGCCTCCACGACGAGCGCGGCGTCCGCCAGCTCCGCGAGGCGGGTGACCGGACTCAGGCGGCTGCGGGCTGCGTCCCGCTCCGCCGGGGCGAGCCGGCCCTTGTCCACCAGCCGGTCGAGACGGGCGAGGAGCGCGGCCGCGGCCTGTTCCGCCCGGCCCGGCACCGCGTCGTGGAGCCGTACCGGGTGGCCGGCGACCAGCGCCACCTGGGCGATGCCCTGGCCCATCGTGCCGGTGCCGACGACGGCGACCGTACGGCCCGTCTCGATTGCTGTCATGAACGCAATCCTCCCGCATGAGTGGTCCACAGGTCGGCGAGCGGGACGAGCGAGCGGGGAGCAAGGTTATCCACAGGTTCGCCCGGCCCCTTGTCCCGACCGATCGTTCGGTTACTCTAGCTCTGACTGTCCGCACATGCCCCTGTTCCCGCCCAGCTCGACGAGGAGTTGGTCCTTCATGGCCGCCCGTCTCAGCCCCCAGCAGCTCTCCGAGAAGCACCGGCCCACGCTCGACCAGGCCCTCGACACGATCCGCACCCGTGCCTACTGGTCGCCGCACCCCGAGCACCCGAAGGCGTACGGCGAGAGCGCGCCCGCCGACGGCCTCGCGGCCTTCGAGGCGCTGCGCGACACCCGCTTCGAGCTGGACCAGCCCGGTACGGACGACTGGACCGGCGGCGAGGTCTCGCCGTACGGCCCGGCGCTCGGCGTCACCTATCCGCACCCCGACCTGGACGTGCTCCTGCCCGCCATGCGCGCGGGTACGGCGGCCTGGCGCGACGCGGGCCCGGAGACGCGCGCCCTGGTCTGCGTGGAGATCCTGGCGCGGATCAGCGCCCGGACGCACGAGTTCGCGCACGCGGTGATGCACACCAGCGGGCAGGCCTTCATGATGGCGTTCCAGGCGGGCGGACCGCACGCACAGGACCGCGGCCTCGAAGCGGTGGCGTACGCGTTCGCGGAGCAGACCCGCACCCCGTCGGTGGCGGACTGGTCCAAGCCGCAGGGCAAGCGCGACCCGCTGGAGCTGCGGAAGTCGTTCGTCGCCGTCCCGCGCGGCATCGCGCTGCTGGTCGGCTGCAACACGTTCCCCACGTGGAACGGCTACCCGGGCCTGTTCGCCTCCCTGGCGACGGGCAACGCGGTCCTCGTCAAGCCGCACCCGCGGGCGGTCCTGCCGCTCGCGCTGACGGTCCGGGTGGCCCGTGAGGTGCTCGCCGAGACCGGGTTCGACCCGAATCTGGTCGCGCTGGCCGCGGAGCGCCCCGGCGAGGGCATCGCCAAGACGCTGGCCGTCCGCCCCGAGATCCGGATCATCGACTACACCGGGTCCACCGCGTTCGGCGACTGGCTGGAGACCCACGCCCGCCAGGCGCAGGTCTACACGGAGAAGGCCGGGGTCAACACGGTCCTCGTGGACTCGACCGACAACTACCGCGGCATGCTCGCGAACCTCGCCTTCTCCCTGTCGCTCTACAGCGGCCAGATGTGCACCACGCCGCAGAACGTCCTCATTCCCAAGGACGGCATCACGACCGACGCGGGCGAGAAGACGTACGACGAGGTGGTCGCCGACCTCGCCGCCGCGGTGGACGGCCTGCTGGGCGACGACGCGCGGGCCAACGCCCTGCTGGGCACGCTGGTCAACGACGGCGTGAAGGACCGGCTGGCGACGGCCGGCACGCTCGGCGACGTCGCGCTGGCCTCCCGCGAGGTCGCCCACCCGGACTTCCCGGACGCCGTGGTGCGCACGCCCGCGATCGTGCGGGCCGACGGCTCCCGCAAGGCGTGGGACAAGGCCTGGGAGGCGGGTGTCGAGGCGGAGGTGCCGTATCTGTCCGAGTGCTTCGGCCCGGTCTCGTTCGCGATCGCCGTGGACTCGACGCAGGACGCCCTGGAGCTGCTGCGGCGGACCGTGCGCGAGCGGGGCGCGATGACCGTCGGCGCGTACACGACGTCCGAGGACGTCGAGCGGGCCGTCGAGGAGGTCTGCCTGGAGGAGTCCGCGCAGCTCTCGCTGAACCTGACCGGCGGGGTGTACGTGAACCAGACCGCGGCCTTCTCCGACTTCCACGGCTCCGGCGGCAACCCGGCGGCGAACGCGGCCCTGTGCGACGCGGCCTTCGTCGCCAACCGCTTCCGCGTGGTGGAGGTCCGCCGACAGGCGTGACGCCCGGGGGCGTCCGCCCGGCCCGGCTCTCCGGGCCGGGCGGTGCGCCTCAGGCAGGCAGGAGTCGGGTCAGCAGCGGGCGCGGTCAGGGGGTCGGCTGCGCCGGGACGTCCGCGTAGCGCTGGATCCACGCGTGCATGGCGATCGCCGCCGCCGCGCCCGCGTTGATCGAGCGCGTCGAGCCGAACTGCGCGATCGAGCACACCATCGCCGCGTGCTCCCTGGCCTCCTCGGTCAGACCGGGGCCCTCCTGCCCGAAGAGCAGGACACAGCGGCGCGGCAGCTCGGTGCGCTCCAGCGGTACGGCCCCGGGCAGGTTGTCGATCCCGATGATCGGCAGGCCCTCGGCCGCCGCCCAGGCCGTCAGCCCGGCGGTGTCGGCGTGGTGGCGCACGTGCTGGTAGCGGTCGGTGACCATCGCCCCGCGCCGGTTCCAGCGCCGCCGCCCCACGATGTGGATCTCCCGGGCGAGGAAGGCGTTGGCGGTACGGACCACGGATCCGATGTTGAAGTCGTGGCCCCAGTTCTCCACCGCCACGTGGAAGTCGTGCCGCCGGGTGTCGAGGTCGGCGACGATCGCCTCGTGCGTCCAGTACCGGTAGCCGTCGACGACGTTGCGCCGGTCGCCGCCGGCCAGCAGCTCGGGGTCGTACCGCTCACCCCGCGGCCAGGGCTCCGGATGGGGTCCGACCCCGATCTCCTTGCCGAACCCGTCGTCGTACTGGACGGGGGCTTCGTCGTCCCCGACGGGGGCGTCGTCCCGGACCCGTGCTTCGCTGCTCACCCCACGAGAGTACGGGGCTCCGCCTCCCGCTCGCCCCGCTGCCCGGGCAGGGCGGGAGTCCGGCGGGACAGCCGGCGCCACCGCCCCGACACCCGGTCCCCGAGCCACCGCAGGAAGGGGGTCGGGAGGAACACGGCGTCGGCGGCGATCATCGCCAGGGAGAAGAACGGCAGCCCGAGCAGCACCGCGATGCCCAGGTGCTCCATGATCATCGCGACCAGCAGGACGTTCTTGACCCGCCGGTTGAAGAGCGTGAACGGGAAGGCGACCTGGACCACGACCGTCCCGTACGTCACCAGCATCACCACCACCCCGCTGGCGGCGAGGATGCCCGACAGGGCGGGCCAGGGCGTGAAGTAGTCCAGCTTGAGCGGGAAGTACAGGGCCGTGCCGTCCTGCCAGCGCGTGCCCTGGATCTTGTACCAGCCGGCGGTCGCGTACACGAGGCAGACCTCGGCCATGATGACCGCGAGACCGGCGTTGTGGAGGATGTTCGCGAGGACGTCGAGCAGCGCGCGCGGCTGCCCGCCCGGCGCGTAGTGCCCCGTCAGCCACCACAACCCCTGCGCCGCCCACGCGCCCCAGAACAGGACCGCGAGCCACGTCTCGATCCGGAACCGGTCCGCCGTCAGGGTCGCGACCAGGAGCAGGGCGCCCATGGCCACCCACAGGACAGGACCGACCCGGTCCCGTACGGCACCGGTCCGCTCCCGCACGGCACTGGCCCGGGCCGCGCGCCGGGCGTCCAGCGACCAGACCTGGCCGCAGCGGGTCACCACGAGGTAGATCGCCATCAGGTGGATGATGTTGTCGCCGCCGTCGCCCATGAAGATGCTGCGGTTCTGGAGCGACAGCACGCCGAACATGAACAGCACCGACATCGTGCGCGTCCGCCAGCCGAGCGCCAGCAGCGCGGCCGACAGCACGGCCACCGCGAAGACGATCTCGAACCAGACCTCGCTGTCCGACCACATCAGCCCGCTGAACGCGCCGTTCCTGGCGATCAGCTGCTGGGCCATGGTCCAGCTCCACGGCCCTTCCGGCCCGTACAGCTCCCGGCGGTTGGGCAGTTCCCGCAGCAGGAAGAGGAGCCACGTCCCGGCGACCCCGATCCGGACGACCGCGCTCTGGTACGGGCCGAGAGCCGTCCCCGTGACACGCCGGATCGCGTACGCGGCCTTCCGCGCCGCCCACTCCCCGCCCACCGCGCCGCCGCCGACCCGTGCGTCGGGACCCGCCGTCCCGGCCCCGCTCACCCGCCCGTCCCCGCTCACCGGCCCGCCTCCGTACGACCGTTCCGCACGCCCCCGGGAAGGTCCGCGGAGGTCACGCTCCACCAGGGGCACACCCGGTAGGTGGGCCGCGTGTCGAACTTCGTCCTGCTCCAGGCGGGCGCGTCCACGGTCGTCGAGACGGACCTGACCTGGATCCGCTGCACGGGACCGCCCAGCCGGTGGTCCGCCAGCCGGAGCATCACTATCCGCCGCAGGTACTGCTCGGAGAGCTGCCCGCGCACCCCCTGCGCACGGTTCTGCGCGTCGTGGGAGCCGGTGAAGAAGTCCCAGCCGCGGCGCAGCTCGTTCTGGTCGACGTGGCTCGGGAGGGGATTGCCCCGTATCGCCGCGCCGTCCTCGGCGGAGAGGTCGATCCAGTCGGTGGTCGTCCGCTCGCCGTCCGGCGCCGCGACCTCGGCCCGCACCTGCACGGCGATGTTCTGCTGGAGGGGGTTGGGCGCGAAGAGCTTCCAGTTCTGCTCGAACTCGGGGTAGATCCAGTTGTCCACGGCCTCGCCGTACTGCTTGGAGACGGTGTTGGACGGGGCCACGTGCAGGAAGACCATGCCGAGGTGCACGCAGGCCAGCACGCCGACGACCCCGAGCGCGAGGGCGGCCACCACCTGGTACGGAAGGGAGAGGCCGGCTATGCCCGCGCCGGGCTTCGGCCCGGCCTTCACACCCTCGTGGTCGTACGAATCCATCCCACCTCAATCGCCGCCCGCGAACGGTCCCCGGCCCCGGGTCAGAGCACGAACGCCGGGCTGCCGCCGTCGCTGACCATCGGACGCCCCGCGCCGTCCCAGGCGAGCATGCCGCCGTCCACGTTGACCGCGTCGACGCCCTGCTGCACCAGATACTGCGTGACCTGCGCGGAACGGCCACCGACCCGGCACATCACATATGCCTTCCGCCCGTCGGCCACGGCCTCGGTCACCTCGCCGAACCGGCCGACGAAGTCACTCATCGGCACGTGCAGCGCGCCCTCGACATGGCCGGCCGCCCATTCGTCGGCCTCCCGGACGTCCAGCACCAAGCCGTCGGACGGAACCGCCGCGACGTCCACGGAGGGCAGCGGGGCGAAGTTCATGGGTGTCGCCTTCTCTCGTACCTGTCTGGTCTGTGTGTCCGGTCCCGGCTCCGACTCCGGCTCCGGGAACCGGTCCCGACCCCGGAAACCTACCGCGCCAGCTCCGCCAACCGGGCCTCTCGCTCGGAGACCTCCGCGAGCAACTGCTCGGCGATCTCCTCCAGCAGCCGGTCCGGATCGTCGGGCGCCATCCGCAGCATCGCGCCGATGGCGCTCTCCTCCAGCTCCTTGGCGACCAGCGTGAGCAGCTCCTTGCGGTGCGAGAGCCACTCCAGCCGGGCGTACAGCTCCTCGCTCTCGCTGCGCCGGTGCTCCTCGGGCGCGGGACCCGCCGCCCACTCCTCGGTCAGCTCCCGCAGCAGCGGCTCGTCCCCGCGCCCGTACGCGGCGTTGACCCGCGTGATGAACTCCTCGCGCCGGGCCCGCTCCTTGTCGTCCTGCGCCAGGTCCGGGTGCGCCTTGCGCGCCAGCTCGCGGTAGAGCTTGCGCGCCTCGTCACTCGGCCTGACCCGCTTGGGCGGCCGTACGGGCTGGTCGGTGAGCATCGCCGCCGCCTCGGGCGACAGCCCCTCCGAGTCGAGCCAGTCGTGGAACAGCTCCTCCACGCCCGGCATGGGCTGCACCAGCGCGCGGGCCTCCTCGGCCCTGCGTACGTCCTCCGGATCGCCGGTACGGGCCGCCCGCGCCTCGGCGATCATCGCGTCCAGCTCGTCGAGCCTCGCGTACATCGGCCCGAGCCGCTGGTGGTGCAGCCGGGAGAAGTTCTCCACCTCGACCCGGAAGGTCTCCAACGCGATCTCGAACTCGATGAGCGCCTGCTCGGCGGCGCGCACGGCCTTCTCCAGCCGCGCTTCGGGCCGGGGCACGGCACCCTCGGCCACGCCGGCCGGACCGCCGCCCGCGTCCACCGGATCGCTCGCCACGCCGGCCGTCGCGCCCGGCGCGCGTGTCGCGTCCTGTACGTCCTGCTCGTCGTCGTTACGGATCGTCGGCTCCCCAGGGGCGTCGTGCATCACCCGTCCAGCGTACGGGCGATCGAACCCGCCCCCGCCCCGTTCGACCCCACCACGGCCCCGCTCACGCCCGCCACCGCCCCGTTCGCGCCCGCCACGACCCCGGAGACCGCCCGGGCCCGCCCCCGGAGACCGCCAACGGCGCCCGCAGCCCCGGGCCCGGCGGGCGCCGGCGTCACACGCCCAGCTCCGCCGCGATCCGCCCGCTCCTGACCGCCGCCACCAGCTCCGCGTGATCCGCTTCCGTACGGTCCGCGTACGCCACCGCGAAGGCCGCCACCGCGACGTCCAGCTCCTCGTTCTTGCCGCAGTACCCGGCGATCAGCCGGGGATCCACGCTGTGCGCGTGCGCCCGCGCCAGCAGCGCCCCGGTCATCCGCCCGTAGTCGTCGATCTGGTCGGCGGGCAGCGCGGCCGGGTCCACACTCCCCTTGCGGTTCCTGAACTGCCGTACCTGGTACGGCCTGCCCGCCACCGTCGTCCAGCCCAGCAGGCTGTCGCTGACCACCTGCATCCGCTTCTGCCCGAGCACCACCCGGCGCCCCTCGTGCGTCTCCTCCGGCACCTCGAACCCGGCGGCCGGCAGGTACGGCAGCAGGGCCGAACCGCGCGCCTCCTTCACCTGGAGCACCAGCGGCTCCCCCCGGTGGTCGAGGAGCAGCACCACGTACGACCGCGTCCCGACGCTGCCGGTGCCGACGACCCGGAACGCCACGTCGTGGATCGCGTACCGCGCGAGCAGCGGCAGCCGGTCCTCCGACAACGTCCCCAGATACTCCTCCAGCGAGGCCGCGACGGCCGCCGCCTCCTCGTCCGGCACCCGCCGCAGAACGGGCGGGGCGTCCACGAAGCGCCGCGTACCGCTCCCGCGCCCGCCCGCGCCCGGCGCACCGTCGGCCTCCGGCACGGCCTCGGTCGACCGGGCGGCGAACCGGGCGCTCGTGTTGTTGCGCGCCTTCTCCGAGACCCGCTCCAGCGTGCCGGCCAGATCCCGCGCGTCGGCGTGCGAGACCAACCGCTCGTCGGCGATCGCGTTCCACGCGTCGAGCGCGGGGAGCTTCGCCAGCAGCCTCATCGTGCGCCGGTACGAACCCACCGCGTCGCAGGCGCCGCGCCGGCACGTCTCCTCGTCCGCGCCCGCCTCACGACCGGCCAGGACCAGCGACGTCGCGAGGCGCTTGACGTCCCACTCCCAGGGGCCGACGACGGTCTCGTCGAAGTCGTTGAGGTCGATGACCAGTTGGCCGCGTGAGTCCCCGTACAGACCGAAGTTCGCCGCGTGCGCGTCCCCGCAGATCTGCGCGCCGACCCCGGTGACCGGGGTGCCCACCAGGTCATGGGCCATCAGCCCGGCCGAACCCCGCAGGAACGCGAAGGGCGTGGCCGCCATCCGCCCCACCCGCAGCGGCGTCAGCCCGGCCACCCGGCCGCGGCTGGACTCCTCGACCGCCCGCAGCGCGTCGGGCCGCCCGGCCGCGAGGACGAGGGAATCGTGCGAGGAGCGCGGCACCCGGTCCCGCAGCGCGTGCCCCCGCGCCTTGGGCGTGGGGGCCCCGTCGACGGTCGCGCGGGGTGCGAATCCGGACACCTCCGGAATCCGCCCGCTCCCGCGCCCCGCCTGTCCCGCGGCGCCCCGCGCCAGCCCCGTCACCACCGGTCCGACCTCGCCCATGGCGTGCCGCCTCCCCCGTACTCGTACGTGCTCGTGCCGTGCTGAATCCGGCTCATGCCGAATCAGGCCAACATCAACTGAGCACGACGTTACCGCCGGGCGAAGCCGGGCGTCGCCCCCTGTGGACAACCTGTGGACAACCGCGGACAGGCACACGTTCCGGCCACCCGGGGCCAGGAGGGGGGGAGGGCCGGGTCTAGCAGCGCCCCTCGGGCGACTCCGCGCCGCCGAGATATGACTCCGACCACATCTTCAGCTCCTTGAGCGCGGGCTCCATCGCCCTCCCCGCGTCCGTCAGCCGGTACGCGACACGCAGCGGCGGCCCGTCGTCGACCTCCCGTACGACCAGGCCGGAGGCCGCGAGTTCGGTGAGCCGGTCGGAGAGCATGCGCTCGCTGATCCCCGGGATGGCGCGCCGCAGTTCGGCGAAGTGGACCGCGCGCTGCATGAGCACGGAGACGATCGGGCCGGTCCATCGCTTGCCGAACAGCTCGAAGACGCGGGTGATCCCCACGTCGACCTTCCTGCACGCGTCCTCGTCGTGGTCCGCGTTGTGCTCCGCCATGCCCCCAGGGTACTGGCGCCCCCCGAACGGGATGAAAAAAAGTAAGTGACTGTGTTATCCATAGGTACGCACAGAATCTTGGTTCCTTACGGAGCTGTGGTCCTGCCCGCGCTCACCCCCGCCCTGCCCTATGGAGACCCGTCATGGCCACGCTTCTGCACCTCGACTCCGCCCTCTTCCCCCAGGGCTCCGCCTCCCGCGACATCACCGCCGCCTTCGTGAAGTCCTGGCTGGAGCAGCACCCGGAGGGCAAGGTCGTCTACCGCGACCTCGCCGCCTCCCCGATCCCCCACCTGGACGCCGCGGCCGCCGGCGCGGGGGCGGACCACGCGTTGCGCGCCGAGCTGGCGGCCGAGCTGGCGGAGGCGGACGCCGTCGTCATAGGCGCCCCGATGTACAACTTCACGATCCCCTCGACGCTCAAGGCGTGGCTGGACCAGGTGATCATCGTGGGCGCCAACACGGGCCCCGACAGCCCGGTGGCCGGCACCCCGTTCACGATCGTCGCCAGCCGCGGCGGCTCGTACGCCGCTGGCACTCCCCGGGAGGACTTCGAGTTCGTCCAGAACTACCTGGAGAAGGTCCTGCTCGGCATGCTCGGCGTCACCGAGATCGACTTCATCGTCCCCGAACTGACCCTGGCCCCCCTGAAGCCCGAGATGGCCGACCTCATCCCCCTCGCCGAGGCCTCCCGCGCGAAGGCGACCGACGAGGCCGTCCAGAAGGCCAAGGCCCTGGCCGCCCGCCTCGCGGCCTGACCCCGCCCCACACGCAACGGCCGCCACACGGCGGGCCTCCCGCACCGACCCCCGGGAGACCCGCCACCCCCGTACACGCGGTCACAGCCCAGCGGCGACGAGAATCCCCTCCATCCGAGCCGCCCGCAACACCGGGTTGGCGGCGGCCTCCCGGACCACCTCAGGGTCCGGATCCGACAGCAGCCGCTCCAACAGCTCGTCCGTGACACCGGGGTGACCGGCGACCCCACGACGCAGCCAGGACTCGTCCGGGTCCGCGAGTCGCCAGAGAAACGGAACAGGAAGCTCCGGGTCCTGGAGGGCGACCACCCGTACGTTCGCGCCCGGCTCGTCCGCGAACGTACGCAACAGGTGGCGGGGGAACCGGGGATGGTCGGTGAGCCATGGCCTGAGGTGGGAGATCTCGCCATGGGCGCGTACCAGCCGTTCCAGGACCTCCGGCGGCACGTCGGGCCTACGGGCGGCCGCGTGCCTGACCAACAGCTCGGGGTCGTCGTCCAGCCGCCGCCACGCCTCCTCGGGCAGGTCGCGGCAGGAGGCCAGCACGCGGCGGAACACCGCGTGCGGACAGTCCAGATACGTCAGCCGTTCCGCGAGAGGCGCCTCGCGCAACCACTCCGGCTCGGCGAAGTTCCAGTGCAGCGCCACCTCGGCCGCGCCGCTCCCGGTCGCCCGCTCGGCCTCCACGAGCGCGTACAGCCGGTCCCTGGTCCGGGCGTCCACATGGCGGCTGAGGGCCATCGAGACCCGTACGGCCGGATCGTCGTCGTCCAGGAGCCGGGCGACCATCTCGGCCGACAGATGCCGATTCCCCGCCACGGCGTGCCGCACGCCCTTGTCCCCGGAGTCCACGAGCCGCGTGAACTGGTCCCAGGTGAGCGGGACACGGCCGGCCACCCGCGCGCGTACGGCCTCGTCCGCGAGGCAGCTCTCCCTCAGTTCCGGCGGGACAGCCCCGTGCTCCCCCTCGGCGGCGGCGCCACGCACCTCCGGATCCGGATCGGCGAGCAGGGCCGCCTGCACCGCGGCGGGCCGGTCGCGCCAGCCGCGCGCGACGGCGGCCCGCAGCTTCGGGTCCCGGGCGCCGACCAGTTCGGTACGGGACAGGCCGTACGCCTCCTCCAGCGCCGCGATGCCCAGCGGCACCCCGCTGTCCACCATGCCGCGGACGAAGCCGGGGAACGCGTCGCGGATCGCCGGGTCCGGATGCGCGGCGATCCTGCGGCGCATCGCCGGGGAGACCCGGCCGCCGTGAAGTCCCACGGCGGAATGCCCGTCGCCGTACGCCACCATCGCCTCGACCACGGCGTCCGGCAACCGCCCGGGGCGCCGCGACATCGCGTCCCGGCCGACCGCGTGCGCGGCCAGCCGCAGCAGAACGCCCCGCGGCGCCGCCGGATTCCGCCCCAGTCCCGACAGCCCCGGGTGCCGCACGTCAGTCACCCGCCCAACCCAGGCACTCGCCCTCCACCGAAGGGAACTCCGCAAGGAACAAGGAACACCGCCGCGAGGCCCCCGTGACATGCGTCACTGTGCGGGCTTCCAGCGGTACGGGGCGGCGCCGCGACCGCCCGGATCGCCCCGGCCCCGCTCCCGGCGCGCGACACCCCCCGCGCCGCCGGACATACGAGAAGCGGGCCCCCGCCAGGACTTTCGTCTCCGGCGAGGACCCGCTCCTCGGTTTCTCTGTGCGCGAGGGGGGAGTTGAACCCCCACGCCCTTTCGGGCACTGGAACCTGAATCCAGCGCGTCTGCCTATTCCGCCACCCGCGCATTGGGTGTGCCGTCCGGTGCCTCACCTGCTGTGTACCGCTGGTGTGCGCTCCTGGCGACATCGAGAAGATTAGCACGCTGGAGGGGGGCGAATCACCTCCGTTTGTTTGGCCGACCCGGTCGCGGAACAGGGAACGAACCGGGGCGGCCCCCACTCCTCCTCGGTGCACCCCGGGTGCGGGACACTGTCGGGAGGCCGCCTCTACGATCCGTGTGAGAGGTGACACTCATCAACGGGGCGGACATGGGGAACCAGCCTATTTCCCGGCGCGTGGATACGATCAGTAAGCAGTACCAGGACGGCAACGACCGAGGAGGTGCCCCATGGGAGTCATGAAGCGTTTCGAACAGCGTCTCGAAGGTTTGGTCAACGGCACCTTCGCGAAGGTCTTCAAGTCCGAGGTCCAGCCCGTGGAGATCGCCGGCGCCCTCCAACGCGAGTGCGACAACAACGCGACGATCTGGAACCGCGAGCGGACCGTCGTACCCAACGACTTCATCGTCGAGCTGAGCACGCCCGACTACGAGCGGCTCAGCCCGTACTCCGGCCAGCTCGGCGACGAACTGTCCGGGCTGGTCCGCGACTACGCGAAGCAGCAGCGCTACACCTTCATGGGCCCCATCAAGGTCCACCTGGAAAAGGCCGAGGACCTCGACACCGGCCTGTACCGGGTGCGCAGCCGCACCCTGGCGTCGAGCACGTCCCAGGCCTCCGGGCCCGCCCCCGCGGCCCCCCAGGGCGGCTACGGCTACCCGCCGGCCGCCGCGCCCCCCATGCCCGCCGCACCCCCGCCCGGCGCCCACCAGCCCCCTCCCGGAGGCCCGGGACGGGGACCGGTGCCAGGAGCCGGCCAGGCGGCCGGACCGGGCGCCGCGGCAGGACCCGGCGGACTGCCGGGCAGCCAGGTAAGACGCTGGATCGAGATCAACGGCACCCGCCACCAGATCTCCCGCCCGACCCTCGTGCTGGGACGCAGCACCGAGGCCGACGTGCGGATCGACGACCCCGGCGTCTCGCGGCGGCACTGCGAGATCCGGGTCGGTACGCCCTCGACTATCCAGGATCTCGGGTCCACCAACGGCATCGTGGTAGACGGACAGCACACCACCCGCGCTACGCTCCGCGACGGCTCGCGGATCGTCGTGGGCAATTCCACCATCGTTTACCGGCAAGCCGAAGGGTGAAGCGGGGGCAATGTCAGAGCTGACCCTGACGGTCATGCGGCTAGGTTTCCTGGCCGTTCTGTGGCTGTTCGTGATCGTGGCCGTCCAGGTCATCCGCAGCGACCTGTTCGGAACACGCGTCACCCAGCGCGGCTCACGCCGCAGCGCGGACGCCAGACCGCAACAGGCACGCCAGACCGCGGCGGCCCCGCCGCCGCAGCGCCAGCAGCAGGGAGGCCGACAGCGTCGCGGCGCACCCACCAAGCTGGTCGTCTCCGAGGGCATCCTGACCGGCACCACGGTCGCGCTCCAGGGGCAGACCATCACGCTGGGCCGCGCGCACGACTCAACGATCGTGCTGGACGACGACTACGCGTCCAGCCGGCATGCCAGGATCTACCCGGACCGTGACGGCCAGTGGATCGTCGAGGATCTCGGGTCCACCAACGGCACGTATCTCGACCGGACCCGGCTCACGACCCCGACACCGATTCCGCTGGGCTCACCGATCCGCATCGGCAAGACCGTCATCGAGCTGCGGAAGTAGTACGACAATGAGCGAGCGGAGCGAGCGAGCCGCAGCGGTCCCGACAGCGGACCGGAGCAGGCTCCCGACCGGAGGGTGGGCAGTGTGGCTCGAGACCGGCTGGCGCGACAGTCGACCGGCGAGCCGACGGGCGAGGTGCGCATGAGTCTGTCGCTGCGCTTCGCCGCCGGGTCGCACAAAGGCATGATCCGGGAGGGCAACGAGGACTCCGGCTACGCCGGCCCCCGTCTGCTCGCCATCGCCGACGGCATGGGCGGCCAGGCGGCCGGCGAGGTCGCCTCCTCCGAGGTGATCTCCACCCTCGTCCAGCTCGACGACGACGTGCCGGGCTCCGACATCCTCACGTCGCTCGGCACGGCGGTCCAGCGCGCCAACGACCAGCTCCGCCTGATGGTCGAGGAGGACCCCCAGCTGGAGGGCATGGGCACCACGCTCACCGCCCTCCTGTGGACCGGCCAGCGCCTCGGCCTCGTCCACGTCGGCGACTCCCGCGCGTACCTCCTGCGCGACGGCCTCCTCACCCAGATCACCCAGGACCACACCTGGGTCCAGCGCCTCGTCGACGAGGGCCGGATCACCGAGGAAGAGGCCACCACCCACCCGCAGCGCTCCCTGCTGATGCGCGCCCTCGGCAGCGGCGACCACGTCGAGCCGGACCTCTCCATCCGTGAAGTACGGGCGGGCGACCGGTACTTGATCTGCTCGGACGGCCTCTCGGGCGTCGTCTCCCACCAGACCATGGAAGAGGCCCTCGCCGGCTACCAGGGTCCGCAGGAGACCATCCAGACCCTCATCGAGCTGGCGCTGCGCGGCGGCGGCCCCGACAACATCACCTGCATCGTCGCCGACGTCCTGGACGTCGACGCCAACGACACCCTCGCCGCCCAGCTCAACGACACCCCCGTCGTCGTCGGCGCGGTCGCCGAGAACCAGCTCCCGCCCAGCGCCGCGGAGAACGCCGCCGCGATGCAGACCCCCGCGGGCCGCGCCGCCGGCCTCGGCAGGGCCGTACCGCAGCAGCCCGCGGGCGGCTTCGGCCCGCCCGGCAGCGGCGATGACCCCGGCTACGGCGGCATGCCGCCCGAGGGCGGGTACGGGACGTACTCCGACGACGACTTCACCAAGGCGCGCGGCGGCCGCAAGTGGGCGAAGAGATCCTTCTACGTCGTCCTCGCGCTCGCCGTCGTCGGCGGCGGCCTGTACGGCGGTTACCGCTGGACCCAGACCCAGTACTACGTCGGGTCCAACAAGCAGCACGTCGCGCTCTACCGGGGCATCAGCCAGGACCTGGCCTGGGTCTCGCTCTCGAAGGTCCACAAGGACCACCCCGAGATCGAACTCAAGTACCTCCCGGACTACCAGCGCAAGCAGGTCGAGAGCACCATCACCGAGGGCAACCTGAGCGAGGCCGGCAAGAAGATCGACGCACTCGCCGTCCAGGCGTCGGCCTGCAAGAAGGACGAGCAGCGCCGCGCGGCCGAGCGAGCGGCCGACGTGGCCGACAGCGAGGAGCAGGTGGGCGGCACGAAGCCGACCGACAAGCCCTCCGCCGGTACGCCCGGCACCACCAAGCCCGACAAAGCCACTCCCCATCCGGGCCCCAGCCTCTCGGAAGAGGAGCAGAAAGTGGCCTCGAACTGCGGGAAGCAGTAGCGGCCGAGGGGGCCTCTTCACCACCATGAGCGTTGTCACCAACACCACCACCATCGGCGCCATCGAGGCACCGAGCCGCCGCAACACCGAACTGGCCATGCTGGCCTTCGCGGTCGCCATCCCGATCTTCGCGTACCTGAACGTAGGACTCGCGATCAACGGGAAGGTGCCGACCGGGATGCTCGGCTACGGGCTCGGCATCGGCCTCCTCGCCGGCATCGCCCACCTCGTGGTGCGCAAGTTCGCGCCGTACGCGGACCCGCTGCTGCTTCCGCTGGCCACGCTGCTCAACGGCCTCGGACTCGTGGTCATCTGGCGGCTCGACCAGTCACCCAAGCTGATCCGCCTCTCCAAGCTCGCGTACGGCGCCTTCTCCCCGGACGCGCCGAAGCAGCTCCTCTACTCGGCGATCGGCATCGCGCTCTTCCTCGCCGTCCTGATCCTGCTCAAGGACCACCGCATCCTCCAGCGGTACACGTACATCTCCATGGCGGTGGCCCTGATCCTGCTGATCCTGCCCGCGTTCTTCCCCGCCGTGAACGGCGCGAAGATCTGGATCAGCCTGGGCCCCTTCACCATCCAGCCCGGAGAGTTCGCGAAGATCATCATCGCGATCTTCTTCTCCGGCTACCTGATGGTGAAGCGCGACGCCCTCGCCCTCGCCAGCCGCCGCTTCATGGGCCTCTACCTGCCGCGCGGCCGCGACCTCGGACCGATCCTGGCCGTCTGGGCCATGTCGATCCTGATCCTCGTCTTCGAGACCGACCTCGGTACGTCGCTGCTGTTCTTCGGTGTCTTCATCGTCATGCTGTACGTCGCCACCGAGCGCACCAGCTGGATCGTCTTCGGCCTCCTGATGTCCGCCGCCGGCGCGGTCGGCGTCGCCACCTTCGAGCCGCACGTCCAAGGACGCGTCAACGCCTGGCTCGACCCGTTCGGCTGCTACAAGACGGACAAGACGGGCGCCTGCCAGCAGATCGGTGACGCCCTGCTGTCCTTCGGGTCCGGCGGCACGCTCGGCACGGGCCTCGGCCAGGGCCACTCGGACCTCATCGGCTTCGCCGCCAACTCCGACTTCGTCCTCTCCACCGTCGGCGAGGAGTTCGGGCTCGCCGGCACCATGGCCTTCCTGCTGCTGTACGGGCTGATCGTCGAGCGCGGTGTCCGTACCGCCCTCGCCGCCCGCGACCCGTTCGGCAAGCTCCTCGCCATCGGCCTCTCCGGCGCCTTCGCCATCCAGGTCTTCGTCGTCGCGGGCGGCGTGATGGGCCTCATCCCGCTGACCGGCATGACCCTCCCGTTCGTCGCGTACGGCGGTTCGTCCGTCCTCGCCAACTGGGTCCTGATCGGCATCCTGATCCGGATCAGCGACACCGCTCGCAGGCCCGCGCCGGCCCCCGCCCCGTCACCCGACGCCGAGATGACCCAGGTGGTCCGACCGTGAACAAACCCCTGCGACGGGTCGCGATCTTCTGCGGCCTGCTGATCCTGGCGCTCCTGGTCCGCGACAACTGGCTCCAGTACGTACGGGCCGACGAGCTGAACTCCAGCGACTTCAACCGCCGGGTCCTGATCGAGCGGTACGCGCACGCGCGCGGCGACATCATCGTCGACGGGAAGCCCATAACGGGCTCCGCGAAGACGAGCGGCAGCGACTTCGCGTACAAGCGCACGTACGTGGACGGCCCCATGTGGGCGCCGGTCACCGGCTACGCCTCGCAGGCCTTCGACGCCACCCAGATCGAGAAGATCGAGGACGGCATCCTCACCGGCAACGACGACCAGCTGTTCTTCGACCGCACGCTGGCGATGTTCACCGGCGAGAAGAAGAAGGGCGGTGACGTCATCACCACCCTCAGCGGCGCCGCCCAGAAGGCCGCCTTCGACGGCCTCGGGAAGAAGAAGGGCGCGGTCGCCGCGATCGACCCGAAGACCGGCAAGATCCTCGCCCTGGCCTCCACCCCCAGCTACGACCCCTCCTCGTTCGCCGGCAACAGCGACAAGGACGGCGAGGCGTGGACCAAGCTCAACGAGGACAAGGACCAGCCGAAGCTGAACCGGGCGCTGCGTGAGACCTACCCGCCCGGCTCCACCTTCAAGGTGGTCACGGCGGCCGCGGCCCTGGAGCACGGCGTGGTGAGCGGCGTCGACGACAAGACCGATTCCCCGGACCCGTACGTCATGCCCGGCACGACCACCAAGCTGCCGAACGAGGGCAACATCCCCTGCAAGAACGCCACCCTGCGCGTGGCGCTCCAGTTCTCCTGCAACACGGTCTTCGGCAAGCTCGGCGTGGACGTCGGCGCCGACAACATGCTGGAGACCGCGAAGAAGTTCGGCTTCAACGCCGAGCAGTTCGTCCCGGTACGCGCCAACGCGTCGATCTTCCCCGAGAAGATCAACCAGTCGCAGACCGCGCTCTCCTCCATCGGCCAGTTCGACACCCGCGCCACCCCGCTCCAGATGGCCATGGTCGCCGCCGCGATCGCCAACGACGGCAAGCTGATGAAGCCGTACATGATCGACCAGCTGCGCGCGCCCAGCCTCGACCAGCTCAGCCAGACCGACCCCGAGGAGCTGAGCCGCCCGCTCACGCAGGAGCACGCGCAGATGCTCCAGCAGATGATGGAGACGGTCGTCAAGGAGGGCACCGGCACCAAGGCGCAGATAGAGGGTGCGACCGTCGGCGGTAAGACCGGTACGGCCCAGCACGGCGAGAACAACAGCAAGAACCCGTACGCCTGGTTCATCTCCTACGCCAAGACCCCCGACGGCGGATCCCCGGTCGCCGTGGCCGTCGTGGTCGAGGACAGCGACGCCAGCCGCGACGACATCTCCGGTGGCGGTCTCGCCGCCCCGATCGCCAGGGACGTCATGAAAGCCGTACTCGACAGCAAGAAGTGACGCCGGTCACGCGTCACGTCCATATCTGCACATTGCGATACCGGTCGCGTATCAGGTGACCGGGACAGGCGGACCGCACGAGGCGTGCCCGGTAGCGTAGGCGCGTACAGCACATCGCCGGAGTCCACACACCGGTGCGATCGGGACTGACGGAGAGGGCCGGAACAGTTATGGAAGAGCCGCGTCGCCTCGGCGGCCGGTACGAGCTGGGCGCGGTGCTCGGCCGTGGTGGCATGGCCGAGGTGTACCTCGCGCACGACACCCGGCTCGGCCGCTCCGTCGCTGTGAAGACGCTCCGGGCCGACCTGGCCCGTGACCCGTCGTTCCAGGCCCGGTTCCGCCGGGAGGCCCAGTCCGCCGCCTCGCTCAACCACCCGGCGATCGTCGCGGTCTACGACACCGGCGAGGACTACGTCGACGGCGTCTCCCTCCCGTACATCGTGATGGAGCACGTCGACGGTTCGACCCTGCGTGAGCTGCTGCACTCCGGGCGCAGGCTGCTGCCCGAGCGCACGTTGGAGATGACCGTCGGGATCCTCCAGGCGCTCGAGTACTCGCACCGCGCCGGGATCGTCCACCGCGACATCAAGCCCGCCAACGTCATGCTGACCCGCACCGGCCAGGTCAAGGTCATGGACTTCGGCATCGCCCGCGCGATGGGCGACTCCGGCATGACGATGACGCAGACCTCCGCCGTCATAGGAACCGCCCAGTACCTCTCCCCGGAGCAGGCCAAGGGCGAACAGGTCGACGCGCGCTCCGACCTCTACTCCACCGGCTGCCTGCTCTACGAGCTCCTCGCCGTCCGGCCGCCGTTCGTCGGGGACTCCCCGGTCGCGGTGGCCTACCAGCACGTACGGGAAGAGCCGCAGCCCCCCAGCGTGTACGACCCCGAGATCACGCCCGAGATGGACGCGATCGTCCTCAAGGCCCTCGTCAAGGACCGGGACTACCGCTACCAGTCCGCCGACGAGATGCGCGCCGACATCGAGGCCTGCCTCGACGGCCAGCCCGTCGGCGCGACCGCGGCCATGGGCGCGGTCGGGTACGGCGGCGGCTACGGCGGCCCCGAGGACCAGGCGACCACGGCGCTGCGCACGGCCGACCCCGCCACCTCGATGCTGCCCCCGATGAACCCGAACGACGGGGGCTTCGGCGGAGGCGGCTACGACGGCGGTGGCGGCCCCGGCCGGCGGCGCCAGCCGAAGAAGTCCAACACGTCGACGATCCTGCTGATCGCCGCCGGTGTGCTGGTCCTGGTCGGGGCGATCCTGATCGGCCAGGCGGTCTTCAACGGCGACGACTCCGCCACGAGCAAGGTGCCGATCCCCACGCTCGTCGGGAAGACCCTCACGGAGGCCGAGGCGCTGGCGACCAACGCCGGCGTGAAGGTCGCCCAGTCCAGCAGCGAGCGCTGCGACCAGCCCAAGAACGCGATCTGCAGCCAGACCCCGGCGCCCGAGGCGGGCGAGATGAACCAGGGCGACACGATCAACGTCGTCGTCTCGGAGGGCGCGCCCAAGGTCGAGGTCCCCGACGTCACGGACAAGGACCTCAAGGACGCGACGCGTCTCTTGGAGGACAAGGGCTTCCAGGTGCTCGACCCGAAGCAGGTCGAGTCGGACGAGGACCCGGGCACGGTCCTGGAGCAGGACCCGGCGGGCAACTCGCAGGCCGAGAAGGGCGCCGAGGTCACGCTGACCATCGCCAAGCAGGCCCTGGTCGACATCCGCGACACCGTCGGCCAGCAGTTCGACTCCGCGAGGTCGCAGTTGGAGGACACGCTGGGCTTCACCGTCAAGCGGGAGGACGTGGACAACGATCAGCCCGCGGGCATCGTCGTCAAGCAGGACCCTCCTGGCGGCACCAAGGCCGCGAAGGGCAGCCAGATCACCCTCCAGGTCTCCAAGGGCCCGCAGCAGGAGAAGGTCGGCGTACCGGACGGGCTCCAGGGGAAGCGGGTCGCCGACGCCAAGGCGATCCTCGCGAGCGTGGGTCTCAGCGCGACGTTCGCCCCGAACACGCCCCAGGACGACAACGCCGTGGTCCTGAACAGCAACCCGGGCGCCGGAACGCAGGTCGACAAGGGGTCGGCCGTCCTCCTGCTCACGGTAGGCGTCGGCGGTGGCCAGAACGGCGGGAACAACGGCGGCGGGGACGGCAACGGCGGCGGCGACAACGACGGAGGCTTCTTCGGAGGCGCGAACGGCGTGGTCTTCCGGCCGGAGGACTGACCGCCACCCGTCGGACGACAAGGCACGACGAAGCCCTGGCCCCCGCAGTGGGGGCCAGGGCTTCGTCGCGTACCACCCTCAGCGCAGCTCCGGCGGCGGGGTGCGGTTCTTGTCGACCTTCTCCGTACGGACCAGCTCCGCCCACACCACGTAGCGGTAGTCCGACGTGTAGATCGGCGTGCACGTCGTCAGCGTCAGGTAGCGGCCCGCCTTCGTCTTCCCCGACTCCTTGGGGATCGGCAGCAGGACGTTCACGTTGAACTTCGACGTCTTCGGCAGCTCTTTGTAGACCTTGTAGACGTACCAGGTGTCCTTGGTCTCGAAGACGACCGGGTCACCCACCTCGATCTTGTGGATGTTGTGGAACTTCGCCCCGTGGCCGTCCCGGTGCGCCGCCAACGTGAAGTTGCCCTTCTTGTCCCAGGGCAGGGCCGACTTGACCGGGTCGGTGTAGTAGCCGGCGATCCCGTTGTTCAGGGACTTGGTCTCCGTGCCCTTCTTCACCAGCACCTCGCCGTTGTGCATCGCCGGGACGTGCAGGAAGCCGATGCCGTCCTTCGGGTCGAAGACCGCGGGCTCACCGTCGCCGGTGGTGCCCGTACCGCCGCCCTGGGCCCAGTGGTCGCGGACCTCGTTGCCCTGCTTGGTGGCCTCACGGTCGGCGAGCACGTTCGTCCACCACAGCGAGTAGACGACGAACAGGCCGAGCACCAGGCCCGCGGTGATGAGCAGTTCACCGAAGACGCTGACCACCGACGCGACACGGCCCCTGGGCCGCCGGCCCGGTGACGGGTCGGGGTCCGGGCCGACCGGCGCGGCGGACGCGTCCGGCCCCGGCGGCGGTGCGCCGGTCTGCTCGTCGTGTTCGGTTCCCGCTGCCACCGCACCCGCCCCCGTCCAGTCCAGTCGGCCCCGGGGCTCAGTCGACGAGATCGTCGGGCTTGCCCTTGCTGCGCGGCCGTTCGTCCACCATCTTGCCCCACACGATCATCCGGTACGTACTGGTGAATTCGGGCGTGCAGGTCGTCAGCGTGATGTAGCGCCCCGGGCCCGCGAACCCCGACTGCGGGGGCACCGGGTCGATCACGCTCACGTTCGACGGAGAGGTCTGCGGCAGGGTCTTCGTCATCGCGTACGTGTAGTAGGCGTCCTGCGTCTCCACGATGACCTTGTCGCCCGGCTGGAGGCGGTTGATGTAACGGAAGGGCTCGCCATGGGTGTTGCGGTGGCCGGCCACCGCGAAGTTGCCCTGCTTGTCCTGCGGCATCGCCGTCTTGAGCTTGCCCTCGGAGTAGTGCCCGACCATGCCGTGGTCGAGGACCTTCGACTTGCTGATGCCCTCGGCGATCGGCACGACGACGTCCAGCTTGGGGATGTGCATGATGGCGAAGCCCTGGCCGGGCTCGAAGGCGCCAGGCTGGCGGCCCTTGGCCCAGCTGTCCTGGATCTTGTTCGTCTCCTTGCCGGCGTACTGGTCGGCCCGGACGTTCGTCCACCAGAGCTGGTAGGTGACGAACAGCAGCATCAGGACGCCGAAGGTGATGAACAGTTCGCCGACCACCCGGCTCACGACCACCGCGGGGCTGTCCTTCGCCGCGCGCGCGGCGCGGCGGGCCTCGACGCGGGAGAGCGGCTTGGCCGGCGCGGATCCGTGCGCGGCCGTCCCGGGGCCGTTCCCGGCCTCGGCCGGTCCTGGTTCCTGGCGCCTGCGTCCCCGGCCGCCCTTGGCGGCCTTGCGGCGCTCGGCGCGCCCGCCCTGCTCGGAACCGGCCTGCTCCTGGGCGGCGGTCGGCGCACCGGCGGTGGCCGGTGCGGCGGACCGCGCGGCGGTCGCGCGGCGCAGATCGTCCGTACGGAGGCCGATCGTCGCGTCGTCGGGGAGGTCGGCCGTGGGGCGGGCCGGCGTGGGGAAGAGGGGCCCGGATATGAGGGTCTCGTCCATCGCCCCGGGCACCGGCCCGGCGGCGGGGGGCGCGGCGTGCGCCGCGGGGGACGCGGGACGCCCGGCGGCGGGGGCCGGTCCGGCCTTCCGTACGCGCTCCTGAGGCTGCCCCGGAGCCGTACCCGCGGCGGGAGTCGCACCCGCACCCGGATCGGCCACCGGCCGCTCGGGCGGCAGGGGCACGGACAGCGGTGCGGAGGCCGGGACGGAAGGTCCGGTCGGAGCGGAAGGGGTCGAGGGGGCCGCCGGGACCGCCGGGGCCACAGGAGCCTGTCCGGCCGCCTCAGGGCCCCCGGGGGCGGCCGGGGCCTGCCCGGCCTCCCGCGGGCTCTCCGGCCCCCGGTGACGGCCGTGACGCGCCCTGGAGGGCGGTGCCTCGCCCCGCGCCGCCGGCTGCTCCGGGATCGCACCCGGCGCGGCGCCCGACGGCCGGCCCGGGACCGGCCCCGAGGGCGTCCCCGGAAGCCGGCCCGGGAGCGGGTCGTTCAGCGGGTCCGCCAGGCCGCCCACCGCCGCCCGCAGCGCGGCCTCCGCCGCCACGGCCTCGGCGGCCTCCTCACGCGCGTACGGGGCTTCGGGGCCACCGGCGTCGTGTTCCGGGCGGAGTGTCGTCACGCGAGCGCCTTGCCCACCACCGGTGCGAGGCCCGACGACCGGCCGACCGCACCCGGATCCCCGCACCGCGCCAGCCAGTTCGCCAGCATCAGGTGGCCGTGCTCGGTGAGCACCGACTCGGGATGGAACTGGACGCCCTCCACGGGCAGTTCACGATGACGCACACCCATGATGATCCCGTCCGCGGTCCACGCCGTGACCTCCAGGTCCGCCGGCAGCTCCGCGGGCTCCGCCGCCAGCGAGTGGTACCGCGTCGCGGTGAACGGCGAGGGCAGCCCGGCGAAGACACCGTTGCCCTCGTGCGTGACGAGCGAGGTCTTGCCGTGCAGCAGCTCGGGGGCGCGGCCCACGACGCCTCCGTACGCCACCGCCATCGACTGCATGCCGAGGCAGACGCCGAAGACGGGGACGCCGGTCGCGGCGCAGTGGCGCACCATGTCGACGCAGACACCGGCCTCTTCGGGGGTCCCGGGGCCGGGGGAGAGCAGGACGCCGTCGAAGCCGTCCTGCGCGTGGGAGGTGGTGACCTCGTCGTTGCGCAGCACCTCGCACTCGGCCCCGAGCTGGTACAGGTACTGGACGAGGTTGAAGACGAAGCTGTCGTAGTTGTCCACGACGAGGATGCGCGCGCTCATCCGGCCGACCCCGATCCGTCGACGGTGACGTCGTTGAACGGAAGCAGGGGCTCCGCCCAGGGGAAGACGTACTGGAAGAGCGCGTAGACGACTGCCAGCGCGACCACGAGCGAAATGGCCGCCCGCACCCACACGTTGCCCGGCAGATGCCGCCAGAACCAGCCGTACATGCTGTCCCTTCCGTTCGGTACCGCACCGTCCGGTACAGCAACAGACTAGAGGGCGCCGGGGACACATGGGCGGCGCACCGGCGAGCCGTACGGAGGTTCGGGTTTGCCGTTCGTCACAGCGGCCGCCCCACGGCCTGTCCACCGGACAGGACCTAGCCGGTGGATCCGGCCGATCCTGCGGGCTTCGCGTAGTGGAGGTCCACCGTGCCGGTGTAGCCCGGGAGCGTCTGCCGCTTGTGCTCGTCGACCTGCCAGCCCAGGCCGTACGCCTTCACGTACAGCTGGTAGTTCTGGATGGCCGGGGAGTCCGCGAGCGCCTTGGACAGCTTCTCCCGGTCGCCCACGGCGGTGATCCGGTACGGCGGCGAGTAGACGCGTCCTTGGAGGATGAGCGTGTTGCCCACGCAGCGCACGGCGCTGGTGGAGATCAGCCGCTGGTCCATGACGCGGATGCCGCGCGCCCCGCCCTGCCACAGGGCGTTGACGACGGCCTGGAGGTCCTGCTGGTGGATGACCAGGTCGTTGGGCTGCGGCTCGGGGTAGCCGGGGTTGGCCCTGGCGTCCGGCGGGGCGTCGTCGAGCGTGACCGTGAGGGCGGCGCCGGTGAGCTCCTCGGTGCCCGCGGCCTTCTCCAGAGCGCGCAGCCGGGCGTCCTCGGCCTCGGTCGATCCGTCGTCGCGGCTGGCGAGGGCGTCGACCTCGCGGCGGACCCGCGCGGCGGACCTCCCCAGGTCCGCGTTCTTGCGGTCCCGCTCGTGGATCAGGTCGGAGAGCTTGAGCAGCGACGCGTCCGTACGGATGTTGGTGCCCTTGGCGGTGTTGAAGCTGGTCACGAAGATCAGGCCGGCGAGGGCGAAGACGGCGGCCGTGAGCAGCCTGACCGGCCGGGGGACCAGGCGGCGGCGCGGTCCTTCTGGCGCGCCCGGCGGGGTGCCCTCGGGGGCACCTGCCGGAGAGTCGGCGGAATTGCTCAACGTACCCTTATCTCCTTAGACGCCATGGAAGCACTACGCTAACGGACGCCTGGGGAGGCAGCGTTCCCCCTGTTCCCCGCCCGGCACCCCGTTTCAGTCCCCTGCGCGGTCACGCAGCGCATCGACAGGAGAGTTCCTCGTGCCGAAGTCACGTATCCGCAAGAAGGCCGACTTCACGCCGCCGCCGGTCGCGAATCAGGCGACCAACATAAGGCTGACGAACCGCAGCTGGGTGGCCCCGGTCATGCTGGCCATGTTCCTGATCGGCCTGGTCTGGATCGTCCTCTTCTATGTGACCGACGGCAGCCTGCCGCTGGAGAGCTTCCGGAACTGGAACATCGTGGTCGGCTTCGGCTTCATCGCCATCGGCTTCGGTGTCTCCACGCAGTGGAAGTAGCCGCTCGGCGGTCGGAGTAGCCGCTCCCCACCCCGGGCGTCAAGCTCTCCCCAGGCTTATCCACAGCGTTGTCCACAGCAGGGGAAAAGGTCAGAAGATCTGTGGATAACTCCACGGAATGTTGACGCCGGTGTGACTGCGTCCCCCGCTCCCGTTCCGCGGTTGCCCCTTGTCGTTGCTGGTCAGACCCACATCAGCGACAAGGGGCACTGGTGTTCCCCACGGCGTGCACAAGATCCGACACGTTCTGTGGACAACCCGACCGGGTGTGGCCTCAGGTGATCGCGGCCGTGCGGAGCACGACGACGGCGACCGTCGCCGCCAGCACGAGCGCCGCCGTCCCGTACTGCACGAGGGCCCGGCGTTCCCGGGGCGCGTGGACGAGGCCGACGGCCACGAGCGTGCCCGCCACGAGGCCGCCGATGTGGGCCTGCCAGGCGATGTCCGGGATGCTGAACGTGAAGATGAGGTTCACGACGAGCAGGCCGATGACCGGCCGCAGGTCGTACTTGAGCTTCCGCATCAGGACGGCCGTGGCGCCGAAGAGCCCGAAGATGGCGCCCGAGGCGCCCAGCGAGGGCGCGTTCTCCGCGGCGAGCAGGTAGGTGAGGGCGCTGCCCGCGAGTCCGGAGATCAGGTAGAGCGCGAGGTAGCGGGCGCGGCCGAGCGCGGCTTCGAGCGGTCCGCCGATCCACCAGAGGCTCAGCATGTTGAAGCCGATGTGCCAGATCTGCTCGTGCAGGAACATCGCGGTGACCAGCCGGTACCACTGCCCGTCCGCGACGCCGACCAGGTGGCCGAGCTCCGGGTCGAAGGCCTGCCCGACGAGGTCGAAGCGGTTGACGAAGGTCTCGCTCTGCGTGGCGATGACGAACACCACGACGTTGAGGGCGATCAGGATCTTGGTGAGCAGCCGGGGGTCGCGGGCGACGGTCCCGCCGACGATCGTCCGCGGCCGGTTCGCCGCCGGCGGATGCCCCGTACCGGAACCCTGTCGTACACAGTCCGGGCACTGGAATCCCACCGAGGCGCTGACCATGCACGCGGGGCAGATGGGCCGCTCGCAGCGGGTGCACCGTATGCCGGTCTCCCGTCCCGGGTGCTGGTAGCAGCTGGGCAGGCCTTCGGCCGGCTGGTCCATCTGTCCCTCCCGCCTGGTGGCGGCGGCCGGCGCGGGGTGCGCCGGCCGCCGGCCCGTCATGTAACCACTACGGACGAACAGGGCACGAAGGTTCCCGGCGCGGTCAGCGGGTCTCGATGACGACCGATTCGATGACGACGTCCTGCAACGGGCGGTTGGTCCGCGGATTCGTCTGCGTGCCGGCGATCGTGTCCACGACCTTCTTGCCCGCCTCGCCGGTGACCTCGCCGAAGATGGTGTGCTTGCGGTTCAGCCAGGTGGTCGGCGACACCGTGATGAAGAACTGCGAGCCGTTGGTGCCCGGGCCCGCGTTGGCCATGGCCAGGAGGTACGGCTTGTCGAAGGCCAGCTCCGGGTGGAACTCGTCGGCGAACTCGTACCCCGGTCCCCCGGTGCCGTTCCCCAGCGGGTCCCCGCCCTGGATCATGAATCCGCTCATGACGCGGTGGAAGACCGTGCCGTCGTACAGAGGGTCGGTCGACTTCTTGCCGGTCGCCGGATGGGTCCACTCGCGCCCGCCCTGGGCGAGCTCGACGAAGTTCTTGACCGTCTTGGGCGCGTGATGCGGCAGGAGCCGGATCTCGATGTCCCCCTGGCTGGTCCTCAAGGTGGCGTAAAGCTGCTCGGCCACGATCTGCCTTCCGTGTGTCTTCACTGACTCCCGCGATCCTCGCACGGAAGGCGCGGCGCGTACCCGACCACGGGTTCGGCTACGGACTCGACTGCGGACTCGGCTGCGGACCCAGGTGTACGGAGGGGGTTCGGCGGACAGGCGCGGAGAGGTACACGCGCAGTACACACGCCGAAAAAAGGCTCGTCCGGTCCCGCCGGGACAGGGGCGTGCCGAAGCGAAGCGTGGCATTGTCGTGCACGGGGTCCCAAAGGACCGCAATGCCCGAGCATCACCCAAGTCGCCTGCCATGACCCGGATGCCCGCATCACATGCCGAGACCGAGCCCAGCGGGCATGATCTCGAAAAGGGTGGACAGGCGATATACGGAACGCCACCGAGGAGGATGATCCTGTGACCCGCATGGACAGCGTGCGCGCCGCTACCGGTTCGGCGAAGGAGAGCGTGCAGCACGCCGCGGAAGCGGTGGCGCCTTACGCCGGTACGGCCAAGGAGCAGGCCGCTCTGTACGCGCACGAGGCGCGTGTACGACTGGCCCCGACCGTGTCGAAGGCCGCTCAGCAAGCTCGTATTCAGTACGGCGCCTATGTGGCGCCCCATGTGCCTCCGAAGTTCGACGACGCCGCTCACCAGGCCGCGGCGGCCACCAGGAAGGCCGCCCGTCAGGCGGCGGACTACACGGTGCCGCGGGTCGAGCAGGCGGTGGCCACCGCACAGCCCGTGGCCCAGGAGGCCGCGGCGCGTTCGGCGGCGGCGCTGGCCGCTCTGCGCGGACAGATCACCGCCAAGGAAGTACGGAAGCTGGTGAAGAAGCACCAGCGGCGGGCCAGGGCCGGACGTGCCGCCAAGGGCCTGTTGGTCCTGGGCGCGGTGGCCGGTGGGGCCTTCGCCGCCTGGAAGTGGTGGGACAAGCAGGCCAACCCGGACTGGCTGGTGGAACCGCCGGCCGCTACGGAGATGTCCGACCGCGCGCCGCTGACGTCCGTGGACGGCAGCCACCCGGTGGATCCGCTGGATCCCGAGGTCCAGGCGAAGCAGGCCGAGGCGGAGGCCGCTGACCGGGACAAGCGTGACGACCGGGACGACCGGCCCTGATCACGTGGTCCGACCTGATCACGTGCTCCGACCTGATCACATGGTCCGACCTGATCACGTGCTCCGACCGTAGCGGGAGTGGGCGCCGGACGGCCGAAAGGCTTCCGGCGCCTCACGCTGCGACGAGCGCCGCGTCGGCGGCGTGGGCGTCCGACTCCGCCTGCGGGCCGTCCGGCAGGTCGGCGGGCAGGTGACGGACCGACGGGGACGAACCGTGCGCCTCGGCGGTGATCCGCTGCTTGATCGTGGGCGGCAGGGCCCGTCCCCGCGGCGGTGCGAGCGACGGCACCGCCCTCGTGGGTGCGGGTTCGGTGAGCCGGTGCGGTGGGACGGCGGCGGGAGCCGGCGCGGGCGCGGGCTTCTCGGCCGGCTGCGCCGACACGGCGCTGCCGGCGGCCGTCGCGGGGGACGTGAGTCCCAGGGAGGCGAGCACCGCGAAGAACGCGGTGATGAAGACGGCCCACAACGTCTTGACCTTGATGGCGGCCATGACCCCTTCTTTCTGTTCTCTGATGGTGCGATGTCGGGTTGGTCGATCTACATACCTTCCTCATGATGTGTACGCATCTCGGGAATCCAGGGAGCGACGCCGCAGCTGCGCAGTTCTTCGGATGAACACCACTCGTACGGTCCAACCGGCCCGGGCGGCCCGGGACTCCGTACCCCTCCCCGTACGCCCGGAAGACCCGCTCCGACCTGCCACAACGCCCCGCAGCACCCTTCACCGCACCCGGCAAGTCGGGCGGCCCTGATCCGGGAGCCGGCAATTCGGCCGGGGGTTATCCGGCGGCCGTGAGCGGGTCGGGCGTGGGCGGGCCGGGCATGGGCGGGTGTGCCGGGACCCGTCCCACCGCGCGCAGCGCCGCCGTCACCAGCAGGGACAGCGCCGCCATGGTGGCCATCGCCCAGGCGACCTCGTGCGTCCCGTACAGCTGGGCGAGGCCGCCCGCCAGCACGGCGCCCAGTGCCTGGCCCACCATCAGGCCCGTGCCGGCCAGGCCGAACGCCTGGCCGCGTACGTCCTCGCGGGTCAGCAGGACCAGCCGCTCCTGGAGGGGCAGCGAGGCCGAGAAGCCGAAGGCGGAGAGCCCGGCCAGGGCCGCCGCGACCACTACCGGCGGCGACAGGGGGAAGGCGAGGAACGGCAGCGCGAGCAGGGCGCGCAGGGGCAGGACCAGCCGGTCGCGCAGGGCCTCGGGGACGAACCGGCCGACGACGATGTCCCCCAGGAGCATGCCGACCGCGCCGGCCGCCAGCAGGAACCCGGCCTCGCCCCCTGCGTACGGGATGAACAGCGCCTCGCACCCCACGACCAGGCCGTTGGGCACCCACATCATCAGGAGGAGCGGCCGTACGTCGCGAGAGGTGAGGAGTTCGTGGTTGACGCGGCGGCTGCGTTCGACGACGTTGCCCCGGGCCCGCGGCGGACGGTCCGACAGGCCGGTCCGCGCCAGGACCCCAGCGGTGACGCTGACGCACGCGGCGATCGCGAACAGCCAGGACGTCGACATCACGGCGAGCAGCAGGGCGCCGACGGCGTTGCCGATGATCTGCATGCCGCCGACGGTGATGTTCATGGTCGAGCGGGCCAGGACGTACGCGTCCTTCGGCACGATGTCCGACAGCAGGGCGATGACGGTGCCGGCGGTGGCGGCCAGGGCGACGTAGCCGCCGGCGAGGATCACGAAGCGCATCCACCAGGTGAGGCCGGGGAGCGCCTGGAGGGACGCGGTGAGGGTCGCGACGCACGCCATGAAGATCATCGCGGTGCGGGGGCGCAGCAGGTCCGAGGTCGCCGACAGGTAGCGCGCGGTGACGAGCTGGACGAGCGGTCCGCCGAACAGCGCGACGGAGGTGAGGAGGGGCGATCCTGTCTCGCCGTACATGACCGTGCCGAGGGCCAGCCCGGAGAGGACGACCGCCGTCATCGTGAACAGGCGGACCACGAACAGGGCTCGGAACTCCCGGACGGCGAAGAGCTCGCGGTAGGTGGTCATGTCGCCTGCAGGGCTTCCACGCGGGTCCGCCACTGCTCGACCTCGTGGGCGACGCGCTCCGGGGAGGTGCCGCCGAAGCTGCGGCGGGACCGGACCGAGTCCTCGACTCCGAGCACGGTGAACACGTCGGCGGTGATACGGGGATCGACGCCGCGCAGCTGGTCCAGCGTCAGCCGCGCCAGGGTGGTGCGGTGTTCGTCCGCCAGCCGCACGAGGCGGCCGGTGAGGTGGTGGGCCTCGCGGAACGGCATGCCGAGTTCCCGGGTCAGCCAGTCCGCGAGGTCGGTGGCCGTCGCGTGGGCGGAGCCGGCCGCCGCCGCCATCGCGGCGCCGCGCGCCTCCATGTCACCGATCATGCCGATCGTCGCCTTGAGGCACAGCTCCAGGGTGTCCGCCGCGTCGAACGTCGTCTCCTTGTCCTCCTGCATGTCCTTGGAGAACGTCAGCGGCAGCGCCTTCATCACCGTCAGAAGGCCCAGGAGAGCGCCGTGCACCCGGCCGGTCTTGCCCCGGACCAGCTCGGCGGCGTCGGGATTGCGCTTCTGCGGCATGATCGACGACCCGGTCGTCCAGGCGTCGGACAGCTCGACGAAGCCGAACTGCGGCGACATCCAGAGCACGATCTCCTCGGCCAGGCGCGACAGGTGCGTCATGCACAGGGAGGCCGAGGAGAGGTATTCCAGGGCGAAGTCCCGGTCCGACACCGCGTCCATGGAGTTGCGCATCGGGCGCTCGAAGCCCAGCAGTTCGGCGGTGCGGGCCCGGTCGATGGGGAACGAGGTGCCGGCCAGCGCCGCCGCGCCGAGCGGGGACTCGTTCATCCGCGCGCGGGCGTCCCGGAAGCGGCTGTGGTCGCGGCCGAACATCTCGACGTACGCCATCAGGTGGTGGCCGAACGAGACGGGCTGCGCGCTCTGGAGGTGCGTGAAGCCGGGCATGACGGTCGCCGTGTGCGCCGCGGCCTGCTCGACCAGGACGCCGACGAGCCGGGCGAGGAGGCGCAGCGTACGGTCGTGGGCGTCGCGGACCCAGAGCCGGAAGCCGGTGGCGACCTGGTCGTTGCGGCTGCGGGCGGTGTGCAGCCGGCCCGCCGCCTCGCCGATGAGCTCGCCGAGGCGGGCCTCGACGTTCATGTGGATGTCCTCCAGCTTCACCGAGTAGGCGAAGGTCCCGGACACGATCTCGCCGCGGATCACGTCGAGTCCCCCGGTGATGGCGGTGGCGTCCGCCCCGGAGATGATGCCCTGCTCGCGCAGCATCGTGACGTGGGCGACCGAGCCGTCGATGTCCTGCGTGGCCATGCGCCGGTCGAAGCCGATGGAGGCGTTGATCTGCTCCATCACCTCGTCCAGTTCCTCTCTGAAGCGGCCCCGGATCAGGCCGCCGTTCGTGTTCGTACCGACCTGCATGGGGTGCGCCGATCTCTGGGGAGGGGACGGGGGCTCGGGGGACGGGGGCTCGGGGGACGGGGTGTCAGGGGCTGACATGGATCCGGATCCCGGACGTGACGGTCTCGCAGATCCCGATCGCCTCCTGGGCGGTGGGGGCCGTGGCCAGTACGTATCCGACGCGGGTACGGGAGTTCCGGACGGCCCCGACGGTGTCCCCGGCCCGCAGGGGGAGGTGGAGCTTCAGGACCCCGGGGAGTCCTTGCCATCGCTGCACCCCGGTGATGTCGGTGACCCGGCCGGGCGGGGGTGTGAAGAAGCGGATGGCGGCGGCGCCGGCGGCCCCGGGCGCCGGTTCCTGGGGTGCCTCGCGACCGACGGCCCACCGGGCCGCGAGGTCGAGCAGGTCGTGGCCGGTGGCCTGCCGTACCAGCGTGGCGATCTGGTCGCCGCCGACCCGGGTGTGGGTCTCGATGACCTCGGGACCCGAGGGGGTCACCCGCACCTCCGTGTGGGTGACGCCCTCGGTGATGCCCATGACGTCGAGGAAGGCGGCGACGTACGCCCTGACGGCCGACGCGACCTCCGGCCCGATCGGGGCCGGGACGACGTGCCCCACCTCGACGAAGGGATGGTCCGGGTCGTCGTCCTGGGTGAACTTGCCGGTGATCGCGACGATCAGGTGCTCGCCCGCGTGGCTGAACGCCTCGACGGAGAACTCCGGTCCCGGCAGGAAGGGCTCGGCGATGTACTCGTCGGCGCCCGCCGGGGGCATCACCACGTCGTCGGCCCGCCGGAAGCAGGCGACGTTCTCGCTGCCCTGCCCGTGCCGCGGCTTCACGATCACCGGGTAGCCGTGTTCCGCGGCGAAGGCCCGGATGCCGGCGGCGTCGCGCACGACCGCGCCGCCGACCGCGGAGAATCCCTTGTCCCGCAGCCAGGCACGCATCGCGAACTTGTCCCGCGTGCGCTCGACCACGTCCGGCGGCAGGCCGGGGATCGCGAGATCCGCGGCGATGCGCGCCGCGGGCAGCAGTCCCTGTTCCGTCAGGGAGACCACCGCGGCGAACGGGCTCTCCCGGTGGAGCGCCCGCAGGAGCGGTGGCAGCGACGGGTCGTCGTACTCGGTCAGCACCGTGCGCCGGGCGACCGGTACGAGCGCCGGCTCGTACCGCGCCGGGGTGTCGATCAGGGTGATCTCCGCACCGGCCTGACGCAGCCGGTCGCAGAGCCCCGGGCCGCCGCCCACGACGATGATCTGCTGGGGGGTGTCCATGTTCCGTACCTCTTCTCTCCGCTTCACGCCGCTTCGGCCGCTTCAGCCGCGTCCCGCCGCTTCTCGCCGCTTCTCGCCGGTCAGAGCGCCCCGATGTAGGTGGCGAGATCGTCCGCCGATTCACCGCGGAGCACGGAGTGCCCCAGCCGCCGGTTCACGGAGAAGGGCTCCGCGCCCGGCACGGTGTTGCCGTCGTCGTGGACGGCGTGGACGACCTCGACGCTCTCGGGGCTCGCCGTCTCCGTGCGTTCGGCGAAGTGGAAGCGGATGCCGTGCCGGGTGGGCCCCTGCGCGGGCTCGGGGGCCTTCCAGCCGAGGCCGAGGCGGGCGTGGAGGAACGCCTCCTCCAGGTGCAGGCCGTGCTGGAGCTCGACGATCTCCGGTACGTGGCCGCCGACGGGCCGGGCGGCGGCCTCGATCACGCTGATCCGTTCCGCGTCCATCTTGAACTCGACGTGCATGACGCCCTGCGCCATCCCCCAGGCCGAGGCGATGCGCTCGGCCGCGTCCAGCAGGTCCCGCCGGTGCCGTACCGGTATCTCGTCGCCGGAGACGTGCCCCACCTCGTGGCAGGCCGGCGGCGCCGACAGGAACTTCCTGGTCAGGGCGTGGGCGACGATCCTCTCGTCCCGTACGACACATTCGAGGCTGAACTCCGGCCCGTCCGCGAACTCCTCGACCAGTGCCCCCGCGGTGTAGGCGAGGTTGGTGAGCCGCGACTTCTTGAAGTCCAGCATCTTCGCCAGGGTGGCCTCGACCTCCGCCTGCGTGTGGCACTTGCGGACGAAGAGGCTCATGGCCATGTCGATCGGCTTCACGATCACCGGGAAGGACACGGTCTCCCAGGGGAAGGCCCGGCTCTCCTCGACCGAGCCGAGCCGGGTGATCACCCGGGGCTGCGGGATGTCGTGGCACGCGAAGGCCTCGCGCATCAGCGACTTGTCCCGCGAGGCCCGGATCCGGGTGACGTCGTTGTGGTACAGCCCCAGTTCCCGGGCCAGTACGTCCGCCGCGATCACCGCGAACTCATTGCCGGCGACCACCGCGTCGTAGCGGCGGGCCCCGATCTGCGCGAGCAGGTCCCGCGGGGAGTTCGTCAGCTCCGGCACTCTGATCCACTCGTGCAGCCCGGGGGTGCCGTCCCCGACCGTCGAACTCCCGATCGTCACGATCGTCAGCTGCCAGTCCTCGCGGGCGCAGACCGCGGCGACGCGGTCCAGCGACCAGGAGGAGACGGGGTGGAGCAGGAGAATACGCATGTCGGGCAACCTTTGGACGCGTCAGGCAGGAGGAAGAGGGGGTCAGATGGCGGCGTTGCGCTCGAAGTAGCGCTCGAAGCCGACCATTTCCTTGCAGCGCCGTACGACTTCACGCTGGTAGTACTTCCGGTACAGCCCGGAGTCGTCGGTGGCGCAGTACGAGGGCAGGAGCACGGTCCGCGGGACCTCGCCGGCGTTGCGGCCGCTGAAGTGCACGGCGAGCGAGTGGAAGACCAGGACGTCACCGGGCTCCAGCGCGGGCATGTCGATGCTCGCGGCGTCGAGTGCGGTCGGGTCGCAGTCCGCCTGGGGATCGCTCGCCGGGCCGGGCAGCAGCGCGTGGTGGGTGCCCCGGTAGAAGCCGAGCCCGCCGTTGCGCGCGTCGCTCGGGTACAGGTTGATCACCGCGGTGCACAGCTTGTCCGGGCTCTCGTCGAGCCACCGCCAGTAGAGGAAGTCCTGGTGCGGGATGTAGCCGTTGGTGCCCGGCTCCTTGCGGATCAGCTTGCACTTGAGGACCTCGGGGGAGCCGTCGAGGATGGTCCGCAGGGCACCGAGCAGCGCCGGGTGCTTCGCGGCGTCCGTCATCCCCGGCGATATGTCGAGGACGGGGTCGAGGCGGTCGAAGGCGTACCGGCCGTCGGGCCCGCGCCGGAACTCGGTGCGCAGATTGAGATCGTCGTCCAGACCGTCGAGGTGGAAGAGCCGCTCGACCTCCCTGCGGTACGACTCGGTCTCGGCCGGGGTGTACAGACCGCGCAGGACGGTGTAGCCGTCCTTCCAGTACTGCTTCTTGTACGTGTCCAGATCGTCGTCGGAAAGGAGCCGCGCCGACTTCTCCATCAGAGTGCTGGTCATGACGTCATCATTCCTACTCGCTTGATTGTTTCCTGGTCGGAGAAGTCGGCCTCGAATTCGATGAATTCGACGAGGCGCGACCGGAGCCGGGCGGCCGATTCGAGGACCCGCCGGGGCGCCGTACCGCCCTGGCTCGCCCGCGATTCCACGGATGTCTCGACGGTGATGTCCGGCCATTCCTCGAATGCCAGGCGTTCGTCGACGCCGCGTCGCGCTTCGAGCGGCAACGCGCCGAGGGAGCAGTTCTGCTCCTGGGACAGGCGTACGAGCGCCGTCACCAGGTGGTGGGCCTCACGGAAGGGGATGCCGCGTTCCCGGGTCAGCCAGTCCGCCAGGTCGCCCGAGGTCACGAAGGCGATGTCGGCGGCCCGGCGCATCGCGTCCGGGTTCGGCTCCATCAGGGTCGCGATCATGACGGCGGCGTCCAGGGAGAGTTCCAGGGTCCGCGCGGTGTCGAACAGCGGCTCCTTGTCCTCCTGGAGATCCCTGAAGTAGCTCAGGGGCAGCCCCTTGACCACGGTCTGGAGGGCGTGGAGATTGCCCAGGACCCGGCCGGTCTTGCCGCGGATGAGCTCCGCCGCGTCGGGGTTGCGCTTGTGCGGCATGGCCGAGGAGGCGCTGACCAGTTCGTCGGGGAGGGTGATCAGCCCGACGGGCTGCGACGACCAGAAGACGATCTCCGCGCCGAACCGGGAGAGGTTGAGGGCCACCGAGGCGCCCGCGCTCAGGAAGTCCAGGGCGAACGCCCGGTCCCCGACGCTCTCCAGGGAGTTCGCCGTCGGCTGCCGGAAGCCCAGGTTCCGCGCGACGGCGGAGCGGTCGACCGGGAAGCCGGTGCCGGCCAGGGCTGCGGACCCCATGGGGCACTCGTCCTGGAGGGCGAGGACGAAGGAGATCCGCTCGGCATCGCGCAGGAACGCCTCGGCGTACGCGAGACAGACGTGACCGAAGGTCATCGGCTGGGCGACCTGGAGGTGCGAGAAGCCGGGCATGACGGTCGCCGCGTGCCGCTCGGCCTGGGTGAGCATCGCCTTCGTCAGCGCGAGGATCCTCGACCGGAGCGCGATGACCTGGTCGCGGATCCACAGCCGCAGGGCCGTCACCGCCAGGTCGTTGCGGGCCCGCGCGGTGCCCAGCCACCCGGCGTCCACGCCGATCCGCGTCTCCAGGTACTGCTCGATCGCCGTGTGGACGTCCTCGGCCTCGGGGTCGAGCGGTTCGTCCCCGGCGAGGAGCCGCCGCTCCAGGTCGTCCAGCTCGCGCAGCACCCGCGCGGCCGCGTCCGGCGGGACGACCCCCTGGTCCAGCAGCATCGCGACGTGCGCCCGCGAGACGGTGATGTCGTACGGCGCGAGAATTCCGTCGTAATGCCCGCTGGAGCCGATGGCCGCCATGATTCTCGCGGCATCGGACTTCTCATAGGTCTTCATGTGGAAACCCGTGTGCTCATTGTTCGAAAGCCTCCTTGGTTCTCCCGCCGCGCTATCGGGAATTCATTTCCCGGACCGCGGCTGTGCCCATCGTGCCGTACGTTTCCGGGGCGCCACAGGGATCTGCGACCAACGGCCCAAGGAGGGTGCAGAGGAGGCGTACACCCGTACACCGATGGTTGTATAGAAGCGCGCCCGACAGCGCTCCTAAGCTGCGGCCATGAGCAATTCCGGTGCTTTTCCGAGGGTTTTCGGTCCGGTTCGCGCACCGGACGTTCGGTGGCACACCGTGACGGAGACGGCGCGCCTTTGCTGGGCGGAGGCACGCCCGCTGGTGCAGACGATGTTCGTGCTGCGGTTCGCGGTGGGCGCGTTGTCGGTCGTACGGCTGCCGCAGCCCGGGTGGCGGACCCTGCTCGGCATGACGGCGTGGTGGTGCGCCGTGTCCTGCGCGTATCTGCTCAACGGCGTGACGGACGTGCGCGAGGACCGGGCCAACGGCTCGATGCGCCCGATCGCCCGGGGGGCTCTGCCGGTCCGCCGGGCCGCGGCCGTCACGGTCCTGCTCGCCGGCGCCGCCCTGGCGCTCGGCGCGGCGGCCGGCGGTGGCGTGCTCGGGTGGGTCGTGGTGTTCCTGCTGCTCGGCTGGGCCTACTCGGCCGCCCCGGTGCGGGCGAAGGAGTCGAGCGGGCGCTGCGCGGCCGTCGTCTTCGCCATGGGGATGGCCTCGTACGCGGCGGGTGCGGCGGCGGCCGGTTCGGCCCTGTCCACGACGGGCCTGGTCTTCGGCTGCGTCATGTCCGCCTGGATGGCCGTGGTCGGCGCCGTGGTCAAGGACCTGGGGGACGCGGGCGGCGACGCGGCCGGCGGCCGCCGTACCGTCGCGGTCGTCCACGGCATGGCGGCGGCGCGCGCGCTCGCGGTGGCCGGCGCCGTCCTGGTCGGGGTGGCCGGTCCGGTGGCGGCGCTGCTGTGGGCCCCGCTCGACCTCGTGGGTACGGTGCCGGTGGCGGCCGGAGCGGTGTGGGTCGTCACCCGGGTGGTGCGCGACGCCCGGCGGACGCACGCCGACCGGCGGCAACGGCGGCTCGCCTACCGGGCCTTCATGGTCACGCAGTACGCGGCGAACCTGCTCGTACTGGCCGCACTGGCCGCACTCGCCGCCCTGTGACCCGGCCCCTGATATGTCGACACCGGGCAGGCCCCGGCAATCAGAGGGCCCGACGGCACGTCAGCTCGGCAAGAGAAAAGCCCTGTTGACCGCCTGCACGCGGGAGTTCGCCCCGAGCTTGCGGTAGGCGTTGTGCAGATGCCGCTTCACGGTCGCCTCGCTGATGTCGAGCCGGCGGGCTATCAGCCGGTTCGTCAGCCCGTCGCGCACCGCTTCCAGGATCTGCCGCTCGCGCAGCGTCAGCAGGTCGAGCACCGGCTCTTCCGCCGGCGCCTCCGCGGAGGCCGCCGCGGAGACCTCCTCCCGCACCTCGGCCCCGAGCGGCAGCCGCGCCTCCTCGCTCCCCCGGATCCCCTGGTAGAGACGGCTGCCGGTGGACGTCCGGAACGCGGTGCTCACCATCTGCGCCGCCGCGAGGCGCTCCTCCGGCCCCACCCGCCCGACGGCCTCCTCGACCACCAGGTGCATGGCCTGCCAGAGCACCTCCACCGCACGCACCGACTCGGACACCGGAACCTGCTGCACCACCCGGTGCGCGCCGAGCAGCCGGGTGTACTCCCCGACGCCCGGCGACTCCGCGTACGTATCGGTCTCCAGGGCCTGCGCGCACTCGGCCACGATGTTCTGTGCCTGGTGACGGCACTGCCGCCAGATGTCCTCGCGGGACACCAGGGGGCTGCCGAGGCGCCCCAACGCCACCCGGTACGCCTCGATGATGTCCGGAGTGGCATCACGGAGCTGCTGAGCTGCCGCCTTACGACTCACTGGTGTCCCCCTCCGAGCGCGGAGCCACGCCGCCGCTCCCGCCGGACGGCACTCCGTGCAGATCGCCGGGGAGGCTAACACCCAGCCCGCGCCCCGGAAAGGAAGATCCACTGGGTGGGACGGCGCGGGCACGCAGAAATGCCCTCCTGAACTGCGTTTCCGCAGTTCAGGAGGGCATTTCGGAAGTGGAGCCTAGGGGAGTCGAACCCCTGACATCTGCCATGCAAAGACAGCGCTCTACCAACTGAGCTAAGGCCCCGCGAACGGGTCGGTCACGACCGAGCCGCACAGAAGCCGTCGGCCGTCACCGGGGAACAGCGTACCGGGTGTACCCCGTGATCCTCCAAAATAATGGGGGCTCCCCGCGCCCGACCACGCTCCGTAAGATGCCCCACGAGGTTCGCAGCAGCGAAGCTGCCGCGTTTGGGGAAGCGATGGGGAGACGCGCATGGATGCCGCACAGCAGGAATCGACGGCCAGAGCCAGAGAACTCCAACGAAGCTGGTACGGGGAGCCTCTGGGAGCGCTCTTCCGCCGGCTCATCGACGACCTCGGCCTGAACCAGGCCAGGCTCGCCGCCGTTCTCGGCCTGTCGGCGCCGATGCTCTCCCAGCTGATGAGCGGCCAGCGCGCGAAGATCGGCAACCCCGCCGTCGTCCAGCGCGTCCAGTCCCTCCAGGACCTGGCGGCGCAGGTCTGCGACGGCAGCGTCAGCGCCGGGGAGGCCACGGACCGTATGGACGAGATCAAGAAGTCGCAGGGCGGCTCCGTCCTCACCGGCACCGGCCAGACGACCAACTCCTCGGGCGCCCCCACGGTCCGCCGGGTCGTCCGCGAGATCCAGTCGCTGCTGCGGTCCGTCGCCGCGGCCGGCGACATCATCGACGCGGCCGCCGCCCTCGCCCCGACCCAGCCCGAACTGGCAGAGTTCCTCCGGGTGTACGGCGCCGGGCGCACCTCCGAGGCGGTCGCCCACTACGAGGCGCACCAGAACTGACGACGGGCCCGGCCGCGCCAGGGGGGGCGAGGCGGCCGGGCGGACGGCGGATCAGCAGACCGGCAGACGGGGAGCGGACGCGGCGCCATGGGTGAGGTCTTCGCGGGGCGGTACGAACTGGTCGACCCGATCGGGCGCGGGGGCGCCGGAGCCGTCTGGCGCGCCTGGGACCACCGGCGCCGCCGCTACGTGGCGGCGAAGGTCCTCCAGCAGAGCGACGCGCACGCGCTGCTGCGGTTCGTCAGGGAACAGGCCCTCAGGATCGACCACCCGCACGTCCTCGCCCCGGCCAGCTGGTCCGCGGACGACGACAAGGTGCTGTTCACCATGGCCCTGGTCAGCGGTGGTTCGCTGGCACACGTCATAGGGGACTACGGCCCCCTCCCTCCCCCCTTCGTCTGCACCCTCCTCGACCAGCTGCTGTCCGGTCTCGCCGCGGTGCACGCGGAAGGCGTCGTCCACCGCGACATCAAGCCGGCGAACATCCTGATGGAGGCGACCGGCAAGGCCCGGCCCCACCTGCGCCTCTCCGACTTCGGCATCGCCATGCGCAAGGGCGAGCCGCGCCTGACCGAGACGGACTACGTGCTCGGCACCCCCGGCTACTTCGCCCCCGAGCAGATGATGGGCGCCGAACCCGACTTCCCCGCCGACCTGTTCGCGGCCGGCCTGGTCGCGCTCTACCTGTTGCAGGGGCGGAAGCCGGACGCCAGGGCGCTGATCGAGTACTTCGCCGCCCACGGCACCCCCGGGGCGCCGCAGGGCATTCCCGAGCCGTTGTGGCAGGTGCTGGCGGGGCTGCTCCAGCCCGATCCGCGGGCCCGGTTCCGTACGGCCACGGGCGCGCGCAAGGCGCTGGCGGCGGCGCTGGAACTGCTGCCCGAGCCCGACACCGACGACGAGCCCGTCGAGATCTTCGACCAGATCGGGCCGCTCCCGGTCGGCTTCGGCCCCTCGGGCCCGCTCCCGGCCCCGCCCCCGGAGCCCGCGCCGACCACAGGGGGCGGCGGGCGGCGGGCAGACTACGGCCCGGGGCACGACTCCGGCCACGGCTCGGGTCACGACCCCGGCCACGGCTCGATGTCGGACACCGGCAGCTTCCACCTCCCGCCTCCGCCGGTACGGGCCGAGCCGCAGCAGTCACCCACGCCCCTCCCGCCACCCCATCAGCCCCAGCCCCAGCCCCAGCCCCGGCCCGAGGGGCAACCCCTCCCTCCCCCTCCCCTCCAGCCCTACGGCCCGGCGCCCGCCCCCTCCCACGCCCCGACCGTCGCCGTACAGCCGTACGAACCGGCCCCCACAGCCCCGTACACCACCCGCACACCGGAGGTCCCGCCGCCTCACACCCCTCCGGGACACACCCGTCCGGGACCGCCCCCGAAGGTGACGATCCCGGTCCTGCTGCTCGCGCTGGCCTGCTTCGCCGTGGGCATCTGGGCCCTGACCCACGGCTGAGCCGCCCGCAACAGCCCGCCCCGCCACAGCCGGCTACCGCCCGGCCGGCATCCGCGCCGCACGCCGCCGCGCGAGCAGCGTCCACGCCCCCAGCCAGAGCACCAGCAGCGTGCCCGTCCCGATCCCGGCCGCGGCCACCAGCGCCATCGTGCCGCTGTCCGCCGCGCCGCCCGGCCCGCCGGCCGCCTCGTCCCGCTTCCCCTCGTCCACGGCGAAGTCGCCCGCGGGACCGGCGTACCGCGGCCCGCTCTTCGCCGCGCCCTCCACGTTCACCCGCAGCGTCAGTCCGTACGGCTTCGCGCCGAACGTCCTGCCGACCTCCGGATTCAGGCTGACCCGCAGGTAGTACCAGCCCGCGAAGCGCATCTCCTTGGCACCGGAGCGCGAGCCGAAGCGGTTCTCGTACGCGACCGGCGGCAGCGGGTCGAGCGCGGTTGTCTTCTGTCTCCCGTCGTACGACACCGAGCCGGAGTCACCGACGAGCCCGCGCGCCGGGTTGTAGAGGGACATCGCCAGCGCGCCGCTCACGAAGCCCGTGCCGGGGGAGCTGCCGAGGTCGGCGCTGACGAAGAGCTGCTGGCCCCAGTCGACCGGCACCCGGTAGAAGAGGGAGGCGCCCGGCTCGATCCTCGCCGTCCACTCGCCGCGCGTGAGCCCCTCGGCGTCGTAGAAGCCCGCGCCGCCCGCCCGCGCCCTCGGCCCTTCCTCGGCGGGTACGGGGGAGGCGCTGGGCCACACGGACGGCGCCGTGGTGGGACCGCCGGGCGCCGTGACGGCCGGCTCCCGGACGTGCCGGATCTCCAGGTCCCACGGGGTGGCCGTGGTGGCGTCGTCGCTGACGCGCTCGACGACGACGAAGTAGGGGCCGGCCTCCTGGCAGGCGTACGCGCCCTTCTCGATCGTCCGGTAGGCGTAGGCGGCGAGGGGGCGGGGGAATCGCGCCGAGGCCCCGAACCGCGCGTCGTTGGAACTGCAGTCGTTGCCCTGGCGGTTCTGCAACGACACCTTGATCCTGTCGCCGTAGGCCACCTCCGAGGTGGCGGGCGGGACGGCGACGGCGGAGACGTACGCGTCGCTCGTCGCGTCCAGGTCCACGCGGTACGTGAGCCGGTCACCGGGCCGTATGGAGTCCCGGTAGGTGGCCCCGGCGTCGAGCCGCCGCGCGTCGCTGGTCGTGGCGGCGCCGGTGACCGCCCGGGCGCCGGGCTGGAAGGTGTACGGCGCGGGCCCTCCGACCAGGGAGGTCTCCCGTACGGACCCCACCGCGGCGCCCGCGGACACCCCCGCCCGAGCCTGCCCGGCCAAGGCCACCACCAGCACGCCCGCCAGCGCGCCCGCCGAAGCTCCGCGGCCGCCCGCGCCACCCCACCACTTCACGCGCGCTCCCCCCGCCACCCGTACCGCACCCCGCACCACCCACGCACCCGGCTCACTCACTCGCCGGACCATCCTGCCCCGCGCCCCTCACCGCTGTCCGCCCACCGCCCGAATCACCGGCCGGGCCGCGCTTTGCCATGGCAACCGGGCGGCGGAGCGGCCGGGCAGCACGAAGCCCCGGCCGCTCGGCGACCGGGGCTCGCATTCAGGACTGCTGCCTGCGTTCAGGACTGCTCAGTTCAGAACTGCTGCGTTCAGGACTGCTGCGTCTCACACACCCGAACCTGCGGGCACGGAGTCGGTCGCCTCCGTCCACAGATCCTGCTCGGCGCGGTCCGCCTGGATCTGGCGGTACACGAGGAGCCCGCCGATGGCAGCCAGTGCGACCAAGAGAAGCTTCTTCACCGCGCGACCTCGTCTTTCCTTGACGTAGGGGACTTCTGGCGCCCGACTATACACACCGACCGATACCGATCGGTGACCTCCCCGCACGCCAACTCCCCCCTACCGAACGACGAACAACCCCACCCAAAAGTGCCCCGGCGGCGCCGTTCCTCCCCCCGGCCGCGCCGTCAGGGTTTACGGCCCCACGCCTGCACCAGCAGGCTTTCGCGGACGGTCGTGCCGGGCCGGGCGAGGTGGTCGCCGAGCGCGCCCGTGAGGGCGTCCAGCTCCCGCGGGGTGAGCGGGGTGTGCTCCAGGAGGCGTTCGCGGAAGAGACCGGCGAAGGAGAGGAGCAGCGTCTGGTACCGGTCGCCCGGCTGCCAGTAGTACGCGTGGGCGGCGGCCCGTACGTCGGTGAGACCCGCCTCGGCCAGCAGGCCGGGCAGCCGGGCGCCGATGTGGACGTCGCCGCCGAAGATCCCGGTGAGGAGGGTCTTGAGGCGGCTCCACGCGGGGTGGGGCGGGTCGCACTGCCAGGTCGCCCAGTCGAACTCCTGGACCGCGACCCACCCGCCGGGCCGGACGGCGGCGGCCATCGCGCCCAGGATCAGGCGGGGGTGGGTCGTGTTGATCAGCAGGAGCCGGCAGTGGGCGAGGTCGTACGTTTCGCCGGCGGCCGTGTCCGGCGACAGCGCCTCGTGGCGGACCTCGACGTTGCCGAGGGCGAGTGCGGCGGCGGACTCCCGGGCCCAGCCGATCATCCGGTCATCGGTGTCGAGGCCGGTGACCGATCCGGCGGGGCCGACCCGTTCGCTGAGGAGGTCGAGGACGCCCAGCGGCCCGCACCCCAGGTCCAGCGCGTTCGCGCCCGGGGGCAGGGGGATCGTGTCCAGCAGGGCGACGGCGGCCGGCCGCAGCAGCTCGCACTGCGCGAGGAGACGTTCCTGCTCGGCACCCGAGGACCCGAGCCGGTAGTCGACAACCGTCGAAGCGCCCGCTTCGCGCACGGGGGCCGGGGCGTTGCTCACTTGGTCCTCGATTCGACTCGTACGGCCGGAACACGTCGCGACACAAAGCGACATCATCATCACGCACAGTAGTACCCCACCGCCGCACACCCCGGCAAACCCACCCACCTCACCCCGCGCACCCCCGCCCAACGACCTCGAACACCCTTCTCCCACCGGGCACTTTCGAGTGAGCGCGAGCGGGAACGCCGACCGCCCCCGCGACCCCCGCCGCCCCGCTCCACCGCGGGAACAGGCCCCGAACGGCGAACGACCGCACCGGCCGCACCTCGGCGGGCGCCCGCGGCAGCCCGCGACAGATCCATCCCTACCGCCCCAAAACGTCTAACCTGTCACAGGCGCCACAACAGGGGGCTTGCAGGATCGTTGCTGCTGCCTTCTTTGGGCTGCCGATGTACGGCTGTCGACCAGACCGAGGATGTCGTGTCCCCCCATACTCTTCAGCCTGGCCCGGACCCCGCCCTGCGCGGCCTGGATCCGGCCGCGATGGCCTTCTCCTCCGCCGCGACCCGCATACTCCTGAACAGCGACGGCCTGACCACCCCGCTCCTCCAGGCCCTCGTACGCGGCCCCCTGCGGGCCCGGGCCCGTGACGTACGCACCGTCAGCCCGCAGGCCCTCCCGCCCGACATCCGCGAAGCCCTGCGCCCCGGCAGCACCGACCACTGCCTGCTCCGCCGGGCCCGCCTGCTGACCGTCACCGGACGCGCGGTCTCGGACAACACGGTCGCGGCGCTCTCCGGAGTGGACCCCCGGGTCGACCAGGCGGTCGCCGACCCCGCGCACCCGGTCGGCTTCGCCCTCGCCGAGGCCGGCGTCACCCTCCGCCGCCGCATCGTCCACGTCGGCCGCGCCACCTGGCCGGACGGCGCCACCTGCGCGGTCAAGACGTACACCCTGGACACCAAGGACCGCCCCCTCCTCTGCATCCGGGAACTGTTCAACCCGTACATCGTCGAAGCAGCCGTCCACCCGGAGCCCTGAACCACCCCAAGTCCCTTTGCCCGCAAGGAAGTCACCGGGGAATGCAGAAGACCCCCAGGCACGAATGCCTGGGGGTCTTCACGCGGGTGGGGCTAACAGGATTTGAACCTGTGGCCTCATCCTTATCAGGGATGCGCTCTAACCAACTGAGCTATAGCCCCGCGCTGCCCCTGAAGATTAGCGCACTCCGGGGCCAGCCCCAAAATCGATAGCCGCTGCTCACTCGTCCTCGGCGAGCGTGAGCTCGACACCGCCCACGAAGCCCGCCGACAGGTTGTAGATGAAGGCGCCCAGCGTCGACAGCGCGGTGGCCAGCACCACGTCGATCACCGCGATGACCGACGTGAAGACGAGCACCCGCGGCAGCGACAGGAACGACTGGAGATCGAAGCCGTTGGACTCGTTGGAGCCCGTGGCCTCACTGATCGTGCCGCCCACCGTCGTGAAGACGCCCATGGCGTCCATGACCATCCACAGCACCGCCGCCGCGACGACCGTGCACACGCCCAGCGCGATGGAGAGCAGGAAGCTGACCTTCATCACCGACCACGGATCGGCCTTGGCCACCCGCAGTCGCGCCTTGCGTGTACGAGGGGTCGTACGGGCCCCTGTCCTCGGCAGACGCACCGCCGAGGCCGGCGCCCCGGCGGAAGCCCCCGCGACGCCCTGGGAGGCGCCCGCGAGGCCCTGCTGCCCGCCCTGCGTCCCACCCGCAGGCGAGGGATACGCCTGCGGCGGGTGATAAGGCTGCGCGGCCGACTTCGACTGCTCAGCGCCGTACGTATCGAACGGGGGCTGCTGCCCCCGGGTGTCCGTCACCGCAACCCCCTGGGAGTCCGTGGCAGGGCCACGAGCACCGTTCCCTCCGGAAGCGGCCGATCCGGCGCCCGTGGCTCCACTCACGCTTTACTCCTCGTGCTCCCCTGCCGAAGGCTGAGTGCCCTCGGCGACCTCGGCCGTACGCGGCACCTCGCCCGTACCGGCCTCTGCCGTGCCCGCCTCGGCGGCCTCCGGGTCACCCACCCCGTCGACCTCCTCGGCCTCACGGCCCGCCTCGGCGTTGCGGGCGACGCCGACGACGGCGTCCCGCTTGCCCAGGTTGATCAGTTGAACGCCCATGGTGTCACGGCCGGTCTCCCTGACTTCGTTGACTCGCGTGCGAATCACACCGCCGCCCAGGGTGATGGCAAGGATCTCATCCGTCTCCTCGACCACCAACGCGCCCACCAGGGAACCTCGGTCCTCGACAATCTTGGCAGCCTTGATGCCGAGACCACCACGTCCTTGGACGCGATATTCACCCACCGCGGTTCGCTTCGCGTACCCACCATCTGTGGCGGTGAAGACGAACGTACCCGGCCTGACGACATTCATCGACAGCAGTTCGTCGCCTTCGCGGAAGCTCATCCCCTTAACTCCCGATGTGGCGCGCCCCATCGGCCGCAACGCCTCGTCGGTCGCCGTGAACCGGATCGACTGCGCCTTCCTACTGATGAGCAGCAGATCGTCCTCCGCCGACACCAGCTCCGCGCCGATCAGTTCGTCGTCCGCGCCCGACTCCGTCTCCCGGAGGTTGATCGCGATGACACCGCCCGACCGCGGGGAGTCGTAGTCCTTGAGCGGCGTCTTCTTCACCAGGCCGCCCTTGGTCGCCAGGACCAGGTACGGCACCGCGTCGTAGTCGCGGATCGCCAGGATCTCCGCGATCTGCTCGTCCGGCTGGAACGCCAGCAGGTTCGCCACGTGCTGGCCGCGCGCGTCCCGCCCGGCGTCCGGCAGTTCGTACGCCTTGGCCCGGTACACCCGGCCCTTGTTGGTGAAGAACAGCAGCCAGTGGTGCGTCGTCGAGACGAAGAAGTGGTCGACGATGTCGTCTTCCTTGAGCTTCGTCCCCCGCACGCCCTTCCCGCCGCGCCGCTGCGAGCGGTAGTCGTCCGTCTTCGTGCGCTTCACATAGCCGCCGCGGGAGATCGTGACGACGATGTCCTCCTCGGCGATGAGGTCCTCGATGGACATGTCACCGTCGAAGGGCACCAGCTTGGAGCGCCGGTCGTCGCCGAACTTCTCGACGATGACGGCCAGTTCCTCACTGACGATCTGGCGCTGCTTCTGCGGCGACGCCAGGATCGCGTTGTACTCGTTGATCTTCAGCTGGAGTTCGTCGTGCTCCGCGACGATCTTCTGCCGCTCCAGGGCCGCCAGGCGGCGCAGCTGCATCTCCAGGATCGCGTTCGCCTGGATCTCGTCGATCTCCAGCAGGCCCATCAGGCCCGTACGCGCGATCTCGACCGTGTCACTGCGCCGGATCAGGGCGATCACGTCGTCGATCGCGTCCAGCGCCTTGAGCAGGCCGCGCAGGATGTGCGCCCGCTCCTCGGCCTTGCGCAGCCGGTACTTCGTGCGCCGGACGATGACCTCGATCTGGTGCGTCACCCAGTGGCGGATGAACGCGTCCAGGGACAGCGTGCGCGGCACCCCGTCGACCAGGGCCAGCATGTTCGCGCCGAAGTTGTTCTGCAACTCGGTGTGCTTGTACAGGTTGTTCAGTACGACCTTGGCGACCGCGTCCCGCTTGAGGACGATCACCAGGCGTTGGCCCGTACGCGAGGACGTCTCGTCACGGACATCGGCGATCCCGCCGACCTTGCCGTCCTTGACCAGGTCCGCGATCTTCTGCGCGAGGTTGTCCGGGTTGGTCTGGTACGGAAGCTCCGTGACGACCAGGCACTGGCGGTTCTGGATCTCCTCGACCGCCACCACCGCGCGCATCGTGATCGAGCCACGACCCGTGCGGTACGCCTCCTCGATGCCCTTGCGGCCCACCACCAGCGCGCCCGACGGGAAGTCGGGGCCCTTGATGCGCTCGATCAGCGCGTCGAGCAGCTCTTCGTGCGAGGCGTCCGGGTGCTCCAGCGCCCACTGCGCGCCGGCCGCGACCTCCCGCAGGTTGTGCGGCGGGATGTTGGTGGCCATGCCGACCGCGATCCCGGCGGAGCCGTTGATCAGCAGGTTCGGGAACCGCGCCGGCAGGACCGTCGGCTCCTGGTTGCGGCCGTCGTAGTTGTCCTTGAAGTCGACGGTCTCCTCGTCGATGTCGCGGAGCATCTCCATGGACAGCGGCATCAGCTTGCACTCGGTGTACCGCATCGCGGCCGCCGGGTCGTTGCCGGGAGAACCGAAGTTGCCGTTCGAGTCCACCAGCGGCATCCGCATCGACCACGGCTGCGCGAGGCGGACCAGCGCGTCGTAGATCGAGGAGTCGCCGTGCGGGTGGTACGTACCCATGACGTCACCGACGACGCGGGCGCACTTGTAGAAGCCCTTCTCGGGCCGGTAGCCGCCGTCGTACATCGCGTACAGCACCCGGCGGTGCACGGGCTTCAGACCGTCCCGTACGTCCGGCAGCGCGCGCGACACGATGACGGACATCGCGTAGTCGAGGTACGAGCGCTGCATCTCCGTCTCGAGCCCGACCGGCTCGACGCGCATCGCCAGGCCCTCCACCGGGGTGACGGACTCGACGATGAGGGGGGCGTCGGGGGCGCCCGCTCCGTCCCCGTTCTCGGGGGTGTCGGCGTTCTGGGGGGTGTTCTCGTCGGCCATTGCTGGTCAGTGTTCCTTTCGGCCTTTTCGAATCCGTCAGCTGAGACCGACTCAGATGTCGAGGAAGCGGACGTCCTTGGCGTTGCGCTGGATGAAGGAGCGCCGGGCCTCGACGTCCTCGCCCATCAGGACCGAGAACAGGTCGTCGGCCTGGGCCGCGTCGTCCAGGGTGACCTGGCCGAGGACGCGGTGGTCCTGGTCCATGGTCGTGATGCGCAGCTCTTCGGCGTTCATCTCGCCCAGCCCCTTGAAGCGCTGGATCGAGTCCTCGCGGGCCCGCTTGCCGTTCTGCTTGCCCAGTTCCACCAGGGCGTCGCGCTCACGGTCGGAGTACGCGTACTCGAAGTCGTCCTTGCCCCACTTGATCTTGTAGAGGGGCGGGCGGGAGAGGTACACGTGCCCGGCCTCGACCAGCGGCCGCATGAAGCGGAACAGGAAGGTCAGCAGCAGCGTGTTGATGTGCTGTCCGTCGACGTCGGCGTCCGCCATCAGAATGATCTTGTGATAGCGGAGCTTCTCGATGTCGAAGTCCTC